>JAOXRT010000083.1 GCA_025800365.1 Cellvibrionaceae bacterium | reverse complement strand
GGCTTGCTTGAGTATCGTCAAAACTTCCTAGACCCAGCGATTAATGAGCTTGGGCAAATGGCGATAACCATTGCTGATACCATGAATCGTATTCAAGCCGGTGGTCTAGATTTAGAAGGACATTATGGCTCTGAGCTGTTTCGCGATATTAACGACCGTGAATCAACACTAGAGCGTGTGGCTTACCACAGTGGCAATCAATCCCCTAATGATCGCGTAATAAGTGTCGAGATTACGGATACCAGTAAGCTCTCAGCCGATAATTTTCAGATGCGCTTATCGGGCGGCGCGCCCAGCGTTTTTGAAGTATTGGATAGCAACGGCAATGTGGTAAAGACGGGTGGCCTCGATGGTGTATTTCCCCAGACCATTGAGATGGACGGCTTTAATATTAAATTAGAGAGCGGCAACTTTAGTGCTGGTGATCAGTTCTTAATTAAGCCCACTCATAATGGCGCAGCCAATATCAGCCTTACGGGCATCCAAGCCGATGGCTTAGCCTTTGCGCAGCCTATTGTAACCGGTACATCTTCAGGAAATACCGGCAACGGCAGTATCTCAAAAGGTAATGTGGTATCAGCGGTGGATCCGAAAACAGGTGAGCTTTTACCCAGCTTTCAAAAAGCCGGCGAGTTGGCGCCGCCACTGATAATTCGTTTTACCTCAGAGACCTCTTATGATGTCTTGGACAACACTGATCCATCAAACCCTGTTAGTTTGGTTCCGCCATTAGAGAACTTGCCTTTTACCCCAGGTATCAGTAACGAGATATTGCCAGGAAATACGGGTCAAACTTTTATGATCAGTGACGGCTTTAATGCGGGCCGTACTCCCTTATCAACGGAAATTCAAACTGGGCCCATTGGTACCGAAGCAAGCAATGCCATTGTCGAAGAAGTGATTACAATTTCTAGACCCTTGGATAATGGCAAGATAGAAACTCAAAAGTTAGTGATTCCCCAAGGGCAATCAGCACAAGCGGCGGCGGCTTTATTGAGTGAAGCCAACGGAGTGAGTGCGACCGCATCTAGCTATGCCGAGCTTAATGTTAAAGACAACGGAACCGGAACAGATTTTGAGCTCTACTTGAACGGCAAGCAGCTTACCTTATCGCAGCCTAATTTATTGGGTGACTTGCCGTCTCCAATGACCAATGATTACTTGGCGGATGCTATCAATGCGGATGGCAATTTACAAGCCCAAGGTATACGCGCTGTCAGTGATGGCAATAGTGTGAAAATTTACTCCAATCAAGGTGTCGATCTTAAATTCCAAGTCGAGGGCGGCGGTGGTGATAGCGTTGAATTCAAGGGTAATAAGCCTGCATCGGCATTAGGTACGGTGGATGTAAATAACCCAATTAACTTTAACGCCGGTGGTCCAAACAGTTTTAATTTAGATCTATTTGATGGTCCAGGTGGCGCAAGCAACCCTAGAACCGTAGAGCTAGAAGGCAGTTTCAGTGATACCGAGCTACTGCTGCAGCATGTGCAGACTCAGGTAGATAAAGCCTTTGGTGAAGCTGGTAAAGTTGTTGTTGCTCAAAACGCCGATGGCACCATTCGTTTTGATACTGTCGATAATGATATGTCCACTCAGTTGCGTGTTACAGGGCCTTTGGGGGCTGACCCCCTAGGTATGGCAGCCGCGGTTGGGCAGGGCACACTTCGCCCGGATGATATTATCGAAGTGAATGGTATCGGTGGTGGCAATGTACAAGCTTTGACCTTTGCTGGTGAAGTATCAGTAACCATGGAAGATGGTTATAGCTTAAGCAGTGATGCCGCATCGCAAGGTAACTTCTTTAGTCAGAATAGTACGGCGCAATCCGCCTTTATGGGTTATGGCTTGAGTATCAGTGGCAACCCGGACAAGGGCGACGAATTTACCGTCGATTTTAATACCGATGGCCATTCAGATAACCGTAATGCCCAAGCGTTAATCAATCTAATGAGCGAGCAGACAGTTGGCGGTCAAGCTAGCTTTCAAAAAGCCTATTCACAGATCGTAGAGAAAGTCGCGACGGAAACCTTTGAGGCTAAAAGTAATCGTGATGCGGCCAAGGTTGTGTATGAGCAGTCGGTAGCGCAGCGCAATAGTATTTCTGCGGTAAACCTGGATGAAGAGGCGGCAAACCTAATCAAGTTTGAACAGATTTATAACGCGTCCTCTCAGGTAATAAGCGTCTCTAGACAAATTTTCGATACCCTACTGGGAATATTCTAGTATTCCGGGATTTAACTCATGAGAATTTCATCAATACAAACTTTTACTACCAGCGTGAATCGAATTGTTGATTTGACCGGGCAGGTAGGTAAGACCCAGAGTCAAATTTCGGCAGGTACTCGAATCCTGCAGCCTTCGGATGACCCAGTTAACGCCGCTAAAATTCTCGATCTAGAACAAGAGCTGGCTTCTAGAGATCAATATGTAAAAGACATTAACCTACTGGAAAATAGAGCCAAGCTAGAAGAATCTACCCTGAAAACAGTTAACGATACCTTGATTCGTATTCGAGAGCTAACCACCCAAGCGGGTAATGGTGCCTTGATTCCCTCGGATAAAGAAGCGATTGCGGCAGAGCTTCGCCAGCGTCTGGACGAATTACAGAACTTGATGAACACCAAAGATACTTCGGGTGAGTATCTATTTGCAGGCTATAAAGGCCAGACAGAGCCCTTTGTTGATACGGGTAATCGCAACTTCGTATTTGAAGGCGATGAAGGCCAGCGTTTTATTAAAATATCCAATACTGTGAGTATTCCTGCCAGTGATTCCGGTAAAGATATTTTTGTGGATATCAAAAGTGCACAGAATACCTTTACCACTCTCGCTAGTGATAGCAATACCGCAGTGCCTCCGGCGACAGTATCAGTAGGCTTGGTGGTTGATCAAGAAGCTTACGATGAGTTCTATCCAGAAGATATTATTATTGAGTTTCAAAACCCAGATGAGCGCACTTTGGTAGGCCTGCCGGCACAAGCTAATTTTAATATTATCTCTAAGTCTGACGGTCGCGTCTTACAAGAAAACCTACCTTATATTTCAGGTAAACCTATCGAAATCAATGGTGTGCAGGTACAGATTGAGGGAAACCCGAATACCGGCGATACCTTCTTAATTGAATCTTCTGAAAACCAAGGCTTATTAACCAGTGTTAGCCGATTGATTTATGGCTTGGAAACCCTGGGGGATAGTGAAGAAGACAAGAAGGCCTATACCCAGTTGATCGAAGACTCTATCACCAATTTGAAGGCTGCGGAGGATAGCGTACTTGAAACTCGCGCCGAAATTGGTGCGCGCCTTAATACCATGGACAGTACCCGCAAGCTCCATGAGGATCTTAAAATAGTCAGTACAGAGCTATTATCCAATATTCGAGATCTGGACTTTGCTGAGGCCAGTAGCCAATTATCTTTTGAATCCTTTGTGCTTCAGGCAGCGCAGCAAAGCTATGTAAAAATAGCGGGTCTTTCTTTGTTCAATAGCCTTCGCTAATTGTATAGCTCTCTTGCCTGGGCTCAATAGCTCAGGCTCTGTTAAACCTTCAGACATAAAAAAGCCGCTCAAGCTAGCGGCTAAAATTTCCAAGAATATTTATTCCTACTGCGGAAACGTAAAGGTACAGACTGCAGATTGCTCTGTATTAGGTTCTTAACTATCTAGTTACGAACATAAAATTGGTACATGGCCCCGAAGGTTTGTGGGTTTCTTTTTTCATAGGCATCCCAATAACTTAGATTGCGCATTAGCTCATCGCAGGGGTAGGTGTTCTTGTATGCCTGGTGATGTTTGGCAGGTACTCGAACAAAGCCTAGGAAATCCATATCAAGGTCTTCGCAAAAAGCCTCTAATTCTAAGGGCGTAAAGCGGTGTTCTTGCTCATGAAACAAGAGATCGCGACAACCACTAAGGCTGTAAAAATCTGGTGAAGCCAAGACGGCTGGCCACTGATCGGGGCGCTCTAAGATTTGGCGACGTAGCTCGCGCATATCTTTTGGTCGGCTTTCTAAACCTTGTTCGGCAATCATCTTGCGACAGCGGATAACTTCCTTACGAGCACGCTCACTGTAAAGCCCAATTTTCATTAGACCACCAGGCTTTAGCAGGCGCTTCAACATTTGAGCACCCTCAAGCGGGGCGTTCATATGATGTAAAACGCCACTACACTCGATAATGTCGAAGCGCGTCTCAAGGTTGGCAAGCTCAAGGATGTCGGCTTGCAAAAAGACGATATTATTTAACTGGTATTGCTCAGCTTTTTTCTTGGCATAGGCTAAGCTGGCGTGGCTGATATCAATAGCGGTAACTTGGGTGTTGCGGAAGTAACGTGCGCATTGCAAGGCATGCTTGCCTGTGCCGCAGCCAGCTACCAGTACTTTTAGGGTCTTGTCCTGTTGATTGGGCATAAAGCCATGATCGGGCAGGGAGACATCAAGCGCATGCTGATATTCAGTCGGTGTCTGATAGGGTAGAGCCAGCCAGCGAGGATAAGGATTCTCCTCGTATTGAGCTTTAACCTTGCAAGATACGCTGTCGCTAATCGTGCCGAGGCTTTCAATATCAACTTTTTTCTCAACATCGCTAAAACACAGCTTCAATAACTGCCCCAAATTAGCCAATAGCTCACCGCCGGTATTGATACTGCTGGCAGTATCGATAAGGTTGTTTAACAAAGCGCCGGTATAAAGGCTTGGGAAATTCGCGCTGGGCTCGTACATCATTAAGCTTACCCAGTTATCCAATAGGGCAAGCTGCTCAGTTTGTCCGATTTCGCTACTTTGCAGTATGAGCTCAGACTGCTGAATACGACTTTCAAGAATCATTCGCTCGCTGTCATCGTAAGCCATGACATGTTCATTGTTATAGGCTTGAATCGCGAGGCAGATTTTTAGGTTTAACTCATCTAGGCTGCAGCGTCTTGCAAATAGCAGGTGCTGCCTAACCGAGCTGTTTAGGTCTTCGATTAAATCGCTGCTAAAAATAACGACTCTTAGTGCTTTTAAATAAAGCTCGTCGATACAAAGGCCGGCGATATCCACTTGGCTGTCGGCATCGTTTAGTTGATAGCGATGAATCAGTAGGGACGCGATTAAGCGAGAAAGGTCACTGTGGTCGACATCCTCTAAATTTAGATAGAAGCGCAGCTGCTCGTCCAGATCTTCAGTATCCGCATCGGCGGTTAACTGCTTTAAGCAGGCGAAAAGATTACTTTTAACGTGGGCGTCATCAGGGTTCTGATGAATCAGCTTTTTATAAATATTAAAAGCACTGACAATTTCGCCCTGGTGAAAGCAGCTATAGGCATAGGCTGCCTTCGCGCGAAAGTGGCTGGGCTCTAGTTTTACAGTCCGCTGAAAACACTCGCGGGCTTTTTGGTGCTCGTCTTCGGCTAAATAGATGTGGCCCAAGCTAAACCAGCAAACGCTGGCCTCGGGAGCGTGTTGCAAGGCTTGGCGAATAAGCTTTTTGGCTTTACCCAATTCATTACAATCTAGAGCGATACGTGACAGTAGGGCGAGTGCATCAGCACATTGTGGGTAGATATGCAGAATATTTTTGCAGTACTCACGGCATCGTTGACGTAACTCGGCGACTTCCTGCTGTGAAATTCCTGGCGCTAGGCTTTTGCCGTAGCAGTCTGAAGATTTCTTCAGCAACTTATTTAGGATTTTCCACTGCCCAGCGCTTAAGTCGAGCTGTTGGTGCTGCTCGCTAAAGTCCCTAGGAGATGTCTGCTTTATCGCTGCTTGTGTCACAATCTAGCTTCCCATTGTTCTTTAAATGTACCTAGCTTGCTGCCAAATTTTTAACAGTAATGCCAGGGCACAATTCATTATTAGGGAATAAGCAAAATATTTGCCAATTGCTTTGTTTTTGTTCGATATTTTCGGTCTTTGATTATAAGTTCAATAAAAACAATGATTTACGTTGGTTTCTGTCGGTGCGGGGAGGTTGGGGGAAATGGCAAAAGAAAGCCGCAGGCTAGGCTGCGGCAAAAAATTGCCATTGGCAATTGGGGGAGTAGTCTGCTTAAAATCTTTACGATTTATCCTGTATGGATTTTAGCGGCGCTTATTTTGCAACGCTCAGATAGCTAATAGCGCCACGCTTGGCTTTGTTCAATGCATCGGCTTGTTTGCTTAAATCTTCTTGCCTCTGCTTTAGATCTTCTATAACTGATTGGTAGCATTCCAGGATGCGACCAAGCTCTAGGATATCTTGTTCAGTAGCAGCGCCTTGGCCTGCTATCTGTCCGCCATCCAGGATGGTTCTCAATTGCTGATCGATATCCAGTAATTGATTCCAGCTTTCTTCTTGCGCGGCATCGATAATGGCCAGGCGCAAATTGCGAATAGCGCTCATAAAAGTCCTATCTTTGTGTGCTGGGGCGTTTTGCCCTAAATTCTGTTTCACGGTGCTGTCCTTTTCCACCTGCAGCGCAGGTGTTAGTCAGGCAATTAGCGATATAGCAAATTGCAGGCCAAACTTAGCTATCAATTTCTTGCCAGGCGGTATAGATGCCATGCAACAAACTATACACTTCGTCGATCATCGCAGGGCTGTTTTCTGCATTCGCGCTGAACAAACGGAAAGTCATATAGTCGTACAGCTGCTCTAAATCGCGGGTCATTTCGGGGCTATGTTTGTGATCCAAAGATTCACGTAAGCAATCAATCATTTCGGTCGCTTTACCAATAAAGCGGCTACGCTGCTCATGTTCACCACGTTCTGCGTGACCCTTGGCCTTAGCTAGGCGATCAAGCGCGCCGCCCATTAATAAGCTGATCAATTTATGTGGCGATGCATCTAATGCGCTATAGCTGTTGTTTCGCTGATATTGCGCTGCTGCAGAACCTGAACCGTAAAACATAAATTACCCCATTTTGTTTTTAACGATGTGACATCGCACCTGTGTCTTATATTTAGGTTTACGGCCGTAGGCGGGGTGGCTTTAACAAAAAGCGAGAAAAAGTTTTACCGCTGGTCGAGCGGCAAGTTTTCGCTTAAATGCTCTTTCTAGGCGGTAGTGCCTTGCCGTTCATCGGCCAGTTTTTGTTGGCACTTTGTTCTCTTGTTGTTCCTCTTTTTTGTCTTTCTTAAGTTTTCTGGTTTCTTTCTTCTTTATTTAGCTAATTAAATATCAGCTTCACCAGGCTAAAAACTGGCTCTAGATTAATCGCTAGAGCAGGGCCGATGCTTAAAAATAATTTTAGAAAAACTGACAATCTAAAAATTCTTGTCTATATATAAGGTCCGTAAAAATAGTTTAGGCAATTATTGCTTTAGCTTAATTAGATAAGGCAATGCTGCTAAAACAACTACTTTTAAAGGCTTATTAAGAGGTCGGCTATGAAATACCCTCTTATCTTCATCACTTCTTCCACTCGCTTTGTGGGTGTTTTGTTTAAAAACACGACAAACGGTCAAATTCAAACTAAAGCATTTCCCTAGGGTGCCGTTAAGACCATTGAAACATTTTGCTTTGGCAAATATGGATCAGAGTGCAGTTACCTAATCTGGTATGGATTGTGCAACCGATGATTGTCCAATTATGGATGCATCAAAGATTGAGCAATCATCTTCGTCAGAACGCACGATTGAGCACTTTGATCAAAAAGGTCGCGAGCTTGCTTAGGCAGGAGCGCAGGTAATCTCTAAGGAGTAATGATATGGCTTCGGTTATTAATACAAATATGGCGTCGCTGACAGCGCAACGTAACTTGAGTAACGCCCAGGGCGCTCAAGCGGATGCCATGCAGCGCCTGTCTTCAGGTCTACGAATTAACAGCGCTAAAGATGACGCCGCAGGTTTGGCAATCTCGACTCGCTTCTCTTCACAGACCCAGGGTTTGGCGGTTGCAATCCGTAACTCGGGCGATGGTATCTCTCTAGCGCAAACAGCTGAAGGTGCGCTAGGTACCATGACAGAATCTCTACAGCGTGTACGTGAATTGGCACTACAGGCTGCGAACGGCACCAACTCGGCTTCCGACCGTGAAGCATTGAATGCAGAAGCACAGCAGATGATTGCGGAAATTACCCGCACTGCAAAAGAAACCAACTTTAACGGCCAGAAGCTGTTAGACGGTTCTTTCAGCACCGCTTTCCAGGTAGGTGCGAATGCCGGTGAAACCATTGATGTAACCGTTTCTGATCTAAGCGTTGATAAGTTGGGCGTATCTGATCAGGCAGGTGTTTCTGCCGTTGGTACAGACTCAGCACTAGGTAACGGTGATTTGGTAATTAATGGTAAAACCATTTCTTCTTCATCTGCTGCAGATGATGACGCTTCTACTGACAATGCGGCGGCCTCTGCAATTGCAAAAGCGGCAGCCATTAACAAACACACGGATGAAACCGGTGTTCGAGCGGTAGTTGACGAAAATACCGTGGCGGGTTCTGTTCAAACTGCCGACGCGCAAAGCGGCACCATCACCTTGAATGGTGTAGATATTGATATTGATACCACTGGCGATGCTGCAACTACTCGTGCTGCAGTAGCTTCTGCGATCAATGCGGTTGCTGATCAAACTGGTGTTACAGCGGTTGATACAGGTGATGCTGCAACTGGTGTTACTTTGGAAGCAGCAGATGGTCGTAATATTCAATTGAACCTAGGTGGTGGTAACTTAAACGAAGCCAATACAGGTTTGGCGGGCACAGATACCTATGAAGGTGGCTTCACCTTGGTTGCCGAAGGCGATACTAAGGAAATCGATGTTCAAGGTGGTAACGGCACCGGTAATGGCGATATCGCTAACGCTGGCTTATCAAAAGGTAGTTATACCCCTGGTGTAAGCGCGGTGAGTTCTTCTGCGAAGACTGGGGTGACCGCTTCAGCTGCAGTAGCGGCGACATCAACCTTCGACTTCAGTGCATTGGAAGCCGCGAACGGTACGGGTTCAGCCGTAACGGCGACTTTTACCATCAATGATGGTACTAACGGCGATCAAACTGTTACCGTGAGTAAAGCTGATGGTACCGGTGTGTGGGACGATTCTGACATTCTTGGTGCTATTAACACCGCATTAGGTGCAGCAACTGGTGGTGGTAACTTTACCGCGTCAGATGGTGATGGTGCTACAGATAATGGGCAGCTTACTATTACGGCGAATACTGCTGGTGCAGGTCCAACTTTGGCGGCGGGTACAGCAACCCTAGTTGGTTCAGCGACGGCTGGTGCCGACGCAGGTAGCATTCCTGATCGTAAGCTAGATGCTGGTGATTTGGTTATTAATAACGTAGCCATTAAGGCCGCTCAAGCTGGTGATGACACCGCTTCGTATGCTCCTGCTAACACTAGTTCTTCTAAAGAGGCTTCTGGTATAGCAATAGCAGCGGCGATCAATAAGTCCACTGGTGAAACTGGTGTAACTGCTGAGGTAAATGCGACTGAGTTTGTTGGTGGTTCGACGACTGCGGCTCCGGCTTCTTCTGGTGCTGGTGCTACGGGCAATACCGGTGCAGTTTGGGTGAACGGTGTAGAAGTTGATTTGACCGTACAGGCTGATGCTGGCTCTAGCCGTGCTCACGCTCTTGAGCAAATTAACAAGGTTAGTGGCCAAACAGGTGTAACCGCTACCGATAATGGTGAGAGCTTAACTCTAACAGCCGCTGATGGTCGTAACATCGTTTTGGCTTTCGACACCAATGCTGCTGATGCCAGCGGCGGTGTTACTGCGGCCAACTTCGGCTTAAATGGTTCTAGTGGTATTGCATCTGCAGATATCACGGCAGCGGGTGGTGCTCAAGCTAACGCAGATGCTGTAGCACACACTACATATTCAACAGTGACCTTAAGTGGCGCAGGTGACATCGAAGTAGGCGCCGGCATTAACGGTAGCACTAAGCTAGCTGAGCTTGGATTCACAGCCGGTAACTTCGGTGGCGGTGAAGACGGTACTTTCTTGAAAGATATCGATCTATCGACTGTTGAAGGCGCCAACGATGCACTAACCGCTATCGATAACGCTTTGGATACCGTAAACGCTCAGCGTGCTGATTTGGGTGCGATCCAAAACCGTTTCGAAACCACGGTGAAGAACCTGCAAGTTAACGCAGAGAACCTAACCGCGTCTAACTCTCGTATTCGTGATGCCGACTTCGCATCTGAAACCGCTGAGTTATCACGTGCTCGAGTTCTACAGCAGGCCGGTACTTCTATCTTGGCCCAGGCCAACGCCCTGCCAAACCAGGTGTTGTCTCTACTTCAGTAATCCTGGGGTAGATAACCTAGAGGAAGAGGGGGCCACAAGCCCCCTTAACCAAGCAGCGGCCTGAGGAAAACATTATGAACGATTTGCAAACCTCCTATACAGCGACCCCGCTAAGCGTAAAGCCTAGCGATCCGATTCAATCGTCTGTAGCGAGCAATGCTGGTGTTCACACTCAGGTGTCTACTGCACCATCTTCTGAGCCAGCCGTAGCAAGCTCAGAATCCGTGCAGCAGGACTTGGAAAAGGCCGTTTCTCGTTTGAATGATTATGTGCAGTCCACTCAGCGGGATTTGAAATTTTCCATGGATGAGGAGACCGGGCAAACAGTTATTACTGTAACCGATCGTTATACATCCGAAGTCATTCGCCAGCTGCCAGATCAAGTAGTTTTAGATTTGGCAAAAAAGTTAAACCATGAAGAGCCTTTAAAACTTTTCAGTGCGCAAGCGTAAATTTCTAAAAAGCTGCTTAAAAATATTTATTCTTAAGCAGCTATTGATAAATCAGCTAAATTATTTTTGCTGACTTGTCAAACGAAGTGAAGCTTTTAAATGCGGTTTTAATTTTTAAAAAGAGGATTTTTAAAGAAGACATTTAACGATTAAGAAGTTCGATAAAAGTCATAAGTTTCAGTTAGTTAAACAAATTTGTTAGCCATAACAAACACCGATTCGAAGACCCGTTTAGCCAATTGAAATAAAAATCTTTAGAGAACGTGATCTGTTTTATTCGATGAATGGTTCAATGGCCGTCTAAATTTTCAACGATTTAGGCCGCCAAGGAATTTGAATCGGATGTAAATGGGTCGCGTGCTCGCGTTTGCGTGTACGCCTTTTTAAAGTAAAAGGTGTTTGTTATGGCTTCGATCATTAATACCAATATGGCGTCACTGATGGCGCAACGTAATTTAAGCAAGTCGCAGGGTGCGCAGGCCGATGCCATGCAGCGCCTTTCTTCAGGTCTTCGCATTAATACAGCGAAAGACGATGCGGCGGGCTTAGCAATTTCCACTCGTTTTTCTTCTCAAACCCAGGGCCTTGCGGTTGCAATTCGCAACTCAGGTGATGGTATTTCTTTAGCGCAAACTGCAGAAGGCGCATTGGGCACTATGACTGAATCACTGCAGCGTGTGCGTGAATTGGCACTGCAGGCGGCTAACGGTACTAACTCAGCTTCCGACCGTGAAGCGCTGAATGCGGAAGCTCAGCAGATGATTGCTGAGATTACCCGCACTGCTACAGAGACAAACTTTAACGGTCAGAAACTTCTTGATGGTTCTTTTGATACTAAGTTTCAAGTTGGCGCCAACGCAGGTGAAACCATTGATGTAAGAGTGGCCGACTTAGGTGTGGATACCTTAGGTGTATCTGATCAGGCAGGCGTATCGGCGGTAGGTACTGACTCTGCGCTAGGCAATGGTGATTTGATTATCAATGGCGTAGAAATTTCTTCTTCTTCAGCGGCTGATGATGATGCTTCTACTGAAAATGCTGCGGCCAGTGCCATTGCTAAAGTTGCTGCCATCAATAAGCACACCGATGAATCAGGTGTTCGTGCAGTGGTTGATGAAAACACCGTGGCAGGCTCCACTCAAACTGCGGCTGCAGTAACTGGGCAAAGCTTGACCTTAAACAATGTCACCATTCAAGTTGATACTACCGGTGATGCCTCAACTACTCGTGCTGCGGTAGCCTCTGCTATTAACGCCGTTTCAGATCAAACTGGCGTTCGTGCTATCGATACTGGCGATGCTGCCACCGGTGTAACTTTGGAAACAGCCGATGGCCGAAATATTGAGTTGGATTATGGCACTGGTGGTTTAAATTCCGCTAATACTGGTTTAGCAGCAGGCAATACCTATGAAGGTGGCTACACTCTTATTGCTGAAGGCGATACTAAAGAAATCAGTATTCAAGGCGGAAACGGTACGGGTAACGGTAACTTAGCGAACGCAGGTTTGTCGAAGGGTAGCTATACTCCTGGCGTTAGTGCGGTATCGTCTTCTTTGAAAACAAGTACGGCAGGTACTCCAGCAGTTGCGGCGACAAATGCAACGGCCACCATCGACTTGGGTGCATTCGCAGGTACCGGTACAGATGTATCACAAACACTTACGCTAAATGGTACAGAAGTAACTATCACTAAGGCGGCTGCAGATGCAGCCTATGCTGATGATGATGAGGCGGTTACTGCACTAGCAGCTCAGTTTACAGCAGCAGGTTACACTTTAAGTAATCCCGGTGGTACTGATGATGATACATTTTTAATTACTTCAATTGGTACCGGTATTGGCCAGACCATTGCGGCTGGAACAACAGGTACCTCTGTGACTATTGATGCGAGTGAAAATGGCGCAGACTCGGTTCTAAATAGCTCTACTACAGCAACGCTGGATCTCTCGGCCTTTAATGCCGCCACAACTGCAACTTCGTCGGTAATTGAGTTAGATTTCTCTGATTTGTTGAACGACAACACTGGTGGTGGTGGTGATCTGACAAGGGAATTTGATATAGGTGCGGTAACTATTTCAGTCGTGCAGGATGACGGTGGCGGTGGAGTTGGTCAGCTGGCGGCTGATGGCACTGCTACTTTTACTGATATTCAGACTGCACTAAATACTGCGATTACGACCGCACCCGGGATAGCTCCTACTGATTTTAATATTCAGGAAATCAATGTTGGTTCTAACGACGGCCTTATCCGAATAACTACTCAAGCAACAGGCTCTACGGCGCCTCAGTTTACAGCTACCGGTGGTGCTAATGATGTAACAATCGACGATAATACAAACGGAGCTGACGCAGCAGCAGTCACCCAGACGATTAGCTTAGATGGCAATGATGTAACCTTGACAAAGGCCTCTGGTGAAGCCGCATGGACTGATGCAGATATCGTCACCAACCTCAATAGTCAGCTTACTGCAGCTGGTTTTACTCTTAGTGATAGTAATTCAGGTACAGAAAACGGGGCGATTACTATTGAGGCTAACACGACCGGTGATAGCCGTACAATCGCCCTAACGACTACGGGTAGCGATGTGGCCTTAGCAGGTGGTACAAGTATTACAACGGGTGCCGCAGCTACTGACGTCCCTGATCGTAACTTGAATGCCGGTGATTTAGTTATTAATAATGTTGCCATCAAGGCCTCTCAGGCGAGCGATGATAATGCTTCCTATGCCGATGCCGGTAGCTCAAGCAAAACTGGCAGTGGCATTTCAATTGCAGCCGCTATTAACAAGTCTACTGGTGAAACAGGTGTCAGTGCGTCAGTAAATGCTACGGAATTTGTAGGTGGTTCTAGCACTACTGCTGGCACTGTCGGTAATACTGGTGCCGTTTGGGTGAACGGAGTTGAAGTAAGCCTAACTACGCAAACAGATGCCGGCTCTAACCGTGCGCACGCTTTAGAGCAAATTAATAAAGTGAGTGGTCAAACCGGTGTTACAGCGACGGATAATGGCGAGAGCTTAACACTTACAGCAGCAGATGGTCGTAATATCGTTTTAGCTTTCGATACAAACGCTGCCGATGATGGTGGTGTGGCTGCTAGTGATTTTGGTTTAGGTGGTAGTTCAGGTATCGATTCTTCAGACATTACCGCCAATTCAGCATCACTAGGTGATAGCAAAAAGTCCATAGCGGATGATGTCGCTCAAACGACTTACTCAAAAGTCACTCTAACCGGAGCTGGTGATATTGAAGTGGGCGCGGGTATTAACGGCAGCACTGCGCTTGATGAGCTTGGTTTTACTGCAGGTAGCTTTGGTGGTGGTGAAGATGGCACCTTCTTGAAGGATATCGATCTGACCACTGTAGAAGGTGCTAACGCAGCTTTAACCGCCATCGATAATGCCCTGGATACCGTAAACGCCCAGCGTGCGGACCTTGGTGCGATTCAAAACCGCTTTGAAACAACGGTTAAGAACCTTCAGGTAAGCGCTGAAAACCTAACCTCGGCAAATTCGCGAATCCGCGATGCAGATTTTGCAGCGGAAACTGCGGAGCTGTCGCGAGCTCGAGTACTGCAACAGGCGGGTACATCGATCTTGGCCCAGGCCAATGCGCTACCAAACCAGGTGTTGTCGCTACTGCAGTAACTATAAGTAGGTGACCTAACGATGCAGGGGGAGCTTATGCTCCTTTCTGCAAACGCAGTGGCCTGAGGATAAGACGATGAACGAAGTGAGAAACTCATACACAGCAGCCCAGCTTGGAATCAAATCCAATGACTTTGGGAACAGCGCTGTTGCGAGCAACGCTGGTGTTCAAACTCAGGTGCCTGCTGCAACTGTTTCTGAAGAAGTAGCTTTAAAACCTGAAATAGTTCAGCAGGACTTGGAAAAAGCCGTATCACGTTTGAATGACTATGTTCAGTCAACGCAACGCGACTTGAAGTTTTCCATGGATGAGGAAACCGGACAAACCGTTATCACCGTGGTAGATCGGTATACCTCAGAGGTTATTCGCCAGCTGCCTGATCAAGTGGTGTTGGATTTGGCAAAGAAACTTAACCAGGAAGAACCTATAAAGCTGTTTAGTGCTCGAGCTTAGTTCCATTATAAGGGGTGGCTATCTGGCAGGGTGCATTAATTTAGGTTTAACTTAAGTAACTAGTTGCCCTCCTAAGGGGGTAACTTTTTGAAGCAACCCAGTGCTAGAGGCCCTAGCATTGGGTTTTTTATTGCCTGAGGAACAGGCTGCCCAGCGATGTCTAGGAGCACTTCTGCCGTTACGCCGGTGAAAAAACCGACCGATGGCGGCAAAGATTTGCCTCCGATGGACAAGGGCACTACAGAAATCGTTAAGGAGGTCGCTAACAATAGTGAGGCTGTGCAAGAAAACCTAGAGGAAGCCGTTTCGCGATTAAATGACTATGTACAGTCAAGCAAGCGTGAACTGCAGTTCTCAATGGACGACAGCACGGGGCGAGCCGTAATTACCGTGATCGACAGTGCAACATCTGAAGTGATTCGGCAATTACCCGATGAAGTAGCCTTGGATTTGGCCCGAAAATTGAATGAAGAAGAGCCGATACGGTTGTTCAGTGCTCATGCCTAATTTGCCCACAAGGTAAACAGGTAAGGGGTTTATCAAACCCCAGAGTCGCCACAACCCCTGGCCCTAATTAGGGTCTTGAAGTAAAAAGCCCCACTTAGTGAAACTGAGAGGGGCTTCTTGCGTTCAATCAGCTGATATAGAAAGAACAGAATATCACTCGGTATTCGGGGAGTTAGACATGGCCAGTATTTCCTCTGTAGGCGTGGGTTCAGGCGTACTGAACAATGATTTGATCGATCAGCTGATTGAAGCTGAGCGTGCGCCTACTGATAAGCGCCTTGATGTAGAAAAGGTCGACCTCGAAACCAAAATTTCTGAGTTGGGCAATATCAAAAGTGCGGTATCTAACCTGCAGTCTACGGTTAGCTCGCTGACTTTGGCCTCCTCTTTTGAAACCAATACTACCTCCAGCAGCGATAGCAATAAGCTCACCGCCACCGCCAGTAGTTTGGCGAGCCCCGGCGTTTATAATATTGAAACCACACAATTAGCCCGCTCGCAAACCATTGCCTCTAAAACCTACGACAATCTGAACGATGTGGTCGGTCAGGGTAAATTAGTGTTTAAGTTTGGTGAGGTAGAAACCACACTGAATGCTGATAAATCCGTAGACACCTTTGGCAGTTTTACCGAGGATCCTTCCCAGCCCAGTAAGAGTATTACGATTAACTCAGGTAACCATACCTTGGCCGGTGTGCGTGATGCCGTGAACGCTGCGGATATTGGTATTCGCGCTTCTATTGTTGATACCGGTGATGGCTTTCGCTTGCTATTCGAATCGGAAGATACTGGCAAAAGCAATGGTTTTACCATTGAAACTCAAAACGCCAATAATGGCTTAGATGATTTTGAGTTTAACGAAACCAATTTCGATAATGTGCTGCATGCAACCAATGCTGTAGATGCCGAGCTTAAAGTAAATGGCTTGGAGATTACCCGTGAGTCCAATCAGGTAACAGGGGTGATCAACGGGGTAACCTTAAACCTGCGTCAAACCTCGGTGGGCGAGCCGGTAACCTTAACGGTGGAAGCCGATATGGAAACCATCAATAAGCGCATGCAGGATTTTGTGACTTCTTATAATGAGCTAAAAACCCTAACGAATGACCTCACGGCTTATAACCTGGAAGAGCAAGAGGGTAGTGTATTTACCGGTGATCCGAGTATTCGTAACTTGGAAAACCAACTTAAACGTATTTTAAGCAGCGCCTTGCCTACGGGCGCTGGTGGCACCGTAAACTCACTGGCTGAAATTGGTATTTCCACCAATGAAAAGACGGGTTTAATTAGTTTTGATTCTTCCGAATTCACAGACTATGCCCAAAACGACCCCGAAGCCTTAACCAAATTATTTGGTACTACCGGTGTAGGTGCGGATAATGTGGAATATATTCGCGGTAATAACCAAACTAAATCTGGCGATTATGATGTGGTGGTTACCGAGCTGGCCACTCAAGGTGAGTTCAAGGGTCATAGCTTAAGCCAGGCACCAAGTGTCGGGCAGCCATTAATTATTAATGCGCTAAATGACAGCTTTACGGTAAACGTAGACGGCGTTAATTCCGAAGCGATTGAATTGATTCATGGCACTTATGAATCAGGCGAGGAAATTGCCAATCTATTGCAAACCCAAATTAACGCCGACGAAAAGCTAAAAGCGAATGCTAAATCTGTGTCGGTAGAATTTGATAGCAGCAATAACAGCTTTAATATTACTTCGGCAAGTTATGGCAGTAAGTCGTCGGTTTCCTTTAACAGCATCGATAGCAATATGGCCCAGGAGCTCGGCCTTTATCGCCCAGGCCAGGGCCCGCGAACTTTGGATTTAACCGATGCACTTCGCACCACGCCAGAGCTGCAAAACGCGGTTGTCATTGATGATAGCAATGATAATTTCACCTTAAGTGTTGGTGGCACTAGCAGCGCTGAAATTTCAATTGCCCAAGGCAGTTATAGTGATGGCGAGGCATTAGCCTCAGCAATTCAAAGCGCGATTAATGCCGATAGTGCGCTATCGCAGCAAGGCCTTTCGGCAACCGTTAGTTATAGTGGCGAACAAGACGGTGGCCAATTTAATATTAGCTTTAATAATCAAGAATCTTTTCAGGTGCTAACCGCCGATGCGGCGCTCAGTAGTATTGGCATTACTGCCAATGTTTCTTCGACCAGCAAAGTTTCAGGCTTAGCAAGTAATGATCAATTGGCGGCCCCGCTTACTGTTGATGCCAATAACGATACCTTCAGCTTGAGCTTAAACGGCAAAAACTACGAAGATATTGAAATTGCCCAAGGCAGCTATACCACCAGACAAGCCTTGGCTACAGCGGTACAAGATGCCATTAATGCTCAAACCAGCACGGGCGAGGTCGCTAAGACAGCGGCTGGTAGTGTGGATTTATCGACCCTAATTGATTTCACCAGTGAAGAATACAGCTTTCAGCTATCGGTAAATGGTGATCCAGCGGTAGACGTTGTCGTTGATCAAAATGCAGGGACAACAAATTTGGAATCGATCCAGGCGGCGATCGATACAGCCTTAGGAGGTGCTGGCGTCGTTACTGCATCATTGGATAACGGTAATTTGGTCCTAGAGGGTTCTACCATTGGGGAAGCTGGTACCATCGAAATCGTAAATGATGGTCGTGTAGCATCAACCAATGCAGGCACTGTAGATACCACTACAATTCCTGGAGCGACCAGCTTCGCTTCGGCCGAAATCGAATTCTCGCTTAATGGCGATGCTTTCACTTTGGATTTGAGTAGTCTTTCTGATCCGCTAAGTTTGCCGGATGATATTAATACCTTATTAAACGATCAACTTACCGCCCACGCTGACTTTTCTGCGGGCGATATTGTTGCCAAGCTAGATGCATCCAACCAACTCTACTTTGAGGGTAATACCGCAGCAGCGGGTGAGGCATTAAGCATTAGCAGTACTACTAACGATGTGTTCGGGGTAGATGGTGTGGCAAGCACCGCTGGAGCCAATGGCTTTGGCTTAGCCGACACCACCAGTACAGGCCTAGATGGCAGCAATGCCACTGTGACGTATGTAGGTGGCAATAACGAAGGTGGTTTGCGAATCGCTTTCGATAATGAAGATACCTTTCGAATTACGGCGGCCGAAGACAATATGGCCAGTGCACTGGGTATTGCCGCCAGCGATGGTAGTGAAACCCAGGTTACTAAGGGCAAAGATGTGGTGGGCACCATTAATGGTGTAGCCGCCGTCGGTAGTGGTCAACGTTTAACCGGTGCCGAGGGTAACGATGCCTATGGTCTTGCGCTAAATATCAGTGGCGATGCCATTGGTAAGCGCGGTACTGTCAACTTTAACCTAGGCTTAGCTGAGCAGACCGAGCGATTCCTGCAAGCAGCGCTCAGTGCGACGGGCTTCCTAACCGAGAAAGAGTCGGGTTTGCAGGCGTCTTTGAAAGAGATCGCCGAAGAGAAGGCTGAGTTAGAAACCCGCATGGAATCACGCCGTACTTCCTTAAGCCGACAGTTCACTTATTACGATACTATAGTAGCGCAACTGAATTCATCCTTAGATTTTATCAAAGCTAACTTTGAAGCACTGAACGCTCAGAATAACTAGTCAAAACTAGTTTAGCTTTAAGGGCAATCCGCTATAAACCAGCAGTCAAAATTTCAGCCGGCTGTTGGTTTTTTCATCGTTTTACAAAATTCTTTCTTAAATTATTGATTTTTCATGTCATTTAATTGACTCCCGCCAAGGTATTGACTATTAATTACCATATGATTTCTGCAAAGTAATCGTGGTCAAGTATGTGACATAGGCCATGGACTGAGCATATAAGGGTACCTTGGAGATTGAGGAAGCAAGACGATGTGGCGAGACATCAAAGTATTAGTGGTAGATGATGACGCAGAGCGACGCCACAACCTAAAGGTGATTTTGGATTTTCTTGGTGAACCCAGTGTTGCCACATCCTTATCGGGCTGGCGAACCTTTATTGATAGCTCAGGTGAAAATCCCGATGAATTTGTCGCGGTTCTACTAGGTGATTGCCAAGCCGATAGCCCAGTTCAAGAACAGATCCAGGAAGTGCATCAATGGGATGCCGATCTACCCATCATCATGTTGGGCAAACGTTCGGCTGATCTAGACGATTTGCGTGAGGGATTGCCGGTAGAATTAAAGCATAGCTTGGTAGCGGCTATCACAACGCCGCCAACCTATAACCAGCTATTAGACACATTGCACCGTGCCCAGCGTTACCGCGAAGCTAAACGCTTGGCGGCCAGCAGCAATGGTCAACGTCCATCGCATTTGTTTCGAAGCTTGGTGGGCACATCGCGAGAGATTCAAACCGTTAGAACAATGATGTCCCAGGTAGCCGATAAAGATGTATCGGTGCTGATTACCGGTGAATCAGGAACCGGTAAAGAGGTGGTAGCGCGTAATCTGCATTACCATTCAGACCGTCGTGATGAGCCTTTTGTACCGGTGAACTGTGGTGCGATTCCTCCCGATCTTTTAGAAAGCGAATTATTTGGCCATGAGAAGGGCGCCTTTACCGGAGCGATAAGCTCTCGAGCAGGGCGCTTTGAAATGGCGGAAGGCGGCACACTGTTTTTGGATGAAATAGGCGACATGCCCTTGAACATGCAGGTGAAAATCTTGCGTGTTCTACAGGAAAAAACCTTCGAGCGTGTGGGCGGGAACAAGAGCATCCCTACTAATGTGCGCATTATCGCGGCGACCCACCGCAACCTTGAAAGCATGATCGAAGAAGGCAGTTTCCGCGAAGATTTATACTATCGTTTAAATGTATTTCCCATCGAAATGCCATCATTGCGCGAGCGGGACGAAGATATCCCTTTGCTGTTGAATGAGCTGGTTTCCAGGTTAGAGAGTGAGAACCGCGGTTCTATCCGTTTTAACTCAGCGGCTATTCTGTCTTTGTGTCGCCATCAGTGGTCAGGTAACGTTCGCGAGTTGGCCAATCTAGTAGAGCGTATGGCGATTATGTACCCCTATGGTGTTGTTGGTGTGCAGGATTTGCCAAGCAAATACCGCCATGTCGAAGTTGAGGAAGAAGATTTTGGCATCAGCGAAGATGCTACACCTCGCCAAACCAATGTGGTCAGTATGTTTGATACCACGTTGCTGCCTGAGGCCGGTATCAACCTAAAAGAGTATTTGGCGAATTTAGAAAAGAGCTTAATTGAGCAAGCACTAGATGACTCTGGTGGTGTGGTAGCCCGTGCGGCTGATCGCCTAACCATTCGTCGTACTACCCTAGTGGAAAAGCTGCGTAAGTACGGCTTGCAGCGGGGCTAGCTTGGCCTGTTTTGTAGACTAGCCTAGCCAATCAACATCAAAGCTCGCTTAGCGGGCTTTTTTTGTTTTTATAGCTGCTGTTTTTTTGCCAGCAGCTGCTTATCTGTATTCCCCTTAAATCGCCACTGGGCAATTCACAAGCCAAATTGGCACTCGCTTTGCAGTAACCCCTATAAATCGATCAATCGCCAGTTTTTCGGCGTTTGGCTCAGCTTGTATTAAAAAGGGTTAGATACTCATATGCCTTCACCGACTGCCATGGAAGTTCCTGCATTTGCAAAGTCAGACATTGCCTTTGATTTTAATCCTGATGTGGCGCGCTTACAGGAGGCCTTTTCGCAGTTTAATGAGTTGTCCCAGCACCTCGCTGAATCCTATCAACTGCTAGAAGACAGGGTAACTGAGCTGACCGACGAGCTTAACAGCGTTAGCCAGCAAAGAATGCAAGAGTTGGCAGAACGAGAGCAGCTAGCCAATCGTTTAGAAACGCTGCTATCGGTGCTGCCGGGTGGGGTTGTGGTATTGGATGATAAAGGCCTAGTTAGCCAGTGCAACCCAGCCGCGACCCAATTGTTGGGCGAGAGCATTGATGGGCGCCTGTGGCGAGATATCGTTAAAGAGTGCTTTTCGCCAAGGCAGATTGATGGCCATGAGGTTTCCACCAAAGATGGTCGCTTTTTTAGTATTGCCACATCATCGATAGAAGAGGGTGGTCAAATCATTCTGCTGACCGACCAAACTCCCACCCGCAAGCTTCAAGCGGAATTGAGTCGCCATGAGCGTTTATCAGCCATGGGCAAAATGGTTTCGGCCTTGGCCCATCAAATCCGTACACCGCTTTCGACGGCGATGCTTTACGCTGGGCACTTATCTTCCAGTGAATTGCCTGTTGAGAAAAGCCAGCAGTTTGCACAAAAGCTAATGGGGCGCCTTAGCCACTTGGAGCAGCAGGTTCAAGATATGTTGCTATTTGCCAAAGGCGAGCTGCCACTAAACGACAGCATTAGCTTAAGCGATTTGTATCAGGGTTTGCGTGAGGCCATGGAAGAGCCATTACATAGCAGTCAGTCAAACTGTGAGTTTATCCCGCTAGCCGAAGAAAGGTTATTACGCTGCAACCGCGAAGCGCTTATCGGGGCGATTCTTAACCTAGTGAACAACGCCATTCAGGCGGCCGGCCGTGAAGCAAGCCTAAGCTTGCAGTTTTGTGTGCAAAACCAGCAGTTGGAAATTTTAGTGCAGGATCAAGGCCCAGGCATTGATCGAGCGGATGTACAAAAAGTGCAGGAATTATTTTACACCACAAAATCCCATGGCACGGGTTTGGGCCTAGCCGTGGTGCACTCCGTTGCTAAAGCGCATGGTGGAGTATTTAGTTTGGACTCTGAATTGGGTCAGGGTACATCTGCGGCAATTCGATTACCGCTTTTAGAGAATTCTTAAAAATTGATAACTATAGAACATAAATAGACAGGCGAATTTATGATGGATAATCACAAAATCCTGGTAGTTGAAGATGATATGGATTTGCGCGAGGCGCTTTGCGATACCTTAGAAATGGCTGAGTATTGTGTGGTTGCCGCAGAAAGCGCGGAGCGAGCTTTACAGGAGTTAGCGCTACACAGTGATATTCATATGATTGTTTCGGATGTCAATATGGGGGGCATGTCAGGCCACGAGCTGCTTGTTCATGTAAGGCAGCAGTACGCCCATATTCCCATGCTATTGGTAACGGCCTATGCCAGTGTGAGCGATTCTGTTGAGGCCATGCGTTTAGGTGCGGTTGATTACTTAGTAAAACCCTTCCAGCCAAAGTTATTGCTCGATACTGTGGCTAAGTATGTAAAAGGGGCCTCTTGCGATCAGAGTAGTGCGCCGGTAGCAGAATCAGAATCTAGCCAGCAGTTGTTACGCTTGGCCAGTCGCGTTGCACAAACGGATTCCACAGTTTTAGTCGTAGGCGAGTCCGGAACCGGTAAAGAGGTATTGGCACGCTACGTTCACGAACAATCCCCTAGAGCCAATAAACCTTTTATTGCGATCAACTGTGCTGCCATTCCAGAAAACATGCTAGAGGCTATGTTATTTGGTCACGAGAAGGGTGCCTATACGGGGGCGACCAGCTCGGCACCGGGTAAATTTGAACAAGCCAATGGCGGCACGCTCTTACTGGATGAGATTTCAGAATTGGATCTTGGTTTGCAAGCTAAGCTATTGCGAGTTTTGCAAGAGAAAGAAGTTGAACGCTTAGGTGGCCGCAAAACCATCAAGCTCGATGTCCGAGTTATAGCGACCTCTAACCGCGATATGCGCCACTATGTTGCTGAAGGCAAGTTTCGTGAAGATTTATATTATCGACTCAGCGTACTGCCACTGCAGTGGGCGCCGCTGAGGGATCGAAAAGAAGATATTATTCCACTGGCAAATAAGTTGCTGCAACGACACGCAGAAAAACAACACCGTCGCGGTATTGAATTAACGGCATCGGCCCAAGAAACCATGCTGGCTTATGCTTGGCCGGGTAATGTGCGCGAGTTGGATAATGTGATGCAGCGGGCTCTAATCTTACAGCCTGGTAGTCAAATAGCCGCTGAGGACTTAGGCCTGGAATTTGCCAATAATTACAGCCCTAAGCCCAGTATTCTGCCCACAGCGCAACTAGATACAGCGGCTGCGCCTCAAGAAGAAGTGCAGCAAGTAGCCAGCCCACAAGAGCTTAAGGAAGAAGTGGAAGACGATTTGCACTCGGCCATGCTGGGCGATGATCTAAAGCGTCGCGAGTTTGAAATTATTGTGCAAACCTTGAAGCAAGAGGGCGGAAGCAAGAAAAACACGGCGGGCAAATTGGGTATTAGCCCAAGAACACTGCGCTATAAAATTGCTCGCTTCAAAGATTTGGGCTTAAATGTTGACGCTCAACTGGCTTGCTAGTAGGTATTAGAAAATAATAAAAAAGGGGCTTTAATAGCCCCTTTTTTGTTTTGCTGATTAGATAATATCGATTAAGTGTTGATTGTTTTGATGCAGCAAATCGATTAGTTCAAGGCTGCCGTCGAAATACATATCTTGATTAACAGAAGGGTCGATAGCTGCTTGGGTATTGCCGAGAACGACACCGTCGTTTAAGCCTAAATTGTTATCAATGAGTAGGTCATTGAAATCGATTGAACTTAGGCCCTCTAAGTCAGCATTGAAGAATACCGCCTCGCTATTGTAGTTTAGCGCTAGATCTTCCCCCTCAGTCAGCACGCCGCCGGAAGAGAGTAGTGCATCGGTATCGGGTGGAAGGATTAGATCATTATCTACATCATTCTCTTGCCCGCTTTCTCCGCCACTTGATACCTGGCTTTCGCCGTCATCTTCAACAGCGTTAGGAATTAGCTCTTCAGTACTGCTTGCTGTGGTTTCGCTTCCGTAATTGGCAACTTCGCCAACTTCAAAGGCTGGGCCGGTAGCGCTATCGTCAGCGTTAAACTGTTGTCCCCAAACTGAAGTTCGTCCTTCTTCTGTTTGTAGATCACCCCAGGTAATTAGGTAGCCACCGTCATTAAGGGCAACAATATGGGGCTCGGTTTGAACGCCGCTTTCTTCGCTATTGATGAGTTTATTTTCATAAACGACTTCGCCATTAGCGTTGTAGCGCGATGCAAATATACCTAATTGCTCACCATCATCGGATGTCCAAGTAACGACAATATCACCGTTGGCTAAGCCGGCAACCTCAGGTTTACTGGCGCCGGCACTGATGGAGCTATGAACGTCAATGGCATTGCCTAGGCTTGGGGTGCCGTCACTGTTAAACAGCTGTACCTTAACCATGGTTTCATTGTCGTTTTCTTCCAGCCAGCTTACCGCAAAGCCACCATTGGCTGTTGCGCTCACATGACTGAGCGACTGTGCACCACCATCGCTGGATAAAGTGAATTCGGCGCTTTGACTACGGCCTTGGGCATCGTAAATCTTTGCCATGGCTTGAGTTTGCCCTGCGTTATTTACAGTATCCCAGGATACGATAAAACGGCCATCGCTAAGGGTAGTAATGCTTGGGTTTGCTTGATTATCGATAGTGCTATCATTGACGCGAACATCGCCAGTAATGGCAACACCATCCGCGTTAAACAGGCGCATATAGATGCCTTCGCCACTACCGTCTTGACCATGACTCATCCAGGTAATGACATAACCGCCGTCAGCTAGGTCGCTAACAGCAGGGCGTTGCTGGTCTGAGTCGGTGTAAACATTAATTTGGGTTTCTGGGCCTACAGCATTATTATCCGCGTCGTATCGTTGAGCGTAGATACCATTGAGGTCGCCATCTTGATCGCGTGACTGCCAAGTAATAACAAAACCACCATCGTTTAAGCCGATAACGTCGGAGTTTATTTGGTCGCCTGGCTTGAAGCTATTCACCATAAATGAATCGCCAGTGCTGTTACCGTCGGCATCATAGCGCTGGCCATAAACATCGAAGCCTTGGCCTTCTTCGTCAGAAAGCTTTAGGTAGGTTACTAAGTAGCCGCCGTCAGCTAGGGCAGTGATAGGGTCGACCACGACAGGTGTAAGATCCATATCAAGCTCATTACCAGCGAGATCGGTAAAGGCTGCGTTAAAGGTGAACCAACCGTGGGAATACGTCCACGTATAGCTTGCTGCTACGGTAATATCTGATGAAGTTGTGCCTGTGGCGGTGATGCTGGTGCCAGGGTTGTACCAAATTCTTGAGCCCCAGTGGAAATCAACGTCTTTAATGTGGTAGCTGACTTCTTCATTCGCTGAAATTTGAAAGCGAACGCTGTATGCATTTGCGAACCAAGCGCCATTTTCTTGGGCATCTGGTAATGAAGCGGAAGCTTCTACAATAGTATCAATCTCGACTGCTAAGTCATCTGAGTTTTTACTGGCACCGGCCAAGCTACTCTTAACGTGAAAATCATAAACCTTGTCGACTAAATCACTGCTAGTAATGGTCCATTTGCCATTGCTATCGGCAACAGTTTCGCCTACTTTTTTATTGTCAGCATAAAGTACAACGGTAGAACCGGCAGTTGCGTCTCCGGTAAAGGTTGGCGTTGTGTCGTTGGTTAAATTATCGTTATCAAATTTACCGCTGTCGCTGCTGGCTAGCAAGTCGATAGTTGGCTTAATTAATGGTGCAAGCACTTCGATGTTCACGGTGGCGGTATCAAAGCCGCCTCGACCATCACTGATTTCATAAACCAGCGTGTCGTTTACGGTTTGAGTGTTATTGCCATCTGGGGTATAGATTATTTCGCCTGAGTTACTAATCCGCGCAGTGCCGTGGTTGCCCTGGCTAACGATCCGAGTCAAAGTTAAAGTGTCGTTGTCTGGATCAGTGTCGTTTGCTAGAACATTAAGCTTGGAAGATTTGATCACTGTGAAACTATCATCGTTGGCGATAGGTTCCGCATTTAATGCCACTTCGAATTCAAAGTTATCAGATTCGCCGCTTCGGTTGCCGGCTAAATCCAATTGGGTGGCGTTGATGCTGTGGTCACCCTCATCTAAATCCATCGTCAGCTGAATAGACCAATTACCTTGATCATCGGCTACCACTGGAGGTAGTAATTGACCATCGATATTAACGCTAACTGTCGCGCCGGGCTCGGCGGTACCAACAATAACCGGCTGCTGGTCATCAGTTTTTTCACCGTGCAGTACATCGTCGGTTACACTGCCCTGATCATCGATAAGGTGAGTGATTTTTGGTGGCTCAACCGAGCGATCTACAGTGACCTCGAAATCGTTACTCTTTTCGCTGGTATTACCCGCTCTATCAGTAGAGTAAACCGCAATAGTGTGCGTGCCTTCTAAGAAACTTTTGGTGGAGCGAAACTCCCAAGTGTTATCACTTTGCACAATGGTAAAGCCAAGAAAGTTGTTGCCATTGTAAACAGTAATAATTTCTCCGGCAGTACCTGTGCCGTGGAAGGTAATGGTGTCATCATCAGTAACAGCAGGGTGGTGTAGCTCACCTTGGTATAAGCCGACATCATCATCGCCATGAGTAATAACCGGCGCAGGGGATGCCTCGGTGTCAATGATTAAGCTGTACCCTGAATAATCGGTTCCCGCTGCATTAACGGCTTTAGCCTTAAATACGGCTTTACCTTCAGGTAGTGGTGTCGTTGTTTGAATCGTCCACTCGCCATTGCTATTGGCTGTTACAGGGCCGTAGGTATCGCCATTTACCGACAGCGTTACTGTCGCGCCTGGCGTAGCAGTACCTTGAATTTGAGGCGTGTTATCGTTAGTGAAGCCGCCATTTTGAATAATGGTGCCCGGTGGCAAAATAACTTCGTCTGGGCCTGAGCTATTGTTTAAAGGAGAGGCGTTAAACTGCTGCTGAACCGCTTGAACTTCTAAGCTAATTGACATGGACTCAGCGCTCTCATTGCCTGCTTGGTCCACCACAATTGTGCTGATGTCATGATTGCCGTTTGCCAAATCTAATTCGATTGTCCACTCGCCGTTTTCGTTGGCTTGGGCGCTAGCAATTTTTTTACCTTGATCGTAAATATCTACCCGAGCATGTGCCTCAGCCAAGCCGCTTAGTTCTACCAAGCCATTGCTGGTGGTATCGCCATTGCTCAACAGTCCTGTGGCTCCTTGGAACTGGATGGCCTTGGCGGTAAGCGCTGTTTGGTCAACGTTAACGACATGCTCAGCAGAAGGTAATGATTCTTGTCCGTTAGCATCAATGCTGGTCGCGGTGAAACTGTGGCTGCCTTCGCTCAGCTGTGCGGCGGTATAGCTCCAGTTACCTTGGCTGTCGGCAGTAGTTTCGCCGATAACGATCCCATTGTGGTAGATGCGCACTGTCTCGCCAGGGTTTGCTGAACCGTTAAGTTCCAGTTTGCTGTCATCAGTGCTAGCCTGATGTTGGACTTGGCCTTGAATACTGCCGCTATCATCCAGAATGGCTGCGATGGTGGTCATAGTAAGCTTCCAATATTTACGCAGAAAGTGAATAGGGCAGCAATAATTCCATGCCCTCAGTATTTTTCATCAAGTGGATGATACGAGTTTTGTTAACGGCTTCTATCTTTTGATGTAAAAATACGAATTAGTAATGAGGTATGTGTGTGGCTAGTGTTTTATTTTGATGGTTTAGTGCTAGTTGCCCCTTTAAAAATTATTTCTTATGTACGAGTGACTTTTAGTCACTAGAACTTTGTTCTTCAGATTTTTACAGTGCGTTGATTGTTTGTGCTCTTGCAGCTTGTACTTAGTGGGTATAGCCGAATAATGAGCTTTTGTTCCGGGTAAAGGGCTTTGGTTTTACCGAAGTTGGCTGAGTGGGCTTGGCACTGTTAATGACTTAGCCAAATTACTGTCATTTAAATGTCATTCTAGCTGGTTAGATTGCACTTGACGGTGAACAAGTAGGGCGGTAAGTTTCGACTTACAGCCTACTTAGCTGGCAACGATGAGAAGCCGGAGAGTCTTCATCGTTAAATCACTTTTAGCCAACGTGCGCAGTGTGCATATCGCGACAGGAGTATCGGTATGAACTATCAAGCCTTAGATCATGAACAAGAGTTTGACCCGCAATTTGAGTCTGTAATTAGCCCAACGGTCGAGATATTAGATGCCCGAAGGCGCTTAGAAGATCGTCTTGAAGAAGCTCGATTGAGGCGAGAAACTCAGGAATTTTCCTTTGATTTTGAATGACTTAGCCTCGGTTTAGTTATCAGGCAGCTTCAACTTTGAAGCTGTCGTAGCCAACTCTTTTTTTACCCCCACATTTTTTGATTCCCATATCTGTAGCGGAAAGCATTCACCGCTAACTCTTCTCGGCGGCAATATCTGGCCCGCTTTGTGCATAACTCCCCTAAAGGGCAGTTAACGCCAGCTTTTTGTCACTATAACTTTGCGAGCTTAAGGCCGAGTCATGACAGACCGAGTAGATATCAATCGCTTACTAGTAGAAATGCGGACTTTAAAATCACAAACCCAGGCTTTTAATGGCCCTGGCGCTGTCGATCAAGTCGCCTCTACCGTGCGCCCTGGCGTGAAGGTTCAAGGGGCTCAAGAAACCCCTTCCTTTAGTGAAATGATGGGGCAGGCTATTAATAAAGTGAATAGCGTACAAAAAGAATCAGCAGCGCTGGCAACGCGTTATGAGCAGGGTGATAAATCGGTTGATGTGACTGATGTCATGATTGCTTCGCAAAAAGCCTCTGTCAGTTTTCAGTCAATGCTGCAGGTACGTAACAAGCTGGTAGACGCCTACCGCGACGTTATGAACATGCCAATGTAATTTAGGGGCTGTTTGATATGTCTACTGCAGAAACCGATATGGGTGATTTCGCCGAAGAAGGCGGAGTCGACGGGCCCAAAAAATCTTCCTCGGATCTGGTCGAAGGTTTTAATAATCTCAATTTAATGCGTCAGGTTGGCCTAATGGTGGGCCTGGCTGCCAGCGTGGCTATTGGCTTTGCGGTGGTGTTATGGACCCAAGAAGATAACTATCGTCCACTCTTTAGCAGTAGCAATATTCTTGATGTGCCCGAAATTGCACGTTTACTGGAAGAAAGTGAAATCGATTATAAGGTCGATCAAAAAAACAATACCATTTTGGTTGTCGAGCAAGATATCTACCAGGCCAGAATCAAATTAGCTGAAGTTAATAATGAAAGCCGCGACGGCACGGGCTTTGAGTTGCTTGATCAAGAGCAGCCACTTGGTACCAGCCAGTTTATGGAAAGTGCCCGCTACAAGCGCAGCTTGGAAGGCGAATTGGCGCGTACAATTACGGCAATTAAAACGGTAAAGGCAGCAAGGGTTCACCTGGCAATTCCCAAGCGATCTGTGTTTGTGCGCGATGCGCGTGAGCCAAGAGCTTCTGTGTTTATCGATCTGTATGCTGGTCGCAGCATAAAACCCGAGCAAGTTAAGGCTATCGCCAATCTCGTTGCCTCGAGCATCCCTGAATTAAAGCTAGAAAACGTAACCGTTGTTGATCAGCGTGGTAGCTTGCTGTCTCACGGCGAAGACAATGAAGAGCTACTAATGGCGGCCAAGCAGCGGGAGTTTACCCGCAAGGTTGAAGATGATCTTACCCGTCGTATTAATAGTATTTTAGAGCCGGTGGTTGGTGCAGAAGGCTTTAAGGCCGAGGTCAGTGCCGATGTTGACTTTACTCAAGTTGAACAAGCTGAAGAAGTATTTAACCCTGATTTACCCGCCATTCGTAGTGAGCAAACCTTAAACGAACAGCGCGGTGCTGATCTTGTCGCTGGTATTCCAGGTGCCTTGACCAATCAGCCACCAGGCATGGCAGAGGCGCCTGAAGAAGCGGAGGCACGCGATGCCAATGGCCGTGGAGCGAATGATCGTGTGCGCAGCCAAGCAACCCGTAACTACGAGCTTGATCGAACCGTTAGTTACACTCGCCATCAGCAGGGCAATATCAAGCGACTCACCGTTGCCGTGGTTATTGATGACAAGGTGGCGATGGATGCCCAAAGTGGTCAGGCCAGTCGCGTGCCTTGGACGCAGGATGAGCTGGACCGCATGACGATTTTGGTTCGCGATGCAGTAGGCTTTTCTTCCGCCCGCGGTGATAGCGTCAATGTTTTGAACTCGCCATTTATCGCGAAAGATGAAGAGATCTTAGAAGAGCCTCCGGTCTGGGAGCAGGCTTGGTTTGGTAACTTAACTAAGCAGGCTGTGGGTTTATTGATTATCCTTATCTTATTGCTGGGCTTATTGCGTCCATTGCTGAAGAACCTTGCTGAATCTGGCCGTGAGCGCCGGGAAGCCGAAGAGGCCGCTCAGCTGGCTGAACTAGCCGCTGTAGAAATGGAAGGCTTTGATTCGCTAGCCGATGATGCGGTGACTTTAACCGGTGGCGAAACCCTGGCATTACCAAGCCCGGATGAAAATTACGAAACCCAGCTCAATACGGTGAAAGCGCTCATTGCGGAAGACGCCGGGCGTGTGGCTCTGGTAATTAAAGCCTGGGTAACTGAGGAAGAGTAGTAATGGCTGAAGATCAAAGTCAAATCGAAGGCAGTTCAACGCGTACCGAAATTGAGCAGGCAGCCATTCTCTTGATGGCGCTTGGTGAAGCTGATGCGGCTGAAATCCTAAAACATCTAGGGCCAAAAGAAGTACATCGTCTGGGTTCGGTAATGACCGACTTGGGCTATATCCACCAGAAGGAAGTGGAAGTCGTCATGGGTAAGTTTCTTGACGATGTGAAATCACTGACCGGTCTTGGTGTTGGCTCTGATGACTATATTCGTAAGATGTTGGTGGCAGCTCTAGGTGAAGATAAAGCAGGCAGCTTAATCGACCGTATCTTGATGGATGGCAATACCGCTGGCTTGGATACCTTACGTTGGATGGAGCCACGTTCCATTGCCGATATCATTCGCGATGAGCACCCACAGATTCAAGCCATCGTGGTTGCCTATCTGGATTCAGATCAGTCGGCCGAAGTATTGAGTTTTATGCCTGACAAGGTGCGACTCGATATTATGATGCGCGTGGCCTCGCTAGAAACTGTGCAGCCTTCTGCCTTGCAGGAATTCAACGATATTCTTGAGAAACAATTCTCTGGCAGTGCGACCAGTCAAGGTAAGGATATGGGTGGTCTGCAGGTAGCCGCTGAAATCATGAACAACTTGGGCGGTGCTGTTGAAGGCGAGTTGATGGAATCCATTAAGGAAATCGATGAGCAAATGGCGCAGCAGATTCAAGATCTGATGTTTATCTTTGATAATCTGCAAGAGGTGGACGACCGAGGTATTCAAGCATTGCTGCGTGAAGTTTCCTCGGAAATGTTGATCATAGCGTTGAAAGGCGCTGATGTTACCTTGCAAGAAAAAATATTTAAGAATATGTCTAAACGCGCCGCTGAATTGCTACGTGATGATCTTGAAGCCAAAGGTCCGGTGCGCTTGTCTGAAGTGGAAGCGGCCCAGAAAGAAATTCTGGTTATTGCTCGAAGAATGGCTGATGCCGGCGAGATTATGCTCGGTGGTGGCGGCGAACAGATGCTATAACGTAGCGTAAGTGACAGATTCTAGCGGCTGTAAGCTAAGCGCTAATAAAGCTGCAAATAAAAGTGAGTGTGCGTGAAAATGGGTGATGGTGCAGTGTCAGTAAATAATCAGGAATACAGCAGTTGGACACTGCCATCATTTGATGAAAGCTCTTCATCAATAATCGCCTCTGAAGAAAAGCTCGCGCAAGATCGGGCCGCCGCCCAAGTCGGTGAAGACGAATCTATCGATGAATTTGAGCAAGAAGTAGAGCCCTTGACGGCACAGCAGCTCGAAGAGATACGATTGCAAGCCCATAAGGAAGGCTACCAAACGGGCTATGACGAAGGCCAAAAGCATGGCTTGGAGGCCGGTCTCCAAGAAGGGCGCGTGCAAGGTGAAAAAGATATTAGAGCCGAGCTTGAACCCAGCTTAAGTGGCCAAACTAAACAGTTCTCCCAGATTGTTGATCAATTACAACGGTGCCATCTTGAGCAACAAGATCAACTTAGGCCTTTAATCCTGAATATGGTTACAGGGCTTGCTCGTCAGTTTATTGAAAAAGAATTCCAAAGCTCGCCAGGTTTGCTTATTGATTTCATTAACAAAGGCATCGCTAGTTTGCCGGGCAAGCCTCAAGAATTAACGATCAAATTACACCCGGAGTCGCTCGATACGGTAAAGGCGGCTTTATCGATTGAAGATTGTCAGTTGTCTTTCAGCGCCGATGAGAGTTTGGGTAACTGGGATTGCGTTGTTAATAGCGAACACAGTCGAGTGGTACTTGATTTTGAGTCACGCTGGGAGGCTTTGTTGGAGCAATTTTCTAGCGGAGAGCTGGCCGCTAGCGAAGAGGAAATTCAAAGTCAAACGCTTGCTGCTCAGGCTCAAATTCAGCAAGAGCTTAATCAGGATTTAGAGCAAGCGATGGATGTCTTAAGTGAAGAGGAGACTTCCATTAGTCCAGCACCGGTAAATACTAATTGATATTTCCACTTTCTAAGCTCTATCGTTGAAATTAACGAGATAGCGATGCCATGAAAAATATTTGCGCTGAGTTAAGTGCGTTAACTCCAACCCAAAACACTGATAAGTTCAGCTACGATTATGTTGCTGAAGGCCGCCTAACACGCCTTGTGGGAATGACTTTGGAAGCGGAGGGCTTGCGCACGAGTCTTGGGCAAACTTGTCAGATTATTAATCAATCAGGTGTCGAGATTGAAGCCGAAGTGGTTGGCTTTAATGGCCAAAAGGTTTACTTGATGCCAATTACTCATTTCGCCGGTGTAGAGCCTGGCGCTATTGTTCGTCCCGTCACACAGGCTGCTCAAATTCCAATCGGCGATGAGATGCTAGGACGGGTAATCAATGGTATTGGTAAACCTATCGATGGCCATGGGCCGCTGCGTGCAAAAGATCGTTTAAAGTTACTCCCTGAAATTATTAACCCTCTGTCAAGAGACCCTATTAAAGAGCCAATGGATGTCGGCATTCGAGCGATTAATGCCTTGTTGACTGTGGGGCGAGGGCAGCGTTTAGGGCTTTTTGCAGGCAGTGGTGTCGGTAAAAGTGTGCTGCTCGGCATGATGACGCGTTTTACCAACGCTGATGTAGTTGTGGTGGGTTTAATTGGTGAGCGTGGTCGAGAAGTTAAAGAATTTATCGATCACAGTTTAGGTGAAGAAGGGCTAAAGCGAGCCGTGGTGGTTGCTTCGCCTGCCGATGATGCGCCATTGATGCGCCTGCGGGCTTCAGAGCTTTGTTGTCGAGTGGCCGAATATTATCGTGATCAAGGTAAAAATGTACTGCTGTTGATGGATTCACTAACTCGCTATGCCCAAGCCCAGCGTGAGGTGTCACTAGCGGTTGGCGAGCCACCCGCAACAAAAGGGTATCCGCCCTCGGTATTTGCGAAACTACCACAGTTGGTTGAGCGGGCTGGTAACGGAGAGGCTGGTGGAGGATCAATCACTGCTTTTTATACCGTGCTTACTGAAGGTGATGATTTACAAGATCCTGTGGCTGATTCAGCGAGAGCTATTTTGGATGGGCATATCGTCTTGTCGCGTCGCTTGGCAGAAGAGGGTATTTATCCAGCTATTGATGTTGAAGCTTCAATTTCAAGAGCTATGCCTAATATTGTAGCGCCAGAGCAATTACAAAAAATGCAGGCCTTTAAGCGCTTGTTAGCGATTTATCAAGAAAACAAAGATTTGATTAGCATTGGCGCCTATCGCCCGGGCAGTAATCCCGAGGTGGACTTGGCCATTGATAGGGCGCCGAAACTACGCCAGTTTGTGTGTCAGGGCATGAACGAAGCGGTAGCCTATGATTCGGCCTGTGTTATGTTAGATGAAGTGTTGTCAGCACCTGAGGCAAACACGGGTGGCTAAATTACGTAGCAAACGTTTAGCCATTGTATTGAGCTTAAACCAAAAAGAGCTGGATACGATTAGTCAGCAGCTTTCGCAGCACCAAGAAAAGCTTTCCCAAGAGCAGGATAAGTTAAGCCAGCTAGAAAGCTATAGAGATGAATATTTATCATCGGTCCGCTCGTTAAGACAAACGGATGTCCAGAGCATGCAGCGGCAGAGAAACTTTATTCAGAGAATGCAGTTGGCCTGTGATCAGCAGGGGGCAATGGTCGAAAAAGTTAAGGAACATTGTGAAGCCATTATGGAGCTGTGGCATCAGCAAAGCCAAAAGATAAACAAGCTAGAAGAGTTAATCGCGCGTTACCTTAAGGAAGAGCAAGCCCTTATTGATCAGCAAGAACAAAAACTCATTGATGAATTGAGTACTCAAAAGGCATCACGCAGAATGTCGGCAGGCTAATCCTTATAGCGATAAATACTTGTCCTATCCGAGTTGGCTCGTTAAAGTGATAGTGTGGCTTTATTAATCAAGCTGCAAATCTATCCAGGGCGGGGAGTAGGAACATGGAAGCGGTGCTAAATGAACATCTGCTGAACGAATTGCGTGATTTAATGGGCGAAGATTTTAATTTGCTTATAGATACCTATCGCTCTGATTCTGACTACCGCCTTAAAAAAATCCAGGAGTCCATTGCGGCTTCGGAATATTCCGATGTGGTGAGTGCTGCCCATAGCCTTAAAGGCAGTAGTGCAAATATCGGTGCTTTAAATATGGAAGAGTTATGTCACCAGTTGGTTTTGGCAGGTAGGGACGGTGACCAAAGTTCAATGTCTTATTTGTTGCCTAAACTTAAGACCGAATTCGAACATATACGCGCCTACTTTTCAGATATCCCGTCACAGTAGTTTCTCTAATCAATATCGCCTCTATTTAATAGCACGCTAATTCCGTCGGCTTTAAGCGCTAACAAATTCTGGCATCGGAATTGCAATTCCGTTCAGCAAATAGCCGTGCTTACTCATAAATCACCCAGTTCGCGCTATTAATCATTAATGCGGCAGCGTTTTGCGTGCTCTGAGTGCTTTGAGCCTAAGATGCAGGCAAAAACTTGCCGCTGTTGAATCGATAGGGAATGAAATTACATGCCAGCGACAACAAGTGACCTTCTTCTGAATACTCTACCGTCCGTCAATACGACGCCTAAAAGCTCGTCTCGACAAACGGGTGGTGCGAGCTTCTCGGAGCACTGGGCTGCGCAATCTGAATTAGGGCAGCAAGCCCAAAGCCCCAAGAATTCTGCCGTCAGAGAGCCGGATTACTCGCGCGGGCGGGCGAATGATGATTCTCGAGACAATCGTCACGCTGCGAATAGTTCTAGAGATATAGATCAATCCAGAAATCGCAGTGAAAACCGACAAGACATTTCACCTAGTCGACGAGACAGCGAAGGCGCAGAAAATCGTCGAGAGCAGCCTGCTCAAGCAAGGCCCGATGGCGCTAAGGAGAGACCTGAAAAACTGAGTCGCTCTGAAAAGGCTGAGCATAAGCCAGAAGGTGAGGCGGCGACGCAAGGCGAAGCAAAAACTGAAACTCAATCCAGTGAAGTGCCATTAACGGCTGGTGAGGCTGAATATAGCAATATAAGTTCTGAGGAGAAATTCATTCTAGCTTTGATTGGCGTGTCAGTTCCTGAGCCTGCAGCAGAAACTGATGCCTTAATTAACGATGATCTGTCCGTTTTAGAAGGTCTAGATTCAGACTCAGAATCAATGTTGTTTAGCGATGAAAATAGCAATGTAGAGCTCGATACTGAGGCACTCGCTGCGGTTGAGTTGCCAGATGATCAAGAGGTTGCTGGAGTAGGACAAGCAGAAGAGCCGGCGATAGATGATTCCGTGCTACTACAAAGCACTGCGCCAACAATGCTTAAGGCTTCTGAGGCAAGCAATGCAAAGGTAATTGATGCTGAGCTGGCCGGCAAGATAGCCAGCATAAACCGGCAGAATCAAGGAACATCGATATTGCAGGAGCTTAGCAGCAACCCTTCGGAAGAATCTGGCGACGAGTTAGCCGCTGAGGTGGGTTTGACAGCGGTGAGCGACCCTAAGCTAAAAATGGCTAGCGCAGAAGTAGCACCGATTTCAAAGTTGGCTACTAATCAGCTATTTAAGGAAGTATCAAGTGCCCCGAGTGCCAGCGCCTATGGTGAGAGTACCGGCGTGAACCACAGCCAAAGCCTAGGCCGAGCCAGTGGATTGGAACATAGCTTTCAATTGCAGCGCGGAGCCGATGTGCAAGGTCGCAGCACCATGCAATCTGATATTGGCCAGCCCCAGTGGAAAGCGGAAATAGCCGAAAAGGTCGCCTGGTTCTCAGCTAGAAATATATCCAAGGCGGAAATACGTCTGGATCCTCCTGAGCTGGGAAGTTTGCAGATCAAAATTCAATTAAATCAGGAGCAGGCCCAGGTTAGTTTTAATAGTCCTCATGCCAGTGTTCGCGAAGCACTGGATCAAAGCTCAAGCCGTTTGCGTGAAATGTTCCAAGAGCAAGGTTTGAATCTTGCGGATGTAAACGTTGGCGGTGAAGGTGCGCAGCAGCATTCAGACGATGCTCCTGGTGGTTCTCACGCCGCTTTTGATGAAGATTTGACTGAAACAGAAGTGGTCCATCAGCCGCTGCGACAATCGCTTTCTCTGGTGGATTCGTATGTTTAGCTGCCATATTGGCCCTGTGCTTATTTGAATAGACTCTCCCCCAAGTTCCCTTAGTAGCCTCTTTGTTAGCGAAATCTCTTACTTGCTAACAAGGGGGCTTCTCTATTTCCTGATTACCGCTAATTCCGGACTTCATATTGCAGCTAAAGGCGAAATCGACGCTGATAGATGCACATTGAACTATGCTGAAAGAGGGTAAAGCGCCTTAGGCAAAATAATGGCACGGCTCTTGCTCAACTATATGCGTAATCCAAGATGTGACTGGAAATTGACGGAGAGCCCATGGCTGAAGAAAACGAATCCTCTGGCGGCGGAAAAAAGAAACTCATCATCTTTATCGTGTTGGGTCTGGTATTGATTGGCGCCTCAGTGGGTGGAACCTTGTTTGCATTGGGCTTCTTTGATGAAGCAAAGACAGAACAAACAGAAGAGGGTGAAGGTGAAGGCGAAGAAAATTCAGAGGAGGCTGAGGAAGGCGAAGAAGGCGATGAAATGGAAGCCGCTGAGCCGACTCCGTCGGCCATCTACTTGCCGCTCAAGCCTGCCATTATCGTAAATTTTGAAGCTCGGGGTCGTCAGCGCTATTTGCAAGCGGAAGTGACTCTAATGATGCGTACTGAGCAGGCTCTATCGGCCGCAGAATTGCATATGCCGATGATTCGTAACGCCTTGGTGATGCTGTTCAGCGGACAGATCTATGAAGAGTTGCAAACACCAGAAGGCAAAGAGCTGGTACGTCAATTGGCGCTGGAAGAAGTTCAAACCATGATGGACAGAGAAATTGGTGAGCCTGGTGTCGAGCAGGTTTTATTTACCAACTTTGTTATGCAGTAAATCATCAACGAGCAGCGAGTGTATTCATAATGCAAGATTTACTCTCACAAGACGAAATTGATGCCTTATTGCATGGTGTTGATGATGGCGAAGTCGAGACCGAAGTCGAGGTTGAAGAGGGCGATGTTGTCCTCTATGACTTAACCTCACAAGACCGTATTGTTCGCGGTCGAATGCCATCGCTTGAGATGATTAATGAGCGTTTTGCGCGCTATACCCGGATCAGCGTTTTCAATCTCTTGCGTCGATCTGCAGAGGTTTCTGTCGGCGGAATGCAAACCATGAAATTTGGCGAGTATGTTCATACGCTGTACGTGCCAACTAGTCTAAATATGCTTAAGTTCCGCCCCTTGCGCGGCACTGGCCTTATCATTCTTGATGCCAAGCTGGTATTTAAATTGGTGGATAACTTCTTTGGTGGTGATGGGCGCCACGCCAAAATTGAAGGCCGAGAATTTACTCCAACTGAGCTACGTGTTGTACAGATGGTGGTAGATCAATGCTTGATGGACTTAGCGGAAGCCTGGCGAGCTGTTATGCCGGTAGAGCTAGAGTTTTTAAATGCCGAAGTAAATCCGGCAATGACCAATATTGTTGGTCCGAATGAAATCGTTGTGGTGAGTAAGTTCCATGTTGAATTGGATGGTGGTGGCGGAGAAATGCACATCACTATTCCTTATTCAATGTTAGAGCCGATCCGAGATCTATTGGATAACAGCGCTCAAAGTGAAGCGGATGAAACCGATACGCGTTGGGTGAAATCCATGCAATCAGAGGTATTGCAGGCCAGCGTTAACCTCGAGTGCGATATTGTCAGAAAAAACCTATTACTACGTGAAGTTATGGATTTAAAACCTGGCGATGTCATCCCAATTGAATTGCCTGAAGAACATGTGGTGACGGCGAATGGTGTGCCGGTTTTTCGCAGCACTTTGGGACAATCGCGGGGCAATCTCTCGATGCGCATTGAAGGTGTCGTAGAGAATAAAGACGAAGAAACGGCAGACTTATTGCGCATTGCTGGGGTAAGTGCTGCAAGTGAGGAATTTGGTGAAGATCTTAACAAGGCTTCAGCCTAAGCGTAAAACAGGCAAATTGCCTAAGAGGTGGAGAAAACCATGAGTGATGACGATCAGAATGATTCGGGTGATGTAAATCAGGACGACATGGCTGATGAGTGGGCGGCGGCAATGGAAGAGGCCGGCGAAACAGGCGGCGATGTTGAAGATGATTGGGCTGCGGCAATGGCAGAAGCGGGTGTCAGTGAAGAAGACGCAGAGCCAGAACCTGAGCCTGCAGCTGACCCTATGCCACTACAAGATTTTTCCGCACCTGGTGGTGGCTCGGCGGAGCAACCAGACTTGCAAGTGGTTCTGGATATTCCTGTGTCTATGTCAATGGAAGTAGGCCAAACATCTATATCCATTAGAAACCTACTGCAGCTGACTCAAGGCTCAGTGATTGAGTTGGATCGTTTAGCCGGAGAGCCCTTAGATGTATTGGTTAATGGAACCTTGATTGCTCATGGTGAAGTTGTGGTAGTCAATGAAAAGTTTGGCATTCGTATGACTGATGTAATCAGCCCACAAGAAAGAATAGCGCGCCTGCGATAGCAATTAGCGGCTGCGATTGAAGGAGTTTCAGAGATGAATTTCGCAAGTAACAAGTTTGGTCTTCAAATAAAGCTGTTTTGTACGATTTCTTGTGCACCGATATTGGCGCTTGCGGAACAAGCTGCTGTCGAGCAGCCAATTGCTAATTTGCCCAGTGCCTCAACTCAACTAGTGCAGGTGTTTGTAGCGCTTGGCTTTGTTCTCGCCATTATTTATGCCTTGGCATGGTTTCTAAAGCGTTTTTCGAACCAAAGCAGTCTCTCGGCCAGCCCGATCAAGGTGCTAAACAGTACCAGTATGGGCACCCGAGAAAAGCTAGTACTGGCGGAAGTTAATGGGCAGCAAATCTTGTTGGGTGTGACAGCACACTCGATTAATGCTTTACATAGCTTTGAGCAACAGAGTATTCCTGAGCACGTAGTAGAAAACCCAGAAGCTGTGGTTGATTTCAAGGCCAAGCTGGCGGGTTTAATGGCAGTCAATAAAAAGCCTGTATAGGACAGGGTGAGCAACAAAGCCGCTAGAGCTGATATTTACAAAGAGCTGTTATTTTAAAAGATTCACTATGCCAAAACAGATCCTAGACCGCCTAATTCAACAAACACTGTCATTGTGTCGACTCTGTGTATTGGTTTTTACAATGTCACTAGCCTGTGTAGGGCAGAGTGTTGCACAGCAAAGCGAAGAAACTTCACTGCAAGGCTCTGATGTGGCCACCGCAGCGCAAATTGCCAGTGAAGAGCTTAAAAGCAGTGAGCCTAGCGCGGCTAATATTCCACTCAAATCGATCCCAGGCTTACCCGCCTTAACCGTCACTACCAACCCAGATGGCAGTGAAGACTATACGGTAAGCCTCCAGATCCTGGCGATCATGACAGGGCTTACCCTGTTGCCAGCACTGTTGATGATGATGACTTCTTTCACTCGAATCATCATTGTTTTCGCTATTTTGCGACAAGCTTTGGGCTTGCAGCAGTCGCCTTCAAATCAAATCTTAATTGGTTTGTCTTTGTTCTTGACCATGTTCATTATGACGCCGGTGTTTGAGGTGGTAAATGAGCAAGCCTTACAGCCCTATATCGAAGAGAAGATGACTTCTCGTCAAGCATTGGAAGCGGCAAGAGAGCCGATTCATCAATTTATGTTGGCGCAAACTCGTGAGTCCGATATTGATTTGTTTATGCGAATTGCGCAAAAGCCACCGGTGGCAACGCCTACCGAGATACCACTGAATATTCTTATTCCGGCTTTTGTTACCAGTGAGCTAAAAACCGCTTTCCAGATTGGATTTATTATTTTTATTCCCTTCTTGGTTATCGATATTGTTGTAGCCAGTGTCTTGATGGCCATGGGTATGATGATGTTGTCACCGCTGATTATTTCATTGCCGTTTAAAATTATGCTGTTCGTTCTGGTCGACGGTTGGGCGATGCTAATTGGCACCTTAGCTGCCAGCTACGGATATTGAGGAGCTTACTATGACCCCTGAGCTCGTAATGGATATACTTGGTGATGCGCTCTATTTAATCGTATTAATCGTTTCTGTCATTGTAGGGCCGAGCTTGGCGGTTGGCCTTTTGGTCAGTATGTTTCAGGCCGCCACGCAGATTAACGAACAAACCTTGAGCTTTTTACCTCGATTACTGATCACGCTCGCGACAATTATGGTGGGCGGTAGCTGGTTAATTACCAAGTTTACTGATCTTTTTGATCGTCTTTTTACTAACATTCCCTTGATGATTGGCTAAGCTGTGGAGGTTATTAGCGAACAGCAAATCCTTCAGTTTGTTGGGCAATATATTTGGCCGCTGACTCGAATAAGTGGTGTGTTGTTGGCTATGCCTCTGATTGGTGCAAGAGTTGTTCCTGCTAGAGTCAGATTGGCTTTGGCATTCGCCTTAGCTGTTTTAGTCACGCCGCTTTTACCCCCAATGCCTGAAGTTAAGTTGATGTCTTTGCAGATGATGGTGATCAGCATGCAGCAGCTCGTCATCGGTTTGGCGATGGGCTTTTCACTGCAGGTGTTTATGCAGATCTTTGTCTTAGGTGGCCAAGTAATTGCGGGTAAATTAGGTCTTGGTTTCGCGGCCATGAATGATCCTTCTACCGGCGTTAGCATACCCTTAATTTCTCAGTTCTATTCGATTACCGTTACTTTATTGTTCTTTGCCGTTGATGCGCATTTATTGGTTATTGAGGCCCTAACCGCCAGTTTTTATTCAATCCCGATTGGAACTGTCGGATTAGATCGACAGGCTATCTTAATGATTGTTGGCTTGGGTAGCTGGATGTTCAGTTCATCCTTAGTCATTGCTTTGCCCTTGTTAACCGCCTTGTTGGTGGTGAATTTAGCTTTTGGTGTGATGGGGCGAGCGGCACCTCAAATGAATATTTTTGCGGTTGGCTTTCCATTAACCTTGGTGTTTGGTTTGTTTCTAATGTGGGTGTCCCTGGTTAGTTTCTTACCAAATTTCAATACCTTTATGTACGAGGCTTTGCAGTTTTTACAAAACCTCGCACAAAACCCTTAATTTCTTTCTGGAGGCAGCGATAACATGGCTGAAGATTCCAGTCAGGAAAAAACAGAAGAACCCACGCCCAAACGGCTGGAAAAGGCCCGGGAGGAGGGCCAGGTTCCGCGATCGCGTGAACTAACGACCTCGGTGTTGCTATTGGGCGGCACTATTTGTTTGTTTATATTGGGTGGCTATATTACCGAGCGTATGGAAGCCATTATGCGTTTCAATTTAAGCTTGGATCGTAATGTTGTCTTCGATACAAACTTGATGTTCACCCAGCTAGGTGAATCTATATACGATGGTTTGTACATCCTTGTTCCCATTTTTGCGGTATTGGCCTTAGCCAGTATTATTGGTCCGATTTCTTTAGGTGGTTGGTTGTTCAGTGCGAAATCACTTGCACCGAAAGGCAGTCGCATGAACCCCTTGTCAGGCTTAAAGCGTATGTTTGGCGTTAAGGGTTTAATGGAATTGCTTAAGAGTGTTGGCAAAGTATCGGTTATTCTCATTCTTCTTATTGTTATTTTACTGGCGCAACAAGAAGATATCTTGCGTTTGGCTTACCAGGACGTAAATGTAGCTCTCGAAAATTCCATGGTTTTGTCTGGGATTGCAGCCATTATCTTGGCGGCTTCCACAATTCTTATCGCCATTGTCGATGTTCCTTTTCAGATATGGGATAACTCCCGCAAGCTGAAAATGTCGATGCAGGAAATTAAGGATGAGATGAAGGACTCTGAGGGTAAGCCGGAAGTTAAAGGTAGGATTCGACAGCTGCAGCGCGAAATGGCTCAAAATAGAATGATGTCGAATGTTCCAGAAGCAGATGTGGTCATTACTAACCCAACTCACTTTGCCTGTGCCTTAAAGTACGACCCCAATAATATGGCTACACCTATTTTGCTTGCCAAGGGCGGCGATAATATAGCCTTTAAGATTCGCGAAATTGCCAAAGCCAATGGCGTGGAGATTATCGAATCGCCTCAGCTCGCAAGGGCTATTTTTTACACCACCGAAATTGATGATGAAATTCCAGCCGGTCTATATATGGCGGTGGCGCAAGTATTGGCCTATGTCTTTGGTTTGAGGAACTTTCGGCGTGGCCAGGGTGAAAAGCCAATGTTTCCAAAAGATGTGTCGATCCCGCCAGATATGCGTTACGACAAATAAAATCACTATCCAGATAGCCTTTCGGGCTGTGGGGGCTAGCCCTGATGGGGTAGAATCTTTGTTGTTACATTTAGCTTCGATATTTATCGTCCCCATATCGACAAGACTCCATGAATCGCCCTATTAAAAATAAACAAAAGGCATCCTATGTTTCGCATCAGTTCAATTATTGTCATCTTATTAATACTCTATTTCTGTTTCTGGCCGGTTCCGGTCGAGCCAATAGCTTGGCAAGCGCCTAAGGATCCTGGTTATCAGGGAATCTTTGCCGAAAACCATAAGCTTGCGGACGTAGAACACCTTGATATTGCCAATGAACACGGCCCAGAAGATATGGATGCCGATGCGGAAGGAGCGATTTACGCCTCTGTTCATAGCGGTTGGATTCTAAAAAAAGACTTAGGCTCGAACAGCTTTAAGCGCTGGGTGGATACCCAGGGTCGCCCATTGGGGATGGACTTTGATAATGCTGGCAATTTGGTTGTTGCCGATGCCTATCGAGGCTTGCTTAGCATTGCCAAGGATAAAACCATCACGGTATTGACTGATCATATTGGCGATAGTCCAATCCTTTACGCCGACGATGTGGATATCGCCCCAGATGGCAAAATGTACTTCTCCGATGCTTCTGTGCGTTTTGGTGCTGAGGTAAACGGCGGCACTTATGAGGCGAGCTTGCTCGATGTAATGGAACACTCGCGATCGGGAAGAGTATTGGTTTATGACCCCGCGGATAAAAGCACCAAACTACTTGTGGATGGCTTAAGCTTTGCCAATGGCATTGCTATGGATCCGGCAGGGCAATTTATACTGATCAATGAAACCAGCGAATACCGAATTCATAAATATTGGATTGCCGGAGAAAAAGAGGGGCAGATGGAAGTTCTTATCGATAACTTGCCTGGTTTTCCGGACAATATAGTAACAGGGCAGGATGGCCGTTTTTGGTTTGGTTTAGTCTCTCCGCGTTTGCCCATTGTAGATGCTCTGGCCGACAAGCCGTGGTTGCGTAAAATGGTGCAGCGCTTTCCTGCATTTGTAAGACCAGCGGCGAAATTTTATGGTCATGTTGTGGCTATAAATTCAGATGGCGAGGTGCAGGTTTCGCTGCAAGACCCGGGTGGCAATTATCCTGTGACCACAGGCGTTTTGGAGACTGATGATTATTTATACATTAGCAGTTTAATGGCGCCGGTTGCTGCCAGAGTCGAAAAGCGTGACGACTTATTGGCACATAAAGATACCGTGCAATAATCGATCAGTCAGACACTTTCTTGTTTGCAACAGAGATTTACCAAAAGCCCGCTAGAGTCACTATTTAGCAGGCTGTTGAAAAACGTTTTCGAGGCAGTCAGCGCTAGGCAAAAACAAGCGAAAAAGCGCAGTTTATATGTAACAAATGAGCATTTTGAGCTTGTTTTTAACAACGCGATGGCAACGCAGATAGTTTTTCAACAGCCTGCTAGCGGGCTTTTTTATTAAGTGGCAAAAATATTCCGCCCTGCGGCAATTTCGGTACACTTCTTGCGACACTCAATATTCAATCCATTTGAGTGTCAAAAAGCCGAATTATGCAGTTACCCAGTTTCGCCGATATCAGAGCCTTACCGCAGCAGTTCGATCGCGATACCGCCATCCACCAGGCGCGCAGCCTAAGCCAGGGTAACCTTGGTGTACCACTGTTATTGTTGATGCTGCTGGGCATGATGATCCTTCCGCTGCCGGCTTTTTTACTGGATCTGTTTTTCTCTTTTAATATCGCCTTGTCTATCGTGGTTTTATTGGTGGGTATCTATACCTTGCGACCACTAGATTTCGCGGTGTTTCCCACCATTCTGTTGGTCGCCACCCTAATGCGCTTAGCCCTGAATGTGGCTTCTACTCGTGTCGTGCTGTTAGAGGGGCACAATGGTGGTGATGCGGCCGGTAAGGTGATTCAAGCCTTTGGTGAGGTGGTTATTGGTGGTAACTACGCTGTTGGTTTAATCATCTTTATCATCTTGATGATTATTAACTTCGTGGTGGTAACCAAGGGTGCTGGTCGAATCTCCGAAGTGAGTGCGCGTTTTACCTTGGATGCCATGCCAGGTAAACAAATGGCCATTGATGCTGATTTGAATGCCGGCTTGATCGATCAAGACCAAGCGCGCATTCGACGCGAGGAAGTTGCGGGTGAGGCCGACTTCTACGGAGCAATGGATGGTGCCAGTAAGTTTGTTCGCGGTGATGCGGTTGCGGGTATTTTAATTCTTGTTCTTAATGTTGTTGGTGGTCTTATCGTTGGTATGGCGCAGCATGAGCTGAGCTTTGCAGAGGCCGGTGAAAAATATGTATTGCTGACCATCGGTGATGGTTTGGTTGCCCAAATTCCGTCGCTGCTTTTGTCTACTTCCGCAGCGATTATGGTTACCCGAGTCAACAGCTCCGAAGATATGCGCAGTCAGGTAATGGGGCAGATGTTCGACTCCCCCAAAGCTCTGGGTGTGGCTGCTGGTGTGCTGTTTTTGATGGGATCAATTCCTGGCATGCCACACTTCTCCTTTTTAAGTTTGGCCTTTGTGACCGCTACTGTGGCGTTTTTTATTCATAAGCGAAATACCGCCACAGAAGAGGGGGGCTCTGAGTCTACTGCTCGTTCTGCAGCACCAGCAGCGGCTGGGCAGGGTGGTGCTGGAGAATTGGTTCCTGTTGCTGGCGCTGTAGAGCCACCTGATATTAATGAAGAGATCAGCTGGGACGATGTGGTTCCCGTTGATGTGGTTGGTTTAGAGGTGGGTTATCGAATTATCCCATTGGTAGATACCAACCAAAATGGTGAGCTCTTGGGCCGTATTAAAGGTGTACGCAAAAAGCTTTCTCAAGATGTCGGCTTTTTGATTCCTTCGGTGCATATTCGGGATAATCTAGATCTGAATCCAACCGCTTATAAAATCTCCCTAATGGGTGTCACTTTAGGTGAGGCGGAAGTTTATCCAGATTCATTCTTGGCCATCGACCCTGGTCAAGTTTTTGGCAAGCTAGAAGGTATTCAAACCCAAGACCCAGCCTTTGGTCTCGATGCCGTATGGATCGAAGAGTCCAAAAAAGATCACGCCCAAACCATGGGATATACCGTGGTCGATGCAGCCACGGTTATCGCCACCCATTTAAATCAGATTCTACAAAAACACGCTTATGAGTTATTGGGGCACGAAGATGTACAGAAGTTGTTGGATATCTTGAGTGAAAAGTCGCCCAAGCTTGCTGAAGAGTTGGTTCCTAACACCATTAGCTTGAACGTGCTGCTAAAAGTACTGCAGGGGCTTTTACAGGAAGGTGTGTCCATTCGTGATATGCGCAGCATCGCCGAAGCGATCACCGCCAACTCTGATAAGAGTCAAGATCCCGTCGCCCTGAAGGCTGCCGCTAGAATCTCTTTGGCTCGCCAAATCGTGCAAGGCCTTGTGGGCTCTGAGCCTGAGCTGCCTGTGATGACTTTAGATCCACAGTTGGAACAGCTTTTGCTTGGTTCTGTACAGCAGGCACAAAAATCTGGCAATGATGATGGAGCGTTCATTGAGCCAGGTTTAGCAGAGCGTCTTCAGCAAGCTCTGATTAATGCAGCACAGCAGCAAGAGCTGGCCGGTAAGCCCATCATTCTTTTAGTCGCTGCACCGCTGAGAGAATTGATGGTGAAATTTAACCGCTTCTCTGTGCCAGAAATGCGTGTTTTGGCTTACACCGAAATACCAGATAACAAACAGATTACGATTGAAATGGCTGTCAGTGTCGATGGACCATAAATCGCAATTCACGATTAACCCGATGCTTCATTTGGCTGGGTGAGTAGGAGAGTACAATGCAAGTAAAGCGTTTTGTTGCAGCAGATATGAGACGTGCCTTGGAACTGGTGCGCCATGAGCTGGGCCCGGATGCCGTTATTCTTTCCAATCACCGCAATGAAAAGGGTGTAGAGGTGATGGCCTCATTGGAACTGCCGCAAAAGCCGGCTCCAACTCCAACTAAGCATCTACAGGATTCTCCTGCTGCCAATTACGATTTGCCTATGGCGAGCGATCAAGCCTGGCAACAGCAAATGAACGGACAGCAGCTAGCGCAGCAAATGACTGGCGCCAGCATGATGAGTGAACAAGCGCCTATGAGAGGTCAGGCTTCTGGTAAAACTCAAGAAGAGTTGGCTCAAGAGGTTGCCTCAGCGCGCGATAAAATGTTGGCCGCACGTCAGCGAGCTGAAACACAGGCTAGCAGAAATCAACGTCCCCAAGCGAAAACACCGACCAATGTTGTACCTGCTAATGCGGTGGCCACTGGTCCAGCAATTAACCATGCCAATCCTATAAATCCAAATGACGTAGCAGCACATTGGCAAGGTGGAAATGCAGCCCAAGCAATGCCGCAGCCTCAGTTACAAGTCGATCAATACCCTCTTCATAGCAATGTACCGCATTCGCAAACCCGAGTGGATCATCGCGCAATGCAGGGCGAGTTGCGAGCGCCTTCACATCCAGCTCCTGTTCAACCTCAGGCCATGGATGTTGATGACAAAATGAAACTGTTGATGTCTGAACTGTCGGATATGCGCAGTTTATTGGAAGAGCAGATCGCACAAACGACTCATCAAAGTGGTGTCAAAAACCCAGTTGAAGATGCGGTGCGTAGCCGTTTAGAAAAGTTGGGCTTGAGTCAGGGCGTTAGCAAACAATTGCTAAATCGTTTGAGCCCGGGCCAAAGTATTTCAGATAGCTGGAATGAAGCATTGTCGCATCTAACCCAGTCTATTCCCGTTTTACCAAAAGATATCACGGAGCAGGGTGGTGTATTTGCCTTTGTTGGTCCAACCGGCGTAGGAAAAACCACCACCGTTGGAAAATTGGCAGCCCGCTACGTAATGAAGCATGGCTCGGAGCAGGTGGCCCTGATCACTACCGATACTTATCGTATTGCTGCACATGATCAGTTGCGTGCTTTAGGTGCGATTTTAAAAGTACCTGTCAAAGTTGTTGAGGAAGATGAAAGCCTTAAGGACGTTATCGATAGCTTTAAACAGCGCTCTTTAATTTTGATTGATACTGCGGGTTTCCGTCATGGCGATCCAATGTTGCATCAGCAGCTCGCCTTGGTCCAACAACATAGAGCTGTGCGCAGTTACTTGGTGATGGCGGCCAATAGCCAATGGCAAATGCTCAAAGCATCAGCGCATGCCTATGCTGGACGCGGTTTGAATGGCGCGGTACTGAGTAAGTTAGATGAGACGACAGGCTTGGGTGAAGCCTTGAGTGTGGTAATTGAACATGACTTACCGCTTGCCTATAGCACCGATGGGCAAAACATTCCGCAAGACATTGCTGTTGCTAGAAGCCAACATTTGATTTCAACGGCATTGGAACTTTCGGAAATGGATTCTCGGCAGCTTAAGCAGTCGGTGGAATTTTAATCAACAAAATACTGGCTTCGGAAAACTTTAATTTTTTTGGCCAAACGGCAGGATAAATGGAAATAGCCAACTATACTTAATGAGTTATTCCATATTCCCGCTAGATACAGGAGCGAATTATCCCATGAGTTATGGTCGACCGGTTCAAGTGATTGCAGTGACCGGAGGTAAAGGTGGGGTTGGAAAGAGTAATATCTCTGTTAACCTAAGCATTGCCTTAGCCGAACTGCATCGCCGGGTAGTACTTCTTGATGCCGACTTGGGATTGGCGAATGTGGACGTATTATTGGGCTTAAAAGCTCAATACAATTTATCTGATGTGTTGTCAGGCGAGCGACGCCTAGCGGAGATAATGGTCCCAGGCCCAAGTGGTGTAGATATTGTGCCTGCCGCCTCTGGTGTGCAGCAGATGGCTACCTTAGGTGATCAAGAACACGCCGCATTAATCAGAGCGTTCAGTGATATTGCCGATAATCTAGATGTCTTAGTGGTTGATACCGCTGCGGGCATATCAGATTCTGTGGTGAGCTTTGTGCGCGCAGCAAATGAAATTTTAGTTGTCGTTTGCGACGAGCCATCATCTATCACCGACGCCTATGCCCTCATCAAACTGATGAATACCGAATATGGTACTTTCCGTTTCCGCGTGGTTGCCAATATGACCCGCAGTAATCAGGAAGGTAGCAAGCTATTTGCGAAATTAAATGCAGTTTGCCAACGCTTTTTGGATGTTTCCTTGCAGTACATAGGTCATATTCCCTTTGACGAAAATGTCCGTAAAGCAGTACAGAAGCAAACGCCTATCTTAGAGTATGCGCCTAGATCTAAGGCGGCCCAGGCAATTCGAACCTTGGCACAAAAAGTGGATGAACTTCCTCTGCCCAATAACCCAAGAGGGCATTTGGAGTTCTTCGTTGAAAGGCTGCTCAATGTGGCAAACTCAGGATTTTAGAGATGGCAGTATCCGATAGCTTGGCAATGTACGGCCAGACACAGACACCCAGTGCCAATATTCGCGTAGAGGATTATGCGACTTTAGTTAAGCGTATTGCACACCATATGATGGTAAGGATGCCGGCATGTGTGCAGGTAGAAGACCTGATTCAGGCAGGCATGATCGGGCTGTTAGAGGCCTCTCAAAAATACGATGCTTCCCGTGGCGCTAGCTTTGAAACCTATGCTGGTATTCGAATTCGTGGTGCCATCGTTGATGAAATGCGTAAAGGCGACTGGGTGCCGAGGTCGGTTCACCGTAATAATCGTCGAATTTCAGATGCAATTAATACTGTGGAATCTCGCGAGGGGCGCGATGCCTCTGACCAAGAGATTGCCGCTGAATTGGACATGACGCTTGATGAGTATTACAGCGTTTTAAAAGACAATGCCAGCAGCCGTTTGTTTAGCTTTGAAGAAGCCTTTGGTGGTGAAGATACTCGTATGAGTAGCGAGCAGACCAGCATGGCGTTCATTGCACCGCATGACAATATGCAGCGTGAGGGCTTAAAGGAATCCCTCGCAAAGGCGATATCTGAATTGCCTGAGCGAGAAAGAATGATTCTGGCGCTATATTATGATGAAGAGCTTAACTTAAAAGAAATTGGCCAGATCATAGGCGTAAGTGAATCTAGGGTCAGTCAAATCCACAGTCAAGCCACCGCAAGGCTTCGATCGAAGCTTTCCGACTGGCAAAAAAACGGCGCAAAGTGATTGCGCCGTTTTTTTAACGCTCAAGTGCCATTAAATTGCCCTTAATGTTTAGTGTTTAGTCGCTTTAATCAGTTTTAAATAATAATTCCCTTCCCAGTAAAAGCAGATACAAACCATAAGTATTCCCCATTTCTTATGCGAATTTTCCACAATCTGCCTAAATAAAGTGCTATTTAATTTAATTTCTAAAGAAATCCTAAATACGACCAATATAAGTACTTGAGTAAGCGTGGAATCTACAAATATCAACACGTTAGCTCGAGGTAATAAATTCGGACAAATATCGGACGCAACTGCGCAGATCGAGAATTACCAACTATCATCAAGTATATATTCACCGTTAGATGAGCCCGCTTTGGGGCTGCCTGGAGGCTACATTGGATACCGATATGAAAATCCTAATTGTTGATGACTTTTCAACAATGCGTCGGATTATCAAAAACCTATTGCGTGATTTGGGGTTCAACAATACCCAAGAAGCTGATGATGGCATGACTGCCTTGCCCATGCTAAAAGCTGGCGGCATCGACTTTTTGGTTACTGACTGGAATATGCCGGGAATGACGGGCATTGATCTTCTGAAAGCTGTACGTGCTGATGACAATCTTAAGAGTTTGCCAGTACTTATGGTTACCGCGGAAGCCAAACGTGAGCAAATTGTAGAAGCTGCGCAAGCAGGGGTGAACGGTTATGTTGTTAAACCTTTCACTGCGGCCGTTCTTAAGGAAAAGATCGATAAGATTTTTGAACGGGTCAATGGCTAAGCAATTCGCTGAGGACAGTCTATGAATACCCAATATATTGCCAGCCAATCCGATAACTTTACTTGCGAGCTACGCGAGTGTGCAAAGTTACTTATCGAAAAGCTGGAATCAGATCAGATGGAAGAGGCGAGTCAGCTTATACACGCCTTGATGGATGCTCGTGATCGTCACCTGTTTACTTCAGTAGGTCGCCTAACGCGCGGCCTGCATAACGCGATAGTAAATTTTCATGTTGACGAGAAGTCTAACAATCAGCCTGCGCCTTTAGAAGGCACTGAAATTCAGGATGCCTCAGATCGTTTGCACTATGTCATTAAGATGACACAGCAAGCTGCCGATAAGACTATGGACAGGGTTGAAGCAACCGCTCCGGTAGCCGATCGTTTAGGTCGAGAAGCTGCTGAGTTACGATCAGAGTGGATGCGAATTAAAAGCCGAGAGATGTCGGCACAGGAATTTAACAAGCTCTACCCAAGAATGGATATGTTTCTGAGTCGCATGAGTGATGATGCGAATCTGATTAATTCTAACCTCCAGGGAATTATGATGGAACAGGAGTACCAGGACCTCACTGGCCAAGTATTGAATCGTGTTATGGCACTGATCAGTGATTTGGAAGGTGATTTGGTAGAGCTGATCAAGGTGGCATCTCAAGTTGAAGATATCACTGGAATTATTCCAGATGATAATGCCCCAGCCGCAGTAGAGGCGAAGGCAGGTGAAGAATTGAGTGGACCACAGATCAATCCCGAGCAGACAGATGGTGTCGTTAGTAGTCAGGATGAAGTTGACGACCTACTGTCCAGCCTTGGATTTTAAGAGGTGAGATATGAGCTTTGGGGACGACGAAGAAATACTCCAGGATTTTCTTGTAGAAGCTGGTGAAATTTTAGAGCTACTTTCCGAACAATTAGTTGATTTGGAAAATAGCCCTGAGGATACCGATTTACTGAATGCCATTTTCCGTGGCTTCCACACCGTAAAAGGCGGTGCTGGATTCTTACAGATAGATGCCATGGTAGAGTGCTGCCATGTCACTGAAAATCTGTTTGATATTCTTCGCAACGGAAAGCGCAAAGTATCTCCGGCATTGATGGATGTAGTGCTGCAAGCGCTGGATATGGTCAATCAGCAATTTGCCGAGTTGAGCGCAGGGCAAACCCCAAGCGCCGCCAGCCCGGAATTGTTGGAAGAGCTGGGGAAATTAGCAACCCCTGAAGCAGAAGGCGAGATCGCTGCTGAGGTAGCTCCTACAGCTCCACCGGCTGCGGAGCCTGCCGCTGCAGATGTTGCTACACCTGTTGCCGAAGAGCCGGCCAAGGCCGCCAGCAGTGACGAAATCACTGAGGAAGAATTCGACGCTTTGCTTGATGAATTGGACGGCGCTAAAGCCAAGCCTGCAAGCGGCGGTAACGTCGATGAGATTATCAATTCCGATAACCCTGAAATTACAGATGCTGAATTTGAGGCGTTATTGGATGGTCTCCATGGCGCAGCTCCTAAGCCAGCGGCTGAAGCACCGGCGCCAGCTGCTGCATCGGCACCCGCAGCTTCAGCGGCGCCAGCATCAAGTGCAAGCGGTGACGAGATTTCAGAGGCTGAGTTCGATGCTTTGCTAGATGACTTGCATGGTAAGGGGCAAGGCCCAACGGCTAAAGCGGGATCAGCGCCGGCTGCCACAGAGCAGAAGGTCAGCAAAATCGAAGCGGCTAAGCCAAGCCCTAAAAAGCCTGAAGCAAAAGAGCCTGCTAAGCCTGCAGCTAAAGCTAATGTCACCAATATTGCGAATGCGAAAAAGGCCAACGCCGGACAGAATGCACCGGCATCAGGTGAAGCATCGGTTCGAGTCGATACCCAGCGTCTAGATGAAATTATGAATATGGTGGGCGAGCTCGTTTTAGTTCGCAATCGCCTAGTTCGAATTGGCGGTAAGTCGCAGGACGAAGCGTTATCCAAGGCTGTCGCTAACCTTGATGTGGTAACTGCAGATTTGCAATCTTCTGTAATGAAGACGCGCATGCAGCCAATCAAGAAAGTTTTCGGACGCTTCCCTCGTGTTGTTAGGGATCTAGCGCGGAACTTGGGTAAAGAAATTAAATTAGAACTGGTTGGTGAAGATACCGATCTCGATAAAAACCTCGTAGAAGCTTTGGCTGATCCTTTGGTTCACTTGGTACGTAACGCGGTAGATCACGGTATTGAATCGCCAGATAAGCGTGAAGCTTCAGGCAAAAGCCGAGTGGGTACAGTGACGCTGGCTGCAGAACAAGAAGGTGACCATATCTTATTGTCCATCACTGATGATGGCGGTGGTATGGATCCAGATGCCTTGCGTAAGAAAGCCGTAGAAAAAGGGCTTTACGATGAAGATTCTGCGGCACGTTTAACAGATGAAGAAGCTTTTAACCTTATCTTTGCACCAGGCTTTTCTACCAAGGTAGAAATCTCAGATGTATCTGGCCGTGGTGTGGGCATGGATGTGGTGAAAACCAAAATCTCCCAGCTCAACGGCTCGGTGGATATTAAGTCCCGCCTAGGTGAAGGCACCAGCTTGGTTATTAAGGTCCCGCTAACTTTAGCGATTATGCCTACTTTAATGGTAATGCTTGGAGATCAAACCTTTGCTCTACCATTGATGAGTGTTAATGAAATCTTCCAGATGGATTTGACCAAAACCAATATCGTAGATTCGCAGGAGTGCGTCACCATACGCGATAAGGCGGTGCCACTGTTTTACTTGAAGAAATGGCTGGTTGAAGAAGATGTAGATCCTTTGGCTGAGTCTCATGTGGTGATTGTCAGCGTGGGTACCGATCGCGTGGGCTTTGTTGTTGACCGATTGATTGGCCAGGAAGAAGTCGTTATTAAGCCGCTTGGTCAGATGCTACAAGGAACACCAGGGATGGCCGGAGCAACGATTACCGGTGACGGTACCATGGCACTCATCCTAGATGTGCCAGCCATGCTGAAGCGCTATGCCTAAAAGATTATTTGCCAGCATTGCTGGCAAATGTCTTGCTGTCGAGTGATATAGAGAGCCAAGTCTGCCTCTGCCAACAGCTGTTCAAGGAACGCGAGTTCCTTGCAAGCAGTTGCTACTTGGATTGATTGGGTCTGCTATAAGGGGAAGGGCGTAATGTCCGTTAAAGTACTAATTGTCGACGACTCTTTGTTTTTTCAAAACCGTCTGAAAGAAATGATTGGGGCGCACCCCGATATCGAAGTTGTTGCAGTGGCTAATGACGGCAAAGAAGCCGTGGCGAAAGCTGCTGAGTTAAAGCCTGATGTAATCACCATGGACTATGAGATGCCTGAGATGGATGGCGTCACCGCGGTTCGTGAAATCATGGCCAACAACCCCATTCCCATTATTATGTTCTCCTCGCTTACCTACGAGGGCGCTCAAGTTACTTTGGATGCTTTGTCGGCTGGTGCCGTTGATTTTATGGCAAAGAACTTTGCTGAGTTCTCGCGCGATTCAAGAAAGCTAAGTACAACCTTGCAAGATCGTATTTTAGCGGTGGCAATGAGAGGTGATACGGCTGTTGCTAGCGCAGCACCAGCGACTGGCTTTAGTACCTCAGATAGTGCTTTTAAAAAGACTTTGGCGAGCCATGCTCCAGCCCAAAAGCCTGCGGTTATCGTAATCGGAGCGTCTACTGGTGGGCCTGTTGCATTAACCGAAGTGCTATCGGCTTTGCCGGCAGATTTTTCTATCCCAATTGTTTTGGTGCAGCATATGCCGGCCAATTTTACCATGGCATTTGCTGAACGATTAGACAGGGAGTGTCAGATAAAAGTCCGCCATGCTGAGCATGGTGAAAGTATGGAGCCCGGTACAGCCTATCTAGCTCCAGGTGGTAAGCAACTGTTATTTAATAAATCAAACCCCCTCAAACTGGATGTGATTGATGGTGATGCTTCGGTTAGCTATAAACCATCAGTTGATCTGACTTTTACATCGGCATCTGAGGCATTTGCCAGCCGTTCATTTGGCGTCGTTCTCACTGGGATGGGGAGTGATGGTTGTGAGGGTGCCAGAGCGATTAAAAATCGTGGCGGTATTATCTGGAGCCAAGATGAAGCCAGCTCCGTTATCTACGGAATGCCGATGGCTGTTGCCAGGGCTAACCTAAGTGATCATGTCTTGCCACTACATCAGTTTGCTTCGCAGTTATCAGAGGTTAGCTAATGGATTTATTAACTCTCATCGGGCTTGCCATTGGTACGGCAGCATTGCTCGGCGGGAATTTTCTTGAGGGCGGCAGCCTTCAATCATTGCTCAATGGCCCTGCCGCACTAATCGTGTTGGGTGGCACTATTGGTGCAGCTGTTTTACAAACTCCTCAGGCAAATCTACAGCGGGCACTTCGTCTAGGTAAGCGAATTTTTATCGCTGATTATCCGGCCTTTGATAGCGGGATCAAACAGGTTGTCAATTGGGCGGTTGTGGCCCGACGTGATGGTTTATTAGGCTTAGAGCCGCTGGCGGACAAAGAGAAGAATCGATTTGCTCGTAAGGCCTTACAGCTTTTAATTGATGGCAACAACACGCAATCTATTCGGCAAACATTGGAAATAGATCTTATTGCTCAAGAGCAGCGGGACCATAATGCTGCCGGCTTTTATGAGTCTATGGGTGGTTATGCGCCGACAATAGGGATTATTGGTGCGGTGATCGGCTTAATTCATGTCATGCAAAATTTATCCGATCCTGCTCAACTTGGCCCCGGAATAGCCGTTGCCTTTGTCGCAACTATTTATGGTGTAGCTTTTGCCAACTTATTTTTACTGCCTATTGCCAACAAGCTTAAGCAATCGGTGAGTGCTGATTCGCTTTTCAAAGAACTGATTATCGAGGGAATTGTGGCTATCGCTGAAGGTGAAAATCCTCGCAGTATCGAACTTAAGCTGCAGGGGTTCTTGCCGCGTAATTGAGCGCGCGAGTAGGTGGCAGCATGCGACGCAGACAAGCAAGTATTGAAGTAAAACAAGATCGCTGGATGGTTTCCTACGCCGATTTTATTACCTTGCTATTTGCCTTCTTTGTGGTGATGTATTCTATCTCTCAGCTTAATGAAGCTAAGTACAAAGAGCTATCTACTAGTTTAAATGCGATCTTTACCTCGCCAGCACGTAAGCCAAATCCCATTGCGTTAGAGTCTGCTAGTGGCTCGATAATTCCTATTGAGCAAGCAGGTGGCAGTGGGGCAAGCAGCAGCCCTTCCTTGGTGGCCGATTTACATCAGATGGAGAGCGAGCTAAACAGTGAGTTTGCTGATTTAATCAATGATGAGCTTGTTGAGCTCGACAGCAATGAGTTGTGGTTAGAAATAAAACTAAACTCGAATGTTCTGTTTGCCAGCGCAAGTGCAGATGCTTCCGATGCTGCAAAATCTTTGTTTGAACAGCTCGCTTTAAAGCTGCGCGGCTACGATAACCAAATTCAAGTGGAGGGCTATACCGATAATCAAGCTATCAGCTCTTCGCGCTACGCCAGTAACTGGGAGTTGTCTTCTGCAAGGGCAGCATCGATTGTTAAATTGCTAATCAACTATGGTGTACGTCCCCAAAGGTTGTCGGCAGTGGGCTATGGAGAATTTCAGCCGATTGCTGATAACAATACCGTTGAAGGCCGGCAGCAAAATCGACGTGTTGTTTTGATGATCTCGCGCCGAGCGCCAGAACGAATAACAGTTAATGCTCGCACAGCCATGGAAATGGCCAGCAAAGATGGAAAAAGTTTCTTAAGTCAAAGTGAGCTGAATAGAGAAGCTAGTCGAGCTTCCGCAATTGCAGAAATGCGGCGGATGGCTGAACAGCGCTTATTGAGAGAGTTAGAAGCCGAAGCCGCCGCACAGGAACAAGAGCAAAGCTTGCCGCCATTGATTCTTCAGCCACAAGCAACTGAGGAAGGTGTTCTCTATAGCAATGATGAAATTCAGTAGGGAATTTTTTACTCATAGTTCTAGTCCTGGATTTCAGTTGTTGCTTTAAATCGTTGCCTCGACCCTGATTAACCATCTGTCTCCTCCCCGCTACTAAATTAAATATTGGTACAGGCCTTGCTCTTATACCTATGTAATCCACGACGTATTTCCTGAATAGGGTGTTAGGTGGTTAATTGGTGGTCAAAGGGCAAGCTTTGGCCTATAGGGTGAAATGCAGGCGGCAAGTCATTACCGTCGTGGCAATGAGAGGATTCAATCATGCAAGTTTGGACCGTGGCCAACCAAAAAGGTGGCGTAGGTAAAACAACCAGTGCAGTAACCCTGGGGGGCTATGCCGCCCAAGCCGGTAAACGAGTGTTGCTGGTGGACTTAGATGCACAGGGCTCAATGAGCTGCTATTTTGGGCTTAAGCCTCAATCGCTGCGCCAATCGTCGGCGGAGTTGATGAACCATGAGGGGCCAATAAGCCGAGACTTAATCAAAGATATTGTGGTGGAGCTTCCCTATGAAGGGCTGAGCTTACTTCCGTCATCGCCAAGTTTAATTACCTTAGAGCGAACCTCACAGAATAAGCGTGGGTTTGGTCTGATATTAGGCCAGGTGCTTAGTTTGCTCGAAGAGGACTATGATCTGGTCTTGATCGACTGTCCGCCGGCTCTAGGTGTGCTGATGATCAATGCCTTGGTAGCCAGTACTCGTCTGATTATTCCCGTGCAGGCTGAGTTTTTATCCTTACAGGGCTTTGCGCGAATGCAGCAAACCGTCGATATGGTGCAGCACTCATTAGATACGGTAATCGATAGGGTAGTTGTCCCAACTATGGTAGATCGACGTACTCAGGCCTGCCAGCAGACCGTTAGATCGCTGCGCAATGAGTTCCCGGTTGATCTGTGGCCAGGGCATATTCCTATTGATACAAAGCTTCGTGACGCCAGCCGACTGGGTGTGCCGGCTAATTTGTATCAGCCTTCAGCTAAAGGCGTACAGGCCTATGGAGCTCTTTATCGCTATCTCGAGCAGCGCATTTCTAGCCAGCGCAGCGTTAGCAATGAGGATGAGTTATACGCTAGCGCCGATAATGCAACAAAAGCTTATTGGGCTGAGGCTGTATAAATCTGAATTCCCGCCGATAACCCCCTTGGGTGGTCGTTTAATGTTCCGACCAAGGGGTGCACTTTTTCCAGTTTACTCCTGGCACAGAACCTGCAAACGACTATATTTAAAAACAGGTGCGTGAAATTTTTGACGCGAAATAATGCCTGTTGGGCCCAATGTGGCCAAAAATCGTATTGAGGGAGTCGAAATTATGTCGGCCAACGCCATTGATGAGAATGTAAATGATGATCCTACCTTGCAATGGGTGACTTTTAAGCTCGCCGGTGAGGTTTATGGAATCAACGTAATGCAGGTGCAAGAAGTCTTGCGTTATACCGAAATAGCGCCGGTTCCAGGGGCTTCAGAGTATGTTCTGGGGATCATCAATCTGCGCGGCAATGTGGTAACCGTGATTGATACCCGTGAGCGCTTTAATCTTGATTCTACCGATATTACCGATAATACACGTATTGTGATTGTTGAAGCCGATGGTCATGTGGTCGGTATTTTGGTGGATTCGGTGGCCGAAGTGGTCTATCTGCGTCAGTCTGAAATCGAGATCACCCCGAATGTCGGCAACGATGAAAGCTCCAAGTACATTCAGGGTGTTTGTCATAAAAATGACGAACTGCTTATTTTGGTTGACTTAGATAAGTTGCTTACTGAGGAAGAGTGGGCAGAACTTAATAATGAAGAGGTGGCGGTATAGGCCTGTCGCCATACTCGTTACTGATAGCAATGAGGCATTTAATATGTTCGCAGCAATGTTGCATCCCACTGTTTATATAGGTGCTGGCTTAGCATTAGGAGTACTGCTTCTATGTGTCAGTTACTGGCGTCAGAATCGCCAAATCCAAAGACAGCTGCAGGATTTGCAACGTGCTCGACAGGAGCTTAAATCTATCAATGCGAGTAATATTGGTTTGGGTCGCAGGATCAAGTCTTTAGAGGCTGATGGCGGCCCGCGCCTCAATCTGGTTGAACCTGCTCAGTTTGCTGGGCAAGTCAGCTCAATTGAGCAGCATACTAAACAGCCATACTCAGCTGAGCAGGAACATAATGCGTCTGAAACGCCTGATACTGTGGTGGCTAAAGATCTTAGAGAGCTACAGGCTCAACAGCAAAGTTTGTTGGCCAGCCTAGCCGCGCTTGAACAAGAATCTGGCTTATCTCAAGCAAAGCCAGTTGATCAAGTAAGCATGCCTGAACAAGCTTTTGCCCCAGAGCAAAGTTATCAGGAAGATCGACAAGAAAATGAGTTAGCGCCAAGCTTTCAAGATAGCTTAAGTGCTCAGTTACAACAGGAAGCCTTATCGGAACAGCATTTTGATCACGAACCACTCGAATCAAATGCGCCTGGGGATTTGCTACAGACGCCATATAGCTATGAAGATGAGCCTGAACCGGACCTAGAACAGACGCCTTATACTCGCGCCTCAGCCATGCTGGACGAGGGTTTGGATCTAGATGAAATTGAGCGTCAGAGCGGTTTATCAAAGGCCGAAATAAAACTCATGGCGACCATGCATAAAAATATGAGTAAATTTGCTTTAGCCTAAGGGCCTAGCGGCCGATAACCCTATTACTATCTAAATTCGGGTAATAGGGGGCCATATGTCTCGTCTTATTTTGCTACTCCTAAGTAGCTTCTATCTTGCGGCTTGCACCGTCGTAGATCTATCCAAGGATGTCCAGTACTCCACTGCTACCCAGCCAGTCTCTGCTCAGGCCTTGAGAGATATACGTCCAGGTAAAACCAACAGTCGTTGGCTGCTAAACAATATTGGCTTGGCGAGCGAAGTGGAAGCCTATGGAGAGAGAAAGTCTATATGGCGTTATGACCTTAACGAGATCCGCCGTTCTCGCACTAAGGTCGCGCTACTCTATAGTAACCATGAGCGTATCAAAAGCCGTTGCCAGCTATCGCTTCTTTTAGTCGACGATATTGTCAGTGCCATGTGGAGTGGAAACTCTGCAGAAACCATGGCTAGGGTGGCCGAATCCTTCAAGCTAAGTATGAGCGGTACTGCCCAAGATATGCCGATGTGTGAGAGTTTTAGTTATATTCAGGCGGATTGATCGAGTAGCCTGAACAAGGTCAGAGAGCTAGGAAATTAACATGCTGTGCAGTTAACAGGACCTAGCAACAGTAAGCAGAATTACTAAGCGCTCAGCAACATCCTGAAGCTAAGCGCTTATTGCCAAAGGCAAACGCGGTTGCCTTAAATACCAAGGTGTGCAGTTTGCAGATCCTCCAAGCTGAATATCCCTTCTTCAGAACCAAAGTTGTAGGCCGCATCTAAGGAAAACCAATCCATTTCGGCATCTGAGATCGCGTTGCTGCTGAACTGCTGGCTAGCAAAGTTAATGGCTGCGGTATCTTCCCCTGAGAACACATCACTTAAATCCAAGCCCTCGTGATACTCGGCAACAGAGAAGTCGTACTCAGCGTCTTGTGGCGCATTAAGTTGAATCTCTTCTTCAGTGCCCAGCTGATAGTTGAGTTCAATAGGTGATGACTCTGAAGGCATGAGTGCATTGCTCACCAGCTGATCGCTCAGTGGTTCGACAACAAAGCGTTCGCCGACAGCTTCTCCATTGGCATCGTACTGCATGCCGAACACGGCAACGGGGCTATTCTCACTTAGCTCCACCCAAGTGATTAAAAAGCCACCATCGTTTAGAGCTAAAGCGTGGGGCTCGATCATATCATTGCTTTGATCAGCTTCGATGCTGGTCGTTGAAAGCAACTCGGAACCGTCAGCAGAGTAATTAGCAAATTGGACTTCGCCGCCCTCCAGCCAGCTGACAAGCACAGTACCGTCTTTTAGTCCCGCAACTTCTGGACGGGCGCTTTCAACGTTTTCTGCCACTGTGACTGCATCATTTAAGGCTTCGCCATTAGCGTCAAAGACTTGGATTTGTGTTTGTAATTTTCCGCCAGGGCTGGCCTCAAGCCAACTAATTGCAAAGCCGCCATCTTCCATACCGTCGATATGGGCTTGCATTTGCCAGTTATCACTTGCTGTTAAACGTGGCTCAAAGTGCAGTAGCTCGCCTGCGGGTGAGTATATCGCCAGTTGTAACTGCACACCCTCATCGTTTCCGCTTTCCCAAGTAATCACTACATTTCCATTACTTAAGTTGCTAATGCTTGGGTAATTAACATTGCTGCTGTCGCTATCGTTTAGCGGCATTTCTGCGGTTACGGGATCGCTGTTTTCATCATAAAAACGAGCAAAGATGGTACGTCCAGTTCCATCGGACGCTTCGCTTACCCAGCTGATCACAAAGCCGCCATTTTCTAAAGAGGTGATTTCGGCACGATGCTGGTCAGATGCGGTAGATTCATTGACTAAAAACTCATTGCCGACGGCTTGGTCATTGCTGTCAAAACGCTGCGCATAAATGCCAAAAGCGTCGCCATCTTGTCCATAGGACTGCCAGCTCACAACATAGCCGCCATCCTCTAAGCCAACAACATCGGGTACCATTTGGTCGTCAACTCGATGACTGTTTACAACAAATGCCGGACCAGTTTCGCTACCATCAGCATTATAGCGTTGAGCATAAACATCGAATCCATCTTCTGCATTTAGCGCAGGTTTGAAAAAGGTGACGATGTAGCCGCCATCTTTGAGCGCGGCCGTTGGGTCCACAGGTGGTGGATTTTGATAGACAAAACTATCGCTGTTGCTACTTTTGTTGCCAGCGCGATCACTAAAATGAGCGTTGTATGTATGGCTTGCAAATATAGCTGAGTTAGCAAAGCTAATATATCGAGCTTCACTTCCATCGATAGTGTCATTTACGTTTTGCAAATGATTGTTGTCGTCTCTCAAGGTAAAGCGAACTTTTTCGTTTGCTGTTAATTGCAATAAAATTCCACCGGCTGAGGTGAAAGTATCAGCGGTAAAATCTGCTCTTGCGTAGATCTCAGTATCGATTGTTACCTTTAAGTCTTTTGAATTGAGCGTCTGCCCCAGTTGTTTTGTAGAGACACTAAAATTGTGATCGCCATCATCAATGTTTTTGGTGGTAAATTTCCAGCGACCGTGCTCGTTGGTTTTGGTGGTGCCGATCTTTACACCATCTCGGTATATAGTAACGACAGTGCCGTAAGCTGCATCGCCTTGAAGGGTGGGGGTTGAGTCATTTGTAATATTGTCTTTATCCGACCAACCCCTGTCACTGCTAGTCGCCAGATCTATTGTCGGTTTTGTATGTTCAGGTAAAAGGGTAATCTTGATAACAGCCTTATCGAATCCGCCTTTCCCATCGCTGATCTGATAGATTACTTTATCGGTGACTGGCTCAGAGAGCCTAACAGCGTTGTCAGGGGTATAAGTCACTTTTCCACTTTTATCAATTTCGGCATGGCCATAACCGCCTTGCTTAGTGATTTTAACAAGCTCTATGGCGTCGCCATCAGGGTCTGTATCGTTTTTCAAGACCTTGACCGACACTGCACGACCAACAGCGGTAGTAGCGGAATCGTCATTGGCATCAGGTCCTTGATTGTACAAGACGTCAAATTCGAAGCTGCTTGACTCGCCACTTTGGTTGCCTGCTACATCGATTTGTATTGCGGTCACTTCATGGCTGCCTTCCGCTAAAGGACTGTCAACCTGCAGTTCCCAGCGGCCTTTGTCGTCGGCGCTAACTTGATCGATAAGATTGCCATCTATGTAGACATCAACGAGTGCGTTAGCCTCAGCTTCGCCAATGATTAATGGCTCTCCATCATCGGTCGTTTGGCCGGCACTGGCATTACCGGTAGTCGCCCCTTGATCATCAACAAGGTGAGTAATTACTGGATCTTCTACGGAGCGATCTAATGTTAAGTTAAACTCTTCACTAGGGGCACTGGCGTTACCAGCAGAATCTGTGCTGGTGACAACAAAGGAATTATCTCCCTCTGGCATAGGGCTAGTCGGTGTGAAGTTCCAGCTGCCATCGCCTAAAGCTTTGGTGAAGCCAATAAATGCACCATTTGAATAGATGATGACCAAAGAATTTGCCTCTGCTGTGCCGTGCAATTCAACTACATCGTCATCGGTGCTGTCTTCGTCATTGAGGTCATTTTGATACAGTCCGACATTATCGATTGCGTAATCGATCGTCGGTTGCTCAGGTATTTCTGTGTCGATAGGGAGTTCAAGAGCCGTGTAGCTATCTCCAACATCATTGCTTGCTTTCGCCCTAAATAAAGCAACACCATCTGGTAACGGGTTGGTTATTTGAAATGACCAAGTGCCGCTTGAATCTACAGTTATTGGGCCGTAATTATCGATTTCTCCAGTATTTCCATTAAATACCGATAGGGTAACAGTTGACCCTACAGTGGCACTGCCACTAATGACAGGGGTGTTATCATTGGTTGGGTCGCCAATTGAAGGGATGATACCCGGTGGAAGGATGACTTCGTCAGCACCGCTATTTACGGCAGGTTGATTGGCGACGTTTTTATCAATATTTAACTTGATAGCAGAAGCTGAGACATCAGTGCTATTGCCTGCCTCATCGGTGACTCGTGTCTGCAAGGAGTGCTCTCCGTCACTCAGGTTTAGTGCAGCATTCCATTGGCCATTTTCATCGACAATTACTTCAGCGATGACAGCCCCATTGTTGATGACTTCAACTTTTGCTCCGGCTTCCGCTTTGCCGCTAAGCTCAAGTTCACCGTTGCCATGGACAGCGCCGTTGAGAAGTTCGCTATCTTGATCCTTTAATGTTAAATCAGTAGCTTCATCAACGGTTTGGTCTACCGTCAGCTCAAAGTTATCACTGCTTCTTACGTCTTTACTTTTTTTACCTTCTTCTGCCACTCTGAAGCTATGGCTTCCTTCTTCGAGCTTTGGGGTGTTGAATGACCATTTGCCGTTTTTATCAGCTTTGGTACTGCCGATGAGCTCTCCGTTGTCGTAAATCCGAACAGTGCTTCCAGCCTTTGCTTCACCTTTTAAGGTCAGTTTGCTGTCGTCACTCTTATCTCCACTGCTTAATTCTCCTTTGATAGAGCCACGATTGTCTTTTACTTCGAGTAAGCTAGCCATCTCTGAATTACCCCAGTTTTCCGTATGTCGATTTCTGCCACTTCCTGTAAGCAGGACGCGTTTCGAAGAGTTTAATTAAAATGTGAACTGGGTCTAACTTTTACATGGTAAAAACAGAGATGAGTTTTTAAAAAATTCTACGCCTAGTTCTTTGTAATTAGTCTTTGATAATTAATTGTAGGTAATAAAATATGAGAATTGGCTTTGAAAAGTATCTACTGATAACCGGTAGCCTGGCGTATAAATAGTTTGCAATGACACGGTTTTCATTGCCCGTTAAGTGTTTCTGAGTTCGGGTGAAGGATGCAAGGGAGAACGGCTTCAGGTGAAAGGCTTTTGCTAATTTGAGTTATTGCAGCTTTTGGAAAGGCTGAGGTTAAAAATCTTGTTTAATTTGCCCGGCCATTACTGACCGGGCAAATAGTTTTAAATCGTCTGAAGTATTAAAAAACTACTTCGGTTGCGCATCAATAGAGACACCATTCAAGCCTTCACTTTGCGAGCTTAATAGATAAAGGTAGCTTGGCATAATCTCAGCAGCGGTTTTTAAAGTTGCAGGGTTTTCACTTGGGTAGGCCGAAGCTCTCATTTGAGTTCGTGTTGCGCCAGGGTTGATACAGTTGACCCGCACATTATTGATGCCGTCCATTTCATCGGCAAAAATTTGCACCATGTTTTCAACAGCGGCCTTGCTAACGGCATAGGCGCCCCAGTAGGCACGACCTTTGCGACCAACAGATGAGCTGGTGAAAACGACGCTGGCGGCGGTAGATTTTTCAAGCAAAGGTAACAGTGCTTTAGTCATCATAAAACCTGCTGTGACATTGACCTGCATAAGTTTCTGCCAGGTGTCGATTTCATAATTACTTAATGGAGTCTGGGGGCCAAGTTGCGCGGCATTATGCAGTAGACCGTCCAAACGCCCGAATTCCGCGTCTATGGCATCGGCCATATCGTTGTAGTCCTTTTCGACAGCACCCTCAAAGTTGATGGGAAATATCGCCGCCTGTGGATGACCAGCCGCTTCGATTTCATCGTAAACTTGTTCGAGTTTTGGAATAGTGCGGCCCAATAGAATAACGGTTGCTCCGTGAGCTGCACAACTTAGGGCGGCCACTTTGCCGATGCCGTCGCCGGCGCCAGTAATAGCAATTACTTTATCTTTTAAAGCATCCCCAGGTGCAGTAAATGCGGCTGCTGTTAGGCTTAATTCTTGGGGTGATTGTGTTTGATCCATAGTTGTCTCGGTGATGTTACTCTTTGTTTGACGAGTAAATTTGGAATTAGTTAAATCAGTTCTTTAATGATTGGCCAAATGTCATGGGCTGATTGAATGGTGTAATCAGCTTTCCAGTCTTCGGCACTTTCGCCTACGGGCACATAACCATAGGCCGCTGCGATTGTGGGCATGCCCGCTCTTTTGCCGCTTTCGATATCACGCTCATGGTCGCCAATATAAATCGCTTCTTCTACAGAGCAGCCAATATGTTCGCAGGCGATCAGTAATGAATCGGGAGCAGGTTTGGCGTTCGGTACTTGATCGGGTGATAGGACAATTGCTGGGCTTGGATCCAGTGGCAGTTGTTCCATTAATAGGCGAGTGTAATATTCCGGCTTATTGGTAGAAATGCCCCAAGCAATATTGTGTTCACCTAGCTTTTTTAACAGCTCGTTGATTCCAGCAAATGGTTTGCTATCAATCGCAAGTTGTTGCTCGTATAGTTTTAGCAAGCGCTCGCGAATTGCCTCTACCTGCTCTTCGCCAGCTTGTAGATTATAAGCCAGCTGAACAAGCGCTCTTGATCCAGCGGAAACGGTTGCTCGAATACTTTCATCAGAAATTGCAGGGCGATTATCTTCCGCCAATAGCTGATTAACAACACGAATGAAGTCTGGGGCCGTATCAATCAAGGTGCCGTCTAGATCGAACAGTACAGCTTTAAGTTTTGTCATAAAAATTTTCTTAAGCGGGTTTTCGTGCGTGAACCAAGTAGTTTACATCCACATCATTTGGATTGATCTTATAACGCTTGAGTAGGGGGTTATAAGTCATGCCGCTTACGTCAATAAGCTCGAGTCCAGCTGCACGAAGACCACTGGCTAATTCAGAGGGGCGAATAAATTTACTGTATTCATGGGTGCCCTTAGGTAACCAACGCATAATATATTCTGCGCCGACAATGGCTAGCGCGTAAGCTTTTGGGGTACGATTGATCGTAGAAAAAAACAAATCGCCACCAGGCTTACAGAGCTTTGCACAGGCTGCAATAACGGATGCGGGGTCGGGGACATGTTCGAGCATTTCTAAGCAGCTTACGACATCATATTGCTCGGCTTCTTGCTCAGCTAATTCTTCGGCGGTACAGCGGCGGTAGTTAACCTCTACACCGGATTCTAAGCTGTGAAGTTTGGCCACTTGTAAGGGCGCTTCTCCCATGTCAATTCCACTAACAATAGCACCACGCTGGGCCATTGCTTCGCTCAAAATTCCACCGCCGCAGCCCACGTCTAGGTAGTTTTTCGTGGCGACTTTCGCGCGCTCATCAATATAGTTAGCTCGCAGTGGATTGATATCATGTAGCGGCTTGAATTCGCCTTCTCGATCCCACCAGCGGCTGGCTAGGGCTTCAAATTTAGCGACCTCGGCGTGATCGACGTTGGCGGAGGCAGAAGAGCTCATGGATTGTGCAACCTTACTTAAGTAAATTTCAGGAATTATAACACTGCCTAGGCCATGCGGGGATAATTAGCACTAGCTTATATTTTGCTTTTGTTCAGTTATTGACTGTAGAATCGCGCGCAAATCAATTGGTGAGTAGGAAATCCTCATGTTGTATCACCGCCTTTATCAGGTGGCTATTTCTGCCGCTGCCGCCTTAGTATCCTCTATAGCCTCTGCGCAAGCAACTGAGTTTGCGGCATGCCCAAGCCCTTTTTATCTAAGTCAGGGCAGCGCCGACAGTATCCAGCTTTTTAGCGGTAACCCAGATGCTCTCGGGGGTGTTGATTTTGCCGAAGTTAACGCCCCGCAGACTGCAAAGCTTGATTACAATGCGATTGCATTTCGCGAGTCTGATCGTTTTATGTACGGTTTGAGGTCTATTTCAAGTTCGGCTGTGACAGGTTCAGACGCCCACTTGATTCGCATAGGGGCTAATGCGGAAATCGAGGACTTGGGTGCGATCACTGGGATGCCCGATGCGTTTTACTTGGCCGGTGATATGTCGCCGGCTGGAGATTACTACGTCCTTTCTGGTACCGCTAGAAGTACCCTAGTGACCTTAGATTTGGGTGCAGGCCCTGTTTCCGGCGCCGCGACTACGGTAAGCACTGTAGGTTTAAATGACGGTGCTGGCAGCCCTCTAGAGATCAATAGCGGTGATATTGCTTTTGCCGATGGTCGTTTATGGGGGCTGCATTTAGCTGGCAGCGGTGACTGGTATCTCGCTGAAATTAATGTAACTACGGGTGAACTAAGCTTGGCACCCAACCCGACGGGAATCTCTAACCCTTTCGGTGCGCTATGGGGAACGCCGGATGCGATATACGGTAATGCCAATGACGGAGCAGGTTTTTTCTACTTTGATTTAACGACGGGTATCGCAACACAAATTGCAACGTCCAGCGGCGCTGCGCGAAACGATGCGGCTCGCTGTGTTTCCAATCGGCCGATTTTCCCTACCGATATTGCTATCACTAAAGATAATGGTCAAAGTGAATACACTCCAGATCAAACGGTAGTGTATACCATTGATGTGAGCAATCAGGGCTTGTTTGGTGCCGTAGGGGTGCAAGTGGATGATCCATTGCCTGCCAATGTTAACTCGGCAACTTGGACTTGTACTTCACAAAGTGGCGGCGCGGCCTGCCGAACCGCAAGTGGCAATGGAGCTATTAGTGCTGTTGTAGATTTGCCGGCCGGCTCTAGTGTGCGCTTTGAATTGAGTTTTACATTAGATCCTGGTTTTAGCGGAGATCTTGTGAATACGGTAACGGCAACGCTACCTAATAATGCTGGCTCACCATTGCAGGCCCAAGACAGCGACACTAGTAATAATAGTGCTACCGACCGTGATCGTTCGCCGGCTGGCCCACAAGCCGTGCCAATACCGGTTTGGGTGATTGTGATGCAGGGACTATTTTTGCTGCTGCTTAGCGCAAGAGTTCTACCATTGATTCCTGCGCGTTTTCGTTGATCTTTGGGCATAGTTTTTCAGCAGAGTTAAACACGGCAAAGTGCTTAGCAATAGCCTAAGCGTTTAAGGTGCGGTCAATGGTGCTGGGTGCTGCTAGGTGCTGAGAGAGGGGCAAGTTAAGTTGAGTGTTTGGTAATCGCTATCAATCTTACGCAAGGCTTAGTGAGGCTAGCGAACCGAAGTATACGAGTTCGCTAGCACTGCCTTATCCCAGCGTTTAATCGGCGCTGATTTTAGCCTGCCATTCCATCGCATTTTCGCGCAAAGCTTGCTCATCGATGGTTTGTAGTAGCCCTGCGGCCAATAGTCGCTCGCCGGCTACCCATACGTCGCTCACCTGGTGGCTGCAATTGGTGTACACCAAATAGCTTACCGGGTCATACATCGGTAGGGCATTTAGGGCGCTAAGCTCTACAGTGGCAATATCTGCCGCTTTACCAACTTCAAGGCTCCCTGTAAGGCTATCGATGTTTAGTGCTTTGGCGCCATCGATGGTTGCCATTGCCAAACTGTCCATGGCTTTTAAAGCGCTGGCGTTGTTATCAACCGCTTTGGCTAGCATCGAGGCGGTACGCATTTCACTGAGCATATCCAGATCGTTATTGCTGGCCGCGCCATCTGTGCCGAGAGAAACGTTCACGCCGGCTTGACGCAACTTTTCTGTTGGGCAAAAACCACTGGCAAGTTTTAAGTTGGACTCAGGGCAGTGCACCACATGGCTTTTGCTGGCTTGCAAAATGTTGATGTCTTCATCGCTAACGGCGGTCATATGGACACACTGGGTACGTTCATTCATAACACCCAATGACTGTAGGCGCTCGGTGGGGCGCTGACCATATTGCTCAATCGAGTCATCAACTTCTTTTTGTGTTTCTTGCAGGTGAACCATGATGCCGCATTGGTATTTGGCTTCCTGTTTGGCAATCTCAGAAAACGCTTCATTACTGACGGTATACGGCGCGTGAGGGCCGAAGCCGATATTGACCAAGTCGTGTTCTTGATATTGCTCGATTAGCTTACAGCTTTTGGCAATGGTTTCTTCAGGGCCGCAGCCCCAAGCGGTTGGAAAATTCAGGATTGGGCTGTATAAGCTGCCGCGCATGCCCACCTCAGCGCAAACCTCAGCTACGGCTTCAGGGAAAAAGTAATTGTCGCTAAATGCGGTAGTGCCACCACGAATCATTTCGGCCATTGCGAGTCGAGCTCCATCGGCGACAAACTCGTGGCTGACAAACTTACCTTCCGCTGGCCAAATGTGATCGTTTAGCCAGTCGTGTAACGGGTAGTCATCGGCATAGCCCCGTAAAAGACTCATGGCTAAGTGACCGTGGGTGTTTACCAGGCCTGGTAGGGCAATGTGTTGCTCAAGTTTTATGCATTCATTGGCTTGGTATAAATCTTCGGCTTCATTATTTGGCACGATGGCGGCAATTTTGCCGTCTTTAACAGCAATACTATGGTGCTCAAGTACGCGACGCTCGCTATCCATAGTGATAAGCCAGCGGCATTGGATAAGGGTATCAATCGGCTGTGTCATAAAAAGTGGTCGACCTCATTGTTGTAAGTATAGGTCGAGCGCTAAAAGTTAGGCTCGTTGTATATAGCTTCATTATAGGGTGTTCTTGCAGCGAAGGTGGGCTGCGAGCTTGTATGGCGATTTTTATGCCATTTGAGGGCCATTATACGCCCCTTATAAGCGTAGAATTATGTCAATTTTATCAAATCTTTAGGGATTCCTTTGGAAATGACCTTGAGCGCCCCAGAAATGCCCCAAGTGCATGATTTTATGGTAAGATTTACGGCTTTATGTGCCTGCCAAATGACGCGCCGCTAAAGGGGCTTAAATGCTTCTGAAATTGGGGGTGGCGATAAAGCGAAAATGGCAGGTAAATACTAAGCCAGGCAGCTTTTGCCTAATTTTTAAGCGTTTCGCTGTTCGATGCTTTATTTCGAATAGAAAAGGCTTAAAGCGCAAGCAAAGACTGACCACAAGAGTGGCCGTACTACCGCAGTCGGGCATGACAAGATAGGCATAATAAGGAAAGCGATCGTTTATGGGCGATTTGGCAAAAGATATATCACCGATCAATATTGAAGACGAACTGAAGCAGTCCTATTTGGACTACGCTATGAGCGTTATCGTTGGGCGAGCACTGCCTGATGTGCGTGATGGCTTAAAGCCGGTACATCGCCGCGTGCTGTTCGCCATGAATGAATTGGGCAATGATTGGAATAAGCCCTATAAAAAGTCGGCTCGTGTGGTCGGTGACGTTATCGGTAAATATCACCCGCATGGTGATTCTGCTGTTTACGACACCATTGTGCGTATGGCTCAGCCTTTTTCTTTGCGCTATATGCTGGTAGATGGCCAGGGTAACTTTGGCTCGATTGATGGTGATGGCGCAGCAGCGATGCGTTATACCGAAATCCGCATGCAGAAGATGTCCCATGATCTACTGGCCGATCTCGATAAAGAAACTGTCGACTATGTACCCAACTACGACGATACCGAATTAATTCCCGAGGTATTGCCAACTCGTGTTCCTAACCTATTAGTGAACGGCTCATCCGGTATTGCGGTGGGCATGGCAACCAATATTCCTCCCCATAACCTTACCGAAGTGGTAAATGGTTGTTTGGCATTGATCGACAATCCTGAAATTAATGTCGATGAGCTAATGGAAATCATCCCTGGGCCAGACTTTCCAACCGCCGGCATTATTAATGGCCGTGCTGGTATTGTTCAGGCATACCGCACAGGTCGTGGTCGCATTTATGTACGCGCCAAAGCCGAGGTTATCCATAACGAAAAAACCAATCGCGACACCATTATTATTCACGAGATTCCGTATCAGGTGAATAAGGCGCGTTTGATTGAGAAAATTGCCGAGCTGGTGAAAGATAAGAAGATCGAAGGCATAGCCAGTGATGGCCTTCGTGATGAATCGGATAAAGACGGCCTGCGCGTTGTTATCGAAATGAAGCGCGGTGAATCCGGTGAGGTTATGCTGAATAACCTATACGCACAGACACAATTGCAGTCGGTATTCGGCATTAACATTGTTGCTCTGGTCGATGGTCAGCCACGCGTATTAAACCTTAAGCAGATGTTGGAGTATTTTGTACTGCATCGCCGCGAGGTGGTTACCCGTCGTACTGTTTATTTATTGCGTAAAGCACGTGAGCGTGGCCATATCCTAGAAGGTTTGGCGGTTGCTATTGCCAATATTGATCCAGTTATTGAGTTGATTAAATCCTCACCTTCACCCGCTGAAGCAAAGCAAGGCTTAATGGCTCGTGGTTGGGAAACCAGCGAGATTGGCGACTTTATCGAACGCCTAGAGCAGGGCGCCTGTAAGCCTGAAAGCCTAGGTCCTGAGTTTGGCTTGCGTGATGGTAAATACTATTTATCAGAAGCACAGGCCCAAGCTATCTTGGAATTGCGTCTACACCGCTTGACCGGTATGGAGCACGACAAGCTGCTGGCTGAATATAAAGAGCGTTTAGAGCAGATTGCCGAGTTCCTAGAAATTCTAGGTAGCTCTACCCGTTTGATGGAAGTGATTCGCGAAGAATTACAAGAGGTTGTTTCTAACTATGGTGATGAGCGTCGTACCGCGATTCAGCATTCTCAGGAAGATCTCACGGTTGAAGATTTGATTGCCGAAGAAGATCGCGTTGTGACGATCTCTCACGGTGGTTATGCCAAGACTCAGCCGCTGACGGATTATCAAGCTCAGCGCCGTGGTGGCATGGGTAAGGCCGCTACATCGGTTAAAGACGAAGATTTTGTTGAGCATCTTTTGATTGCTAGCACCCACGATACCATTTTGTGTTTTACCAATGCCGGTAAAGTGTATTGGCTGAAGGTTTATCAAATTCCAGTAGCGGGTCGTCAATCGCGTGGTCGCCCAATGGTGAATTTATTACCGTTAGAAGATGATGAGCGTATTACATCGATTCTGCCGGTTAAAGAATACGATGAAGATCACTTTATCTTTATGGCCACGGCCAATGGTACTGTGAAGAAAACCTCTCTTATGCAATTCTCTCGTCCGCGTAGTTCGGGCTTGATAGCAATTGATTTAGAAGAAGGTAATGAGCTAGTCGGTACCGCGATTACTGAAGGCAGCAATGATGTGCTATTGCTATCTTCTGCGGGTAAGGCAGCGCGCTTTAAAGAATCTGATGTTCGCGCCATGGGGCGTACCTCTCGAGGTGTTCGCGGTATTCGCTTGCAAGAAGGCCAAACCGTTATATCCATGGTTATTCCGCAGGATGATGGTCGTGTAATGACCTTGAGTGAAAATGGCTACGGCAAGCAAACTAAGGTAGACGATTTCCCAACCAAAGGTCGCGGCACCCAAGGTGTAATCGCCATGCAAGTGACCGAACGTAACGGTCCTTTAGTGGGCGGTGTTCAGGTGTTCGAAGGTGATGAGATTATGTTGATCTCTGACCAGGGTACCTTGGTTCGCACTCGTACCGATGAAGTTTCAGTTATGAGCCGTAACACCCAGGGTGTGCGTATGATCAAGCTGAAAGAAGGTGAGCACCTAATCGGCGTGGAGCGCATCGAAGAATCTGATGCTGAAGACGAAGAGGAGTCTGGCGCTGAAGAAGAATAGGGAATTGGGCCCAATGGCCCAGCTCTCGCTGCAAAATAAAAAGCCCGACAGTGAAGACTGATCGGGCTATTTAAATTCTATGGCCTGTTATTTGTAAATCATTAAAATGATTTGCAGCGTGATCATAGAATGTATAGATATAAACTACTTAAAGAAACAATAGATAGAAATATAGAAAGCAAAACCCATAGAAATCACGGCTTAAGCAAAACGGTTTTGGCCGAACAATAGCAAAGTAAATATCATGTCAGAGCAAGAAAACAACCCCGCTAATGAAGCCCAGCTAAGCCAGCTGCGCGATGAAATCGATCGTATCGATAATGAAATTTGTCAGCTTATCAGCGACCGTGCGCGCTGTGCTCAAAATGTTGCCGATGTTAAAAAGGCGGCATTAGAAGCAGCTGGAAGCAACGAGTCTGTAGTTTATTATCGCCCAGAGCGTGAAGCCAAAGTGTTACGTAAAGCCATGGCGATGAATAATGGCCCGCTTGATGATGAAGAAATGGCGCGCTTGTTTCGCGAGATCATGTCAGCTTGTTTGGCACTAGAAGAGCCAACAAAAGTTGCTTATCTTGGCCCTGAGGGAACCTTTACCCAGCAGGCAGCTTTAAAGCATTTTGGTCACTCTGCCGTGGCTATGCCGTTTTCGGCCATTGATGAAGTATTCCGCGAAGTGGAAGCTGGTGCGGTCAATTATGGTGTTGTTCCCGTTGAGAACTCTACTGAAGGTGTTGTGAATCACACCCTTGATAATTTTATGGGCTCGAATCTGCAGATTTGTGGTGAAGTAGAGCTGCGTATTCACCAGCATCTATTGGTTTCGGATGTCACCAAAACCGATAGCATTACGCGCATATACTCCCATTCTCAATCCTTGGCGCAGTGTCGTAAATGGTTAGATGCCCATTACCCAAATGCAGAGCGTATTGCGGTTAGCAGTAATGCTGATGCCGCAAAGCGTTTAAAAGGTGAGTGGAATGCCGCGGCTATTGCCGGCCAGATGGCTGCCGATTTGTACGACCTAAAAGTACATGCGGAAAAAATCGAAGATCAGCCAGATAATTCTACCCGTTTCTTAATTATCGGTACTCAAAAAGTCCCGGCGAGCGGTAAAGACAAAACTTCGGTTGTTGTGGCTATGCGCAACGAGCCAGGTGCATTGCATGATTTACTGCAACCATTTCATATTTACGGTATCGATTTAACCCGCGTCGAAACTCGTCCTGCGGCATCGGGTACTTGGAACTATGTGTTCTTTATCGATTTTGCCGGTCATGTTGAAGATGCCGTAGTGAAAAAAGCCTTGGATGAAGTTGGCGCTAAAGCCGCTGATCTTCGTGTACTAGGCTCCTACCCTGAAGCGGTATTGTAAAAGCATTCTGTAAAGAGGTTACTATGAGCCAATGTAAACGTTTGGTGGTCATTGGTATCGGTTTAATCGGCGGCAGTTTAGCGAAGGCAGCTCGAGAGCGATCTCTCTGTGATTCCGTAATCGGTATTGCTAGACGGGAACAAACCTGTCTTGATGCCGTTGAGCTGGCTGTTGTCGATGAAGCTTTTACTGATCTTGCTGATATCAAACCTGCCTTAGGCGCAGGGGATGTCGTTTTTGTTTCTGTACCAACTTTGGCGGTTGAAGCCACTCTTGCTGATATCAAAGCGAAACTATCCCCTGAGGTTACTATTACTGACGGTGCCAGTGTTAAGGGTAGCGTTATCGAAGCCGCCCAGCAGGTTTACGGTGAGTTGCCTAGCCAGTTGGTGCCCGGCCATCCCATTGCTGGTGCTGAAAAAAGTGGCGTCACGGCTGCTAATGCTGAGCTCTATATTGATCATCGCGTCATTCTGACTCCCCATGCCAACTCCGGCGAAGAGCATATTCGACGAGTCCGCGAATTGTGGCAGGCTGTGGGTGCTGAGGTCTTAGAAATGGACGTGGCTGAGCACGATGAGGTGCTGGCGGCGACTTCCCATTTGCCCCATGTGATTGCTTATTCCTTAGTGGATACCCTAGCTCACGATTCAGAAAACGAAAATATATTCCGTTATGCCGCCGGTGGCTTTCGAGACTTTACTCGCATTGCCTCCAGTGATCCGGTGATGTGGCACGATATTATGTTGGCCAATAAGCGCAGCATTTTAGATTCCTTGACGATGTTTTCAGACAATTTAAACCGTCTGCGTCATGCCATTGAAACCGAAAACAGCGAACATTTATTGGGCGTGTTTACACGAGCGAAAGCCGCTCGTGATCATTTTACGACCCTACTAGAACAAAGAGCGTATACCCAAACCATGCAAGACTCACAGCAAGACATTATCGATTACCATGTGCAACCTGGCGGCAGTGTTAAAGGGATTTTAAGAGTGCCAGGTGATAAATCCATTTCGCACCGCTCCATTATGCTTGGCTCCCTGGCCGAGGGGATAACTGAGGTGGAAGGCTTTCTTGAGGGTGAAGACGCCCTGGCAACCTTGCAAGCCTTCCGTGATATGGGGGTGGTTATTGAAGGCCCGGATCAAGGGCGTGTTCGCATCCACGGTGTTGGTTTAAATGGTTTAGAGGCGCCTCCAGGCAAGCTTTATGTTGGAAACTCCGGGACCTCTATGCGCTTATTGGCCGGTATTTTAGCAGGGCAGCAGTTTGCCAGCGAAATGAGTGGCGATGTATCGCTTAACAAGCGCCCAATGAACCGTGTGGCCATCCCACTGCGTGAAATGGGGGCTGAAGTTGATACCGCCGAAAATGGTCGCCCGCCCATGCTAATCAGTGCCAATAAAGGTCTAAGTGGAATTCACTACGATATGCCGATGGCCAGTGCCCAGGTAAAGTCATGTGTTCTGTTGGCCGGTTTGTACGCGGATGGTGAAACCTCAGTGAGCGAGCCAGCTCCTACTCGTGATCATACCGAACGTATGCTGCGTGGCTTTGGTTATGAGGTGAAGCGTGAAGGTGATCGCATTAGCTTGCAAGGTGGTGGCAAATTAACAGCCTGTCAGATTGAGGTCCCGGCCGATATTTCTTCAGCGACATTCTTTATGGTGGCGGCCGCGATAGCTCCTGGTTCTGATGTCACTTTGCAGCATGTCGGCATGAACCCAACCCGTGTAGGTGTGGTGAATATTCTGCGTCAGATGGGGGCTGATCTAACGTTACACAATGAGCGTGAAGTGGGTGGTGAGCCCGTGGCTGATGTGCGTATTCGCTACCAGCCGTTAAAAGGCATCCGTATTCCAGAAGACCAGGTGCCATTAGCCATTGATGAGTTCCCAGCCCTGTTTATTGCGGCGGCTTGCGCTGAAGGCGAGACCGTATTGACCGGAGCCGAAGAGTTGCGCGTTAAAGAAAGCGATCGTATCCAGGTAATGGCTGACGGTATGGTGAGCTTAGGTATCGATGCAAAGGCCACTGAAGACGGTATTATTATCCAGGGTAAGGGTACTCAAGCTGAGGTGTTCAGTGGTGGCGAGGTTGAAAGTCATCACGATCATCGTATCGCCATGTCCTTCACCATTGCTGGCCTGCGTGCCAGCGACACCATCGTGGTGAATGATACCGCCAATGTAGCAACTTCATTCCCGACTTTTGTCGAATTGGCTCAGACTTCCGGCATAAGCTTAGAAGTAAAGAGTCGTTAACCTTTCGGTAAAAGATTTTCTATAATGTGCCCGCCTAGGTGCGGGTACAGTTCTCCTGAAGAGTCCCGCCCCAGCTGAAGATTATTCAGCCTGCATAGCATGAAAGATAGCAATTGAAAGAGACGACCATGTCCGAAGCAGCCTCTAAAGCGCAATTGACGCACTTAAAACAGTTAGAAGCGGAGAGTATTCATATTATCCGCGAAGTAGCCGCGGAGTTTGATAACCCCGTAATGCTCTATTCAGTGGGTAAAGATTCCGCTGTGATGATGCATTTGGCGATGAAAGCCTTCTACCCAGGCAAGCCGCCGTTTCCATTGATGCATGTGGATACCACCTGGAAGTTTCGCGAGATGATTGAGTTTCGCGATCAGCGCGTTAAAGACCTAGGTTGGGATTTAATTGTCCATATCAATCAGGAAGGCGTCGATATGGGCGTGGGGCCTTTTACCCACGGCAGTGCTAAGCATACCGATATTATGAAGACCGCGGCGCTTAAGCAGGCCCTAGATAAATATGGCTTTGATGCGGCCTTCGGTGGTGCGCGCCGCGACGAGGAGAAGTCCCGTGCGAAAGAGCGTGTTTATTCCTTCCGTGATAAACACCACCGTTGGGACCCTAAGAATCAGCGTCCGGAGCTTTGGAATATTTATAACGGCAAAGTTGATAAAGGCGAGAGTATTCGTGTTTTCCCATTATCGAACTGGACCGAGTTAGATATCTGGCAATATATCCATTTAGAAGAGATTCCAATTGTGCCGTTGTATTTGGCTGAAAAGCGCCCGGTAGTTGAGCGTGATGGCGTCTTGATTATGGTTGACGATGATCGCATGCCATTGGAAGAAGGCGAAGAAGTGCAAGAAAAAATGGTGCGCTTCCGTACGCTAGGTTGTTACCCGCTTACCGGTGCGGTGGAATCTGAGGCGAATACCTTGCCTGAAATTATTCAGGAAATGTTACTGACGACGACTTCAGAGCGTCAAGGCCGTGTTATCGATCACGATAGCTCAGGCTCGATGGAAAAGAAAAAACAGGAGGGCTATTTCTAATGTCCCACCAATCCGATTTAATTGCAGAAGATATTCACGCCTATCTTGCCCAACATGAGCGCAAAGAACTACTTCGTTTTCTAACCTGTGGCTCCGTTGATGATGGTAAGTCGACGTTAATCGGTCGATTGCTACACGACAGTAAAATGATCTATGAAGATCAATTAGAAGCTGTGCAGGCCGACACCTCAAAACACGGTACTACCGGCGAAAAAATTGATTTAGCTTTGCTGGTCGACGGCCTTCAGGCTGAACGCGAGCAAGGTATTACTATTGATGTAGCCTACCGCTATTTTTCAACTGCCAAGCGTAAATACATTATTGCCGATACCCCAGGGCACGAGCAATACACTCGCAATATGGCCACTGGTGCATCTACCTGTGATCTAGCGGTTATTCTTATTGATGCGCGCTATGGCGTAATGCCACAAACCCGTCGCCACAGTTATATTGCCTCTTTGTTGGGTATTAAGCATTTGGTGGTTGCGGTCAATAAAATGGATTTAAAAGACTTTAGCGAAGATGTTTTTGAATCTATTAAGGGCGATTATCTAGAGTTCTCTAAAGAGCTTGCTGGCATTCAAGGCGAGCAGGGAGCTGATATTCAGTTCGTTCCTATGTCGGCTTTAGAGGGCGACAATGTTGTTAACGCCAGTGAAAATACCCCTTGGTATCAAGGCCCAACCTTAATGGAAGTGTTGGAATCTGTATCCATTGCGGAAGATAAAAATCTCGAAGATTTTCGCTTCCCTGTGCAATATGTTAACCGTCCAAATCTCGATTTTCGTGGCTTCTGCGGAACTGTGGCTTCGGGCCAAGTCGCTGTGGGCGATAGCCTAAAAGCTCTGCCTTCGGGCAAGCAAAGCAAGGTAAAAGAAATCGTGGTGCACGGTGATTCACCAAGCCAGGCATTCGCGGGTGAAGCAATCACCATTACCTTGGAAGATGAAATTGATATCTCCCGCGGTGATACCCTTGTTAAAGCCGATGCTGATGGCGACAGTATTCAAAGCAATCGCTTAAAGGCGCATTTGGTTTGGATGGCTGAAAGCGCTATGCAGTCAGGGCGCGAGTACTTATTTAAATTTGCCAGTAAAGTAAGCCCAGGGCGTGTCAGCGATATTGCTCACCGCATTGACGTGAATACCCAAGAGCAGCTTGCTGCCGATGAGCTTGCCTTAAACGATATTGCCCTAGTTGATGTGCAATTGGAGCAAGCAGTTGTCGCCGATGCCTATCAAGTTAATCGTGCCACCGGCGCTTTTATCGTGATCGATCGCCTTAGTAATATTACCGTAGGCGCTGGCATGGTAACCGAATTGCTAGAAGGTGAGGCAGTTTCACAACAGCAAGAATTCTCTGAGTTCGAGTTGGAATTAAATGCTCTAGTACGTAAGCATTTCCCACATTGGCAAGCGATTGATCTGAGAGCAATTGCAAAGAAATAAATTGGATAACGTTCTTTGAGTCTAGACCTCTGAGTAAGACTCTAGCTTAGGGTAGTGATTTGGAGCGACTAGGCTCCTGGATGGAACGGGTGGCTGCATGGATGCAGCGTTGGAGCGGAAAAGCACTGCCCTGAGCTAGAGTCTGGCCTGGCAGCAGGGAATGCAAAGCTCAGCACGATTTTAAATGTCGAACTCTGGGATTCTTCAACAGTTTAAGGCCAGCAAATCGCTGGCCTTTTTCATTTTAGCTGCAGGTTATTACTTACGAATACCTTCAACCAACAACTCTAGCTCAACATGAGTAGAAGCCGGGCCAAGGTTATAAGTCATACCATAGTCCGCCAACTTTAACGTGGTTTTGCCTTCAAAACCAACACGATAACCACCCCAAGGATCTTTACCCTCACCAAGCTTTTCTACAGGAAAGCTGATGGTTTTGCTTACACCGTGTAAGGTTAGAGTGCCAGTTACTGTACCCTCAGTGGCATTGCTAAATTCGATCTTCTCGCTCACAAAGCTAGCCTTAGGGAAGTCTTTAACGTTCAAGAAATCTTTGCCGCGTAAATGCTTGTCGCGCTCAGCATGGTTTGAATCGATACTTGTGGTGTCGATTTCAATGTTGATTTTGCTGGCGTTAGGTTGATCTTTGTCCCAAGTAAACTGGCCGTCAAAGGTGTTAAAGCGGCCAGTTAACCAGCTGTAACCAAGATGTTTAATTTTGAAGTTTATAAATGCATGAGCGCCTTTAATATCTACCTGATAGTCAGCGGCGCTAGCTTGAATGCTGGCAACAGCGGTGGCGGCAATAGCAGTAAATTTAACGAGATTTTTAATTAACATAATGTTTCCTTAAATTAAGCGTTGGCTAAATGCGGCTTATTGTGGCCGCAGCATGCGCTTTAGGGTGTTATCTTTCAATAAAAAGTGATGCTGTAATGCGGCCAAGGCATGTACAGCGACAATAAACATCAGGCTCCAGGCTAATAGCCAGTGAATATAACCGGCAATATCTTCTTGTTGCTCAAAGGCAAATGGCAGCGCTGGCACCGAAAATAAAGCAAAAATCTCAATACTGCGACCGTCCGCGGTCGATATTAAATAACCACTCACCATAATGGCCAGCAATACGAGATAAAGTAGTCCATGAGTGAGTTGAGCTGCGAGCCTTTGCCAGGCTTTATCGGCGATCGGTTCCGGACAATCTTGCTGCAGCTTCCACAATAGCCTTAATACGTACACAAAGGCCAATACCAAGCCTATGCTTTTGTGTAAATCCATGGATGATCGATACCAAGGGTCGTAATAGCCCAGCTCGACCATATATAGGCCCAGACCAAACAGACCAAAAATACTTAAAGCCATTAGCCAGTGCAAAAAGATGCTTATCCAGCCATAGCTCTCTGTTGTGTTGCGAATCATTCTTACCTCCAAGAAAGGCGTACTTTAACCAGCTTTGGGCTTGAAGGCTATTCAATTATTTATAAAATAGATGTTCATATTTGAACAAGCTGTTTACTGGATAGGTAGAGATGGGTGGGAAACAAGCAGAAGGTATCGGGCTAAGTCGGCGAGAAATTAGCTGGGATCTCTATCGGGTTGCCTATCAGGTTGCCATATCGGGCTCCTTGAATAAAGCGGCGAGGGCGCTGGGTACCAGTCACGCTACGGTACTTAGGGATATTAACCGACTTGAGGAAAGCTTGAACCTAAAGCTCTTCCTTAGGCACCAGCGTGGTTATCAATTGAGCGATGCTGGTAGGGTGCTAATGCAGGGCTTGCCCGATATCCAGGAGTTATTTTCACAGCTCGACAGCCGAATGGAGGCGGTAACAAACGCTGCCAGCGGAAAACTCAAAATTACCTGTTTACCGGATCATGTCTCCTTAATAACCCCGGCTATCAAAATGATGCGGGAGCGATTTCCGGGCATGAGTATTCGACTGCTAACTACCGAAGAAATTATCTCGCCGGCCACAGGAATCACCCATGTGTCCTTACGAGCTGGCAGTGAACCCCAGGGGGCAGACATCATTGCTCGCCGTTTACTGAATTTTAGAATGGGGTTGTATTGTCATAGGGACTATAGCAAGCAGCGAGGCATGCCAGAAACTACAGCCGACTTTGCTCAGCACGACTGGCTTTTACCATCACCGGATAAACACCATATTCCCTTCGTTAAGCATCTGGTGGAGCGTGTGCCCGCACAGAGTATTGTAGTGCAAAGCAATCATTTCTCGGATTTGGACTGGTCAATACGTGCCGGGATGGGAATTGGTCTAATGGCAGAATTCAAAACTAAAGCTGATAAGAATTTGCTAGAGATTCCCTATCAGTTGCCAGGGTCAGTAAACACTGATGGCTTGTGGTTTGTTTATCACAAAAACTATATTGGCAATATTAAAATAAAGGCGCTGCAAGAATGTTTAGATATTTGTCTTGGGGAGCTTGTTGCTTAAACTCGTTTAATAAAAGAATTGAGCAAACAAAAATACACAGCAAATAAAAGATCTGGATAGCTGCTTTTTTTGCTGTGTTTTGTTCGTCGTTTCTATTCCGCAATACCTATAACAACATCTTTATAACTCTCTTGGCTGCCATTAGGCGTAAGAGAAAACCGACCGCTGAAAAATCCGTCGTCATTGCTTACTCCAAAGCTGGCGCTGTACTTGCCATGCTCGTGTTCGCAGCTGTACTGGCCTTCACTGAGTAAGCCAGAAAAGCTAAAGGTGATATTACCTGAGTAATTGCATTGTCCAAAATTTTCACTGTGTCGGGTCAATTGAAAACTCTGTCGATTGATATCAAATATAAACTCAGAAGGGTCACGTTCAGCGACTAGAATGTCACCTTGTTTAAGGCCTCTACCATGGCCTAAGAATGAGCGATTAAACCTGACGACCGTAAAGCCTTCATCTAATGCGTTGCGGAAGCTGCGTCTAGCGGTAAAAGATTGCTTAGCGGTTTCCCACTCCAGTTCTACAATATCTCCGGCTTTGGGGAAATCATAAACATAGCTAACCGCAGAAAGACTGCTGGTGAAATCGGTTAGGGCGCCAGCGGGGCGTAGGGTGTTAAAAACTCGCTGTGCAAACAGCTCACCATCGGCATAAACACTAATGCTGTGTCTTCCTTCACTCAGTGCGCCATAGTTAAAGAGAAGGGAAAATCCACTGTCTTGGTGGCCGCAGCGCTCTTGAGTATCTGGGCGTTGTGTCCCCGTGCCTGCTAAACCAATGCTCTGGCCGTCGATAAAAACTTCGATTTCATCTGCATCACAATGCCAACCACTGATTACAGAAATGCCCGATTCTACTTTCAAGGCAACGGGGTTCTCCAAATTGCTTTGAGCTTGTACTGTGCTTGAATAGACGAAGCAGGCGGATAAAACAGAGCTGGCCAGAGTGGCTCGTTTTGTGGGAATAAATTTGGATAAAGTAGTGCTTTTGAACATATATTCACCTCCATTTGTGATTACTACTCCTGATACAGGATTCTACCCGAATACCTTGAGTTGACTATCCCTTTTTAGTGGTAATTAGAGAAATGATTGCAGGGCTTGATAGAAACCAATCAAGCAAATACACAGTAGTGCCAAGCCAATGACTCGGAAAAACATGACGGGCTCAGCTTGCTGTAGGCGGTGATGCAGTTTTAGGCCAATCCAATGCCCCAGTGCAACTGGTGGCAATAGGTAGAGAGCGTGTTCCAGTTGAAGATCTAGGCCGACCCATATAAATGCGGCCATTTTGATGGAGACCAAAATAACCCATAAGGCAAAAAGGGTATCGCGCAGTTGGTTTTTATGAACGTGTTTGCTGAAAACCGTAATAATGAGCGGGGCACCAATAAGCGATGTACCACTGATATAGCCCCCTAATATCAAAAAAGTATTGTCAATCCAGGGGTGCTGGCTTTTAAAGGGCTTATTAAAGATATAGCTCAGGGAATACGCAAAAACGATCACAAATATGATTCCGCTGAGAATATTATTGGGCAGGCTGACCAGACCTAAAACCCCAATAATTTTGGGAATTAGCATGATGCCCATGGCTTTCTTTAGGTAATTCCAATCAATCGGGCTTATGTGTTCACTTTGATTATTCTTAAATCTCTGTTGCCCTCGTAGGACGGTTAGGCCGCCAAAGAATAATAAATGCACAGAGATAATGGGGAGGTATACTTGGGGGCGGTCATCGATCAGTAATAAGAAGGGCAGTGATAGTACTGCGCCGCCAAAACCGAGCCCAGAGCGAACAATGCCGCTCCAAACAAATACTAGGGCGATTAAGAGGTATTGACTTAAACTTAGGCTATCCACTACTTAAGATTGTTCTACCTGTTGTGGAAACAAACTCCGCCAGTGTTCCATTCCGCCATCCAGGCTGTACACATCGGTAAAATCTTTTTGCGCTAAAAAAGCGGCAGCCTGTTGGCTGCTATTACCGTGGTAGCAAATAACGATAGTACTTTGATCCGGGTCCGCAGCCATTAAAAACTCATCTAGGTTTTGATCGCTCAAATGAATAGAGCCGGGAATATGACCAAGTTGAAAGGATTGAGGGTCCCTTATGTCTACCAGTTGGCACTCGCTTTCTTCTAGGCGAGCAGCAAGGTCTTTGCAGTTGATATGGTGGAAATGCATTGGCTTGGCCTGTCGATAATTCAGTTTGCTATTGTAGCTTCAAATCTGGGGCGGGGGTAGAGAAGGAATTGGGAGGCGTTAAGTTGCAGTGTAGAGCACAAAAGCGAGGAGTGTATTTGTTAAGGCAGACCAGAAAAGTGCTCTGCCTTAACAAGTTGCGCTGAACCGCCTTAGACGGAGGTACCGTCAAGCAGCGCGGTTAAATTTCTGTCTAGATCCTTAGCCCAGCGATTGATCATGCGCTTTGCTTCACTGCGGTTAAACACGCTGCTTGCATTGCGAAGCTCGTGGTAGTCGGGGCTCTCTCGTCGAGATTTAATTGTGCCTAGCAATTTGCCAGTAGCGCCATCGATAACCTCTAAGATAAGTGTCGCTTTACCGGCCGAATAAACCTTAACCTGACGACTGGCGCGGCCGTGCTTTAGATCTGGCCCGTTTATTACAAGGTCTACGATTTTGGGTTTTAGAACTAAGGTCTTATTGTCGCTGTTCGAGCTTAGGGCAAAGCGGCTGTGCTTTGGCAAGACTTTTGGAAATTCCTCATTAAACAGCTCGGTAGCACTGGCTAGCAGTTTCTCTTCATCCTGCTTGCTGATGTGATCCATCAAGGAATTTCTGTCTAGGTTGTAATCTCGTCGCCAGTTGCGACGAAATTTAACACTGGCAGGATGTACTTGAATCTGACTGAATGCGCTGCTGGCCCTTGGGGATTCTTCCAGATCCTTACTGCGGTGAATTTGCAGGCGCGATTGGTCGACGATCAAAGACATCTCTTCGGTTTTGGCGGAAGCTTGTGGCTCGGCAAAACTTAATGGGCTCATCAGCCCAGCTAATGCTGCGCAGCAGATGCCGAGGCATAGAGATTTCATGGGTTTCATAGTTCGACTCCTATCACGAATTAAGCGCCAAAACTCGACAAGCGTATGGCAAAGCAGGCACTGAATGCTTCGACTACAATCGTCGCCATAAATTCCCTTCGCTAAGGCTAATATTTTGCCTTCATTTAAAGCCCGATTGCTCCTTCTTACAACTGGCTAAGCTTTAGAAATTGAGCTAAACCTAAAACATGTGGTGATGCTTTAGATTTACTTAAATTGGCCGCTACAAAGCTTAAGTATGTCATATGGAAATCCGTATTAGGGCGTACTGGATCAAGCACTGTTGAAGAAACCCGAATTGAATTAAGGAGAGGGCGTTTTGTCTCGCTTTAAGTACGCAATATGCAGCTTGCCGCTAATCCTGCTGCCACAGCTGGCTACTGCGCAATATATTGATGGTATCAATGAGCAAGTTTTAAACAAGGTCGAGTCGAAATACGGAAGTTCAGCCAGGAATAGGGTGGCAGATTGGAAGAAGCTAATGGATCGCAATGCTGACCCGCAAAAAGCCATTAGTGAAAGTAAGAAGCTTAAAAGCTCCAACCGTTTCTTCAATGAGGTGCGCTGGGTTAGTGATCAGCGTCACTGGGGCATGGAAGACTATTGGGCGACTCCGATTGAAATGTTGGGCACTAACGGTGGGGATTGTGAGGACTATTCAATAGCCAAGTACTTTACCCTCAAGGATACCCATGTATCTACTGCGAAGCTTCGTATTACCTATGTTAAAGCGATTGAGTACAACCAAGCCCACATGGTTTTAGCCTACTACGAGACCCCCGACGCTGAGCCGTTGATTATGGATAATATCAATTTGCGTATTTTACCGGCGTCAAAACGTAATGATCTGCTGCCGGTATACAGCTTTAACGGCGAAAACCTTTGGCTAGCAAAGGCGCGCGGCAAGAAGCTGAAGGCAAGCAGCCAAAAAAGCCTGCCGCAATGGCGTAAGCTCAACGAGAAATTACTCGCTGAGGTTATGTAGACATAAGTCTAAACTGCCTGTTTTTTGCACAATTGGCCTGTCAATTGACCTGATTCACTTCTATTCTAAATGGGAGCCTTGGTTCTAATTCAGTTACCACAGCTGAATTGCTGTTGGCCCTAGAGTCTTGGCTTTAATACATAAAGCAAAGAAAGAGGTGATACGATGACTCGACGTAAACAATCCTTGCATGATAGTGCTGATAAAGCTGAAATCGACTTAACCCCGATGCTTGATGTTGTCTTTATCATGCTGATTTTCTTTATCGTAACGGCGTCCTTTATCAAGGAGGTAGGCATAGCCGTTGATACCCCCGATTCTACCCCTGAAAATATTAGCAGTACTAATGAACCCATTTTGATTCAGGTGGCTGCCAGCGATGAAATATGGATGGAGGGCCGCCGGGTGGATATACGTGCCGTGCGCGCAAATGTGGCCAGGTTACATGCCGAGAACCCTAAGGCGTCGCTTGTTATAAAGGCTGATGGAAAATCCAGCGCTAAAACCTACGTGGCTATCGCCGATGCGGCTCGTCAAGCCAATGTTTATCAGGTCTCTTTACTGCCTGATATCAAGAGCTTATGAGCTAAAGCTAGGCAATTTATAAAACGCAGAAACAAAAAAGCCCGAGCACTGCTCGGGCTTTTTTGTGCGCGGTAATCGAAGAGATTAGCGCTTGTCCACTGGTTGGTAGTCGCGAGACTCGTAACCGGTGTACAACTGACGCGGACGGCCAATTTTGTATGGGTTAGAGATCATCTCGTGCCAGTGTGCAATCCAGCCAACGGTACGGCCAGTTGCGAAGATCACGGTGAACATATCGGTTGGAATACCGATCGCCTTCATGATGATGCCAGAGTAGAAGTCTACGTTTGGATACAGTTTCTTCTCGATGAAGTACTCGTCTTCCAGGGCGATTTCTTCTAGACGCTTGGCGATGGCCAATAGTGGATCGTTTTCCAAACCTAGCTCAGACAATACTTCGTCACAGGTTTCTTTCATTACCTTGGCGCGTGGGTCAAAGTTCTTATAAACACGGTGACCGAAGCCCATTAGGCGGAAAGGATCGTTCTTGTCTTTCGCCTTGGCAACGAACTCGTCAATGCGATCAACGCTGCCAATTTCTTCTAGCATAGTCAGTACGGCTTCGTTCGCACCACCGTGAGCAGGGCCCCACAGAGTAGCGATACCGGCAGCGATACAAGCAAATGGGTTGGCGCCAGAAGAGCCAGCCAAGCGAACGGTAGAGGTAGAAGCGTTCTGCTCGTGATCAGCGTGCAACAAGAAAATCTTGTCCATAGCACGCGCCAATACTGGGTTTACCTTTGGCTCATCGCAAGGAGTGCCAAACATCATGTGCAAGAAGTTCTCTGAGTAGCTCAGATCATTGCGTGGGTACATGAATGGCTGGCCGATGTGGTGCTTGTAGCACATGGCGGCCAAGGTTGGCATCTTAGCGATTAAGCGGTGCGCAGAAATTTTGCGGTGCTCTTCGTCGGTGATGTCTAAGGAATCGTGGTAGAAAGAGGCTAATGCACCTACCGCGCCACACATAATAGACATTGGGTGGGCGTCGCTTCGGAAGCCACGGAAAAAGCGAGAGATGTTCTCATGCACCATGGTATGGTGAGTAATGGTGTCTACAAAGTCTTCTTTCTCGGCTTTGCTTGGTAGCTCACCGTTTAATAGAAGGAAGCAAGTCTCTAAGTAGTCAGAGTGCTCGGCTAACTGATCAATTGGGTAACCGCGATGTAATAAAACACCGGCGCCGCCATCGATGTAGGTGATTTTAGAATCACATGAAGCGGTGGCCATAAAGCCCGGATCGTAAGTGAAGTAACCTTTTGAAGTTAAGCTGCTAACATCGATCACATCAGGACCGACGCTGCCAGAGTACATTGGCAGTTCTATGGTTTGCTCTAAACCGTCGACCGAAAGGGTAGCTTTCTTATCAGTCATTACGGGCTCCTATTTCTGCTGTAAATTCTGCTTCAATTTCGCAGTGTATGGCGATGCCATAATTGCTATCCGTACGAGAACAACACTGCACATTTATGCGGCCTTTTTAGTTAAAAATTCGCGAAAATTCTTCACTTTGGCTCTAATTGGGTGGACAACTATAAGCACCGGAGTGTCAAAGTCAATGATCTAAAGCGGATAAACTGTGGCTTTTTCGACTTAAGTATAGTCTCTAAATTGCTACAGGCTGTCTTAGGGCGCGCTTTTACTTGCTTTGCTGGATGTGAAGCCCAAAAGCAATTTAAAGCGACAAATTTTGAGCTTTGTTTATTGTTTGTACGAATTTCTGCCTTACATGTGAACTGTTCTCAGTAAGTTCATATTTTTCTTAGACATTTGGCCATATAAACCCCTTTTCATTTGTAATTTTACAGTGTGATCTCTATAATTCCGCGCGATCTTGCAGGGGGGTAGATGGCAATAAACGTGCTATTTACCTATGCTAGGGAGGTGGATTCAAACGGTCTAAGTTAGGCCCGCTGAGCTGTCTCAAACCCGCCCCCGTGTTTAGCGACCATAGCGTGTAGCAAAAACCGGGCACAATAGGTGTGATACAACCGTGAAAAAAAACAGACCTGTCAATCTCGACATTTCAACGATAAAACTACCCATCACCGCCTACGTTTCCATTCTTCACCGTGTTTCCGGTGTGGCCTTGTTTGCCGGCGTAGCCATTTTGCTTTGGATGCTCGATAAGAGTTTATCTTCAGCTGCAGGCTTTGCTGAGTTGCAAGACACCCTGAGCAGTCCACTGTGCCAATTCATTATTTGGTTGACGCTGGCTGGACTGGTTTATCACATGGTGGCAGGTATTCGACACCTGATTATGGATGCTGGTATTGGTGAAGACCTTGAAGGTGGCCAGAAGGGCGCGAAAATCGCCATTGCCGTCATCGCTGTATTGATTCTACTTGCGGGGGTTTGGGTATGGTAACTGCAGTTACAAGTTTTGGCCGCAGCGGCCTTTACGACTGGATGATTCAACGTGTTAGTGCCGTGGTTATGGCCGCTTACACAATTTTTCTGGTGGCCTTTATAGTGCTAACCCCAGAGTTGAACTACGAGGTTTGGAAGGGCTTGTACTCCACATTGTGGATGCGTGTTTTCTCCTTAATTACTCTTTTATCAATTGCTGCGCATGCCTGGATTGGTTTGTGGGCAGTATTGACGGATTACTTAACCAACCGATTGATGGGCAACAAGGCGACTATCTTGCGCGTATTGATGCAGATGGTTCTTGGTTTGATCACAGTTACCTATGTCGTTTGGGGCATAGAGATTCTTTGGGGGGTTTAACACATGGCGAATATGCGCACGATTTCATTTGACGGCATCGTTATTGGCGGTGGCGGTGCAGGCATGCGAGCTGCCCTGCAATTAGCCCAGTCTGGTTATAAGACGGCGGTAATTACCAAAGTATTTCCAACTCGCTCACACACAGTATCAGCGCAGGGTGGTATCACCTGTGCAATCGCTTCGGATGATCCGAATGACGATTGGCGTTGGCATATGTATGACACTGTAAAAGGTTCTGACTATATCGGTGACCAGGATGCTATTGAATATATGTGTTCAGTAGGTCCAGAGGCGGTGTTTGAGCTAGAGCACATGGGCTTGCCGTTTTCACGTACTGAAGAAGGTCGTATCTATCAGCGTCCTTTTGGTGGTCAGTCTAAAGATTTCGGTAAGGGCGGTCAGGCCGCTCGTACCTGTGCAGCTGCGGACCGTACCGGTCACGCGCTATTGCACGCCTTGTACCAAGGTAACGTAAAAAACAACACGGTATTCCTGAATGAGTGGTTCGCGATCGATATCGTGAAAAACCAAGATGGTGCTGTGGTTGGTGTGATCGCCATGAACATCGAAGATGGCGAAGTGGTTTACGTTAAGTCCAAGGCAACCGTATTTGCCACTGGCGGTGCAGGCCGTATTTACGCCTCTACGACTAATGCGCACATCAATACTGGTGACGGTGTTGGTATGGCGCTACGTGCTGGCTTCCCAGTACAAGATATCGAAATGTGGCAGTTCCACCCAACCGGTATCGCGGGCGCGGGTGTATTGGTTACTGAAGGTTGTCGCGGTGAGGGTGGCTACCTAATTAACAAAGATGGCGAACGTTTCATGGAGCGTTATGCGCCGAACGCCAAAGACTTGGCTGGCCGTGATGTTGTTGCGCGTTCAATGGTTCAAGAGATTCTTGAAGGTCGTGGCTGTGGCCCAGAAGGCGATCACGTATTCTTGAAGCTGGATCACTTGGGTGAGGAAACTCTTAACGCCAAGTTGCCAGGTATTCTTGAATTGAGCCGCACCTTTGCTCACGCTGACCCCGTTAAAGTACCTATTCCTGTAGTACCAACTTGTCACTATATGATGGGTGGTATTCCTACAAATATTGATGGTCAGGCGCTGACCGTTGATGCGGAAGGTAACGATCAGATTATTGATGGCTTCTACGCTTGTGGTGAAGTGGCTTGTGTATCGGTACACGGCGCTAACCGTTTGGGTGGTAACTCATTGCTTGATTTGGTGGTATTTGGCCGCTCTTCTGGCTTGTTCATTGAGAAGGCCTTGCGTGAAGGTATTGAGCATCGTGAAGCCACTGATTCCGACTTGGAAGCCGCATTGTCTCGTCTAGATCGTGTAAACAACAAGAACGACGGCGAGAACGCTTCGGTACTTCGTAAAGAATTGCAGACCGTTATGCAGAATCACTTTGGTGTATTCCGCAAAGGCGAATTTATGCAAGAAGGTATCAAGAAGTTGGCAGACCTGCGCGAGCGTATTGAAAATGTTAAGTTGGATGATAAGTCCAATGCGTTTAATACCGCCCGTATTGAAGCGCTTGAGCTACAAAACTTGCTAGAAGTTGCAGAAGCGACAGCGATTGCAGCGGAAGAGCGTAAAGAATCTCGTGGTGCGCATGCTCGTGAAGACTTCCAAGATCGTGATGACGAAAACTGGTTGTGTCACTCCATGTACTACCCAGAAGACAAGCGTGTTGGTAAGCGTGCTGTTAACTTTGCGCCGAAAACCATGGACCACTTCGAACCTAAAGTTCGTACCTACTAAACGGGGCTTGGAATCATGTTGAAAGTAGAAGTTTATCGTTACAACCCTGAGACCGACGCTGAGCCATCCATGCAAACTTATGAGGTGGACACTCAGGGTAAAGACCTGATGGTTTTGGATGTGCTTGAGTTGTTGAAGGCTCAGGAGCCTAGCTTGGCCTTCCGTCGTTCTTGTCGTGAGGGTGTATGTGGCTCAGATGGCATGAACATCAATGGTAAAAACGGCTTGGCCTGTATTATGGCTTTGTCTGAGTGTGTGGAAAACAACACCTTGGTGTTGCGTCCGCTACCTGGCTTGCCAGTGATTCGTGATCTTGTTATCGATATGTCTCAGTTTTATGAGCAGTACAAGAAAATCACGCCTTACTTGCAGAACAATGAGCCAGCGCCGGCTATTGAGCGTTTGCAGTCTCCAGAAGATCGCGCCAAGTTGGATGGTTTGTACGAGTGTATTTTGTGCGCTTGTTGCTCAACCTCTTGCCCGTCTTTCTGGTGGAACCCAGATAAGTTCATTGGTCCTGCTGGTTTGTTGCAGGCTTACCGCTTCTTGGCGGACAGTCGCGACACCGCAACCGAAGAGCGTTTGGCAAATCTAGATGATCCGTTCAGTGTATTCCGCTGTCACGGTATTCAGAACTGTGTGTCGGTTTGCCCTAAGGGCTTGAACCCAACCCGCGCGATTGGCCATATTCGTAATATGCTGATCCAAAGCGCCACTTAATTGTGGGCTTTAGCCGCCTGAATAGGGCGGCTTACAAGCGGTTTACAGAAAACCTTGGGGGTTTCGGCCTGCCAAGGTTTTCTTTTGATAGAATATCGTTGTAAAAAAACAACAATGTCTTATCAATTTTCACCCAAATAGGGTTAAAATATCGCGCCTTTGATCGCTGGCTTAGGCTATCGACTAAGGCCCAATAGGGCGAAGTGGTGATTTTGTTCTACACTATTGCTCTAAATGATTAATAAGCGAGTGTTTCAGCGCAATTTTGCGCGAAATTACCGCTGATTTCTGGCAAAAGGCCCTCAAGCCAAATTAAAGGCAAAACTGAAGGCACCAGAAAAGCTATAGATCCGTTGAAAAAACATTTCAGCGTAGTCGCGGATCGAGTGATAAGAGCTCAAAAAGATGTAAAAGGCGCCACAAGAGGTCGTCAATAAAAAAGAGCTCGCTCCTTTGGGAGTTATAAAACAGTGCGGGAACCCAGCTACCCAGCCACCTGCTGCTAATCGGCGAAAGCCAAGGGCAGGGTAGTCAAAAATAGCCTAGCCGTGAATGGCATGGCGGACATCACTCCGGTGATTGTCTTATAGAGTTAAGTGCCTATGGTTGTTTAAAAAACCAGGGCGATATGCTGTATCGGCTCATCAAGCCTTGCAGCACCGGGGAAGAACCGGAAGAAGTGATGATGGGGGAAGTCCAAAAGACTGAACCTTGGAATAGCAAAAGCTAATGGTATGTAGCAGGGGTAATCTGGGCTATGCTCAGACTATCTGTATTAGGTCGATTTATCGGCTTGGGTAACACGCGCAGCGATTCGGTTTTCCGAATCAGCGACGGCAAGAACTGACGTGCTGATCGCCTTGGTGCATTGCGGCTGTAGTATGGCTGTGGTGGACGATTGTAAACAATCAGAAGTAATCAGTGATCTTGTATCCCGTGCAGATGGGGCGCCCCTTTTAAAGGTGGGCAATAAATGCAAGAAAGCATCATGGAGCTACTGTGGAGCACCTCCCATATTTCTGGGGGCAATGCGGCCTATGTAGAGGAACTCTACGATACATATTTACACGATCCAAATGCTGTGCCGGAAGAGTGGCGCAGTTATTTTGACCAACTGCCTCGAGTTAATGGCGTTGTAACTCAGGATACCCCTCACTCTACGATTCGTCAGCACTTTGAATTGCTGGGTAAAAATCGTGCACGCCCGCTGGCCGCGCCAGGCTCTGGCGGCGTGAATATTGAACACGAAACTAAACAGATTAGCGTGGTTCAGCTGATCAGTTCTTATCGTTTTCGCGGTCACAAAAAAGCCAAGTTAGATCCTTTAGGTTTGATGGTACGTGATGAGGTACCTGATTTAGCCTTAGGCTTTCACGGCTTAACCCCGGCCGACCTCGATACCGTTTTCCAGACGGGCAATCTGTTTATTGGTAAAGATGAGTGCACGCTAAAAGAGATCGTTGATTCTCTTGAGCAGACTTACTGTGGCTCGGTTGGCCCAGAAATCATGCACATTACCGATTTCGCGGAAAAGCAGTGGCTACAGCAGCGTTTAGAAAGCGTGCGTTCAAAGCCGGTGTTTAGTGAGCAGATCAAAAAAGAAATTTTAGAGCGTTTAACCGCCGCTGAAGGTCTAGAGCGTCACTTGGACTCTAAGTATCCAGGTACTAAGCGCTTTGGTCTAGAAGGCGCGGAAAGCTTGATCCCTATCTTGGATGGCACGATTAAACGTTGTGGTCACTTCGGTGCAAAAGAAATTGTACTGGGTATGGCCCACCGTGGTCGATTGAATACCTTGGTAAACGTCTTGGGTAAAAACCCATCCGAGCTTTTCGAAGAATTTGAAGGTAAGCGTCTGCTGTCTGATAGCTCCGGTGATGTGAAATACCACCAGGGTTTTTCTTCCAATGTGATGACACCAGGTGGCGAAGTACACTTGGCCATGGCTTTTAACCCGTCTCACTTGGAAATTGCTTCTCCAGTGGTAGAGGGGTCGGTACGAGCTCGCCAAGATCGACGCGATGATAACGAAGGTAACACTGTGGTGCCTATCGTTGTTCACGGTGATGCAGCTTTCGCGGGTCAAGGTGTGGTGATGGAAACTTTCCAGATGTCACAAACCCGCGCCTATGGCACTGGCGGTACAATTCATATTGTACTGAACAACCAAGTTGGCTTTACCACCAGTAAGCGTGAAGACTCGCGTTCAACCGAGTACTGTACTGACGTTGCTAAGATGATCGAATGTCCGATCTTGCACGTCAATGGTGATGATCCAGAAGCGGTTGCTTTTGTTACCCAACTAGCCGCTGACTATCGTAACGAGTTCCACAAAGATGTAGTCATTGATTTGGTTTGTTACCGCCGTCGCGGTCACAACGAAACCGATGAGCCATCTGCGACTCAACCGCTTATGTACCAGGTGATTCGTAAACACAAGTCGACCCGTACTATTTACGCCGATCAGCTTGTTGCTGAGGGTGTTATGAGTCAGGCGGAAGCTGACGATATGTCGAATGAGTATCGTGCACGTCTTGATCGCGGTGAGCATGTTGCCCACGGTTTGGTGAGCGAGCCAGATTCTTCGATGTTTGTTGACTGGAGCCCATACATTGGCCACAACTGGCAAACTGATGGCAACACCGGCTATGACATGAAAGAACTACAGGAGGTGGCCAATAAAATTGCCCATGTTCCTGATGGCATTCAAGTTCAGCGTCAAGTAAATAAAATTTACGAAGACCGCAGCAAGATGGCCCAAGGTGCTCTTTCTATCAACTGGGGCATGGGTGAAACCCTAGCGTATGCAACGTTGCTAGAGCAGGGATTCCCGATTCGAATTACGGGTCAAGATGTAGGTCGAGGCACTTTCTCGCACCGCCATGCGGTGGTGCATAATCAGAAAGATGCGGAAACCTACCTGCCATTAGAAAACTTATACGAAGGTCAGCCTGATTTTGAATTGTACGATTCATATCTTTCAGAAGAGGCCGTGCTGGCATTTGAGTATGGCTATGCCACCACCAGCCCGAAAGGTCTGGTGATTTGGGAAGCGCAGTTTGGTGATTTTGCTAACGGTGCTCAGGTCGTGATCGATCAATTTATTACCTCGGGCGAGCAAAAGTGGGGCCGTCTATGTGGTTTAACTATGTTGTTGCCGCACGGTTATGAAGGTCAGGGGCCAGAGCATTCCTCAGCGCGTTTGGAGCGTTACTTGCAGCTGTGTGCACAGCACAATATTCAAGTGTGTATCCCAACCACACCGGCGCAAGTATTCCACATGTTGCGTCGCCAGGCGATTCGACCAATGCGTCGTCCGTTGGTAGTGATGTCGCCTAAGTGGATTCTGCGTCACAAATTAGCGACATCCAGTTTGGAAGAGTTGGCCGAAGGCCAATTCCAGAATGTGATTGGCGATAATCTTGAAGATAAATCTAAGATTAAGCGCGTAGTATTGTGTTCCGGTAAGGTTTATTACCACTTGTTGGAAGCACGTATGGAGCGCGGTCAAGAAGATGTAGCTCTGGTTCGCTTGGAGCAGTTATATCCGTTCCCAGATGAAGAGCTGAAAAACGAATTGGCCACTTATCCGAACTTAGAGGAAGTGATTTGGTGTCAGGAAGAGCCTAAGAATCAGGGTGCTTGGTACAGTAGTCAGCATCATTTCCGCCGAATTATCGAACAGGTTAATGCAAGCTTGCCATTGAGCTTTGCGGGTCGTCCAGCGTCAGCGGCGCCAGCAGCGGGCTATATGTCCCAGCACATTGAAGAGCAAAATCGCTTTATCGACGAAGCGCTTAACCTCGATAAATAACACTCGGATTAAAAATTTAATTAGTAACCCAGATATTGACCGCGCTAGGGCAGGGGCCCTGGCATAGAAGGAAAAACGACACAATGACTATTGAAATTAAAACTCCTACGTTTCCAGAGTCTGTCCAAGACGGTGAAGTGGCAACCTGGCACAAACAGCCTGGTGAAGCAGTTGCTCGTGACGAGCCCATCGTTGATATTGAAACCGATAAGGTGACCCAAGAAGTGGTTTCTCCGGTTGATGGTGTTTTAAAAGAAATCATGAAAGCCGAAGGCGACACTGTTGTTTCTGAAGATGTGCTGGCGATTATTGAAGCTGGCGCGGTTGCCGAAGCACCGGCGGCCGCTGCTGCTCCTGCAGCTGCAGAAGAAAGCAGTGATGGTGATGCCATTGCAAGCCCATCAGCTCGCAAGTTGGCTGACGAAAAAGGTATTGATCTAGCTACCGTAAAAGGTACGGGTAAAGACGGTCGCATCACTAAAGAAGATGTTGCTAACCATAGTGCTGCCCCAGCTGCAGCCCCGGCCGCTGCTCCAGCCCCAGCTGCGAAAGCGGCAGCCGCTCCTGCTGCTGCGATTAACTTACCAGCCGGCGAGCGTATCGAGAAGCGTGTACCAATGACGCGCATGCGTAAGCGTATTGCTGAGCGTTTGATGGAAACCACTCAGGGCACCGCCATGCTGACCACCTTTAATGAGGTGAACATGGCGCCAGTGATGGCCTTGCGCTCTAAGTACAAAGATATGTTTGAAAAGAGCCATAATGGTACCCGTCTTGGCTTTATGGGCTTCTTTGTGAAAGCTGCCACCGAAGCGCTTCGTCGTTTCCCTGCGGTTAACGCTTCAATCGATGGTGATGATGTGGTTTACCACGGTTACCAAGATGTGAGCGTTGCGGTTTCAACTGATAAAGGTTTGGTTGTACCGGTATTGCGTAATGCTGAGCACATGAGCTTGGCTGAAGTAGAAAACACGATTCGCGATTTCGGTTTGCGCGCTCGCGAAGGCAAGCTAACCATGGACGAAATGACTGGCGGAACCTTCTCTATCACTAATGGTGGTGTGTTTGGTTCTTTGATGTCGACTCCAATCATTAACCCACCACAAACAGCAATCTTGGGAATGCACAAAATCCAAGAGCGTCCTATGGCGGTTAATGGTGAAGTAAAAATTCTGCCAATGATGTACTTGGCGCTGTCTTACGATCACCGCTTGGTGGATGGTAAAGATGCGGTTCAGTTTTTGGTGGCCATCAAGGACATGCTGGAGGATCCAGCGCGTATCTTGTTAGAACTGTAATCTTATTGTAAACACTCTTGCCCAGTGTAAGTAGGCAAAGCCTCACACTGGGCTTTTTCATATTTAGAAAAGAACAAGTTGGGAATCATCTATGTCAGACAAATACGATGTGATTGTCATTGGCTCCGGCCCTGCCGGTTATGTTGCAGCTATTCGTGCTGCTCAATTAGGTCTGAAGACCGCCTGTATCGAAAAGTGGAAAGACAAAAGCGGCGCCGGTGTTAACGGTGGTACTTGCTTGAATGTAGGTTGTATTCCGTCCAAAGCTTTGTTGGATTCTTCGCACAAATACCACGCCGCTAAAGATGACTATCAATCACATGGCATTGCTACCGGTGAGGTGACCATCGATGTGCCTGCAATGATCGCTCGCAAAGAGAAGATTGTTAAGCAGATGTCTGGCGGCATCGCAGGTCTGTTTAAATCCAATAAAGTCACTTCTCTGTACGGTAGCGGTAAGCTATTGGCCGGTCGCCAAGTTGAGCTGACCGACAATGATGGCAATGTGTCTATTTTGGATGCTGACAATGTCATCTTGGCCTCGGGTTCTGTGCCAGTTGATATCCCAGTAGCGCCTGTTGATGGTGATGTGATCATTGATTCTACTGGTGCCCTAGAATTAACAGAGGTTCCAGAGCGCTTAGGTGTTATTGGTGCAGGTGTTATCGGTTTGGAGTTGGGTTCTGTATGGGGCCGCTTGGGTTCTAAAGTGGTTTGCTTGGAGGCTCTAGACAGCTTCTTGGCCAATATGGATCAGCAGATTGCCAAAGAAACCCGCAAGATCTTAACCAAGCAGGGCTTAGATATTCGCACTAGCTGTCGTGTAACGGGCAGTGAAGTTAAGGGTAAAGAAGTTGAAGTTACCTTCACCGATGCTGATGGCAACGAGCAGAAAGAGACCTTCGATAAGTTGATTGTTTGTGTTGGTCGTCGTCCATACACTGAAGGCCTATTAGCTGGCGATAGCGGCGTAAACCTAGATGAGCGTGGTTTTATCTACGTTAATGATCTTTGTTCTACCAGCGCACCGGGCGTATGGGCTATTGGTGATGTGGTTCGTGGTCCAATGTTGGCGCACAAAGGTTCCGAAGAGGGTGTAATGGTCGCTGAGCGTATTGCTGGCCAGAAGCCTCTGGTAAACTATGACATTATTCCAAGTGTAATCTACACCCACCCAGAAGTGGCAGCTGTGGGTCGCACCGAAGAGCAGATTAAAGCTGACGGCGAAGAGTACAATGTGGGTGTTTTCCCATTTGTGGCTATCGGCCGCGCGGTAGCTGCTGATGAAGCTGAAGGTATGGTGAAGATGATCGCCGATGCTAAGACCGATCGCGTTCTGGGTTGCCATATAGTAGGCCCTAATGCGGCAGACTTGGTTCAGCAAGTTGCCTTGGCGATGGAATTTGGTACCACAGCAGAAGATATTGGCATGACTGTTTTTGGTCACCCAACCTTCTCGGAAGCGGTTAAAGAGGCGGCTTTGGCTGTAAATGGCCATGCTATCCACATGCCTAACCGCAAGCGTCGTAAGTAATATAGACGCAGGAATTAGCCCGTTAAATTAAGTGCACTTGATTTAACGGGCAAAAGGAATAACAACAAAACAAAAGGAATTGAGGGGCTTGTCCCCGGCCGTATTCGAACTTGGCGGGAAAAGCTAGGCGGTTCTGTTTACGAAAAGATAACAGCAATCGCTCGAATATGGCATTTAATTAGGACGTTCTAGGCAATAATGCCCAGGCGTTAAATAAACAGAAATATGCTGTTCGCAGCATTGGATCAATTAACGGAAAAGCATCATGAATTTGCATGAGTATCAGGCCAAACAATTGTTTGCCGAATACGGTTTGCCGGTTTCCAAAGGTGTCGCTGCAGAGACACCAGCTGAAGCCGCAGGCGCTGCCGCTATTATCGGTGGTGATAAGTGGGTAGTTAAAGCTCAGGTACACGCAGGTGGCCGTGGTAAAGCTGGCGGTGTTAAGCTGGTTGATAACAAAGCGGAAATCGAAGAGTTTGCCAAGCAGTGGTTAGGCAACAACCTGGTAACTTACCAGACAGACGAAAATGGTCAGCCTGTTAGCCGTATTTTGGTTGAATCCTGCACCGATATTGACCAGGAATTGTACCTGGGTGCAGTAGTAGACCGTTCTACTCGTCGCATTGTTTTCATGGCCTCCACCGAAGGTGGTGTAGAGATTGAAAAAGTTGCTGAAGAAACTCCAGAGAAGATCTTGAAGGCTGAGATTGATCCATTGGTAGGCGCACAGCCATACCAGGCTCGTGACTTGGCGTTCCAGTTGGGTTTACAAGGCGATCAAATCAAGCAGTTCACTAAGATTTTCTTAGGCTTGGCGCAGATGTTCCAAGACCATGATTTCGCATTGCTAGAAATCAACCCTCTAGTAATCACTGATCAGGGTAACTTGCACTGCTTAGACGGTAAGATCAACATCGATTCTAACGCTTTGTACCGTCAGCCTAAGATCAAAGAAATGCACGATCCTACTCAAGAAGACGAGCGCGAAGCGCATGCGGCTAAGTGGGAGCTAAACTACGTTGCACTAGACGGCAATATTGGTTGCATGGTGAATGGTGCTGGCTTGGCCATGGGTACCATGGACATCGTTAAATTGCACGGTGGTGCACCTGCAAACTTCCTTGACGTAGGTGGCGGCGCGACTAAAGAGCGTGTTGTTGAAGCGTTCAAGATCATCTTGTCTGACGAAAGTGTTGAAGCTGTTTTGATCAACATCTTCGGTGGTATCGTTCGCTGTGACTTGATTGCTGAAGGTGTAATCGGTGCAGTTGAAGAAGTAGGCGTAAAAGTTCCTGTGGTTGTACGTCTAGAAGGTAACAACGCTGAGCTAGGCGCTAAAGTTCTAGCCGATAGCGGTTTGAACATCATTGCGGCAACTAGCTTGACCGATGCTGCTCAGCAGGTTGTAAAAGCTGCGGAGGGCAAATAAATGAGCGTATTAATCGACAAGAACACTAAAGTATTGTGTCAGGGTTTCACTGGCTCTCAGGGTACTTTCCACTCTGAGCAAGCGATTGAGTACGGCACAAACATGGTTGGTGGTGTAACCCCAGGTAAAGGTGGCACGACTCACCTTGGTCTACCGGTATTTAACACCATGCGTGAAGCGGTTGAAGCTACTGGTGCTGATGCCTCTGTAATCTACGTACCGGCGCCATTCTGTAAAGATTCTATCTTGGAAGCGGCTCACTCTGGCGTTAAGTTGATCGTATGTATCACCGAAGGTATTCCTACCCTAGACATGCTTGACGCTAAAGTTAAGTGTGACGAGTTGGGCGTACGTTTGATCGGCCCTAACTGCCCAGGTGTTATCACTCCAGGCGAATGCAAGATTGGTATTATGCCAGGTCACATTCACTTGCCAGGTAAAGTCGGCATCGTATCTCGCTCTGGTACTTTGACTTATGAAGCGGTTAAGCAAACTACCGACTTCGGCTACGGTCAGTCTACCTGTGTTGGTATCGGTGGTGACCCAATTCCAGGTTCTAACTTCATCGACATTTTGGAAATGTTCCAAAACGATGATAAGACCGAAGCGATCGTTATGATCGGTGAGATCGGTGGTACAGCCGAAGAAGAAGCCGCAGCTTACATTAAAGAGAATGTAACTAAGCCAGTTGTTTCTTACATCGCGGGTGTTACTGCGCCTCCAGGTAAGCGTATGGGCCACGCCGGTGCGATTATCTCTGGTGGTAAAGGTACTGCTGATGAGAAGTTCGCTGCTCTACAGGACGCGGGTGTTAAAACCGTTCGTTCTTTGGCGGATATCGGTGAAGCATTGAAAGAAATTACCGGTTGGTAAGCACTTTTATTGCTTAAAAAGGCGGGCTTAGCCCGCCTTTTTTGTTTTTGCTTTACAAGTTAGCGATCTTTGGAACAAACTCTGGTTTGTGTAGCACGCTAGCTATAGAATATTGCCTTGATGTATGGACGACGGGCTGTCTATAACCTTGAGGAATATCACATTGTTTAGGCAAGTTTCATTTTTTCGGCTGTCTCACTTTGTCCTCGCTCTCACACTGAGCGCTGTTTGTGGTGTGTTTGGCTCTGTCGAACTCCACGCCCAAGCCGCCAAGTCTCGCTCGGCTATATCTCAAACGGGCACGTCCCAAACGGCATCTTCTCAAACCTCAAGCTCGCGATCAGAAGTCGTAGACCTTTGGTATTTTCAAACCCACGTACGCCATCAATTCCGTACTGATGCCATGGCCTTAATCTTAAGCTATACAAGTAAAGAGAGGCCTAGTCTGCGTTTACGGCCTTGGACTCAGCCACTAACCCAGCAGCGTGCGGTATCGGTCATTCGCAATGGACAATTTCCGATGTTTGCGACCTTGTCTGAGCACCGCCAATATCAAATCCCAGAGTTGATCCGTACGGATAGTAATTTAGTTGCTGGCTTAATGGGTTTTAGATTGTTGCTGAGCCACCAAAAGAATTTAGCAAAGCTTTCAGCTATTCAATCTATAGAAGACATTCGGGCAAGGCTGCGCGTAGGCTTTGGCCAGCATTGGCGAGATTACTCCATATTAGAAGCGAATAACTTAACCTTAGTGGGTACGCCTCACTACAGTAATCTGTTTCCAATGTTGGAGGCGGATCGCTTTGATGCTATCCCTAGAGGTTTAAATCAAATTTTTACAGAAGAGCAGTATTGGCAAGGCCGTTTTCCTGATATCCAGGTGTTTGAAGAATATGCTTGGTATTACCCATATCCCATCTATCTTTATATGCATAAGGATTACCAATGGATAATGGAGCGCATCAATTACGGCTTTTACAGAAGTATGCAAGACGGTTCTATGCGAAGCTTGTTTAAAAAGCATTTCCAAGAGGAGATTGATTGGCTTGAAAGTAGACAGCCTAAACTGTTCATTTTAAAAAACCCTTTTCTTGAGAGTGAGCCAAGCTTTCACAATCTTTGTTGGTGGGCGCCACGAGCTCTCATTAAGCAGATCACCAGCAAATCTTCAGAGTATTGTAATTAGGCCCTTTAAAGTAATATAAGGTTAAGCTAATATAGTGTTTTATGGTTTAGTTTGAGGAAACACTATGTTGCGCCCAATACCTGAATTAGTCAGCGAGGCTAGACAAGAGCTACGTTGCTTAAGCGCTGAGGAAGCTTTTGCTGAGCAAAGTGATAACGATGGTATCGTTATCGATGTGCGCGAAGCCGCTGAAGTTGCTGAGAAACCGGCACCAAATTCTGTACATATCCCAAGAGGGGTCTTGGAGATGAAATTGTCAGCCAGCCATCCTGATCCATCCCAGACTATCTACATTCATTGTGCTTCAGGTGCTCGCGCTACCCTTGCCGCTGAGCAACTAAAGCGATTGGGTTACCAAAACGTAACGGTAATTACTTGCGCGATTGATACAGTTTGTGAAAATCAAAAGTAGTACTGAAGCGATTGCAAAGACACTTTATGGGTAAATTAAATAGCGCTTTGCAGCCGCTTCGAATGCGGTACAATCCCAGCCTTTGTTTATTTGATTAGCTGGAACCGCATTCATGAATTGGTCCCCAAACAGTTGGCAGCAATTCCCAATTCTGCAACAACCCACATACCCCGAGCCCGATGCCCATAAGGCGGTGCTAGAGCAGATAGCGCAGCAGCCACCTTTGGTCTTTGCCAAGGAATCTGAACGTTTAAAGCAGCAACTAGCCGATGTTGCCAATGGTAAGGCCTTTTTATTACAAGGCGGAGATTGTGCAGAGTCGTTTCGGGATTTTTCCGCGAATCAAATCCGCGATACCCTGAAAGTTATATTGCAGATGGCAATAGTGCTGACCTATGCCGGTCGAAAGCCGGTGGTAAAAGTAGGGCGCATCGCTGGGCAGTTTGCCAAGCCAAGGTCTTCGGATACGGAACAGCGTGACGGTGTAAGTCTTGATAGTTATCGCGGTGACATTATTAATGCGACAGAATTTACCGCAGACGCAAGAACACCTGATCCTGAGCGTTTACTTAAGGCCTACCATCAATCGACAGCAACATTGAATCTGCTTCGCTCCATGGTGCAAGGTGGCATGGCGGATCTTCACCAGGTTAGCCGTTGGAATTTAGATTTTGTTGAAGGCAATGAGCAGTGTGCTCGCTATCAGGAATTGGCGGGACGTATTCAGGATACCTTGGACTTTATGGAGGTGTGTGGAGTTAGCAGTGAAACTCACCCAGCCTTAGCCAGAACCGATCTTTATACGTCCCATGAGGCTTTATTGCTTAATTATGAGCAGGCCTTAACTCGACAAGACAGTTTTAGCGGGCGGTGGTACAACTGTGCTGCGCATATGCTTTGGATTGGTGAGCGTACACGCCAACTCGATGGCGCCCATATTGAATATATGAGAGGCATTCAAAATCCAATCGGCGTTAAAGTTGGTCCAAGCGTCGAGGCTGATGATTTGATTCGTTTGATTGATCGATTAAACCCCGAAAATGAAGCGGGGAGATTAACCCTCATCACCCGTATGGGGGCCAGCAAAATAGCCGAGAAGCTACCAGACTTAGCAGCTAGGGTTGCTAGTGAAGGGCGGTCGGTAGTGTGGTCCAGCGATCCAATGCATGGTAATACAGTAACCTCTGGGAATGGTTTTAAAACCCGCTCATTTGATGAGATTTTAAAAGAAATTCAAAATTTCTTTAAGGTGCTTGAAGCTGAGGGACAGCATCCTGGCGGTGTGCATTTGGAGATGACAGGAGCTCATGTTACCGAATGTCTAGGCGGAAGCTACCATGTTAGTGAAGCAGATCTTGAAAACTGCTATCGCTCCCAGTGTGACCCACGCCTAAATGCTCAGCAGGTATTGGAGCTTGCTTTTAATGTCGCCGACTGTCTGCGCTGAGCATTAGCATAGAGTGGCAGTGGCTTAAAAGTGATAGGGGCTTAAAAGGTGGTAGAGGCTTGTAAATGGCCTCTTATAATTGCTGGGCATTTCCCGCTTGATTAATAACTAGGGAGTTGCCAGCCACTTGTTTAGCGGCTGCTTTCAGGGGGGACAGGGCGCTAGATATTTCAAAGGCATTATTGAACTGATTGGTTTCTACTTCCAAGGCGGCCACGGAAATACTCGTCAACGGGAAAAAGCGAGTTTCATCGTAGCGGTCTTTGCATTCAAAACCTCCGTCCTGAACATGCTCTGGCAAATATAAATCACGGCTGATGTTGCTAAAACTTTGGCCTACCTGTTTAAGTCGCTCCTTCCAGTCCTCACTATTCCATAGCACTACAAAATCATCCCCGCCAATATGGCCCACAGTATCGCTGGCGTTATCGGCGTGACTTTTCAAGCTTTGCCCTAAGGCTAAAATAACTTCATCGCCTTTCGAAAAGCCATAAACATCGTTAAACGGTTTAAAGTTATCTATGTCGAAATGACAAACCACAAAATTACGCTGGCCCACGAGCAGTTGCTCCATGCAATCGTTAATGGGGATTAGTCCAGGTAACTGGGTAAGAGGGTTGGCGTGGCGGGCCTGCTTAAGTTGCAGTTCGGTAACCTGTTTGAGGAGATCGATAACGTGACCAATTCCCAAAAATTCCCCTTGATCACAGATAACAAAGTCATCCTCTTGGTGGTATCTGGCCCTAGAGGTAACCATACGACTAACCTGCTCAATGCTAAGTTGTGCGTCGACAATGAGTGGAGCTTTTTCCATAACGGAGGATATCAATCGGCTGGCGTAAAGGTCTCGGCCAAAAGGCTTTGCCAGAAGGCCTTGCAGGCGACTTCTATTTGCTATGCCTACCACTTTTTTATCTTTTACTACAGCGATGGAGTTAATGCTGGGGCGGTTCAGAAACAGCTGTACGGTTTCCTCAACCGTGTTTTCTTCTTTGACATTGATTGAGTGTATTGCAAGATTGCGAGCATAAACTCCATGTCCATTGCGCCTTTCGGCATGTGAGCGAACGACACGGCTAAGGCGAATGGTCGTAGGTGGTCGTGCATTGGGGCGGCAGAAAAAATAGCCTTGCAAATAATCCACTTTTAACTGGCATAGGTACTCAAACTCCGATTCCGTTTCTACCCCTTCAGCAATAACTTTACAATGCATGGATTGTGCTATTTCAACAAAAGAGCGTACAAACTCCTGCTTGGTAGGATCAGCTTCTATGCCTTCGATAAAATGACGATCAATTTTGACAAATTCAGGTTTAACTTGTGACCATAATCGTAGGGATGAATAGCCCGCACCAAGATCATCTAAGGCTATTGCAAAACCCATTTCCTGATAGTATTGCAGTGCTTTAATAACAGCGCCTTCGTCGCTGCCCGGGTGTTGTTCAGTTAGCTCGATAACGATCTGCTCTGGACTAATATCGTATTCTGCGAGCAGTTCTAAGGTTCTTCCCTGTTGATGATCAACTTGTTGAATGGTTTGCGGGGAAACATTGAGAAATAGTTTTCCCGGTAAAGATAAATCACAGAATCGTTCAATAGCCCTTTGTCGACATAGATGCTCGATAGCCGCTAAAAGCCCATGTTGTTGAGCTTGCTCAATCAGTTGGGTAGGGGAGTGTAAAACGCTATCTGATGGGCCGCGGCTCAATGCCTCATAGGCAAATATTTCACCACTTGCTTTATCTATGATCGGTTGGAATAAACTATTTACCGACTTCTCGGCAATAATACTTTGTAATTCGCCACGCATATTGTTAACTCACATCAAATAGCTTCTTGCTACCAGATGGCATCCTGCCGGCTCGTTAGCATCCAACATTAATATGACAGTTTTATTTAAACTGTAATGCGTCTGCTGATTGGTAAATGGACGCATTGCATATATCGGCGCAATGAAGAGTACTTGAGTGAATTGCCAAAGATTATTGCAGGAAGTGAAGAGTGCTAGCGGAGAGTAAAGCTCCGCTAGCTAGAAGTGGAATAGTTTTAACGACTCGTAACCCAATGGGCCAGACCTTGGGCGTTAATCTTTTGATCCAGGCCAATAATGCTAAGAATGTCTTGATCGCTTAACTGGCAGTTTAATGCCCGCAATCTACTGATGCTGTCTTCGCAGATGTCAGTTTCTATTTTCTCCAGCGCTTCGCTTCGCTGTTCGGCATATTCAGCATAGCAGTCGATTTGAGCGATTAAATCTTCAGCGAGTTTGTCTAGCTGCTCAACCATACCATAGTGAGTGAGATAAACTCTTTCGGCCTGCAATGACATTAATCGCTCGACACTCTGTTTCCATACCGGAGGATCAAAATGTACTGGCGTGCTAGGAGGGAAAATAAAATTTCCATCGCAGCTTTGATTGAGCGCTGGGTAGGAAACACCAAAAGTATCCCCGCTAAAAATCCCACGACTTTCAGCATCATAAATACAAAAATGATGACGTGCATGCCCAGGGGTATCTAAGAAGGTGAGCTTTCGTTGGCCAAGTGTGTGGGACTCGCCATCATTAACGCTAATGACTCGATCTGCTGGTACTGCAATGAGGTCACCGTAAGTGGCGGCAAATATTTCTTCGCCGTATACCGCAATGGTGGCATTTTTTAGTTTATCAGGCTCAACCATATGCCTTTCACCGCGAGGGTGAATTAATAGCGTGGCATTGGGGCACTGTGCCATTAAGGTTCCTGCACCACCTGCGTGGTCTAGGTGCACATGGGTGGGGATAATGTAACGTAACTGTGTTAACTCAACTCCCAGCTCCTTAATTGCCGCAATGATGGTGGGGGCACACAGATGTGTGCCGGTTTCAACAAGGGCTGCTTCATCACCGTCTACGATTAAATAGCAGCTGGCTAGCCCTGGGCGCCCCATACCGGTATCAATGCAGTATACGCCATAGCCTAGGTGCTCTGTCGCTAATACATTCGCCATCTTGAAAACCCTTTTATTTTAAGTCCTGACTGCCATCGAGCACGTTTTCGGGCATGAGTGCCGCAAATTGCTGTTGCAATTTCTGCATGCCGCCTAGCCAGCGGCCGTAGTCATTGGCTTTATTTTGAAAATACTGCTTAACGTTAGGGTGCGGCAAGATTAAGAATTCTTCACTGTCTATGCCTTCAAGCACGCAATCAGCGACAGTTTCGGCAGGCAACATGCCATCAATTCCCGCGACACTGCCATCGGTGCCGGCGGTCATATTGGATTCAACGGCTTGGGGGCATAGAGCTGAAACTTTGATGCCTTGGTGACCGTGGGTTACCGCTAGCCATTCAGCAATGGAAAGCGCGGCATGTTTGCTGACCGAGTAGCTTAGTGAGCCAAGCTGGGTAAGTAATCCAGCAGCAGATGCGGTGATTAAAAAGTAACCACTACCGCGCTCTAGCATACTAGGCAGGGCGGCTCTGGCAGCCCAGATATGGGATTGCACGTTAATATCCCATACTTTTTGAAAGTCACTTTCGCTGGTATTTACGCCACCGAGGCGCAAAATGCCCGCGTTACCGCAGAATAGATCGATATGTCCGTGGTCACTTAGGGTGCTGTTCACCAGTTCTTTTACACCTTCCTCGGTGCCGATGTCACAAACTTTGGCCTCGGCCATTGGCAGGTCCTGGCAGATGGTGTTTAGACTATCGCCATCAATGTCCGCAAGGATCAATCGCTTTGGCGATTCTTGGGCGAATCGTTGAGCTAGGGCCTTACCAATTCCGTTGGCTGCGCCGGTAATGACGATGATTTTATCGTTTAGCTTCATGGTGTTCTCAGTCGCTTTATTATTTTAGTTCAAAGGTTATGTCATTTTGGGCTGCTAACAGCCTAATATGATGGTAAATAGTGGGCTTTAGCATGTCACAGGCTTTGCCTATTCCCAACATATCATGCTGAATGGTAAATGATTCACAGGGATGATAGTTGTGGGGTGTATTATTACTTGCAATGATTCCCAAGGCTAAATACTGGGCGCTTTTATGTCAGGCAATGTGGTCGGATTTACCATTGGCCGTTTTTGGGCGAATCCTTAACCTTGTTACACCCTAAAGTTGGGCGCGTAGCGTGCCTTTAGGCGCCAAAAGTGTTCAAACTTTATTCCATTCACAAAGTGAGGCTGATAGATGATCTTTTCAGGAAAGGCCATAACAGTAACCCAGCTAGATAACGGGTTTGCTGAGTTGAATTTCAATCTCGAAGGCGATTCAGTTAATAAATTTAATGCCTTGACCACCGATGAGTTGCGTCAAGCTGCAGAAACCTTACGTTCTGCAGATAATGTAAAAGGCCTATTGGTCACCAGTGGTAAAGACGTATTTATCGTCGGTGCAGATATTTCTGAATTTGGTAACAACTTTTCTGAGTCCGAAGAAAATATTGCTGCCGGTGTATTAGAAACCAATAAGTCAGTTTTCAATGTTATCGAAGACTTACCTTTCCCAAGTGTTGCCTGTGTAAACGGTTTCGCATTGGGCGGTGGTTTAGAAATGGCATTAACTTGCGACTACCGTGTGATGTCGACCGCAGCCAAGATCGGTTTACCAGAAACTAAGTTGGGTATTATCCCTGGCTTTGGTGGTACCGTGCGTTTGCCTCGCGTTATTGGTGCTGATAATGCCATTGAGTGGATCGCTTCTGGTAAAGAACAGCGTGCAGATGCTGCACTAAAAGCCGGTGCTGTAGATGCTGTAGTAGAGCCTGCTAAATTGAAAGAAGTAGGTATCGCCATGCTAGAGCAGGCGGTTGCCGGTAAACTTGATTACCAAGCCAAGCGTCAAGAGAAGCTTCAGCCATTACAGTTGAACGACATCGAAATGATGATGAGCTTTGAAACCTCTAAAGCTTTTGTTGCCGGTCAAGCGGGTCCTCATTACCCAGCACCTGTAACTGCAATTAAGGTTATGCAAAAAGCCGCTAAATTGGATCGTGATGGTGCATTAGCGGAAGAAGCTAAAGGTATTGCCAAACTGGCGAAAACCGAAGTTGCGAAAAACTTGGTTGGCTTGTTCTTGGGTGACCAAGAGTTGGCTAAAACCGGTAAAACCTGGGCCAAGAAATCTACCGCTAAAGTAGAAAAAGCGGCCGTGTTGGGTGCTGGTATTATGGGTGGCGGTATCGCATACCAGTCAGCCCTTAAAGGCACGCCAATTATTATGAAAGATATCGCTCAAGAAGGTATCGACCTAGGTTTGAGTGAAGCCACTAAGTTGTTGTCCACTCGCGTTAAGCGTGGTCGCATGACGGCAGAGCAGATGGCTGGCGTTTTAAATGCGATCGATCCTGCTCTTAGTTACGAAGGTATGGAAACAGCTGACATCGTTGTTGAGGCGGTTGTAGAAAACCCTCAGGTTAAGCATGCCGTATTGGCTGAAACTGAAACTAAGTTGAAAGAAGGCGCTGTACTGACTTCTAACACTTCAACTATCTCTATTAGCTACTTGGCTGAAGCGCTAAAACGCCCAGAAGATTTTTGTGGTATGCACTTCTTCAACCCTGTGCACAAAATGCCCTTGGTAGAAGTGATTCGTGGTGAGAAAACCAATGATGAAGCGGTTGCTCGTACAGTGGCTTACGCCTTGGCGATGGGCAAAAAACCAGTTGTTGTTAATGACTGCCCAGGCTTCTTGGTAAACCGTATCTTAAGCCCTTATATGGGTGCCTTTATGGGCCTTGTTAAGGAAGGTGCTGACTTTGTTCAGATCGATAAGGTTATGGAGAAGTTCGGTTGGCCGATGGGCCCAGCTTATTTGTGTGATGTTGTTGGTATCGACACAGGTGTGAAAGCAGGCGCGGTTATGCGTGAAGGTTTCCCAACTCGTATGTCAGCTGACTATAAGAGTGCTTCCGAAGTTTTGTTTGAAGCTGGTCGCTACGGTCAGAAGAACGATGCCGGTTACTACAAGTATGAATTGGATCGTCGTGGTCGCCAGAAGAAGGTCGCTGACGAAACGGTTTGGGATCTATTGGCTGATCACGTTGATGCGCGCCAGGATTTCGATGCCGAAACCATTGTTGATCGCTTGATGATTCCAATGTGTCTTGAAGCGGTTCGCTGTTTGGAAGAAGGCATTGCCGACAGTGCAAACGACGTTGATATGTCCCTAATTTACGGTGTAGGTTTCCCTCCATTCCGTGGCGGTGCATTGCACTATATCGATGATATGGGTGTGGCTGAGTTTGTTGCTCGCGCTGACAAATACGCTGAGATTGGTGAAATGTATCAGGCGACCGAGCGTTTGCGTGAAATGGCCAAAAATGGCGAAACCTTCTTTTAAGCCACGCTTAAAAGACCTGAATCCGAATAGCAATTGGCAGGTAGAGCCTGCCAAATAATAGGAGATTAAGACGTGAGCTTAAATCCAAGAGATGCAGTAATTATTGACTTTGGTCGTACCCCAATGGGTCGTTCCAAAAATGGTTGTTTCCGTAACCGTCGTGCGGAAGATATTTCGGCTGATTTGATCAACGGCCTTTTGGCGCGTAACCCTAAAGTAGATCCCGCTTTGGTTGAAGATGTGATCTGGGGTTGTGTAAACCAAACCAAAGAGCAGGGCATGAACATTGCTCGTATGGTTTCTTTAATGACCGATATTCCTCATACTGCTGCGGCCCAAACCGTTAGCCGTTTGTGTGGTTCTTCTATGTCGGCATTGCACACCGCAGCTCAAGCCATTCAAACCAACAATGGCGATGTGTTCGTTATTGGCGGTGTTGAGCATATGGGACACGTTGCAATGGATCACGGTGTTGATCCTAACCCTCGCTTAGCCAAGCACGTAGCAAAAGCCGCAGGCGCTATGGGTTTAACCGCTGAGATGTTGGGCTTAATGCACGGCATGACTCGTGAGCAACAAGATCAGTTCGCTGAGCGTTCTCATCGTCTAGCCCACAAAGCGCGCACTGAAGGTGGTTTTGATAACGAAATTATTCCTATTCAGGGCCATGATGCCAATGGCGCTCTAGTGTTGGTTGAGCAAGATGAAACGATTCGTCCTGAAACTACCGTGGAAGGCCTGTCTCAGTTGAAGCCTGTATTTAACCCTAAGGGCGGTACAGTAACGGCTGGCTCTTCTTCACAGATTACCGATGGCGCATCGTGCATGATCGTTATGTCAGCGGAAAAAGCTGAAGAGCTAGGCATTCAACCGCAGGCGGTTATTCGTGCGATGGCGGTTGCCGGTGTTGACCCTTCTATCATGGGTTACGGTCCAGTACCTTCAACTCAGAAAGCACTAGAGCGTGCTGGCATTAGCATCGAAGACATCGATTATGTTGAGCTGAATGAAGCCTTCGCGGCGCAAGCCTTGCCAGTATTGAAGGACTTAAACTTGCTTGATTGCATGGATGAAAAGGTAAACCTACACGGTGGCGCAATCGCCTTGGGTCATCCATTTGGTTGTTCTGGTGCTCGAATCACCGGTACCTTGTTAAATGTTATGCAGCAAAACAACGGCCGCTATGGTTTGTCGACCATGTGTGTTGGTTTAGGGCAGGGCATTAGTACTATTATCGAGCGTTTGTAAGATTAAACTCTTGATAAAAAAGGCGAGCTATATGCTCGCCTTTTTTATTTCCATTTGGCTTGCTGGTGCAGGCTTCATTCATTTAACCGTGTTGCCAAATGTCCGTCAGAAGCCCCTTCTCGGCTTTCTGGACTTTCCTTGTGAAAATCTGTTAGTTGTAAAAATTAAGGGCCTGTTTTCTAAGGCATCTTAATTGCATCGCGTCACTAGGCAAGCTAGTCTTACTTCTTAATATGATTTTCCAATCCCGCCACAACTTACACAAAGATAGCGTTAAGTTGCGAATAACAATAATCTAAATTTTAGGATAGGTGATATGTATGAAGTATTTACTGTTTTTGTGTTTGTCGCTGTCGACATGCTTAGGGCACTCTGAGCCTTTAAGTTATGCACAAAGGGTGGATATAGACTCAACAGTGCTAGCTGAAAAACGTTCGATTCAAATTAGCCTTCCTGAATCTTATTCAAGCGGTAAAAGATCTTACCCGGTAATTTATGTGTTGCATGGCCAATGGGATACTTTGCCAGCCGTTGCAACGCTATCAATGTTAGAAAACTTAATGCCAGACTTTATAGTGGTTGGTATCGAGGGGCGAGGGCCAGAGCTTAAGCCTGCAGAAAGCGAAGAACGAAGTCCATTTTATCAATTTGTCTTAAATGAGTTGTTACCCTATGTGAAGGATAACTACCGTACCGCGCCTTTTAGTATTTTGTCTGGCCATTCAAATGCTGGGCGTTTTACTGTCGATATGTGGCTGCATGATGGTAAGGCATTTAATGGGTTTTATGCTTTCAGCCCTTCCTTAGATGATGGTTATTTGAATCAGTTAATTATGGCAGAAGGGTTTGACGCCAGTGGACGCTCGCCATTGACCTTGACTATGGCTGATGAGGGTGAGCATATGTTGAGTCCTTTCCAAGAAATATCGAAAAAGTTAGCCGCTTTGCCTAAGGGCACCTTCAACTCTAAGCACTTCCCAGAAGAAAGTCACAGTACCACTCGCCATGCATCACTTCGCTTTGCTTTGAGCAAGAGCTTCTCTGCTTGGAATCCAAGCACAGAGGTGAAGAAGGGAGGTTTGGAAAGTTTACAAGCGCACTATAATGGGCTGCTTGAGAAGTATGGCTTTACTGAAGATATACCGATGGAGACATTGCAGCGTTTGGCGGCTTCCTATGCAATTTCTGAAGAAGCAGATAAGCAGGCCAAATTGCAGCCCGTGCTAAACTACTTTGTAAAACAACAAGGCCACTCACTCGAGCCAATGGTAGAGATTGCTCAGTTTTTATTGGCAAACAACTACCAGCAAGGTGGCGAGAGGATGCGAGCCTTATTATGTCAGATGGATAGCAAAATCGAGTTTTGTGGGGCAAAGTAGATTGCCTATCGTGCCCTTGTGTTAATTGAGTTGCAGCTTTGCTTGAAGTTTTGCTTTGCAGGCCATAGGGGTGGACCTCGTGGTTTGAGCAAGGCTTCAACGCTAGCTGCTCTTCCTGTCTTAATTTTTGTCTTTCTGTATTAAGGATCTTTTAGCAGCTAGCAACAATTTCATTTGTCTTTCCTTCACCAACTCCCTGGCTGCTATGCCTTCTCTATTGTCCTTCATGGTAGTGTCATATAATCCGAGTACAAGGTAGAGTTCGTTTATCTTGATCAATTAAGGCGAAGAGCGCTGTACATGGTTCGGTAATGGTAATGATCCAATATGTTGCAAGTTAAGTTAATAGGAATTCTGCTTCTGCTATGTGGCCTGTGCTCACAGGCAGCAATATCTGAAACATCAGTGGTTGATAAGTCCTGCGATGATTCCTGTAGTTTTGTGCTGCTAAGTGAAGCTGATGGTAAGTTTCACTTTAGTAATCGCCAAAGAGCGGAGGAACGTTTCACGCCATACTCTACCTTCAAGGTTGTGAATACTCTCATTGCCTTAGAAGAAGGGCTCATCAAAAGCTCCAATCACACTCTGCATCTTAATCAGAGTCGCTATCCGATTGAGAAGTGGTGGCCCCAAAGTTGGTATCAAGCGCCATTGAGTATTCGTGAGGCCTTTCATGCTTCAGCGCTACCGCTATATCGTCAATTAGCCCTTGATGTCGGGAAAGACTCGATGAGTGCACGCTTGCAAGGCCTACACTATGGGAATGGTGATGTAAGCTCTGGGTTAGATAGCTTTTGGCTTAACGGAAGTCTACAGATTAGCGCTGTAGAGCAGCTGTGTTTTCTTAGACGCTTGGCACGTCACGAGCTGCCACTGAAGGACGAAACCTTTACAATCTTCAATCGAATTATGGAAGTTGATCTTGATGAAGAGAGTAAAGGCTTTGCCGATGCTATTCGAGCTTTTGGGCCTGACGTTAAACTGTTTGCAAAAACAGGTGGCGGCCCAATTCGAAAAGGGCGCTATATAGGTTGGTATGTTGGCTATCTGCAATCGGCGAAATCCAATTACTATTTTGCCCTTAATATGGAAGCGAATAGTTTTAAAGCCTTACAGGGCGCGCGCAAAACTATGCTGATTTCTCAACTTAGACGTATAGGGCTCTTATAGGCGGGCCGTTAGCGTCCTTTGCTGCAAAATTGCAGCGGCTATAACTGAACTTAGCATCGGGCTGGTGGCAATTGCGAGTGCAGCGCTAATCATTGTGTACTCGCTAAAACTCAAGGCGCTCCCGACAATGGCATGACGCGCTGCCAAATAATATTGGCAGCAGAAGATTAACATTATACCCGTCCCTCTTAGGTAATCCTTTGCAAGCAGCAGTTTTGAGCTGTTTTCATCTCGTGTTATTTTCTTGGTGCTTCTCATCGCTGTGAACAAAGCCGCAGCTGCAAGCAGTGTCAGCAGATAGTTTGCGCTCAATAAATGATCGATGTTAGCTAATCGAGCTAGCGAAACAGAGATAAAAATCAACGGCAGTATCGCCAGCTGTTTTAGATTTGCGCTTCTCGCTCGGCTTTGCCAAACGGAGAAAATCAGTAATAGTACAAATAAAGGGAATACCCAGACTGGGGTGCCGCTTAGTATATCCACATTGTTAGCCTCGTTTTCAGTATGGACTCAGTTTACAAAGCTAAGAAAACGGCAATCAGTGCCAAAAGTCATTTTGGGCTAGGGCATAAAACTCGCTATACTCTGATACGACAATAAGGTAGCCCGGCTGCCTCAACTCTTGAGCGCCAAAATAGGAATAACTAGGCTTATGGCCGTTGATATCGTTTTAGTTAAAAAGCTCAGTAAGCTGATGGTAACTGCCAATAAAGGCGATCACTTCCATCAGCTAGGTTTGGAATTTACCCATATGGAGACGGGTGCCTGTGAAATGCGCCTACCGTATAGCGAGCGCCTAGTCGGCAACCCAGATACCGGAGTGGTGCATGGTGGTGCTATTACCGCTTTGCTGGATACATGCTGTGGTATGGCTTGTGCCTCGGTTTTAGAAGATATTGGTTTGACTCCAACCATGGATCTTCGTATCGACTATATGGGAGTGGCAGAGCCGGGTCAGGACATATATGCCCGTGCTGATGTTTATCGCAGCTCGCAAAGTGTCTTATTTGCCCGCGGACGTGCTTACACCAAAGGCCAGGAAGATCGCCCCGTTGCCCACTGTATAGCTAACTTTATTCGCTTAGATGATGAGGTTTTGAAGAATTTAAGCGAACAGTTTAGACCCTTCCTCGATGCTGTGGAGATAGATGAATGAGTGCCATTTCTAAGGCCTGCGAACAGGCCAGAGCAGAGTGGAAGCCGGAATTAATTATTGAGCAAATTCCATACGCCAAGCTACTTGGCATCGAAACCCACAATATGGGTGATGAGCTGTTCTTTGTTTTGCCACCCAGCAAAGGTAATGTAGGCAATCCTACCTTGCCAGCACTACATGGCGGGGCCATTGGTGGCTTTTTGGAGCTCTCTGCCAGCTTACACCTCATGATGACTTTACCAACGCAGGTTACCCCGAGAGTGGTTGATATCTCGGTGGATTATGTGCGCCCTGGCAGGCTTGAGCCCCTTTATGCGCTGTGCACCGTTGTTCGCCAAGGGCGTAAACTGGTGAATGTTTCGGTAAATTGCTGGCATAAAACCCGTGATGAGAGTGTGGCTACCGCTCGAGCTCACTTTTTAGTCGATTAAGGCGCTTTTTAACCGCCCTTATCTCGTCCTGAAGGGGCCTCTTAACTAAAGAAGGGGCCCTAGCAAAGAATCTCTTTGATCCGTTCCTTTTCCCCTTTAAAAGTCGAAATTGAACCCCATAACAGGGTTTATACACCTTAATGGTGACTCGACTGACCAAGGAGAATGCTTAGATGAGCGTTGATGCACAAAAACAAACCATGGGATTCCAGACCGAAGCCAAGCAGCTGCTTCACTTGATGATCCACTCTTTGTATTCCAATAAGGAAATCTTCCTTCGCGAGCTGGTATCTAATGCTTCAGATGCGGCCGATAAACTGCGATTTTTGGCGCTTTCGAACGGCGATTTGTATGAAAATGACGCCGAGCTAAAAATTCGAGTTGAATTTGATAAAGACGCTAAAACCGTCACTATTGCTGATAATGGCATTGGCATGAATCGTGACGACGTGATCGAGCACCTAGGCACCATTGCCAAGTCCGGCACGGCTAACTTTCTTTCGAATCTTTCTGGCGATGAAAAGAAAGATTCACAGCTGATTGGCCAGTTTGGTGTTGGCTTTTACTCGGCGTTTATTGTTGCTGATAAAGTTGAAGTTTTTACCCGTAAAGCTGGGGAGTCTAGCGAACAAGGCGTGCACTGGGAGTGTGACGGCGAAGCGGAATTTAGCGTTGAAAATATAGAACGAAGCGAACGCGGTACCACGGTTGTTTTACACTTAAAAGACGATGCCAGTGAGTTTGCTGATGATTGGCGTTTGCGTTCGGTTATTAAAAAATACTCTGATCATATTTCTTTGCCAGTGGAGATGCTTAAGCAAGGATCGCCGGCTGCGGAAGATGGCGAAGAGAAAGCTGATAGCGCAGAAGCCCCAGAATACGAAGTCATTAATACGGCAACCGCCTTGTGGACTCGCTCTCGTAGCGAAGTGAGTGATGAAGAGTACAAGGAATTTTATAAACACATCTCTCACGACTTTGCAGATCCCGTTAAGTGGAGCCACAACCGAGTAGAAGGTAAGTTGGATTACACCAGCTTGCTGTATATTCCTGCCAAAGCGCCTTTTGATATGTATAACCGTGAAGCTGCGCGTGGCCTAAAGCTATATGTGCAGCGCACTTTCATTATGGATGATGCGGAGCAGTTCCTGCCGATGTATCTGCGCTTTGTAAAAGGTGTTGTCGATTCTAACGATTTATCATTGAACGTTAGTCGCGAAATTTTGCAGAAAGACCCAAATATCGATGCGATGCGTTCTGCATTGACCAAGCGTGTTTTGGATACATTGAGCAAAATGGCGAGCAAAGAGCCTGAGCAATACGCTGAATTTTGGACCGAGTTTGGCCAAGTGCTAAAAGAAGGCCCGGCCGAAGATTTCGCCAATAAAGAGAAGATTGCTAAGCTGTTTCGTTTTGCTAGTACCCACACAGATAAAGCCGATCAAGACCAATCTCTTGAAGCCTATATTGAGCGTATGCAAGAAGGCCAAGATAAAATCTATTACGTGGCAGCTGAAAATTTCAATACCGCGAAAAACAGCCCCCATTTAGAGGTATTCCGTAAGAAGGGTATTGAAGTATTGCTACTAAGCGATCGTGTAGATGATTGGCTAATGAGCCATATGATGGAATTTGAAGGTAAGCAATTCCAAGATGTGGGTAAAGGCGCCTTAGATCTAGGTGAGCTGGAAAGTGAAGAAGACAAGAAAGCTCAAGAAGAATCGGAAAAGCAGTTCGAGTCACTAATCGAGCGCGCTAAAGCGGCTTTGGAAGGGCGAGTGGATCAAGTACGCATCACTCACCGCTTGACCGATTCGCCGGCTTGTTTGGTGGTCAATGAACACGATATGGGTGCTCAGATGCGACGTCTATTGGAGCAGGCCGGACAAGATGTTCCAGATAGTAATCCGAATCTAGAGCTTAACCCAGAGCACCCGCTTGTTGTGAAGCTGGACCAGGAAGCCGATGAAGATCGATTTGCTGATCTGGTGGGCATTTTATTTGACCAAGCCAATTTGGCCGAAGGTGGGCAATTGGAAGACCCTGCCAACTACGTGCAAAAGCTCAATAAGCTCTTGTTGGAGCTAAGCCACTAAGCTTTTGCTATAGTAGCATTTGTTGTTGCGCGCTCAGTGTGAATATTTACATTGGGCGTATTTAGTTGATGTCGGACATTCGGTCATTTAGCTGAGTGTCCTGCACGCAAAAGTGTACTGACATAAACTAATCAAAGCGGGCAAACAATAAGCTCGTAGATGATATTACAAGTTCAAATAAAAAGGTTGGTAAGGCGTTATGACAACACCACAACAGGTAGCGGTTCTTGGCGGCGGCAGTTTTGGTACGGCCATTGCAAATATCGCAGCGACTAACGGCCATAAAACCTTCCAGTGGATGCGAAACAAAGAGCAGGCTGCAAAAGTGCAGCTGGCTCGTGAAAATAGTGATTATCTACCGGGTTACCAACTGAGTGACAATTTATGTGCAACGGCCGATCTTGCTGAGGCTGTTAGCGCCGCCGATGTAGTTTTTATTGCCATCCCCAGTAAAGCGTTTCGAGATGTGGCACGTTTAGTATCGCCGCTACTAAAAGCTGGGACTATGGTTATCAGTACTACCAAAGGTATCGAGCCTACTGGTTTTACGCTGATGAGCCAAGTGCTGGAGCAGGAATTAAGTGATGCCCGCATTGGTGTTTTGAGTGGGCCGAATTTTGCTAAAGAGATCGTTGCCCATCAACAAACCGGTTCAGTAATTGCCAGCTCGGATGATGAGTTGATAGCCTGTGTTCAAGAGTTGCTATGTTCCAGTACCTTCCGTTTGTATGCTAATAGTGATTGCTATGGGGTTGAACTTGGCGGTGCGTTGAAAAACATCTATGCAATCGTTACTGGTTTGGCAACTGCCTTGGGCTGTGGTCACAATACTATTGCTATGTTATTGACCCGTTCATTAGCCGAAATGGGACGTTTCGCTAAGCATATGGATGCCGACCCTATGACATTTTTGGGCCTGGCGGGTGTAGGCGATTTAATATTAACCTGCACTTCAGATTTAAGCCGCAACTATCGTTTAGGTATGGCGATTGCTCAAGGTAAATCTCTAGAACAGGCAGAAAGTGATATTGGGCAAGCTGTAGAGGGTGTTAATACCTTGCGCTTGGTAAAGCAAAAAGCCGATGAACTTGATGTCTATATGCCTTTGGCAAGCGCTTTACATGGTATTTTATTTGAAGATTACAGCATTGCTGATGTCGCTGATAAACTAATGGGTGGCGAACAAAACACCGATGTTGAATACTCCCAAAAAGATCTTTAACTCTTTCAAGCGTGACTGATAGATCTGATTGTTTAATCATTTTTAACGCAAAGGTGAACATCAAAAGGTGGTGGTATGAGTGATTCCCCAAACGAACAAAAATATTCACTATTGGGCGCCGAGATCTGGTTACGTCTCGCTTTTATGGTGATTTTCGCTTTAGCTTTGAAGCTGGCTATCGTGGCTTTAACTGCTTTTGTGGTAGTGCAATTTATTATTGTGTTGTTTACGGGAGCCGTAAATAAGTCGCTTCTAGCTGTTAGTAAATCCACTTCTGAATTTGTACTGCAATCATGGTTATTCCTGAGCTTTGCGAGTGAAGAAAAACCCTTTCCGTTTCGTGATTGGCCATCTTAATTGGATTCACACTGCGGTATAGTAGTGAGCTGTAATGCAATAACAGCGGTCTAATTTAGTTTGCTAAGTAACACGGGAAGGTGAAATGCGCTTGTATATATTAAGGCATGGGCAGGCCTCATATCAGGCAGCGACTGATGCCGAAAGGGAGTTAACCGATAGAGGTCGACTTGAAACCCAAGCTATTGTTCGCCAGTTTTTAGCAGGTGCCGAACGGCCCATTACTATTGTAAGCAGCCCTTATGTAAGGGCCCAGCAAACTGCCGAAATTGCTGCCCAAGAGTTAGCTTTTGATGCGGCTTCAAGAGAAAAGATTCATCAGTCTCCTTGGTTAGAGCTACGCTCCGAAAGCGCGCCTGATCAGACTATTCAAAAAATATCTGATTGGTTTGCTAATAATGGCCAGCAGGATTTATTGTGTGTGAGCCATCAGCCTTTGGTAGGGCAGTTAATCAATAGTTTGGCGGATCTGAGCCCTGGGCGGCATATGATGGGAACCAGTGCTTTAGCCTGCTTAGAAGGTGAAGACTGTTTGCCAGGCTGTATGGATTTGCTGTCTTTGCAGCAGCCGTAGTCATAAAATTTTAAAACGTAAGGCATGACATGAAAGAGCAGTTAAGTCGTGGTCGAGATATCCACTTCGATGTGTTTGACCGTGTGATTGCGGCCCAAGAATGGGGCAAACCAGGCGGCCGAAAAGTTCTAGCGATTCATGGTTGGCTGGATAACAGCGCCAGCTTTGCGCCAATGAGCAACCATTTAGAAGATGTTCACTTTATTGCATTGGATACCGCTGGGCATGGTCACAGCTCCCATATAGCTCCAGGTTTAGCCTATAACATTTGGCAGGATATTGCGGATATCTTCGCGATAGCCGACAGCCTAGGTTGGCAAGAGTTTAATCTGATTGGTCATTCCAGAGGTGCTATTATTGCGGCGCTGGCAGCGGGGACCTTTCCAGAGCGAATTAAAGGCTTAGGTTTAATTGACGCTTTAGCACCGCCGCCAATATCGGCGGAGGATTCTCCGGCGCAATTGGCTAAATCAATTGTCGATGTGGCCCGTCGACAGGATAGAGCAACAAGTATTTTTAATGATGCCGATGCAGCCATAGTTGCTCGACAAAAGGGCATGCATAAGATTTCAGAGCAGGCCGCTCGCCTAATTGTCGAGCGGGGTATTAAGCCTGTTGCTGGCGGTTATACTTGGAGTAGCGATCCACGATTGATGTCTGCTTCGGCGTTTAAACTCAGTCAGGAGCAGATTGAAGCCTTTTTGGGGCGTATTTCAGCTAACTGTTGTTTAATCGCAGCGAGCTTGGGTTTGCAAAAGTACATTGCTAAGCAAGAGGGCTTGCTAGTTAAAATTAGCAATATCGAGAAGCATTTATTTGATGGTGGGCATTTTCTTCACATGGAAGAGCATCAACTTGATATTGCCCGCCTAATGGATGCTATTCTAGAGCCCTAGGCTTCGGCTCTAAATTTAAACTGCAGCTCCTTAAAGGGACGCCATGAATATATTAAAAATGCTGGCAAAACAAAACCATCTTAGCGTGGCCTTTAGCTTTTTGCTGAGCCTGCTTTTTGTGGCTAATCTGCAGGCTCAAGGCTGGATCGACCCTGAAAATAGTAAAGTGAGCCGGGTAGTTTACGACTCAAAAGCTGAGGCTCAGCAATGGCTACTCCCCCTAGGCCCTATAGAGCGCATCGATGGTCTGTGGCAACCAGAGCAATCGCGTCAACTTGAGGGAAAGCTGCGACGTCGGACCTTGGAATTCAGAGCTGAAAATAGTGAGGCTGGTTTATTCAGGGATTATGAACAGCTATTGAAAAAACAAGGCGCCCAGCTTTTATTCAATTGTCTCGGGCGTGATTGTGGTCAGAGTAATAACTGGGCCAATCGATACTTTAACATCTACCAGTTATATGGACGTGAAGACTCTCAGCGCTTAAGCAGCTACTTTTGGCAGTCAGGTGGGCAGGATCATTTTGCACTGCTGTATTTGGTCAGGCGTGGAAATCAGCGTATTTATCTACAGCAGGAATTACTGAGCTTAGCAAGCGACCTTGCGGGTAAGGCGGTGCTGCCCAGCAAAGAGCAAGTTTGGAAGCAGTGGCAAAGCACGGGCTTGCTAAGATTAAGTCAATCTACGGGTCAGATAGATCAGCAGGGGATATTGGCCCCGGCTTGGCTAAAGCTGATATCAGAGTTGATACGAGAGCACTCTAAAGCTAAGTTGGATGTTGTCGGCCATTCCTATGCCTTGCCAGATTCCCGATCAGATGCAGGACCAGCGGCTAAAGCTCAAGCCGAAGCGATGTTGCAAGCCTTGAAAGCTGGCTTGTTGGCTGCGGGAGTGCCAGAGGGGCGTATTCAGCTTCATAACTTTGAAAATTTGGCGCCTCTTAACTCCCGCGTAGAGGGCGCTAGATTGGATTTGCTGTTACATTAATAGCCCTGCTCAAAACTTAGGAGCTGTTTTTAAGCCTGAAAACAGCTCGACTCAACGTTTATTCCTCGTTTTAAACCCTTTTCACTCCCAATTCGCGCTCGTATTCACTGAGGTGGCTTGGCTCTGCCTCGTTATAATTTCATGTAGTCAAAAAAGCGATAACAAGAAGCGAGAATGTTATGAATAAATACCTTGGGGCGGCCATTGTCTATGGTGTCAGCGCATTATCTGCAGCGGTATCTTCTGCCGCTGAGCAAGATCCGTTTATGTGGCTAGAAGATGTCGAGGGCAAAAAGCAGTTGGATTGGGTCGCTCAAAAGAATGAGCGAAGCCTTGCGGAAATTAAGCAATATCCGGGCTTTCAAGGCTTAGTCGATAATGCATTGGAGGTTTTAGATAATAAAGACCGCATTCCCTATGCCGGCCGAAATGGCGATTACTATTACAACTTCTGGAAGGATGCCACTCATCCTCGCGGTATTTATCGCAGAGCGACGCTAGCTGAGTACAAAAAAGACCAGCCTAAGTGGGAAACGGTATTAGATATCGACGCGCTGGGTAAAAAAGAAGAGGTGAATTGGGTCTATAAGGGCATGAGCTGCCTGCAACCAGAATATACCCAGTGCATGGTAGCGCTTTCACGTGGTGGTGCGGATGCGGTTGAGTATCGTGAATTCGACTTGCTTAGTGGCGAATTTATTAAAGATGGCCTTTATCTTCCAGAAGCTAAGTCTCGCCTGACTTGGATTGATAAAGATACCTTAATTGTGGGTACGGATTTTGGTGATGGTGAAAGCCTTACCGATTCAGGTTACCCACGTGTTTTAAAAATGTGGCATCGTGGCAAGGGCTTTAAAAACGGTAAAACCGTTTATGAAGCCGATAAAGCCTCGGTTTCCGCAGCTTCTTATACCATGGGCAAGGGCGCTGAAAACACAGTATTTATTCACGATGCTACTGACTTCTATAATGCCAAAACCTTCGTGTACAACGATGGCAAGCTACTAGCAGTGGATGTACCTAGCGATTCCGATGTTGAAGGCTTGTTTAAGGGCAATGTTTATCTCTTGCTCAAATCTGATTGGGAACACCAGGGTAATAACTTTAAGCAAGGTTCTTTGCTGTACTCTAGCTTATCGGATATTAAAGCTGGCAAAGCAAGCTTTAAATTGTTCCAAGCTCCGAGTGCTGGGAAAACCATTAAGGGCGTGGCATTTACCAAAAACAGTTTGTTGATCAGCTGGTTGGATAATGTACGCAGCTCAGTAGTGCGTTATACGCCAACAAAGAAAGGCAAATGGCAAGAGCATCGCTTAGAGCTAGATGATAAAGCCGTTGTTGGATTGGTTGATGTTGATGATCGTTATGACGATTTTCTAGTGAGCTATTCAAGCTTTATCGAGCCGTCTACGCTTTATCAATTTAACGACAGCAAAACTGGCAAAGAGAAAATTAAATCTACGCCGGCCATGTTTGATGGTTCTCGTTTTAAAGTTGAACAATATAAGGCTAAATCCAAGGATGGCACTATGGTGCCTTACTTTGTGGTGATGGATAAAAAGCTCAAGTTTAATGGCAAAAATCCTACCTTATTGTACGGCTACGGCGGCTTTGAGATTTCTCTTTTGCCTCGCTATTCAGCAACCATTGGTAAAAACTGGTTAGAGCAGGGTGGTGTCTATGTGCTGTCGAATATTCGCGGTGGTGGTGAGTTCGGCCCCGCTTGGCACCAGGCAGCGTTGAAAGAAAATCGCCATAAAGCCTATGAGGATTTTGAAGCGATTGCGGAAGATTTGATTGATCGCAAGATTACTTCATCAAAGCATTTGGGTATTCAAGGCGGTAGTAACGGTGGCCTGTTAATGGGTAATGCCTTTACTCGCCGTCCAGATTTATACAATGCTGTGGTTTGCCAAGTTCCGCTATTAGATATGAAGCGCTATAACAAGCTGCTTGCAGGCGCGAGCTGGATGGCGGAGTACGGTAATCCAGATATTGCTGAAGAGTGGGATTTCATTAAAACCTTCTCGCCGTATCACAATGTCAGCAAAGATAAAAAGTACCCTAAAGTATTTTTTACCACGTCGACTCGTGATGACCGAGTACACCCAGGTCATGCTCGTAAGATGGTGGCGCTGATGGAAAGCCAAGGTCACGACGTACTGTACTTTGAAAACATCGAAGGTGGCCATGCCGGCGCGGCGGATGTTAAGCAGCGCGCTGAGCTGAGTGCTTTGGCCTATGCCTATCTATTGAGCCAGCTTAAGTAGTTGATACTCAGCTTATAGGCCGTGCAGGAAAATTTGTATTGGTGGTAGATTTAAAAGGGGCTTTTTAAGCCCCTTTTTTTAAAGTCCCTTATTTTAACCACTTATTATAAAGTCTATATGTTTAGTATTTGAATTTATGGACTAGGCCTTGCAGCTTACTTGATAGACCAGCTAATTCTTCGCTGGCCGCTGAAATTTGACCAATTGAACCACCAGATTCAGCCGACATAATATTGATTTCATTGATGCGTTTGCTGACCTCTTCGGCGACCTGGCTTTGCTGGCTAGAGGCCGATGCGATCTGTGAGGTCATATCGGCAATTCTGTCTACCGCATTCGCAGCGCCTTGTAATCGTTCCGAGGTCTCGGTAGATTCGCTTGAAATTCGATTGGCCAGATCCACGCTTTCATTCATGGCATTGCCGGCTTCTTTTGCGGCTAAAATTAAGCCTTCAATAACCGACGATATTTGTTCAGTGGCCGTTTGTGTATGTCCCGCAAGGCTGCGTACCTCTTCAGAAACTACGGCAAAGCCGCGGCCGTGTTCACCAGCTCTTGCGGCTTCAATAGCCGCGTTGAGGGCGAGTAGATTGGTCTGATCGGCAATGCCGGTAATGGTTTGCAATATGCCAGCTATTTCATCGGTGTTGGCTTGTAGAGTTTCGATTTTCTTCTGGCCGGCACTGATTGAGTTGGCCATGGCTCTTACATTTCTTGCCGCATCATTTACGGCAGTAGAGCTGGCATTAACTTGTATGCGAGCATCGTTTGCTGCCTGAGCGGTCGACTCGGTCGTGTTGGATACTTCGTTGACTGAGGATGACATTTGCTGCACAGAGGCAGCAACGCTTTGGGTTTTTTCTGATTGTTTAGTGATCGTGCTGCTGGTCACGCTGGTAACCGTAGCTAGCTCTTCGGCTGCTGAGGCCTGCCGTTGTGAGGCGCTGTTTATTTCGCTGATGATTTTTCTTAAATTTGAGGCCATATTTTGCACGGAGCCATAGACACATTGGTGACTGTCGATTTCCTTCATTTTGATCGTCAAATCGCCGTCGGCTATCTTTTGGGTAATACTCTGCATTTCTTCTGGCTCACCACCCAAGGGGCGCATCACTGAGTTGCTTAAGGTCCAAGCGACAATCGCGATGAGTACAACGCACAGGAGTACTGTTGCAAGTAGTAGCAATTGCAGTTTATCAACGGCTGCCATCGCTTCGGCCTCATCGATCTCTACTAAAATCGACCAGTTAAGTCCGTCAAAGCCCAGTGGTGAAAACGCCGACAGCACTGAGTTGCCATTGTAATCCTGAATAACCTCGGCACCACTTTGCCCGCGTGCGGCAAGTTCGGTAGCCTGAGTTCGAACCGCACCTTTCTCAGGGTTTCGAAAAGAGCCTATTACCGAATGATCGATAGGGCTCAAATAGGAATCTGATCGCATCAAATTATCTGGACCAACGAGGTAGCTTTCTCCCGTTTCGCCAAGCCCTGAGCGTTCCGTCATAATGGCGTTTAGTTTATCGATAGGGAATTGAAAAATTAAGGTGCCGATGCGTTCGCCTTGGGAAAAAATCGGCTGGGCGATAAAGCCCGCTGGCGCATTAAAAGAAGGAAGGTAGGTTTTAAAGTCGATAAAAATGGCAGACTGTCTTTCATTGGCACTCTCGGAGCTGCGAAAGGCATCGGCTAAGCCGCTGCTGGCGTATGGGCCATTAAGCAATGAGGTGGCAAAATCCACTTCTTTATAGACCGAATAAATAACATCACCTGCCGAATTAATAAGGAATATATCGTAGTAGCCAAAACGCTCTAGATAATCGCGCAAATAGGGGTGAATGCTTTTGTGTGCATTATCGTAATCCGAAAAGATATTAGCCTCATCCAGTAGGTGCTTATTACCAACTGGGTTAGGATTATTACTGATATAAGCCTGTTGAAGGTCAATGGCATTGGCGGAAAGAGGTGACAATAAATCGTCCACATTCACCTGATTGTTTGGCTCAAGCTCCTTCAGTTTAGGCAGGAAGTGTCGGCTGTAGTATTCGGCCAGCTCTGCACGGGTGTTACTTAGCTGGCTGGATTGACTATCGGGTGAACGAATATCGTCATAGGCTTGAGAGAGCTCTTTGGTGGCGTTAACAATTAGCTCGCTGCGACTCAAAGAGGCAATTTGTTGAGCTGAATTATTCAAATAGTTAACGACGGAGACCTTTTTAGTTTCCCGCAGAGATTCTAGCTGCCGAAAAGTTTGCTGTGTTAAAGAGTCACTTGCTTGAAATAGGGCAAAGCTTGCGACGGCTAATGCCGGCAGTAGGCCAACAAGAAGAAGGTTGCTAAGAATTTTATTTTTAAAGCCTAGTTTTAACACGAGGTATCCCTCCGGCTTGGCATAAGCTCTTACAGGGCTGCCGCTTGGGCAAGCCAGTTATGAATGATGCCGGGCGATCCGAGGTGGGGGCAGGCAGTCCATTCCATTGAAGGGTATAAAGCCAATCATATGTTACTGCCCCAGATTGATACCTTATCTAAAGGTTTAGCAAAATGCTGGGGCTTTACAAGCCGTGAGGAGGCTTTAGGTGACGCTTTGCTGGTGATCGATCTATGGTAAGGCAGGGGTTATTAGTCATACTAAAAGTGTCTGTTTGTTGGGGTAGGAGCTATGGGCTGCCTTGAGGATCAGGTCAAAAAGCTTATGCTAGATCGCCAATTCCCGTACAATGTTGCCCCTTTGCCTCGTAAGAACCTATTCCAAATGGCTGTTGAACAAGAACTGTACACAATCAGAGACTATATTCGTTGGGCCGCATCGCGCTTTAGCGAAGCTGAGCTGTTTTTTGGGCATGGTACAGACAATGCGTGGGATGAAGCCACAGCTTTGGTGCTGCAATCTCTTCATCTTCCTTGGGACTGCGATAAAGATACCTTATCAGCAAGGCTAACGCTGAGCGAACGTGAGTTAATCGTTGAGCGGGTCGGGCGACGTGTAAACGAGCGTTTACCGCTTGCCTATTTAACTGGCCAGGCCTATTTCTGTGGCTTGTCTTTTGATGTTAATGAACATGTGCTGGTACCAAGATCGCCGATAGCCGAGCTGATTGAAAATGGTTTTGAGCCCTGGTTAGCGAGCCCCCCCAACTCGGTGTTGGACTTGTGTACCGGTAGTGGCTGTATTGGGATAGCTTGTGCCTATGCCTTTGAGTGGGCTGAAGTGGACCTTAGCGATATATCGCCTGAGGCTATTAAGGTAGCTGAGAAAAATATCCACCGGCACCAGCTGGAAGATCGAGTTCGTGCTGTCGAGAGTGACTTGTTTGAAGGCTTGCAAGATCGACGCTACGATTTGATCGTCAGCAATCCGCCTTATGTGAACGCCGAAGACTTGTCCACTATGCCCGCAGAATATCAACAAGAGCCCGAAATCGCTTTGGGTTCTGGGGCTGATGGCTTGGATTTTACTCGTCGATTGCTCAAAGAGGCCGCGGCCAGGCTAAATGATGGCGGAGTGTTGATTGTGGAAGTGGGCAATAGCTGGCCAGCCCTCGAGCAGGCATTTCCTGAAGTCGCCTTCACTTGGCTGGAGTTCGAGCGCGGTGGCCATGGAGTATTTATGCTGCTCAAAGAGCAGCTCGCAGAAATAAAGTAACGGGGCCTTCGCTGCTATAGCGATACAAGGGCCTTAGTTTAATAAAAGACGACCTTTTAGAGTCGTATGCATAGCAATTGAAAGTTCAAGGTAATAAATCTTATGTCCGGTAATAGTTTCGGAAAATTGTTTACGGTAACTACCTTCGGTGAAAGCCATGGTTTAGCGTTGGGGGCTATCATTGATGGTTGCCCTCCGGGCTTAGAGTTGTCAGAAGCTGATCTACAGGGGGATTTGGATCGTCGTCGCCCAGGTAAAAACCGCTATGAGACTCAGCGTAAAGAAGCTGATGAAGTTAAGATTCTGTCGGGTGTTTTCGAAGGTAAAACCACCGGTACGCCGATTGGCTTACAGATTATGAATACCGATCAGCGCTCCAAAGATTATTCCAATATTAAAGATTTGTATCGTCCGGCTCACGCCGATTACAGCTATATGCAAAAGTATGGCGTGCGTGATTATCGTGGTGGTGGTCGTTCATCCGCACGAGAGACGGCAATGCGTGTTGCCGCCGGTGCCGTTGCTAAAAAGTATTTGGCGCAAGAGTGTGGTATTCAAGTGCGCGCTTATTTGTCCCAGCTAGGCCCAATTAAAATTGAAAACTTTGATTGGGAGGAGGTCGAGAACAATGCCTTCTTTTGCCCTGATGTAAATAAGGTTCCTGAGATGGAAGCTTATATGGCTGGGCTAAAGGGCAACTCTATCGGCGCAAAAATTTCAGTTGTCGCCACGGGCATGATTCCAGGTTTGGGCGAGCCTATCTTCGATCGTTTGGATGCTGATCTGGCCCATGCCTTAATGGGGATAAACGCCGTGAAAGGTGTTGAGATTGGTGCGGGCTTTGATTGTGTTGAGCAGCTTGGTACTGAGCACCGCGATGAAATAACTCCCGAAGGCTTTTTAAGTAACCGCGCCGGTGGTGTTTTAGGGGGTATCTCAACAGGGCAGGACTTGATTGCCCATATAGCGCTCAAGCCAACTTCCAGTATGCATATTCCTGGGCGCAGTGTGAATGTGCAGGGTGAGCCTGTTGAGGTGGTGACAAAGGGGCGCCATGATCCTTGCGTAGGAATTCGAGCTACTCCCATTGCAGAGGCGATGATGGCATTAGTGTTAATGGATCATTTGCTGCGCCATCGTGGACAGAATGGCTCGATAAAGCACGATATCCCTGTCATCCCTCCGCAGGCCTAAAGGTCGTTATTTAAAAATGTTCGATAGGTTTAGAGCGCAAGCTGCGACTTCTTCTCGTCAGGATACTCCCTACTGGCGCCTATCGATCTTCTATTTCTTTTATTTCGCGGTATTGGGGGCTTTAGTTCCCTTTTGGGCCTTGTATCTACAAAGCTTATCTTATTCCGCTCAGCAGATCGGCTATGTCATGGCCGCGCTGGCCATATCTCGCATTGTAGCGCCCAATATCTGGGGGTACTTGGCTGATAAAACTGGGCAGCGTTTACGCATTATTCGCTGGGGCAGTTGCTTGGCTGCGCTCTGCTTCCTGGGGGTCTTTTGGCAGAGCAGTTACTTTGCGATGTTTGCAGTGGTTATCGCTTACAGTTTTTTTTGGAATGCGGTATTGGCCCAGTTCGAGGTGGTCACCCTTGATCATCTAGCGGAAAACACCGAGCAGTACAGTCGCATTCGCCTATGGGGTTCAGTGGGTTTTATTGTGGCGGTAATGCTATTAGGGGCTTTATTTGATGCCTTTTCTATTGCTTTACTGCCTATGGCCATGCTGCTTTTGTTGCTGGCGATTTGGTTGTCGAGTTTAACGGTCACCGAAGCGCAGCCTCGCTCTGTGCTTGATAAAAGCAGTGACAATGCCGCAGGGGCAAGCTTTCTTGCCATTGTTGGCCGACGTGAAGTCTGGGTCTTTTTTACCGCCTCCTTTTTTCTGCAAGTCAGTCATGGAGCCTACTACACATTTTTTTCTGTGTTATTAGAGCAGCATGGTTATTCCGGTTTTGCCATCGGTTTACTTTGGGCGCTGGGGGTGCTGGCTGAAATTATTTTATTTATGTATATGCCGGCATTGCTAAGAAGATTTGGCGCTCGCCTGTTGTTTTGGGCGGCCTTGTTAGCAGCGGCGGCGCGTTGGTTATTAACGCCTGTGCTTGTAGATTCTCTGCTGGTGCTCATATTATTGCAGTGCCTACATGCTTTAACCTTTGGTGCGGCGCACGCTGTTTCAATCGAGTGGGTGCACCGTTTTTTCCCGAACAGTAGTCATGGCCAGGGACAAGCTCTGTATACAGCAATGTGCTTTGGGGCAGGTGGTGCTTTAGGTGCAATCTTGTGCGGCTACCTCTGGGACATTAGTCCATTTTGGTGTTTTGCCTTTTGTGCTGGAGCGGCATTTATTGGTTTTCTGCTGTCTTATTGGGGCATGCGCAAAGCTCAACTCGATTAAGCTCAGGTACAGCTTCTACTTGACGTCTTTGGGCGGCAAGAGTAGCGTATTTGCTGTCTTGCCCGTCGGCAACAAGGATGTTCACAAATATAACAACTCGGGCGAATTTTGTACGGGGGTTTCTTATGTCAGCCAAGCTGCGCTCTGTCTTATTGTATTCACAGTCAGTGGTTTTCCTTTTTTTGGCGGGTGCTGTGCAAGTTTCAGCGCAAAATATTGCACAGTGCGAGAAGATTAATTGTCGCTGCGATGGCTTGTGGAATGCCTGGGGTGAGGCCTGTAAGGCACAAGAAAGCCAGTTGATTGAGCAGTGTTCTAGTAATCAAGGGAAGATAAGCCGTTACTGCCATTGGCAGGGGGCGAATGCTTTTCCAAGCGTTTTATCTTCCCTACAGTCTGTCAAAGCCTATAGAGCCGATCAGCTAGAACAAGCTGAAACCACGTTTAATTCGAAGCTGTGGTCAATGCAGCAGGATTTTGGCAGTAGCCAAGAGCTGTATAACAATGGTGATGCGAAATCAGCTGCCGCAATTTCCAAGCGAGTTGATAAGCAAGCGGGTGTAGCAATTTCTCAGGGTTTAGTGCTTTTTAACTTGTATCGCCAGCAAGAGAATGAAGAAGCCAGGAATTTAGCGCTAGACCAACTGCGTGGCAGCTTATCGGATCAAGAAAACCGCTTCTTGGCTTGGTCAGCGGCGATGTCAAAAGCTGGACAGCTTAAACTCGCTAGGCGCTTTTCCCGTTACAGTGGAAATATGGCCGAAGCCCAGGGGCTGTTGTTGGATGCCTTAGCTGAATTCGATTCGGCGGCCAATGCTTGGCAGCGTGCCGCCAATAGGGCAGAGCAGCTTTTAGAAGCCAGTACCAAACCGAGAATATGGAAGTTCTATCGCGCCCAAGCGGCCAGTCGCTATAGCAAGGCGGCATCTTCCTCTCGCCGTTATTCTGGAAGCGGCAATGCCCTTGCAACAAAGGCTGATGATCTTTGGGCGCTCAATCTGCCGAGCGCTGCAAAGCCTGAATAAAAGCCTGCGCAGCCTTGGATAGGCTGCGCCCCTCATGGTAGATGCAGCCGAGCTCTCGGCTGACTTCAAGCTGGGGTACGTCAATAGAGGTTAATGGGCCATCAATTAGGCTTTCGGGCAATACACTCCAACCAAGACCAATTGAAACCATCATCTTGATGGTTTCTAGATAGTTGGTAGCCATGCTGACATCAAGCGGTAAATGAAACTGATCAAATTGCCGCTTTAAAATTTGCCCAGTGAAAGTGCTCAAGTCAGGCAATATGGCTGGATGTTCGCTGAGTGTTTTTAACTCGATGGCTTTTCCGTTGTTGAGCGGATGCTCTTTGGCAACCACGCAGATCAATGGGTCGTGCCAGATATGTTCAGCAATCATCTTCTCGTGCTTCTGGGGTGCCAGTGTCACTACTGCGAGCTCCAATTGTCCATGCAGGATTTTATCGGTAGCTTTTTCTGAATCGATAAAATCGATAGCCAGTTTTACTTTGGGGTACTGCTGGGAAAACTGACGTAAAACCGGTGGCAGCCGGTGTAGGCCGATATGGTGACTGGTGGCCATATTGAGCGTGCCACTGATTTCGCCGCTTTTGTCACTGATTAGGCGGCGAGTCTCCTCAACTTCCATCAGTATTTTATTGGCTCGTGGCAGCAGGGTTCTCCCGGCCTCGGTCAAATCGACAGTACGGCCAATTCGGTCGAACAATTTACAGTCGAGCTGCTCTTCCAAGCTGGAAATACGTTTGCTAACCGCGGGCTGGGTCAGGTGAAGTTTTTGCGCTGCGGCAGAAAAAGAGCGCAACTCTGCAACCGCACAAAAAGCATTCAGTGATTGTGTGTCCATAGTTCTTACTTCTAGTGCTCGCCTAAGGGGTGAACAAAGTGCATTTGGATTCCAAAATGGAATCGAATGTATGAAAAATATAAATTGGATTTATACATTTTGGGGGCATAGAATGCAATGCATACCCTGCAAAAAGCTGGGGCTTTGCTGGCCATGCAGCTGTATGGTTGGTGAAACACAAAGACCTGATAAGTAGACCTAAACAGCCTTGCCTAGCAGGTTGTTGCAAAGAGAGACAAGAATATGTCCGCCAAGACCTTGTATGACAAGCTCTGGGATAGCCACTTCGTGAAAGAGCGCGATGATGGTTCGGCCCTAATTTATATTGATCGCCATGTGATTCATGAGGTGACTTCACCCCAGGCCTTTGAAGGTCTGCGTCTGGCAGAGCGTGATCTTTGGCGGGTTAACTCTGTAATTGCTACGCCAGATCACAATGTCCCCACCACTTCTGCTGAGCGCAGCGCAGGTGTCGCGGGTATTAAAGACGATGTTGCCCGTATCCAGGTGCAAACGCTTGATGATAATTGTGCTGATTTCGGCGTACGAGAATTCAAAATCAACGATCAACGCCAAGGTATTGTGCACGTCATTGGCCCTGAGAGTGGTGCTTGTTTGCCAGGTATGACCATTGTGTGTGGTGATTCCCATACATCCACCAATGGTGCCTTAGGGGCATTAGCGCACGGTATTGGTACCTCAGAAGTTGAGCATGTGTTCGCAACCCAGTGTTTGGTTGCCAAAAAAATGAAGAATATGCTGGTTAAAGTCGATGGCGAGCTTGGCCCAGGTGTTAGCCCGAAAGATGTGGTGTTGGCCATCATTGGGCAAATCGGCACTGCGGGTGGAACGGGTTTCGCTATTGAGTTTGGCGGTCAGGTGTTTCGAGATATGTCCATGGAAGGTCGTATGACCGTGTGCAATATGGCCATTGAGGCCGGTGCTCGCGTAGGCATGGTTGCTGTGGACCAAACGACTTTGGATTATGTGAAAGGGCGCCCATATGCCCCAGCTGGCAAACAGTGGGATTTGGCTGAAGCGCAATGGAGAGATTTGCACTCAGATGCGGACGCTCATTTTGATGCGGTGGTGGAGATCGATGGTGCTAGTATTGAACCGCAGGTCAGTTGGGGAACCTCGCCAGAAATGGTGTTACCCGTTTCGGCCAATGTACCGAATCCAGCCAATGAAAATGACCCAGTTAAGAAAGAAGGCATAGAGCGTGCCCTAGAGTATATGGGCTTAAATGCTGATCAAGCGATTACCGATATCCAGCTTGATCGAGTGTTTATTGGTTCTTGCACAAATTCCCGCATAGAAGATATGCGAGCCGCCGCTGCCGTTGTGAAAGGCCGCAAAAAAGCTAACAACGTTAAAGAAGCGATTGTTGTGCCTGGCTCAGGTTTGGTTAAAGCCCAGGCTGAAGAAGAAGGGCTTGATCAGATCTTTATCGAAGCGGGCCTCGAATGGCGTGAGCCGGGTTGTTCTATGTGCTTGGCCATGAATGCCGATAAGCTCGGAGCAGGCGAGCATTGTGCCTCCACGTCAAATCGAAATTTTGAAGGGCGTCAAGGTTATGGTGGCCGCACCCATTTGGTTGGCCCAGAAATGGCAGCGGCAGCGGCGATTGCCGGCCATTTCATTGATGTACGTGAATTGATGCAGCAGTAAGTCAAGCAAAGGAAAATATTATGAAAGCATTTACCCGTTTGCAGGGCTTGGTTGCACCGATGGATCGCGCCAATGTTGATACGGATTTAATTATTCCCAAGCAATTTTTGAAATCCATTAAGCGCAGTGGCTTTGGACCTAACTTATTTGATGAGTTACGTTATTTGGACGAGGGTTATCCAGGTCAAGACAATAGCCAGCGCCCAATAAACCCAGAGTTTGCCTTAAATCAACAGCGTTATCAGGGGGCGCAGATATTATTGGCGCGTAAGAATTTTGGTTGTGGCTCAAGTCGTGAACATGCTCCTTGGGCGTTGGATGATTTTGGTATTCGCTGTGTGATTGCACCAAGCTTCGCTGACATCTTTTTTAACAACTGCTTTAAAAATGGTTTGTTGCCAGTGGTGTTACCTGAAGAGGTGGTGGATCAGCTATTTCAGCAAATGTATGACAATGAAGCTTATAGCATTGTCGTAGATCTTGAAGCGCAAAAGGTAATTAGCCCAGACGGCAGTGAATACAGTTTTGAGGTTGATGCCTTCCGTCGCCATTGCTTATTAAATGGCTTAGACGATATTGGTTTAACCTTGCAGCATAGTGACGATATTAGGCAGTTTGAACAGCAGCGACGCGCCAGTTCGCCTTGGCTGTTTCAAGATTTATAAGTTGAATTGCTGCTTTCTTTTTAAGAATGCAGCGCTAAATATTTAATTGGAATTTAGCATGTCAAAAACGGTATTAATTTTACCCGGTGATGGAATTGGTCCTGAGATCGTCGCCGAGGCAAAGAAAGTTCTCGATGCGATTAACGAGAGTGGCTCATTAGGCATTGAGTATAGCCATGGCAAGCTTGGGGGTGCCTCCATTGATGAGTGTGGCGTACCTTTAAGTGATGAAACCTTGGCGCTGGCGCGTAAGTCTGATGCGATTTTACTGGGCGCTGTTGGCGGCCCAAAATGGGATCAAATAGATGCCGCCATTCGACCAGAGAAAGGTTTGTTGAAAATTCGCTCTGAGCTAGAGTTGTTCGCCAATTTGCGCCCAGCGATTTTGTATCCGCAGTTGGCTGAAGCGTCTACCTTAAAGCCGGAAGTGGTTTCGGGCTTAGATATTTTGATTGTTCGGGAGCTGACCGGCGGTATTTATTTTGG
>JAOXRT010000077.1 GCA_025800365.1 Cellvibrionaceae bacterium | reverse complement strand
TCCAGCGCCTTTTTTCATGGCAAGCCTTTAAAAACCACTGTGGTAGCCGCACTGGATGTATTTAATAACTTCAAAATTCTAAAGTTAGGCCGTTTATTATCGCGAGGTTTAAATTCTAAGCTGCTTAAAGGTGATTTTCATCTACAAGCCTTAGGTGCACCTTTTAAAACCTGGTCCGACGGCGCCGTGACACCACTGGCTGAAGAGATTCCAGAACTACGCCGCTTAAATGAAACCGATTTGGAAGACAAAAAAAGCCGTTTAAAAATTCTTAATGATCCAGAGTACATCAAAACCTTTAAGGAGATGTGGCTTAAAGGTAAATCTGGCTTTAATGTCGCCAGGCTAAAGCGAATCATCAATATGGAAGATTACGCCTTTAACCGCAGTATGGAAGATATGTTCGTAGAGCGCTGCCCCATCGAATACTGGCAGGGTAAAGACTTCCAACAGCTATTCGAGAGAGTTCTCGATATAAAAAGAGGCGTTGAGGTCGCAAGCTTAAGCGATGAAGAAGCCAGCATTGTCGCCAGGGATTTTTTCTGGGTAAGTGACGAGGCTGACTTTGTACTGCAAACCTTAAGAACATTTGATCTTGAATTAAGCTGGTGCACCACCACTGCAAACCGCGATCCGAAAACCACTCGCGATTTGATTATGGATCCATTACTGATGCCTGGTTTTAACGACAGCGGAGCACATCTAAATAATATGGCCTTCTACGATGTAAACCTACGTTGTTTACAACTAGCCTCACAAGGCGGCGATATGGATGTTAGCTATATGGTGAAAAGGCTGAGCAAAGACGCGGCGGATTTATTTGGCGTAGAAGGCGGTAGTATCAATATCGGCGATAAAGCCGATTTGATTTTAATAGATCCTAAAGCGCTAAGCAGTTATGACGGTGAAGCCAATATTCAACGTGTTTTACGTGATGAGTATCAACACCATCAACTGGTTAATCGCTCAGATGATGTGGTACCACTGGTAATGGTGGGTGGTCATATTGCCTGGCAAGATAATAAGCATAGTGAAGAGCTTGGTCAGATCCCTATGGGGCGTCTGTTGAGAGCTAATAAGGGCTAAGCCTCATAATTTTCAATCTTGGCTTAAGGGCTAAGCCTTCTCTTAGCTCTTAAGATCCCTTTCACTAATATAGGTTATGGTGAAACTCACAGCAGTCATTAACAATATGGATAAAAGTCCTTAGCTAAACGGGCCTTAATTTGACATTACACTCAAAAGGATTGAGAGATGCGAATTTATCTATTAGTTTTTACTGTTTTAATTGCTTACAGTGGAAAACTCGTCGCAAATACTGAAGACCATCCCTTGCTAGAGCGCTATCCTGGTTTCTCGCTGATGAAGAAACAATCCGAAGAGCACTCTCAATTTATTTTCCCTTTGGCTCCTCCCCAGAATAACGAATCCTTTTCCAAGCAATATAAAAAAGAGGGGGCCCTCGAGCGACTAGCCTATGAACAAGCCTCTGGTGCCGGCGCAATTCAAGTGATAAGAAACTATGAAAAAGCTCTACAGGATGCCGGGGCTAAAATAGAGTTTAGCTGTATAAACCAAGAGTGTATTGGCAAGGATGACTATCATCCGCTACATGTATTCGGTCATCATAGGGCCAATATTGTTTCCCATGAAAATCACAAGTTTGGCTTGCTAACTGCGTCTTTAAATCAGAAAGGTAATCAATATTGGGTAGCCGTTATAGCGGGGCAGTTTAAGGACTATACGCGCTACGAGCTCGTTATTCTTGAAGAAGCCACTATGGCACTTGGAAAACTAAACGTTAAAGACATCAGCCAAGGTATCGAAAATCAGGGTAGAGTAGTCTTAAAAGGTATTCACTTCGATACCGGAAAGGCCATTGTTAAAGACTCGTCAAAGGAATCCCTCTCTGCGATCGCGGCTTATCTAAACTCTAATGCCAATATAAATGCTTATGTGGTTGGTCATACAGACTATACTGGCAATCTTAGCCTCAATATAAGCCTTTCTGAACAACGAGCTCAAGCCGTTGTAAAAGCACTCGTAGAGATGGGTATAAGCCAAGAAAGGTTGATAGCAAAAGGGGTAGGCCCACTATCTCCAATAGCCGTTAATAAAAAAGAGAAAGGTCGAGCACAGAATAGGCGAGTGGAGTTGGTTTTGAGTCAGCCACATAAGTAACTTGTTTTTCGTTGAGGCGACTCATTAGTAGGAGAGGCGACATTGTTCTTCTTTTACGAGACTTGCCTCGACTTCCTGATCATCACCAATCTTTGCTATTGAGGTATTTACGAACGGTGCTGGGAGAAGAGCCGCCCTTCAGACCATCTTTTAAATAGCGCGACCTTCACGGAAATGCCCGCGTCTAATTAAACTGAATAGTGCAGCCGGTATTGCAAACACCTTTATAATTCTTCGCTCCGTTTGAACCCCAGTAGTTCAAGCTGGCTCTGTTTTACCGGCTTTTCAATTTTATCCAATAGTTCAAATAACTGCTGGCTTTGGTTTAAAGGGACGCTGTAAATCCAGATCAGGTCGTCTCCGCCCTGGATTACAATTCTGGCATAGTCGCTATCGCCGGCGAGTTCCGCCCTGAAGGTGTCGATATATACCCATACACTGGTCTTTAGGAAGTAGCTCTCCCAAAAGGGATCGGCATCCCACATTTCATCGATATGGACAAAGTCTCTTGGCGTTTTACGCATAGTCAGTGCTCTTCGGCTTGTTTTACCACGTATGGGTGGCCTGTTTGACTATGCTATCTCATGAGTTACTTTGCTTATAGGTACAGATCTTGTGAAAATGAGGGGTACAGTCTGATCTTTCCCCGAAGTTAGAACTACTGCCAGGAAGTGATTTTCATAAATTACGTTGCTTTTTTTGCTCTTTCTGTGTCTGTCAGGTGTATATCATTTTCACTAATTACCTTTCATTGTCCGAAAACCGCATTCGAATGGCAGAGAATCGAAACTTCTTTTTGTTTTCCAAAAACCCTTCTGTGCTAGCTTATATAGTTAATTCACTATCTTAAGCAGTACAGGAAGTAAAACTATGTCCTCAATTAAAAAGTTACTTTTAGCAATATTTATTTTGACCTATTCCATTAATAGTAGCGCCGCAGCTGAAGCTCGCGGAAAAATTAATACTATGGCGTACGTTATTGGGAAAGGTCTTCGCTATGACTATACCGCTTTTTTCAAGATTAAAAATCGTGGCTCAGATATGAAAGCCTACGCCGACATTCACCAATTCATAGATGGGAGCTCAGATTTCAAGCTGGTAGCTACCGGGATATACAAAGGCTGCGTTTTAGCATCGTTCAAAACTCAAAGTAATGCCAGTGAAGGCCAGCTCTCTATCAAACTAGCAAATGCCTCCAAGAAGGCCGACCTTAAAAAGGTAAAAAGTAAACGAGGATTAGCTAAAGCTGAAATGCAGGTGGTAAACAGTAGCAAGTACCAGGATGCTAATATGGACGACGTTTTTCTAGAAAATTTTTGCCGCTAGTAAATCGGGAGATGTCTTCATGAATGCTTTAATTTTACGTTTATTCTTTTCTTCAGTATTACTAATAAGTGGAACCGCTCAATCTTCGCAAGATCTTGATTTAACTATTTATTTTACAGATGGTTCGAGCTTAAGCGGACCGGCAGAGCTAGGCGGCCAAAGCAATAAGTACTTCTCCGTTAACTACGAGAACGAAATAACTAAGGTGCCTTTTGTGGATATCTCTAAGGTTGAGATAGAATCATATAGAAAAGGAAAAGGTATAACTCGAAAGTTCGGACCTACAAAGGAGTGGTGGATAGATTATACGTTTAAGTTATCCACAAAAGCCGGGATGGATGTACTCGTCAAAGGTGACCGCTTTCCATGCTACGCGAATATTCTTAGAGTTAACAAGCTTACAAAAAAGACAGAGAAGAAGAGATTCCTCTTTACTGGCGCAAATAGTGCTTGTAAATATAGTTCGGATAGTTCTCAGAAGAAGATAGTAGCAATTGAGTTTAATTGAACATAACACTTCCATCTTCTCTATAAATTTTTACATATACAGATGTATAGTGTTTTTTTGAAGCAATGGTGAGAGAGCTTAGCGCTGCAACCTAAGCTCTCTAGCCGGTTATTCCACAGTAACCGACTTTGCCAAATTTCTAGGTTGGTCCACATCCGTACCTTTCAAAACAGCTACATGGTAGGAAAGCTGTTGTAGCGGAAGGGTGTAAATAATTGGCTCTAGGCTTGCTGGTACATGGGGTAGGTTAATCACCTTGGTGCTGCCATTGTTTTGGAAGCCCGCATCTTTATCGGCAAACACGTATAGCATTCCGCCGCGTGCTTGAACTTCTTCTAGGTTTGATTTTAGTTTTTCAAGCAAATCGTTATTTGGGGCAACCCCCACGATTGGCATATCGGAATCAACCAGTGCTAGCGGGCCATGTTTAAGCTCGCCTGCAGGATATGATTCGGCGTGAATATAGGAGATTTCTTTTAGCTTAAGGGCGCCTTCCATTGCCACTGGATACTGTGGACCACGGCCTAAGAAAAGCGAATGATGCTTTTCTGAGAAATGCTCTGACATCTCCAGTACCTCAGGGTCCAATGCCAGTACTTCTTCGCATAGTGAAGGTAAGCTGTGCAGGGCTTTTACCAGCTCTGACTCTTTGTCGCTACTTAGCTGGTGGCGACGACCTAGCACGATGGTAAGTAGCTGCAATGAAACTAGTTGGGTGGTAAATGCTTTGGTTGAAGCTACACCAATTTCTGGGCCTGCTTGGGTCATTAATACCAGATCAGACTCACGCGCTAGTGAGCTGTTCGGTACATTGCAGATCGTCAGGGATGCTAAATAGTTTAGGTCTTTGGCTAAACGTAATGCAGCCAAGGTATCAGCTGTTTCACCTGATTGAGAGATAGTTACAAATAGGGTACCTGGACTAACAACTACTTTGCGGTAGCGATATTCAGAAGCTACTTCGATATCACAGGGAATGCCCGCCCAATCTTCTAACCAATATTTGCAAACTAGGCCGGAATGGTAACTGGTACCACAGGCAATAATTTGCACACGTTGCACTTGGTCAAAAATTTCTGCAGCCGATGTACCAAAGACTTGCTCCAATACTTTGTTTTGCCCAATACGACCTTGCAAGGTATTTCGAATAACACGAGCTTGTTCGAAAATTTCTTTTTGCATGAAGTGTCGGTAGTGGCCTTTATCCACAACCTCATCAGCTTCGGCAATTTTGGTAATTGGGCGCTCTACGGTTTCACCGGATATATCAACAATACTGAAGGTCTCTCGACGCACGTCGACCATATCGCCTTCTTCAAGATATACAAAGCGATCGGTTACTTGGCGAAGTGCCATTTGATCTGAGGCTAGGAAGTTCTCTTCTATACCGATACCGATAACTAATGGACTGCCGCTGCGAGCCGCTACAATACGATCTGGCTCCCTGCTGGAAACAACCGCTAGTCCGTAGGCACCTTCTAGTTGTGAAACGGTTTTTTGTAAGGCCGTGAATAAATTCTGTTCTTGCTCGTAAACTTTATGCAGTAGATGAGCAATTACCTCGGTATCGGTTTCGGTAATAAACTCATAGCCATCAGCGCTTAATTGCTCGCGTAGTGGTTCATGGTTTTCGATAATACCATTGTGGACTATCGCGATATGATCAGAGTAGTGTGGGTGTGCATTGGCTTGGCTTGGCTTACCATGAGTCGCCCAGCGTGTGTGGGCAATACCTAGATTGCCGCGGGTAGGGTTATCTGCAAGCTCTTTTTCTAGCTCGCTAACTTTGCCGAGTGCTTTACGAACACTTAAGTCGCCATTGGGTTCAACCAAAGCGACACCTGCTGAGTCATAGCCGCGATATTCCAGTCTCTTCAAACCTTCGACTAAAATACCCAACACATTCCTTTGTGTTACCCCACCGACAATTCCACACATAGTCTTTCCTACTTTCTAGTTTTGTTTTAGCTTTTTGAAGTACGCCGATATCCCTGGCGCTTATTTTTTAACAGGCTTCTGCCAGTTAGCGATATTTCTTTGCTTAGCTCTTGCTACGGCAAGTTCGCCTTCAGCGACATCTTTCGCTACCGTTGAGCCAGCACCCACGGTGGCCTCGCTTGCAACGGTTACAGGTGCCACCAAGGATGTATTTGAGCCAATAAACGCGCCGTCACCAATGGTGGTTTTCGATTTATTCACACCATCATAATTACACGTAATGGTGCCTGCACCTACATTAACGCCAGTGCCGAGCTCTGCATCGCCTACATAGCTTAAATGATTAATTTTAGAGCCTTCACCAACTATAGCTTTTTTGGTCTCTACAAAATTACCAATTTTCGCGCCTTTGCCTAGCTCGGTGCCCGGACGTAAACGAGCAAAAGGACCGATGTCTGAATCACCGGTAATCACGGTGTCTTCTAAAATACTATTGGCTTTAATAGTTGTGTTGTCGCCAATTTTACTGTTAGTGATGACGCAGTTAGGGCCGATATAAACGTTATTCCCAATTTCTACCTTACCTTCAAAGACACAGTTAACATCAATCGTAACATCGCTTCCTGCAGTGAGCTCACCGCGACAATCAAAGCGATCTGGGTCTAGTAGGCTCACGCCTTCTTCCAATAGAATCATGGCCTGTACAGACTGATAGTAGCGCTCTAATTCTGCTTGTTGCACTCGGTTATTAACACCCAGCACATCCATCTCGTCGTCGGCTTGTACGATATTGATATCGATGTGATTGCTGCTCGCCATTTCAACCACATCGGTAAGATAGTATTCACCTTGGGCGTTTTCATTGGAAAGGTTCGGCAACCATTCTTTAAGCAGTGCTGTAGGTACTGCCATAATGCCGGTATTCACTTCGCAAATCGCTAGCTGATCTTTACTGGCGTCTTTCTGCTCGACGATGGCGCTGGCATTACCTTGTGCATTGCGAATAATGCGGCCATAACCTGCAGGGTCATCTAGCTCTACAGTCAGTAAGGACATCGCGTCTTCTCGAACTTGCTCTAATAGCTCTCTTAAAGTCGCTGTGGGTGTTAATGGAACATCGCCATATAGAATTAAGGCTGTCGCATTGTCACGTAGATAGGGCAGGGCTTGTTGTACGGCGTGGCCAGTACCTAGCTGCTCAGTTTGCTCAATGAAATTAACCGACTCTTCACTAAACTCACTTCTAACGATTTCTGCGCCGTGACCAACAATAATATTGATATTGTCGGACTCAAGCGCCTTCGCTGCACCCAGTACATGAGAAAGTAGGCTGTGACCACCAACCTTGTGCAACACCTTCGGCAGGCTGGACTTCATCCGTGTCCCTTTACCGGCCGCGAGAATTACGATGTCTAATAACATAGGGGTTCCTTGTTGTTTTGCCTTAGCGCCAAATAATTTGCCACTAAGCTTTTAAGCAGTTACCGCAACAGTTTACAGTACACGGAGAGTTTGACAGTTTAATGCCAATAAATACTCAACTTACAGAGGAAAAAAAAGCAGCCGAAGCTGCTTTTTTAACTCTGGGCAAATAGAGCTTATTTACCCAGTTTTTTGCGAATGGCCTGCAAGGTACGTAGCTGTGCAGAGGCTTCCGCCAACTGTACGGCTGCCGCCGAGTAGTCAAACTCACCAGACTGATTGGTCAGTGCTTGCTGAGCTTCTTTTTGCGCCGCCAATGCTTTGGACTCATCCATATCATCAGCACGCAATGCCGTATCGGCCAATACAGATACTTGGCTGGCTTGCACTTCCAAATAGCCACCGGAGATGTAGTAGATCTCTTCCTCACCACCTTGTTTGATGATGCGGATTGGGCCTGGCTGTAGGGACGTCAGTAATGGGGCGTGGCCGTAAGCGACACCGATATCACCTTCTGTACCTGCAGCAATTACCATTTCTACTAAACCGGAGTAGAGCTGCTCTTCTGCACTTGCAATTTCGCAGTGGACAGTCATTGCCATTGTTCTAGCCTCTTTCGGGTGTATGGTAGGGAGCTAGAGCATTCTCTAACCCCCAAGCCCATTACATGTTTTTGGCTTTCTCGATAGCTTCGTCGATAGAACCAACCATGTAGAACGCCTGCTCAGGCAGATCGTCGTACTCACCACCTAGAAGACCAGTGAAGCCACGAATGGTTTCTTTCAATGGTACGTACTTACCAGGTGCACCGGTAAATACTTCAGCTACGTGGAAAGGCTGAGACAAGAAACGCTCAATCTTACGAGCACGAGATACAGTCAACTTATCTTCTTCAGATAGTTCGTCCATACCCAAGATCGCAATGATGTCTTTCAGCTCTTTATAGCGCTGCAATACAGTCTGTACGCCACGAGCTACGTCGTAGTGCTCTTGACCAATGATCAGCGGGTCCAACTGACGTGAAGTAGAGTCTAGTGGATCGATCGCAGGGTAAATACCCTTAGAAGCAATATCACGGCTCAATACAACAGTTGAATCCAAGTGCGCAAAGGTGGTTGCTGGAGACGGGTCAGTCAAGTCATCCGCAGGTACGTATACAGCCTGTACCGAGGTAATAGAACCAGTCTTAGTTGAAGTAATACGCTCCTGTAGAGCACCCATTTCTTCAGCTAGAGTTGGCTGGTAACCTACCGCAGAAGGCATACGACCCAATAGTGCAGATACCTCAGTACCCGCAAGGGTGTAACGGTAAATGTTGTCAACGAACAACAGTACGTCTTTACCTTCGTCACGGAATTTCTCTGCCATGGTCAAACCAGTCAAGGCAACACGCAAGCGGTTTCCTGGTGGCTCATTCATCTGGCCGTATACCATCGCTACTTTAGATTTGCTCTGGTCTTCAACGTTTACAACGCCAGACTCCTGCATCTCGTAGTAGAAATCGTTACCTTCACGAGTACGCTCACCAACACCTGCGAACACAGACAAACCACTGTGCTCCAAAGCGATGTTGTTGATCAATTCCATCATGTTTACGGTTTTACCTACACCCGCACCACCGAATAGACCAACTTTACCACCCTTAGCGAATGGGCATACTAAGTCGATTACTTTAATACCAGTTTCTAGCAAATCGCTAGAGGCTGACAACTCATCGTAAGCTGGAGCTTTACGGTGGATAGCACTACGCTCTTTCTCACCGATTGGGCCACACTCATCGATGGGGTTGCCCAATACATCCATAATACGACCCAAAGTCTCAGTACCTACAGGTACAGAGATAGGGGCACTGGTGTTATCAACGCTTAAACCACGGCTCAAACCTTCTGATGAGCCCATGGCGATTGCACGTACCACGCCGTCACCTAGCTGCTGCTGAACTTCAAGGGTTAAACCCTTTTCAGCAACGGTCAGTGCGTCGTAAACCTTAGGTACGGAATCACGGGGAAATTCCACGTCAATAACGGCGCCAATAATTTGTACGATACGTCCGCTACTCATTTCCGGATCCTCTTTAAAAAATAATTCCTTGGATGCTTCGGCTTATACAGCCGCGGCACCGCTCACAATTTCAGACAATTCTTGGGTAATAGCAGCCTGACGAGCTTTGTTATAAACCAGCTCAAGATCATCGATAAGATCGCCAGCGTTTTCGGTAGCGTTCTTCATCGCGATCATGCGCGAGGCTTGCTCACAAGCACCATTTTCTACGACCGCCTGATAAACCTGTGACTCAACGTAACGAGTCAAAAGGCCATCTAGCAACTCACGTGCATCCGGCTCGTAGATATAGTCCCAAGCGTGTTTTTTCTCGGTGTCTTCTTGCGCTTGCAAAGGCAACAATTGCTGAACCGTTGGGTTTTGAGTCATAGTGTTTACGAACTCATTACCTACTAAGTAAAGCTTGTCGATTTTGCCGTCGGCGAAGGCATCAAGCATTGTCTTAACGCTACCGATCAAATCGGCGATGGCTGGGTCTTCACCTAAGTCGCGTACTGCTGCAACGACATTACCACCATAGCTGTTAAAGAATGCTTGGGCTTTTGCACCGATCAAACACAGGTCGATACCCACATCCAAGTCGGCCCACTCTTTCATGGACTTGATAGCCGCTTTAAACAAGTTAATGTTTAAGCCACCACAAAGGCCACGGTCGGTAGACACTAAAATAAATCCAACCCGCTTAACTTCACGCTCTTCCATATAGGTATGCTTATATTCAGGCGTTGAGTTGGCGATATGGCCAACAACGTCACGAATACGCTGAGCGTAAGGTTTGCCTAATTGCATGCGGTCTTGGGCTTTACGCATCTTACTCGCCGCAACCATTTCCATGGCGCTGGTGATTTTCTGCGTAGATTTAATACTCGTTATCTGAGTACGTATTTCTTTTCCGCCTGCCATAACCGGCCCTCGAACAAAGCCTCCAGTTAGCCTAGGCCACTGAAGGCATGATTAATTTACCAGGTTTGAGTTTCTTTGAACTTATCCAAGGCTGCTTTAAAGCCGCCTTCGATTTCGCCATTGAAATCACCGGTATCGTTGATCTTGTTCATCAGGTCAGCGTGCTCTGCGCCCATGTAGGACAGCAAAGAGGCTTCGAAGTCGCCGATTTTGTTCACAGCAACATCGTTCAAGTAGCCTTCGTTAGCAGCGTAAAGTACAACACCCATCTCTGCGATAGACAGAGGAGAGTATTGCTTCTGCTTCATTAGCTCGGTTACGCGCTCACCGTGATCTAGCTGGGCTTTAGTCGCATCGTCTAGGTCAGAAGCGAACTGAGAGAACGCTGCCAATTCACGATACTGAGCCAAAGCGGTACGAATACCACCAGATAGCTTCTTGATCACTTTAGTCTGTGCTGAACCACCAACTCGAGATACCGAAATACCAGCGTTCATCGCAGGACGGATACCAGCGTTGAACAAGTCAGTTTCCAAGAAGATCTGACCATCGGTAATCGAAATTACGTTGGTAGGTACGAATGCCGATACGTCACCAGCTTGGGTTTCAATGATAGGCAGTGCGGTTAAAGAACCGGTCTGACCTTTCACTTCACCATTGGTGAACTTTTCTACGTAGTCAGCGTTAACGCGAGAAGCGCGCTCTAGCAAACGTGAGTGCAAGTAGAAAACGTCACCTGGGTAAGCTTCACGACCTGGTGGACGACGTAGCAACAAAGAGATCTGACGGTAGGCCCAAGCCTGCTTGGTCAAATCATCATATACGATTAGGGCATCTTCACCGCGATCGCGGAAGTATTCACCCATTGAACAACCACCGAAAGGTGCCAAGAACTGCATCGCAGCTGGGTCAGAAGCGGTAGCGGCAACAACAATGGTGTGCTCCATTGCGCCGTGCTCTTCTAACTTACGTACTACAGAAGCTACCGAAGAAGCTTTCTGGCCAACGGCTACGTAAACACACTTAATACCTTTGCCTTTCTGGTTGATGATGGCATCAACGGCAATGGCGGTTTTACCGGTCTGACGGTCACCAATGATCAACTCACGCTGACCACGGCCCACAGGTACCATGGAGTCAACCGCTTTCAAACCAAACTGTACAGGCTCATCTACTGATTGACGCTCAATTACGCCAGGCGCGATTTTTTCAACCGGCTCAGTGATGCTGTTACCTAATGGACCTTTACCGTCGATTGGGTTACCTAGCGCGTCAACTACGCGACCTAGCAACTCATTACCAACAGGTACTTCCAAGATACGGCCAGTACACTTACATTTTTGCCCTTCGGCAACGCCTTCATAGGCGCCCAAGATTACGGCACCAACGGAGTCTTGCTCCAAGTTCAATGCCATACCGTAGATGCCGCCTTCGAACTCGATCATCTCACCGTACATCACATCGGCTAGGCCGTGGATGCGGATGATACCGTCGGTTACGGAAACTACAGTACCTTCGTTCTGTGCTTCAGTTGCAACGTCGAGATTGTCGATTCGCTGCTTAATAATTTCACTGATTTCAGAAGGATTCAGTTGCTGCATGCTCTGTTCCTCTATTCCTAAAACGTGTTAGGAGTTCATTGCTTCGGCCAGCTTAGCCAAACGGCCTCGCACCGAACCATCGATTACTGTATCGCCGGCGCGTACCACAACACCGCCCAAAAGACCCTGATCAACAGAGCTTTGTACAGTGACTTCGCGGTCCAGTTTGGCACTCAATGCTTTCGCCAATTTTGCTTCCAAGTCGCCAGACAGTTCGAAAGCGGTTTCGACGTGAACGTCGACTGCTTTTTCCCTTTGAGATTTGAACTGTTCAAACAGAACAGCAATCTGAGGCAAAAGCTCCAGACGCTTATTGTCTGATAAAACACGCAAAAGATTTGCCGCTTTTTCAGAAATAGCATCGCCACATACATTCACAAAAGCTTCTGCTTTTTGTGCTGCAGTTAGGCTTGGGTTTGCCAGGGTTTTTTGCATGGCACCTTCTTGGGCCACCGCTGCGGATACGGCTAAAGTGTTTGACCAAGTGGCCAAGTCACCTGCCGCATCGGCAAATTCGAATACAGCTTTGGCGTATGGTCTGGCTAACGTTATTAGTTCAGCCATGATTATCCTCGCTTAAAGCTCTGCCGCCAACTTGTCTACCAAGTCGTTGTGTGCGTTCGCATCGATAGTATTGCCCAGTACTTTTTCAGCACCGGCCAAGGCCAAGGTAGCAACCTTCGCACGCAATTCTTCTTTCGCGCGATTAGCTTCCTGTTCGATCTCAGCTTGAGCAGCCACTTTCAAACGGTCGCCTTCAGCGCGCGCTTGATCTTTGGCTTCATCAACAATTTGGTTAGCACGCTTGTTAGCTTGCTCAATAATTTCCGCGGCTTGTTGCTTCGCTTCGGTCAAAGTTTCACCAGCTTTTTTCTGAGCCAGTTCTAGATCTTTGTCCGCACGATCAGCAGCTTCTAGGCCGTCGGCGATTTTCTTTTCGCGCTCTTCCATAACGGAAATTAGCGCAGGCCATACGTACTTCATGCAGAACCAAATGAACGCAATGAAAGTTACCGATTGACCAATCAGAGTTAGGTTGATATTCACACTAACACCTCTTGCTTAGTTAAAGTTAAATTCAGCAAAAAGCGGTGAATTAAGCAGCCAAACCTGGAGCAACAACGAAGATCAGGTACATGCCGATACCAACACCGATCATTGGAACCGCATCCAATAGACCAGCCATTAGGAACATTTTACCTTGTAGAGCAGGACCTTGCTCAGGCTGACGCGCAGAACCTTCAAGCAACTTGCCACCCAAAGTACCGAAACCGATAGCGGTACCCAAAGCGCCCAAGCCGATCAACAGAGCTGCTGCAACATATACTAAACCAAGTGCTTCCATTGTTTTCTCCTTAAGAGAGTAGTTAAGTTTAAAATTAAAAGTTTAGGTTTAAATTATTAGCGCATCGCCAAGGCGCTGCGCTGAATTCTTTTTAGTGCTTAGTGTTCTTCTACATCGTGAGCCATGGCCATGTATACGATGGTCAAAACCATGAATACAAAAGCCTGCAGGGTAATTACCAAGATGTGGAAAATTGCCCAACCCATTTGTAAGAAGAAGCCCATACCTGCCATTAGCGCGCCGGCACCAAACATCAATGCGATCAAGATAAAGATCATCTCACCGGCATACATGTTTCCGAATAGACGCAAGCCAAGAGAGATAGGCTTAGCAATCAAAGAAACGGTTTCTAGAATAAAGTTGATGGCAATCATCAACGGCGCTAACACAATTGCCGCACCTTTCGTTGGTGGTGCAAAAGGGTGCATAGTTAATTCTTTAACAAAGCCGATAAAGCCTTTTTGGGTAATGCTGTAGAACACCATCAAAGCAAACACCGTTAGGGCCATACCCATGGTGGCATTTGGGTCGGTAGTCGGTACGACTTTGAAGTAGAAGTGTGGGTCGCCAGCGGCAGCGGCAGCCACTTGTGGCAACCAGTCAACAGGGATCAAATCCATCAAGTTCATCATGAATACCCAAGTAAAGATGGTTAATGCCATCGGGGCAATCACACGGTTTTTATGATGGAAAATATCGGTAACGGTGTTGTTAACAAAATCGACGATAAGCTCGACGAAGCTTTGAACACCTTTTGGAGTGCCGGTATTCGCACCCGCAATTGCCTTGCGGAATACAAAACCTAGAATCAGAGCTAGAGCAATTGACCAACCTAAAGTATCTAGGTGGATCGCCCAAAAACCCATATCTGCTGCCTCTTGGGCAGAATGCGCAATAGTCCAAGTATCCTGGGTAACCACAGAGCCATCAGCGCGGGTGTAGCCGGCCTCTAGCTTGCCATAAGCAAGGTTTTGCAGGTGGTGTTGGATATATTCCGTTGAAGTTTGACCTTCGCTTGCCATGTCTCAAGCACCTTAAATTTAAAAGCTAAAAGATAGAAGTTGTAAAAACACTCTTGAGCTTAAAAAGCGCTTTTAGAACTTCTAACCGAGGCTTTTGCCTCGTCTTACCAATGCACCTGGTTAATTACCCGGGTTTGTAAAATATTGCCCAGTATCAAACAAAGCCCATAGGCTAAGAATACTGTGGCGATTGACCAGCTTACTGGGCTGTTAAACAGACAGGCGAAGCCAACCAAAGTTAATACATACTTGCCTACTTCACCCCGATAAAACGATTGAGCAATCAAACGACTGGCTCGGGCGCCACGGAAGCGAAAGGCATATAAGGCAAAATAGCTTTGCGGGATGATATAGAGACAAGCACCTGCCATGATGGACTGCCCCAAAATAGGGCGAATTCCATATACCAGTAGGGAAACCACCCCACTAAGCAGGAAAAGCTGTAGCATCACGCGCAAAATTGCGGGTTTATCGATGGTATTGCTATGCATGATGGCAACGCCGTATTCCAATAAGCCCCACATTAAGCACCGAATATACCTGTATCTGCGCTTATTTTGGGCGCAGTTAGGCGTCGCGCATTATAGTGTTAAGAGACTTTGCATTCAAGGCGATAAAATCCCCTAAAATTGGCAATTTGCAGATATGTAAATACTCACTAATCAGCAAAACCTTAGGGCTGGAAACCACGTTCAAAAAACACTCAGCAATTCAGCTCAGTGTATTCAGAATATTCATATAAATTATGATGCTTGTAGCGTTATTATCTAAAGCAAATACCGCCTAGATCCCTTTTCCAGTCCTGTTTTTAGCAAATACTGCTGCGTAAATGCCTTGGCAGACACAGGCTTGCCATAGAGAAAACCTTGGCCAATATGACAACCCACTCGTTTTAAGGCGTCACACTGGGCCAAAGTCTCTACGCCTTCCGCTACCACCTCAATCCCTAGCTGCTGGGCCAACTGCACAATCGTTTCCACTATGTGCAAATGGCGTCGATCGGAGGGGATCTGTTGAATAAAGGAGCGGTCAATTTTCACGCAGTCTATTGGAAGGTCTGCGAGATAGGAAAGAGACGAGTAGCCAGTGCCAAAATCATCGATATAGATTTTATGCCCTAGGGCACGTAACTCTGACAAACTTCTAATAGCAGCCTCTGGATTTTTCAGCAGTAGGCTTTCAGTAATCTCAAACTCTAGCAAGTGTCGATCGAAATCATAATGTCTTAAGGTATCGTTGAGCTGTTCAATAAAATCAGGGGTTTGTAATTGAAACGGGGAAACATTAAGCGCAACAGTAAGATGCTCTAAACCTGCTTTAGCCCAACGGTCTAATTGAGCACAGACCTGCTCCAAAATAATACGTCCTATTTTAGATATTAAACCGGTTCTTTCAGCCAAGGGGATAAACTCTTCCGGAGACTGTGCCGCTGTATTTTTAGGGTTCCATCGAACCAAAGCTTCACACCCAACCGGCTGACTACTCCTCAAATCAACTTTGGCTTGATAATGTACTGTGAACTCTAGTTTTTCAATGCCGCGCTTTAGCTTTGCTTGCTGTAGGGCAGGATGGTGTTCCAAGTTTATTGGGCTAGGAATAAATTTCGCGTAGCAAACAGAGCCTGAATGCCTCGCTTCGTCCAAGGCTTGTCGAGATTGGTACAACAACTCTTCGTCGATTTTACAGCTGCGAGCGCTGACACCTATATTTGCTGTAAAGTATAAGAGCTTTTCTTCGATTTCTACTGGGGCTTCTAAGGCGTTTTGTATGATCTTAGCGTAAAACTCCATATTAATTAAATTGGAGTCATGACAAATTAAGACCAATATTTCATCACTTTCTAAACAACAAACAATGGCCTGCTTCGGTAATCTCGCAGAGAAACGTAGAATTAATGATTGTAAAATAATCTTGCAATGCGATTCATCCAACTCATTGCGAAAATAATTAAACTGATCTATTTCAATCATCATTGCGGAATAATCATATTGAAAACTCCACTCGTTGTTCCAAATCCTTAATTGCTCACTAAGTTCAGATTTATCTAACTGTTGAAAATACTTACAGTGTTTCAGATAGTTGTTGGATTTAATTACTCCGCCAGTAAGCTTCTCAAAGCTAAGTAACATGTATTTTTGTTTACCTTTTACCGGCACGATACTACATAACCACTTTGAGTTTTCTACTCTTCTGTCTTCGCTAATCTCAATAATTCCAAGCCAGTGTTGATATGTTTGAAACGCATGTTCTGCAGATAATTTCTGTACAGTTTTCTTAGGGGGGCTTAATAAGGGGAACACCTTGTTGCCATCATCAGGGAACAGAAGTTTAAACGCTATGTTTGCGTGCAATACTTCACCTTGATATACAAGACAGCTTGGCTTAGTGGAGTTTTCAATATCGGCATATATTGTTTTAAATGTCTTGCTATTTTTTCTGTATCCAGCGATTACTCTTTTTTTAAAAATAAGAAAAAGCGATATCAATAAAAACAGAGAAAAAGAAACATAGACAAATGCTGTCTGGCTATCCGAGAGTAACCATAAACTAGAGAAAAAATTAAACCCAGTAGATAGATTAAATTTGCTGATTTCTCTTCGAGACCTGCAAGGAGTAAATAGATTCGACATAATAGCTGCACCGCCAGTGTACTACGTTAATTACTCACTGGAGTCCACAAGTCTAGTACTCTAAATTCGATATTGCTCAGATGCTCATCTCTTTTACATAAAAATCTAACTTTGGTATGAGAAAGGTGTCACATCAATTACCCTAAAAATTAGGCGTCAAACGTTTCTGTTTTATTGAGGCTGAATGAGCTTAGAAAAAGCTCTGTTTCCATTAAGTCTTTAGCCGACAAAGGGTGACAGTAATAAAACCCTTGTGCAAATTGACAACCCAATGCTTTGAGGTACTGGTGAACCTCTTTTTCCTCAACGCCTTCAGCTACTACTTTAAGGTTCAGATTATTGGCCAGCTCAACAATGGTATGAACGATGCTCTTTTTACGCTCATCGACTAAGAGATCTTTTATAAACACTTGATCTATTTTTAAGTAGTCAATTGGAAAGTCAGCAAGATAAGATAGTGAAGAGTAGCCTGTACCAAAGTCATCTATATAGATTGAATGCCCTTTATCGCGTAAAAGTTTCAGTACAGATATAGATTTTTCACGATCATTCATCAATAGGTGTTCGGTGATTTCAAATTCTAGTAGGTAGCGATCGAAATCGTACTTCGATAAAATCTCTTCGACCAAATCAATAAAGTTATCTTGTATAAGTTGCTGCGCAGATAGATTAACGGCAACCGGTATTCTTATCCCAACTTCCCACCAACTTTGAAGCTGTAAACATACATCCTTTAGAACTAAACTACCGATCTTATTGATCACTCCAGACTTTTCGGCGGTTTCAATAAAACTATCAGGCGACTGTATTTTTTGTTTATCCCTGCGCCAACGAACTAAAGCTTCCGCACCAATTATTTTTCCACTCTTCAAACACAACTTAGGTTGGAAGTAAGATATAAACTCAGAGTTTTTAACGGCCTTGCGCATATCGCTTTCAAGGCGTACATGATTCTGAAGTTTTGAGTTCATACTTTCTGTGTAGAATTGAAATTTTCCGCCGCCGTCTTCTTTGGCTGACTTTAGCGCTGCATTTGCTTGGCTGAGTAGAGTTTCAGGGTTTAGAGAGTCGGTTTTATAAATACTAACCCCAATGCTTACCGTAACACTTACATTTTCTTCTAGGGTATTAATGGGTATTTCTACCACTTCTATAATTTTTTTTGCCAGCTGAGCTAATCGCGTGACATCATCAATATTTTCTAAAATAACACAAAATTCATCCCCGCCTAAGCGGGCGATAGAATCCTGCTCGCGGATACAAGAGTTAATTCTTTCACTGGTGGCTTTGAGTAGATCATCACCATATTCATGTCCGAAACTATCATTTATCCACTTAAACCTATCAATTCCAATGACAAAAAGTGCAAATTTACTAAATGTTAAATGGTCAGCATTTTTTACCGCTTGCTTTAGGTTGTCGTTAAATAAATTTCGATTAGCCAACCCTGTCAGCCTGTCATAGTTGGCCAACCTCCTAAGCTCTTCTTCCTGACGCAATTTCAGTGTGATATCGCTTATTAATAGAACATATCGATTTTCAAGTTCATTATCCTGGTCCACCTTACTGGCAACACACTCGATAGCTACCTCTTCCTCATAACGCCCACGAATATGGGTCTGACCAATCCAGTGCCCAGTTTCTATTAGCTGTTTCCATAGTTGACTAAAGTAATTGGAATCATAACTACGCGGCCTAAGCTCCGATAGACTTTCTACACCAGGTCTTGTGATGCTATCAAAAGCTAGATTCTTGGCTTGAATGTTTCCATATTGATCGACAACACAGAAACCTTCTGCGGCATGCTCAAAACCTTGGGCATATATTTTTATCTTATTGTATGCCTCTTTCTTTATTTTATTTTTTTGCAACCATAGGTAGTAATATAATCCCAATGCAAAGCAGATCATTAGAAAATAGATCAAATATGCCCATTGAGATCTCCACCAAGGAGGGATTACTTCAATATCTAGTTTGTATTCTTCTTGTTGTAAAAATTTGGACCTTAACTTAAAAGTATATTCGCCAGGACTAAGTGCAGAATAAATGGCGTAATTACCCGCAGCGTTATGCCAGTCTTCATCCCGACCTTCTAGCATTATTTGTACACCTAATGCTCCTAAGTTTTCTATGCTATTGTCAGAGAAATTTATTGTGATGAATTTATCTTCAGGTTTGAGGGTCAATTTTTTTCGGGTGTCATAGATATATTTATCTTCTTGTTGATTATTTTGAACAACAATACTGCTTACTTTTAAAGGAAGATTCTCTATTGATAGCTTGTTGCTGTCTTCCTCAATACGATAAATTGATTTTTCTTGCGTTAATAGAAGATAACCATTCAAATAGGCGATGCTTCCCGCTGGCTTTCCACCCAAAAGACCAGACTTAGTTCCTATAGATTTATATTTATTGGTTTTTACATCGAGCTTAAACAAGCTTTTTCCATCTAGGCTTGAAAACCAGATATGATCTCTAGCAAGTACTGCTGATCCAATAACATTATTTTTTAGAATAGGAAATTTTTCTGCCCCTATTACTTCATAGCTTTCAGATTGAGTTGATAATATGATTTTTTCGAAGCCGTTATTACCAAATACCCAAAGTACGCCGTCATGATAAATAATTGGGGCGCCTGAATAACTGTACTCACTTTTATAAGGAATTACTTTTAGTATTCCAGCACGGCTTAAAAAATATATATTATTGCTGGCTACAAACCATATTCCAGTATCAGGATCAGAATAAGGTTTTGAAATTGAGCTATCCGGATTAGGTAGGTCGAACTTCTTTACATCACCCGTATTATTATCTATTAGATAGTAAGATCTAACCATAATACCGAAGACACCCAAATCTTGGTGATATTCTATATAATTTACACGACTCGATACCGTTTTCGTTTTTCCTGTTTCAGGATTTAGTTTTACAAGTTCTCTTCCAACTATAGCCCATATTTCTTTTTCATTAACATACACAGCACCATCAATCTCGTAACTCCCCTGATAGACGTAAGTTAATTTTTCACTTTCAGTATCGATTTTTAAGATGGCATTATTGCTAAATACATATAGCGAACTTCCCTCTTGACCTATAACTTTTTCTATTACCTTATCACCCGCCAGTTTCTTTAAGTTTAGTTTTTTAAATTCATCATTGACTAGATTATAAAACCGTGGATATTCATCAACATAGATAGCGATTAGATTACCAAGTCTATCTTTGGTAAAGTTATAGATCTTCTTATTGGGTAAGCCATTTCGATCAACTGCTTCAACTAAGTATTCAGTTCGACCGCCATTTAGTTTTGCCAGTCCTCTGCTTTTGAAGGTAATCCAAATATTGCCATTATGATCTTCTTGAATGATATTGGGTGTCAGTGTTTCACCTTTATATTCGAAGTCTCTAACAGCAGTTATTTCTGTTCCAGAGATACTAACAAGCTTGTCTTGAACACTGACGAGTAACTCACCATCTTGAGTAACATATAAATCACTTATTTTATCTGTCTTGGTAAATTCAAATGTCGATCCTTTGTTATCGTTATATTTCTTTAGGAATCTATCAAACTCTCCAGTTTCAGGGTTTAGTAAAAACAAACCATCGTAAGCACTACCAACCCAAATTTTCCCTATATTGTTATCCGCTATATTGGTAGTAATTATTTTTTTATCCGACTTAATATCTGAATGCTTAATGGGAAAGGGGGTGAATTGATCTAAATGACTCTCGTACAAAGTAACGCCATTGTATGAGGTCATCCACAGACGGCCGCCATTATCTTTTTTCATATTTAAGATAACATTGTCACTGATGGTGTGTTTTTTATCTTCTTTCTCTACTAAGACATAGTCATAACTATCGAAGTCTACCCTAGCTACCCCCATAGTTGTACTTATCCAAAGATTATTATCTACAATTGTTAACTCATGAGTTTGCCGAGATTTTAAGTCTTCAGCTCCGGGAGGGACGAAGTCTATAAGGCTCTGTCCGTCATAACGTTTAATACCGTAGGCTGTCGAGATCCATAGATATCCATTTTTGTCTTCTTCAACGTCATAGGCATGTCCTCGTAATTCATCGAGAGGTTTCTGGTAGAAGTGTATATCTAGCGAATTATCTGCGAAGCTATAACTGCAAAAAAACAATATGCCTATTAGCAGTCTTAACAACCACTGGTTCATAGATCCCTCACAAAGCAGCATTATTGTTGTATTAGCGCCACCAGTTATGGAACTGAACTACGGCATTTAAATTAACAACCATCTTTAAGTCTAAGTGTAGAAGAGCTTTCTCTAAAATGAATCGCTTAGCGCATTCAGTTGGAATTGGCAGTAAAGACTCAATATTATTTTTAGGTGTTTAAACTATAGTTGCTCAAGATTGGTAAACAATCAAGGGGGATGGATAGTTATGGAGATTTAAAACACCGAGCCATTGGGCTCAAGGCTCGGTCATTTAGAAAAATAAGAAAATAGACTTAGATTTTACTAACTAAGCTTCATAATTAAGATGGTTTAATATTCCATCTAGTTCATCAAGACTTGAATAGCTTAAGACCAATTTACCTTTACCTTTAGCACCATGCTGAACCATAACAGGCACGCCGATTTTTTCAGACAAGCCATCCTGTAACTTTTTGATATCAGGGTCTATGGCTTTATCGGCGGTAAATTTATCTTCACTTTGCTCGAGTTGCTGGATGCGTCTTACAAGGGCTTCTGTTTGACGTACTGATAAGCCTTTGGAGCTTACCTGTCTTGCCACATCTTTTTGTTCATGACTAGGCAATGGAAGTAGCGCCCGTGCGTGCCCCATCTCTAGATCACCGTGCTCGAGCATTTTTTTCACTTCATCAGATAAGCTGATTAAGCGCAGTAGATTGGTTACGGTAGTGCGCGATTTACCAACGGCCGCTGCCACCTCTTGCTGGGTTAGCTCAAATTCGTCTTGCAGTCGTTTTAGGGCAATGGCTTCTTCAATTGGATTTAAGTCTTCACGCTGGATATTTTCAATCAATGCCATTGCGATAGCTGCTTCATCAGCAACTTCTCGAATGACAGCAGGAATTTTATCCAAGCCGGCTAATTGTGTTGCTCGCCAGCGACGCTCACCAGCAATAATTTCGTATTTAACGGTGTCGTTGCCAGAATCGATCGGGCGAACAACAATAGGCTGCATTACACCTTGCGCCTTAATAGACTCGCTCAGCTCTTCGAGAGCTTCAGGGTGCATATCGCGACGGGGCTGGTATTTACCGCGCTGAATAAACTCAACAGGGATTTCGCTTAAAGTGCCATCCTTGCCGGGCTCTGGAGAGGAAACAGCAGCAATTGCTTGCGTAGCATTTTCAACTTGGCTTGCACCACCACTACCCAATAGGGCATCCAAGCCTTTACCTAAACCTTTGCGTTTCCCCGCCATTGTGATTCCTACTTCTCAAATATCTTAGTGTTTTTATCTAATTATTTTTGCTTTTCAGCTTTACTCTTAAGCTGAGGCTTCAGCCGATTCTCTTTGGCTGATTTCATTACGGCGAATTAACTCACCGGCCAAGGCCAAGTAGGCGATGGCACCCTTTGACTGACGATCATAAACCAATACAGGCTGGCCGAAACTTGGGGCTTCTGCCAAGCGAACATTACGTGGTACGCAAGTGCGGTAGAGCTTATCCCCGAAAAAGTCTGCCAATTGTGCCGACACATCATTGGTCAAACTGTTACGCGGGTCGTACATGGTGCGCAATATCCCCTCAATCTGAAGTTCAGGGTTAAGAGCACTTTGAATCTGATTGATGGTACTGATCAGTGCCGATAATCCTTCCAGCGCATAATATTCACACTGCATAGGGATAATGACACCTTGGCACGCTACCAAGGCGTTCAAAGTCAGCATATTCAATGACGGTGGGCAATCGACTAAAATATAGTCAAACTCATCTTTCAAACTTTCCAAAGCTGACTGCAGACGACGCTCTTTTTGATCCAAGCTCAGCATTTCTACTTCGGCAGCTGTTAGATCGCCATTTGCGGGTAAGACTGAGTAGCCACCTTCTTCAGACTTCACCAATGCCTCTTTGGCAGTGGCTTCACCCACTAAAACATCATAAACCGATAGCTCTAGCTCATTTTTGTTGATGCCCGAGCCCATGGTGGCATTACCCTGTGGGTCTAGATCCACCATTAGGACCTGCTTCTTGGTAGCTACCAATGAAGCCGCTAGGTTCACAGTGGTTGTGGTTTTACCTACGCCACCTTTCTGATTAGCAATAGCGTATAGGTGGCAGGGGCCTTGGGTGCTCAATGTCGTTATCCTTATGACTTGTCACGGCAAATAAGTGGCCGCTAACAAGTGTATTGTCGCTATTCGGGTCAATGGGGAGAGACTCTACTTGAGAGGTTGTATCTCCAGTAAGTGGCGCTCGCCTTCTTCACCCGGAATCATTAATGCATGGGAGTTAGCGACGATATAGTGTTTTTGCAGTGGCTTCAATTCATCTGTGGGATAAATTCCCTTCATCGCCCAAAAGCGGCCACTTTCCTTCAGTAGATGCCGACAACCTTGGGTCATATCCTCTAAGCTGGCGAAAGCTCTACTCATAACGCCATCAAACAGTGTTTCTGGCTGGTAGCTCTCGACGCGACAGTTATGAACCTGGACATTATCCAGTTTCAGCTCTGTCTTTACCTGAAACAGAAAGCGTGTTTTCTTGCCATTGCTGTCCAGCAAGTGGATTTCACGCTCAGGATGGCAGATCGCCATGGGTATTCCTGGTAAACCGCCGCCAGTCCCCACATCGATCAATCTCTGGCCTTCAACAAATGGCAGGATTGCTAGGCTATCGAGCAAATGGCGAGAGATCATATCCTCGATATTTCGGATAGCAGACAAGTTATAGGCTTTGTTCCACTTATCAAATAGCTGGATATAGGCTAATAAACCATCAATACGGTCACTATCTAGCTCTAAACCTAGCTTTGTGACTCCAGTTTCCAAGCGATCGCGTAGCTGCGTGGACATTTTTATCCCTTTTCCTCGATTTTAGCGGCAAGATCAGGCACTTTGCTTGCGCAAAAGGCCATGTTTCTTCAAATAAACCAATAGCAGAGAAACCGCAGCTGGGGTCACTCCAGGTATTCTGGAAGCTTGAGCCAGAGTGCCAGGTAATGATTCCTTCAACTTTTGCTTAACTTCATTGGATAAGCCTTCTACTGAATCATAGGGGAAATCAGCAGGAATCAAGGTATTCTCGTTTTGGCGCAGTTTTTCAATATCGACAAGCTGACGCTCAATGTACCCAGCGTATTTGGCACTGATTTGTACCTGCTCGGATACCTCAGCGGCAATATCGGGTTTCGCGTAAGGCAGCTCGGCAATATCGCCATATTCCAACTCAGGTCGGCGCAATAAATCCATCAAACTGTACTCTCGCCCTAGGGGTGATTTCAGTTTGGGCTCCAGTTGCTTGGCCTCATCACTACCGGCCTGTACCCAAGTACTTTTTAAGCGTTGTTCTTCTTGAGCGATAGCTTCTTGCTTATCGCAAAAGTGCTGCCAGCGACTGTCATCTACCAATCCAAGTTTGCGCCCCTGCTCGGTCAAGCGAGCATCGGCATTGTCTTCTCGCAGTAGCAAACGGTATTCGGCACGGCTGGTAAACATCCGATACGGCTCTTGAGTACCAAGAGTAATCAAATCATCGATCAAAACACCAAGATAAGCTTCGTCTCGGCGCGGATGCCACGCTGCTTTGCCTTGTGCCAATAGCGCCGCATTGCTGCCGGCCAATAGACCTTGAGCCCCGGCTTCTTCATAACCTGTAGTGCCGTTAATTTGACCGGCGAAAAACAAACCTTTGATGTGTTTGGTTTCTAGGCTGTATTGCAAATCCTGCGGATTAAAGAAATCGTATTCGATGGCATAACCTGGGCGGGTAATATGAGCTTGTTCAAAGCCTTTAATGGAATGCACTAGATCCAGCTGAACATCAAAAGGCAAGCTAGTGGAGATACCATTTGGGTATAACTCATGGGTGGTAAGGCCTTCGGGCTCGATAAATACCTGGTGGGAGTCTTTATCAGAAAAGCGCTTAACTTTATCTTCAACAGATGGGCAATATCTTGGGCCTACACCGTCGATGACGCCTGTATATAGCGGTGACCTGTCTAGACCGGACATGATGATGTCATGGGTTTTGCTGTTGGTATGAGTTATCCAGCAACAAGTTTGCGCAGGTTTATCTTCGGCTTTGCCCATATAGGACATGATTGGTGCAGGATTATCCCCCCACTGCTCAGCTAAGCCTTCAAAGTTAACACTGCGAGCATCGATTCTTGGTGGTGTCCCGGTTTTAAGTCTTTCAACTCGTAGAGGCAATTCTCTTAATCTATCCGCTAGGGCGATAGATGGCGGATCACCGGCTCGCCCTCCTGAATGATTTTCTAATCCAATATGGATTTTGCCACCTAAGAAGGTCCCAGCGGTTAAGACTACCGCGGGGGCATAAAATTTTAAGCCCATTTGGGTAACTACCCCTCGGACTTCTTCACCTTGCAATATTAGGTCATCAACGGATTGTTGGAATATTTGCAGGTTTTCCTGGTTTTCTAAGGTTTCACGAATCGCGGCTTTATAGAGGATTCTATCGGCTTGTGCTCGAGTCGCTCTAACAGCGGGGCCTTTGCGGCTATTCAGAACCCGATACTGGATACCAGCTCTGTCTGTAGCTAATGCCATTGCACCACCTAGTGCATCGATTTCTTTTACTAGGTGTGATTTACCAATCCCGCCAATAGCAGGGTTACAAGACATTTGTCCCAAGGTATCAATATTGTGGGTCAACAATAGGGTAGAGCTACCCATGCGAGCTGCTGCTAATGCAGCCTCGGTGCCGGCATGACCACCACCAATAATAATGACATCAAAGGTCTTCTTGTAATCCACGGTATCGCCTTTGCCCGAAGGGCAGGGGTTAGAAAAAGGGCAGGCATTATAGGGATCTTTTTTGCAGAGTTCAAAACTTGTTTATTATTTAATCAGTCTGTTTTTTAAATTTTAAAACTCATCATTAATATATAAGTAGATAAATAAATATTTATATATATGAATAGATAAAGAAGATTATGTTTGTTGTTATATATAGTGCGGCGTTTTTCTGTGGATAAGCCACTTTATTTAATATAAATCAGTAGCTTACAGCTCTGATAACGGTGTATAAAACCCTTTATTTGGCATAGGTAAAAGCTTTGTTTAAGGCTCGAATGATTTCTGGATAACTTTGGGCCTTGTGGTCAACTTGCTGTTATCCACATTTTTGCGCCGAGCTAGAGCACGCTTTCTGCTATGAGTTATTCACATTTAACAAAAATGCGCTAATGATCGAACAAAAAACCTTCAAAATTAGGCACTTATGTGGCAAAGCTGTGAGTAATTGTGGATAAGCTATTCTAAGTGTCGGTAGTTATTAAAAAAATCTGTGGGTAAGTTGGGATAACTTTTTTTGGCCAGATATGACTAGGTGATTTTTAGCATTATTTAGTCATAGAACTTGCTAGTCTGAACGACCGCCATTCTATGTAGTTGTAGGTCTTGTGGCGCGAAAGGCAGCGTCCACGTTAGCTCGCTTCCTTATCGGATCATATCGTTAGGCGCCAAGCTTAGAAAGCTTGTGCAGTTAAAGTATGTTTTACTCGATGGGGTGAATTAATAGAATTGAAAAACCCGTAGTGGGGAATTAGGAATCTTATGGTTCAAACGGGAGTACCTGAATGAGTATATCTCTTGGAGAGTTCCGGGGCTTGGCCAAAGTAAGTTTGATTGGGTGGTAACTGGCCAAGGAGGAAGAGGGCCAGAATATTTTGTGAGGCATCAGTACGATATCAGCAGCCTTGCAAGCCCTGCACAGCTTGGAACAGACAGGGCATTAGTAGGCTTTATTATTATTTTCCAATACAAAAACTGGAGAAGATTCGTCCCAGTAGCTCATCCGGTGTAAATGTTCCGGTAATCTCTCCTAGGGATTCCTGTGCTGCGCGCAGATCTTCGGCTAAGAGTTCGCCTGCGCCCATATCGTGCAGTTGCAGTGCGCCATTATCCAAGGCTTCTTGTGCCCTTTCGATGGCATCTAGGTGGCGTCTACGAGCGGTAAAGCCTCCTTCGCTGGCGCCTTGATAGCCCATGACGGATTTCAAATGCAATTTGAGTTCTTCTAGGCCTGCCCCGGTCTTGGCGCTAATTCCAAGGCATTGTTTATTATCCCCTTCCTCTTTTAGCACCCCTACACCATGCTCACTTAAGTCGGCTTTATTAAGGATCACAGTAAGCTGATTTGGGTTGGGTAGCTTTTCTGTAAATTCAGGCCATATAGAAGAGGGAGCAAAATCTCTATCAACCGCCTGGCCGTCTACCATGAGCAGTACACGATCCGCTTTTTCGATAGCTTGCCAGGCTCGCTCTATGCCAATACGTTCAACTTCATCGGGGCTTTCACGTAATCCGGCGGTATCAATAATATGCAGTGGCATACCGTCGATATGAATCTGTTCCTGAAGAATATCCCTTGTGGTGCCGGCGATATCGGTGACAATGGCTTTTTCAGTTCCAGCAAGGGCATTCAGTAAGCTTGATTTACCAGCGTTGGGTTTGCCTGCAATGACTACGTTCATGCCTTCGCGCACTAAAACGCCTTGTTTTGCATCGGCCAATAATTTTGCCAATTGTTCTTGTAGCTGCTGTAAATCGCCAGCAACTTTACCATCGCTTAGAAAATCAATTTCTTCTTCTGGAAAATCGATGGCCGCTTCGACATAAATGCGTAAGCGTATCAGTGCTTCAACTAAGTCGTGAACTTGTGTTGAAAATACACCTTGTAAAGAGTGCAGAGCATTGCGCGCGGCTTGAGCAGAGCTCGCTTCAATTAAATCGGCGATCGCTTCGGCTTGGGCTAAATCCATTTTGTCGTTGATAAAAGCGCGCTCTGAAAATTCACCTGGTTTAGCCATTCTAGCGCCGAGTTTGCAAACCTCAGCGAGCAGTAAATCGAGAATAACGGGGCCACCGTGACCTTGCAGTTCTAGTACATCTTCGCCGGTAAACGAATCGGGGTTTGGAAAAAACAGTGCAATACCGGAATCTAAAACTTCACCTTCACTCGATAAAAAATCGCAGTAATGTGCATGTCTTGGACTTAGCTCTTTTGCACAAATATGTTTCGCTATTTGTGCTGCATGTTTACCTGAGACACGAATAATTCCAACACCTCCTCGTCCGGGTGCTGTCGCTATTGCTGCAATGGTATCGCTAAATTGATAAGACTCTTGCATTGTTTTTATCCAAAAAAACTCTATAAAAAAAGGGGCTCTAAGCCCCTTTCCGTAAAGCGAAAAGCTTAGGCTTCTGCTTCAATTTGTTTGGTGATGATGTACTGCTGAATCATCGAGATGGTGTTGTTAACCACCCAGTACAATACCAATCCCGCAGGGAACCACATAAATAAGAAGGTAAAGACAATCGGCATATAGCTCATTATCTTAGCTTGCATTGGATCCGGCGGAGTTGGGTTCATCTTCATCATAAACCATTGGGTAGCACCCATAATCAGCGGCAAGATAAAGTAAGGATCCTTCACCGATAAATCTTCGATCCACAAAATAAAGGGAGCGTGGCGTAATTCTACAGATTCTGAAAGCACCCAATATAAAGCAATAAATACAGGCATTTGAATTAGAATCGGTAAACAACCACCTAAGGGGTTCACCTTTTCTTTCTGGTAGAGCTTCATGGTTTCTTGGGACATCTTTTGACGATCGTCGCCATAGAGCTCTTTTAATTGTTGCATCTTGGGTTGCAGCTTGCGCATATTCGCCATGCTACGATAGCTGGTTGCGGTCAGTTTAAAGAACAAAGCTTTAATTAAGATGGTAAGAACAACAATCGACCAACCCCAGTTAATCACCACACCTTGAATCAAGGTCAGTAAATAGAAAAGTGGTTTTGCCACCCACCAGAGCCAACCATAATCAACGGTTAAATCTAGGTGTGGAGCAATTTCTTCTAAGCGGTAAACGTCTTTAGGGCCCACATAAAACTGAGAGTTGATTACGCCTAATGTACCTGGCTCTACAAGTGTTTGAGGAGCTGTATAGCCAAAGGTGTACATCTGGCTGTTACGAATTCGGCGCAAGGTATAAGTATTGTTCTGTTCTTTGTCTGCAACCCAAGCACTAATAAAGTAGTGCTGAACCATGGCAACCCAGCCACCTTCAATTTCTACTTTTAGTGATTCTTCATCTAGGTCATCAAAATCAACTTTTTTGTAGTTCTCATCTGGGGTGGTTAAGGCCGCCCCCAAATAAGGCTGTAGACCAATGGCGCTGCTACCGGTGGCCACTGGAGATCGGTCACGCTTGATTTGAGCGTAGAAGTTACCTTTCCAGTTGCTGCTGCTTTTGTTATCAATCAAATACTCAATATTGATTAGGTTTTCACCACGGGTGAAATTAAAGCGCTTGGTGATGGTTACCTCACCTTGTTGCAAGACAAGATCTACAGCGAGATTGTCTTTGCCTGGGGATAGCTCATATTCGCTTTGGCTTGCCTGGAATACTGGGCGACCTTTAGCGGTATCGGTAGCGTTTGGTCCAATTAGGCCACTCTGAGCAATATAGGTTTTATCCGCAGTGCGGTTGAGGATAACAAATGGCAGTTCTGGACGGTTAAGTTCAGCGTAGTGTTGTGGAAGTGCGGCTTTAACAATGTCACCACCATGGGTATCGATAATAAGATCGAGGGCATCGGTCTTAACACGAATAAGCTGGGAACTGCTTGGAGTTTCTACACTGGCTTGTTCCGCAACGGTGCTGGGCAGGTCACTGGCTATCGTTTGTTTACTAGGCGCAGCGGTCGGTATTTCGCTGGCCGCAACAGGCGAGGCCAAAGTCTCTTGGCTGGCTGCTACGGGTTTGTTGGCTGCTTGTTTGCGGTCTTGGAAGTCATTCCATTCCAGAACCAAAAGATAAGAGACCACTGCCATTGCGATGATCAATAAATACTTTTGCCAATCCATAATATCTATTCTTGGTCTTGAGAAGTTGAAGGTTTACCGGGCACATAGTCAAAGCCGCCAGGGTGCCATGGATGACATTTAGCTAAGCGGCGAACGGTAAGATAACTACCTTTTATACTGCCATGGGTTTCTATTGCTTCTTTCGCATAATGAGAGCAGGTCGGATAAAAGCGGCACTGGTTGCCAACCCAAGGGCTAGCAAGGTATTGATAGATTTTTATCAAACCTAAAAGCAGTGCTTTCATTATTCACTCGTCGCTTTGCGAATCAGCTTTTGCCATTGCTTATTCAGCTGGCGTGTTAACGCCGCATTGTCCAATGTGTCCATGCCACGGCGAGCGAGCACTATAGCATCGAATGGCGGTAATTGGTGTTGCTGAAGCCGAAAAGATTCTCTAATTAGACGTTTTAATCGATTGCGATCAACTGCATTGCGCACGTTCTTTTTGGCGATTACTAGGCCAAGTCGAGGGCGGTCTAATTGGTTCTTGCGGACGAGAATGAGAAAGTGCTGATGAGAAGCACGAAAAGAGGGCGAGTCAAAGACAGGCTTAAAGTCACTGGAGTTCAGCAGCCGCAGGGATTTATCAAAACCTAAATGCTGCGACAAGCGGAAACTCCAGTTTACAGGGCAGTATCTGAGCTGATTATGCAGCTAGTACTTTACGGCCCTTGCTACGACGGCGAGCAAGCAATTTACGACCGTTTTTGGTCGCCATGCGAGAGCGGAAACCGTGAGTGCGCTTGCGCTTCAATACGCTTGGCTGAAATGTTCTTTTCATGATAATACCCGTGTTCAATCATGTCGGCTTTAGAGCTTAACTGAAACCCATTGAACAGCCGAGCTCGTGGAAAAATGAGGCGCGATATTAATGGATACTCCTAGAAATTGCAATGCTTAATTAGAAAATGATCAATTTTTCCTCTTGTACAAGCTTTTAAACGACGTTTGTACAGGCTTTATTCAGTTTTTCAACAGCTTTATCCACAGGTGCTTGTAGGCAGTTGTTTCTTAGAGCTTATTCTTTTATTAAGCGGAGTTATTGATATTGCGGGAGTTTTCTTATTTAGTCTTAAAATAGATTTCTTTTGTGTGGATAACTTTTCCCTGATAATGTAATCTACGCGCATTGCTGTGGTTAACTCTAGTTATTTAAACAAACACAGCGCATTTAGGAATACTTATACACACCTGCTTCCAAGCTAGATTGAAAGCAAAGCGCTCCGTATACAAGCTATATGGTCGCGGTTATTTCGTGGATATAAAGTCTTCCTTCTATATATACATATTTTGAAATTTATTAGTGCTGCTTAGATTGCCAAGGCACTAGTGGCTTAATTCTCTTGCGGTATCGCTTCCGCTGGAAAGAGTTAGACCAAAAGGTTTATTGGGGGATTCATTGTCGGGCCTTATTTGGGACAAATGTCTAAGCAGCTTGAGTCAGGAGCTGCCAGCGCAACAATTTAATACTTGGATAAAGCCGTTGCAGGTACAAAACGATGAGGCTGGTGGCCTTTGCTTGCTAGCCCCCAATCGATTTGTACATGACTGGGTGAATGATAAGTATTTGTCTCGCATTATTGAGTTGGCCAATGACTACTCAGAAGGGATGCGAATCAGTGTTAGCGTGATTGTTGCTAATCGACAAGCCAGCCGTTTTCAGAGACGCAGTCAAAGATCAATCCCTGAGCCTATCCCTACCGCGAACGCGACACCCACCATGAACCCCGTTCCGGTTAGCCCGAGTATTCCTGCTTACCAGCAAGAACCTGAGCCCGTCGAACAGCTCGAGTTAGCAGGTGCCGATAACCATAGCCATGCTTCATCGCAGTTATCCGCTCAAAATTCTACATCAAGTTCTCAGCTTGCTACGCCCAGCGCCGGTCTATCCAGCGTGTCTTTAGCTGCTCAAGATAGCAGCCAAGTGATAAAGCCAGTAGAAGCTGCTCCTGAAATCATTAAACCTAGCAGTGATATTGAAGTAGAAGGTGGCCTTAAACACCGAACCTATCTTAATGCGGGTTTTACTTTCAAAAGCTTTGTAGAAGGTAAATCGAACCAGCTTGGTCTCGCGGCGGCAAGGCAGGTTGCAGAGAACCCTGGTGGTTCTTATAACCCATTATTTATTTATGGTGGGGTGGGTTTAGGTAAAACTCACTTGATGCACGCAGTAGGGCATCATTTGGTCGAACAGAATCCGCACGCAAAAGTGGTATACCTACATTCAGAGCGCTTTGTTGCAGATATGGTAAAAGCACTGCAGCTAAACGCCATTAATGACTTTAAACGTTTTTACCGCTCTGTGGATGCATTACTTATTGATGATATTCAATTTTTCGCAGGCAAAGAGCGCTCACAAGAAGAGTTTTTCCACACCTTTAATGCCTTACTTGAAGGTGGTCAACAGATCATTCTTACTTGTGATCGATATCCGAAAGAGATTCAAGGTCTAGAGGAGCGTTTGAAGAGTCGTTTCGGCTGGGGCTTAACGGTATCCGTAGAACCACCAGAGCTAGAAACGCGGGTAGCAATTTTGATGAAGAAGGCTGCGCAGTCAAATATGTTACTGCCTAACGATGCAGCTTTCTTTATCGCCCAGAGAATCAGATCGAATGTTCGTGAATTAGAAGGTGCTTTAAAGCGCGTCATTGCCAATGCCCAGTTTACTGGTCGTGATATTGATGTACCTTTAGTTAGGGAAGCACTAAAAGATCTTTTAGCCCTGCAAGATAAGCAGGTCGGCATTGATAATATCCAGCGCGTAGTGGCGGAATACTATAAAATCAAAGTTGCTGACTTATTATCAAAAAGGCGTAGCCGTTCAGTGGCTAGGCCTCGGCAAGTAGCTATGGCTTTAGCCAAAGAGCTAACCAATCATAGTTTGCCTGAAATCGGTGATTCATTTGGCGGGAGAGATCACACCACGGTGTTGCATGCCTGCCGTAAAATTAAAGAGTTAAGGGAAGAGGACGCGGACATTCGCGAAGATGTTAAAAATCTACTGCGCTCTTTAACGACTTAATACAAAGTTATTTATATAAGATAAAGCTAATATAAAACCATTAGGATTTGGGATAAATTGATGAAATTTTCTATCTCTCGAGATGCTCTTTTAAAACCTCTTCAGTTAGTGGCTGGTGTCGTAGAGCGCAGGCAGACTTTGCCTGTATTGGCTAATGTATTGGTTGTTTTAGAAGGTGATCAGTTATCCCTAACCGGAACTGATTTGGAAGTTGAGATTGTTGGTCGAGTGCAACTCGAGCAGGCGGGCGAATCAGGCCAGATTACCGTTCCCGCTCGTAAGTTATTTGATATCTGTCGCTCATTGCCAGACGGAGCGTTAATTGACTTTATAGAAGATGGCCAAAAAGTTATTGTAAAAAGCGGACGTAGTCGCTTTAGTTTGGCGACTTTACCAGCCAATGATTTTCCTAATGTTGAAGACTCCGCTCAGGATCTTCAGTTTTCCTGTGCCCAGTCAATTATCAAGACTTTGATCGACAGTACTGGCTTCGCCATGGCCCAACAAGACGTTCGTTATTATTTAAACGGTATGCTTTGGGAAGTTAGTGAAGGTAAGCTACGTTTCGTAGCCACCGATGGTCACCGTTTAGCGATGAGCACTGAGGATATAGCTATCAGCTGCCCCGAAACTAAGCATGCTATTTTACCTCGTAAAGGTGTTGTTGAGCTTTCTCGCTTACTAGATGACAGCAGCGATGAAGTAACCGTTAGCTTGGGTAGTAACCATGTCCGAGCTATTACCGAATTCTATACCTTCACCTCTAAACTTGTAGACGGCAAGTTCCCCGACTACGAGCGAGTGTTGCCTAAGAATGGTAATAAAACAGTCATTGGTGAGCGCGCTGAGCTAAAACAAGCCTTTGCCCGTACCGCTATCTTATCTAATGAGAAGTATAGAGGTGTACGACTATTGCTAAGTGATGGCCAGCTAACTATTACCGCCAATAACCCTGAACAGGAAGAAGCAGAAGAGCAGGTTACTGTAGACTACGCCGGCGATAGTTTAGAAATTGGCTTCAATGTAAGTTATTTGCAGGACGTGGTTAATGTATTGCAATCAGACAATGTGAAATTTACTTTATCTGATTCTAATAGTTCTGCCTTGGTGGAGGCCCAAGAAGGTAGTAATGCCGTTTATGTAGTGATGCCTATGCGTCTGTAGCAGGTATTCTGTCTATCTTCGATGCCTCTTCAGCGAGTTTCTATTAGTAATCTTCGTAACTTGGGTTCAGCGAAGCTGAATCCAAGTTCTCGTCTAAACTTTATTTATGGCGCTAACGGTAGCGGTAAGACCAGTGTTCTTGAAGCTATCTATCTATTGGGCAGTGGTAGGTCCTTTCGAAGTCATAAAATTAAACCCCTTATCAATCACGGTAGCGCGTCACTTACGCTATACGCCGAGCTTTCTTCTCAGGAAACAATACATAAGATTGGTCTTGAAAGAACGGGTTCTAGTAGTGAATCAAGAACCAAAGTCGATGGCAGAACAATTAATTCAGCTTCTTCCTTAGCATCTCTATTACCTACGTTAATGATTGACGCACACAGTTTTTCTTTAATCGAAGGTAGTCCTAAGGAACGTCGCTCTTTTTTAGATTGGTTAGTGTTTCACGTGAAACATGGCTTTCACGACGCGTGGAAGGGCTACTCAAAAGCGCTTAAACAACGGAATAGTTTGTTACGACGTGGTAGAATAGAAGGCTTTGAAATTCGCCCCTGGGAACTTGAGATGTGCGATAAGGCACATCGATTAGAGGCAATGAGGGTGGAATGTTTCGAGCATTTAAAAGAAAACCTAAATGCCGTTATAAGTGATTTCGTCCCATTAGAGGGCGTCACTTTTGAGCTATACAAGGGTTGGGATAGCGACAAAACGCTTGAGCAGCAGCTTGAGCACGGTCGAGAGCGAGACTATAAGCTTGGTTACACTTGGTATGGGGCGCAAAAAGCGGACTTAAAGATCAAGGTTTCAGGGCACGCCGCTGATCAAGCGCTATCTAGAGGCCAGCAAAAGCTGTTGGTTTGTGCTCTTAAGATCGCAATAGGTAAGACCTACAGCGAACTTAGCGGTAGGCAATGCATTTATTTAGTTGATGATCTGCCAGCTGAGCTAGACTCCGAGAACCAGCATCGTTTGGCAAGCTGGTTAAATGTCATAGGCGCTCAGGTTTTTGTCACGGCGATAGAGTTAGAAAGCCTATTACAGGCATGGAAAGAAGCAGAACAAGATAAAATCACTATGTTTCACGTGAAACATGGTGATGTGGAACAAGTAAAACAAGAGTCTAAGAGGCTCGATATATAGGTAAACGCTTTACCTATACAACAACGGAGTATGCTATGTCAGAAGAATCATCTTATGATTCGTCCAGTATTAAGGTACTAAAGGGCCTGGATGCTGTACGTAAGCGCCCAGGTATGTACATTGGTGACACGGATGATGGTACCGGCTTGCACCATATGGTGTTTGAAATCGTTGATAACTCGATTGATGAGGCCTTAGCTGGTCATTGCTCCGAGATTAAAATCGTAATTCACCCCGATGAATCCGTATCTGTTTCAGATAATGGCCGTGGTATTCCTACCGAAATGCACGAAGAGGGTGTATCGGCAGCCGAAGTTATCATGACTGTACTGCACGCTGGCGGCAAGTTTGATGATAATACTTACAAGGTATCCGGTGGATTGCATGGAGTAGGCGTTTCGGTAGTAAACGCACTATCCGCCGAGCTTAAGCTTACTATCCGCCGAGAAGGCAAGATTCATGAGCAGGTTTACCACCATGGTGTGCCTCAAGCACCTTTAACCATCGTGGGTGATACCGAGGTTAGCGGTACAGAAGTACACTTTGTGCCATCAGCTGAAACCTTCAGCAATATACAGTACAACTATGACCAGCTGGCAAAGCGACTGAGAGAGCTTTCATTCCTAAACTCAGGTGTTCGAATTGTTCTTAAAGATGAGCGTACCGCAAAAGAAGACGTTTTTGAGTACGAAGGTGGTCTAAAGGCTTTTGTTGAGTATCTAAACCAGAACAAAAACACCGTAAACCAAGTAATGCACTTTGATATTCAGCGTGATGACGGTATCGGTGTAGAAGTGGCTTTACAGTGGAACGACTCATTCCAGGAAGGTATTTTCTGTTATACCAACAATATTCCTCAGAGAGATGGCGGTACACACCTAGCAGGATTCCGTTCAGCGCTTACCCGTGGACTAAACAACTATATCGAAAAAGAGGGAATGGGTAAGAAAGAAAAGGTTTCTACTACGGGTGATGATGCTCGTGAAGGCTTAACAGCTATTATTTCTGTTAAGGTACCCGATCCTAAGTTCTCCTCTCAGACCAAAGATAAACTGGTTTCATCTGAAGTAAAAGGCGCCGTAGAACAAGAAATGGGCGCAGCCTTTAGTGACTATTTGCTAGAAAATCCGCAGGAAGCGAAGGCAGTTGTAGGCAAGATGATCGAAGCGGCAAAAGCACGAGAAGCTGCTCGCAAAGCTCGTGAAATGACCCGCCGTAAAGGCGCTCTGGATATTGCAGGTTTGCCTGGAAAGTTGGCAGACTGCCAAGAGAAAGACCCTGCTTTATCAGAAGTTTACCTAGTGGAGGGTGACTCGGCGGGTGGTTCTGCAAAGCAGGGCCGTGATCGTCGAACCCAAGCTATCCTGCCTTTGAAAGGTAAAATCCTAAACGTTGAAAAAGCACGTTTTGACAAAATGCTTTCCAGTGCGGAAGTGGGAACTCTAATCACTGCTTTGGGCTGTGGTATTGGTGCTGAAGAATTTAACCCTGATAAGCTTCGTTACCATCGTATTATTATTATGACGGATGCGGACGTCGATGGTTCGCACATTCGTACGCTGCTATTGACCTTCTTCTTCCGTCAAACAAGAGAGCTCATTGAGCGTGGTCATGTTTATATTGCTCAGCCTCCGCTGTATAAAATTAGTAAGGGTAAGCAAGAACAGTACTTGAAGGACGAGGCTGCTCTAGAGGAATTCTTGACTAATGTAGCGCTGGAGACTGGCGCCTTGCACGTGAATCAGGATGCACCGGGTATTACTGGAGGCTCACTGCAAGAGCTAGTCGTTGCCTATCGAACTGTAATGTCCACAATAGCGCGTCTTTCTAGACTCTATCCAGCTGAAGTTCTAGAGCAGATGATTTATCAAGAAGCTATTAGCTCGGAACAACTTGCTAATGAGGCAGATGTTAAAGTATGGAGTGAGTCCTTACTAACTAAGCTGCAAGATGAAAACCGAGCGGGTAGTCACCGATACAACGTGACTGTAACTGAAGATAGCGAGCGTCACGTCTACCTTCCTACTTTTACGATTACCGCACATGGTGTCGATACCGATTATCAGTTTGGGCATGACTTCTTCCAGTCCGGTGAATACCAATCAATGGTGGAACTAGGTAAGCGTTTAAATGGCTTGATGGAAGAGGGGGCGTATTTCTCCAAAGGCGAGCGCAAGCTTGAGACTAGAGAATTTAAAGTTGGCCTCGAATGGTTAATGAAAGAATCTAAGCGCGGTTACAATGTACAGCGCTATAAAGGTTTGGGAGAGATGAATCCTGAACAGTTGTGGGAAACCACAATGGATCCTGAGACTCGTCGTATGTTGCAAGTGACTATTGAAGATGCAATCAGCGCTGATCAGATGTTCAATACGTTGATGGGCGATCAAGTAGAGCCTCGTAGAGACTTTATTGAGACTAATGCTTTATCTGTTGCTAATTTAGACGTGTGATCTACATTCTCGGTACGTTTCGTTTGAAGCCCAATTAAACCAATATACTATTGGTTTAATTGGGCCCGAGCGTTGCATTAAATTAGTTGTCAACTCAATGCAAATCTTCTAAAGGCCACTTTTAAAGCTATAGCCCATTTTTCTTGATTAACGTACGCGAACGATTTCTACCTTCGCTACTTTCCCAGACCAATTATAAGCTGCGCGCCCTAAATCTGCGTCGCCATGAATACCAGGGCTAGGGTAAACATAACCTTCACCTTCATCTTCAGGTGAAAAAGGTTCGCCACCACAGCGAGGCCCTGGGATATTTTCGCATAGCTCATCATTGGTTTCTGTACCGGCGTCATAAGCATCTAGGTAATAAGTTGCTGTTCCAGTACGAAAGCCTGGGAGAACACCTTTATTTAACGCGACAATAGTATCGTTTGTGGGGAGTAACATGGACACGATACTAATAAAACTAACGTGGGTCTGTGACTGTATATCGAAGCTAACGGACTCACCTGGTCCTAAAAGGCCAGAAGTCGTTGAGGTATCAATAACATTACCAGTAGCTTCCAGTGCGCTTGCTAATGGGCCAACATCTCCACCTTCAGCCACTCTTGATAACTCATCACTAGCGGGTTTTGCTACTTCAAACAACTGAACGTCGTTGTTGTGAGTCGCGGCTAAAAAGGGTGTAAAGCTAATCCCTTTTGTTATGTTTGTTATTTTTACTGTGAACGTTTCATTTGCTTGAGCGAATAAAGATGGGGCAAAAGAAAGGGTTGCTGCTAAAACAGCTGTGCTGACTACGAGTGATTTTCTTAGTGACATTATGATTTCCTCTGTATGTAGAAACGCAGTTAAGTGAAGTGCAAATACAAATTACAGAGGAAAAGAAACAGCTCGGTCACTGGTTTATAAAAAAAATGTCACAAAATTCTATTTCTATCTGTGATGAATACTAAGCTCTAATATAATGACATGGCAGCAGATGATGACTCATATGCCAAAAGTATTCGAATGAAGTTAGTATTTAAAAAGGGGATATTAAAGGGGTCTTTGACCCCTTTAATACAGACTCAATGTAACGTTTAAAAGTCGCACTGTCGGCTGAGGTCGTCCAAGCAATCCATTACTTGATGGCTGGCTCTCTCCATTTCTTCAAAGAAAGTAATGGCTTTGCCTTTATCACCTTCCTCTAAAGCCTTTAATGCAGCTAAGCCACTGTCATGAACCTTCTGATGAGGAGGGTCGATATTTTTAAATGCCGTAATATTGCTGTACTTTTGGGCGCCTTCTTTCTGGTACCACTGTCCTAGTCGACAACTAAGGTGGTTGGCAAAATCACTGATAGATTTATCACTTTTACCGGCAGCTACTTCATAGACTTCACTTTTCCAAACGATATGGTCTAGTTTTACGGTCTGTATAAAAGTCCTTAACGAAGCATTATTGATGGTGGACTTCATGGTATTGCAGCAACCAATGATCGAGCCATAATCTTCGTTTAAGCGGGCCACTCCATTAGATAAGTCATTATTACTATTCTGAATGGTGTTTACCGATTGAACCGTTTCTGAAGTTGACTGAATAATCTGGCCTACCAACTCAGAGACTTCATTCGCTGAGGTATTGGTATTATTTGCCAGTGAGCGAACCTCATCGGCTACAACACTAAAGCCACGTCCAGCTTCACCAGCTCGGGCGGCTTCAATAGCGGCGTTAAGGGCAAGTAGATTTGTTTGATCTGAAATCTTAGATATCGTCTCGACGAAAGAATTAATATTGTCAGCCATCTCGGAAAGGCCCGAAATATTTTCAGTCATCCCACCCATATTACTGGTTAGGCCTTTCATTTCGCTGACTATCTGATTTAAGGATTCGTTAGAAATATCGAGTAAATCATTAATCTTATCGGTTGACTGGCTTTCAGCCTCGATTGATTGATGGGAGGACAATACAGCCTCGCGAATGCGCTCTATCTGACCCAAACACTCTAGGGTACAAGCTAGTAACATAGACTCAAAGGCACTGGTTTGTGCGCTATTGTCTTCTTCTACTTGTTCTGAAGCTTGAGGCTGAAGCTGTTGGTTCTCCTGCTCTAGCTGTCGTAGCTGCTTTCGCAGTGATTCATTCTCTAGCTCTAAATCTTGATATGTGGATTTTAATACAAACATTGACCCTTGCTCTTACATTCAATGTACTGTCGCCTAGCAAATACTATTTCCCTGTGCCTGGCTAAAAGGTCCTGCTCAGTACTAGTTGTTAGTTATGTTCGTCCCTGATCCATCAAAGTATGATTTTTTATCGGCATTTATCAAAAAAGATTAATATAAAAGAGAATAGATCAGAATTTTGGATACGTGTGAAAAGATTTGGATTTAACAAGGAGAAGGGGCTTATTGGCTGGTGAAGCCTGATGTGAGTATGGAATGGTCAAAGAAAAGAGCCGCCATTCGGCGGCTCTGCAATAGAAAGGCTGCCCTAATCGCTACTCTGTCTTGCTGAAATCTGCACCTGTTAGGATGGCAAACTTGTCGATTTCGAGATAGCGCTTCATTACCTTATGGATATCATCCGCTGTTAAGGCGTTGATCTTTTCTTCAAAAGCCTCGGACCACTGCATGTCTCGATCAAGGTAGGCGTTGCTGCCCAATATTGGTGCAAGTTCATTATCTTTGGATCGAGAAATCTTACGTTGTTGTAGATAACCAGATTTTGCACTGGCGATTTCTTCGGCAGTGAACCCTGAATCTACAACTTTTTGGAGTACTTCTTTAACGCCAGCTTCTACTTTAGAAAGATTCTGTGGTGCACATATCGCATAGATGCCCAAGGCGCTGCGCTCGTCGATAGAACTCTGGTTAAAAAATGAACCGGCACTATAGCTCAGCCCGTCCTCCTGACGTAGTTTAGTGGCCAATCGGCTGTTCAAAAATCCACCACCTAGCATATAGTTACCCAGAACTAGAGCAGGGCTATCTGCATGTTTGTCTGATACCGGCAAAGAAATGGTGGCTGCAAAAACAGCATTCTCTTTGTCAGGCGTGTTGAATTGCTGTGGGCTACTATCAACGGCCTTAAAGTTACGAGCTATGCGGGTATAGCCAGTCTTCGGCTCCCAGTTTGCAAAATGCTTCTTTAATGCTTTGCGGATAGCTTGTTCATCAAAGTCGCCCACTATTGCCAGTTCACCGTTGGCGCTACCGTAAAACTCTTTATGGAAAGCCTTAATATCGTTTAGCTTTAAGTTGTCTAAACGCTTGATGCTTTCATCGAAGGTAGGAACATAATAAGGGTGATCTTCAGGAACCTGACGGTGACGACGGCTGTACTCACGGAAGACGAGGGCTTGAGGATTTTGTAAGCGCTGCTCTAAATCCACTTTGGCGGTGGACTTGTACTGCTCAAACTCTTTTTTATCAAAATTAGCTTCTTTGAGAACGTGCGCTACCAAATCGATTGCTTTAGCTAAGTTTTCGCGCTTGGTTTTAACCCGGGCGCTGACTGAGCTGGCGCTACCACTGATTGAAACACCGGCTTTTAGCTTATCGAACTCGTCTTGTAATTGCTCGCGGGTATATTTGCTGGTACCTCGCATCAGTAGGGTTCCGGCAGCACTACCAATCTGAGCCTTATTCATCAACGACTTTTCATCACCTAAGTTAAGGCTTAAATAAAACTCTACAGATTCTCCGCGTGTTTTCTTAGGGAGCAAAGATACCTTTAGATTGTTGGCAAGAGTGTAACTGTTGGTGCGCTTATCAATATTATCAGGGGAAGCATCAAACAGCTCACCAGCGCTAACGGCTTTACGACCTTTATAGTCCTTTAGCATATCAGCAACGCTTGCAACTGCGGGAATCTCAATTCGTTCAGGGTTTTCGGCGGGTAAAAAACGCCCTGCAGTTCGGTTATTGCGGGTTAAGTATTTTTCCGCAACACGCTGAACATCCTCTACGGTAACCTTTTCAATTCGATCGCGATTTAAAAACAATAGGCGCCAATCACCCATGCCAAGCCATTCGCTCAACTCTAAGGCAACGCTTTCAGAGGAGTTAAAGCCAAGCTCAAAGTTTTTAATAAGCTTACGTTTGGTGCGTTCTACTTCTTCTTTGCTCACAGGGTTTTTGGCAATGTTTTCCAAAACCTTATGGCTAGCTTCGATAGTTTTTTGTAGATCAGCGGATTGATCGACCTCCATACCAAACATCATTAGGCCTGGTTCGGCCCACTGAAAGTTAAAGCCAAAGCTTCTGCTGGCAAGTTTTTGCTCTACGATTTCTTGGTGTAAACGTCCGCGAGGAGTTTCACCTAGAATGCCAGAAAGTACTTCTAAAGCTGCAAAATCTTCATGGGACCCTGCAGGTACATGATAGGCTGTGGCATAAAGCTGAACATCGCCAACACGACGGATCGTTACAAGTTTTTCACCATCTTGTGCTGGCTCTTTAGTATAAAGTGGTTGTAAGCTTCGATCTGGTTTTGGGATCGGGCCGAAGGCATCTTCAACCTTATTCAGCATTTCTTTCAGCTTAAATTTACCTGCAACAATGAGAGTGGCATTGTCAGGTTGATAGTACTTTTTATAAAAAGCCTTTAAACGATCTATCGATACGTTCTCGATATCAGAACGGGCACCAATGGTAGATTTACCATAGTTATGCCAGCTGTAAGATGCCGCGAGTAGACGTTTAAGTAATACTCCGAATGGGCTGTTTTCGCCACGTTCAAATTCATTGCGAACAACGGTCATTTCGCTGTCGAGATCTTTCTGCGCGATAAATGAATTCACCATACGATCGGCTTCCATGCTTAGAGCCCAATCGATATTCTTTTCAGTGGCGTTAAAGGTTTCGAAGTAGTTGGTGCGGTCGGTCCA
>JAOXRT010000066.1 GCA_025800365.1 Cellvibrionaceae bacterium | reverse complement strand
TATCAATGGGCGTTTTCACTTTCGGGTGGTGGCCAAATCCTTGCCGTCTATTAACTTGCTCAAAGAGGTGATGGAGCAGGCGAATACTAATCGCTTAATGCTCTTTCACCAGCCATTTGCCAATCAAGTGGCGGCAGCTTTTCCTGATTCGGATGTATTGTTTGGTAAGCCCATGCCGGTGGCGGCTGCCGAGAATTTTTACCGTCAGTTGCAGGGTGCGTTTAACCCCGATGTACAATTGCAGTGGCTAATCGATAGCCCTGATAGGCTACAGCAGTATGCGGCATTGGCCGAGCGCTTGGGGCGCAAAATGCGCATCAATATCGAAATTGATGTGGGTTTGCATCGTGGTGGTGTGAATAATTCGGCTGATCTTTTGGCAATGCTGGAGCTCATTAAAAGCAGTGATTTCTTAAGCTTTTCCGGTTTGATGGGCTATGAGCCCCATGTGGTGAAGCTGCCAGGTAGTGCCGTATCCCATCGTGATAAAGCGATGATTGAGTATCAGAAATACTTAGATGTTGCGGTACAGTTCTTTGGTGCATTGGATTCTAGCTGGACGTTAAATGCGGCAGGCAGTCCAACCTATCAGCTCTATGATGAAGGTGAATTCCCCCACAATGAACTGGCGGCCGGTTCCTGTTTAGTAAAACCTACGGATTTTGATATGCCGAGCTTGGCTGATCATGTGGCGGCCTCTTTTATTGCGACGCCGGTGATTAAAGCCTTGCCGACCACCGAGCTTCCTGGTGTGGCGGCGCTGGGTAAACTGATGGCCTGGTGGAACCCCAATCGTGAACGTAGCTTCTTTACTTATGGTGGTTATTGGAAGGCGAAAACTGAATCGCCTGCCGGCTTGAGCCCGAATCCTGTATTTGGTCGCTCTACCAATCAGGAAATGCTTAATGGCTCTCGTTCAGTTGAGTTGGCCGCGGACGATTGGGTATTTTTAAGGCCGACACAAAGTGAGTTTGTGTTTCTGCAATTTGGTGATATTGCGGTTATGGAAAATGGCAAGCTAAGCGAGCGCTGGCCGGTGTTTCAGCAGCAGGTTTAAACTCTGCTGCTTGCTCTGTTTGGGGGCTATAAATCCAATTGCGAGCGCAGATCAGCCATGCGCTTTTGGTTTTCTTCTTTAGAAAGTGGTTCGCCGATATCTTCTGGCAGCGCTTTAATTTCTGGCATGCTGAGCTTATTGCCAGCCAATACCTGCTCGCAATATTTCTCGTAACATTGTTTGAAAATCGGGAAGGCTGTTTTCTCAGCATTGCTGGCCAGCATAAACCAGCCGGCTTCTTTGCCTGCTAGATACACAGCTGGGTGGCTCCAATTGGCTTCGGCTTTAGGGCTTGGGGCACCGCAAGCTTCTTGATAGGCGCTATAGGGCGCTGGCAGTCCATGCTGGGCTGGCTCACCTTCACAGGCGCGAATCATCTTGTTCAATGTGGGCAGGTAATCGGAGGTTTCCATTACCCGCTTGGCGCCACGCAAGATAGTTTCATTATCGAAGCGCTGTAAACCATCCAGCCACAACCGTTTGGCTTGGCCAAGCAGCTCATCACTACCAAAAGCGCTGTGGTATTGATTGTGGTAATTGATGCGAAACAAGCTGAAAACCTGGTTGATGGTTTCTTTGCGAGCTTGTACTTCTTCGCTGTTGGCGTTACCAGGATGTGTCAGTGAGGTCTTCGACAAGGCTGCGCTCTCTCGTGCTGCGTGGCTGCTGATTGCTGCCGTTATTATTGGCTACTACGGCCTTTTGTTGCAACTTATGTTGCTGGGCCCAGTGGTATTTTACGTGTTGCAAAAATTTGGTATTCCAAGAGCTGTGTGCTTGCTTGGTTTCTTTCCAGTAGAGAATAAATTCTGGCAGCTGTTGCTGGGCAAAATTCATATCAATATTGGCCATGCGCAAGATGTCATAGACATCGGCGCTGGCTTGCCAGTTGTCCGGAATAATATGCGGGTTGGCATCATTGGCGACCGAAGACTGGAAACGAGCCCACTGGCGTCTTACATGCTGAATAAATTTGGTATTCCAAGTATCTGCACTGGTGCCTTTTTCATGCCAGTAAAGAATAAACTCGGGGATGGCATCTTCCACAAACTGTGGGGTAATGCCGGCATGCTTAATCATCATTTCCATGGCTTCATGGCTTGGGCGCCAGTTGAAGTCGATGGGGCGCATCTGGTCCCTTTGGTGGGTAAAGGTTTCGCGCTCGCGCCATTTGTGAATCACGCGATTAATAAATTTTGAACTCCAAGACTTGTGGGATTCGCCGCTGTCGCGCCAAAAAGTAACAAACTCAGCCACTTGGGCTTTAGCAAAAGCTTCCTCAACATTCATCTGTCGTAGGCGCTGCAGGGTTTCCATATCAGGCTGCCAGTTTGGAGGTATTAGCGTAGCTCCAGGTTGTGGCTTGTTGCCCTGAGTTTTTAGATGGCTAGATACAATAGGTAAGCCCTGGCGGCTGCGTGGTGCACTTTCAGGTGCTGCGCTAGCCTGCTCGGCAAAGCTAAACAGCAGTTGCTGTGTTTGCTGAAACGGCGCCGATGCGATATGAATTAAGCCCTTGGCAGCCAAGCTCTTGCTTACCCGCTCAATATCCAGTTCATTAAAGAAAGGCAGGCGCTTTTCTCGGTCATTTTGGTTGAATAGCCAGAATTGTTGTTGGGCGGGCTCGCGAATATCAGCGAGCTCAGCCAATACCGCAAATAAACAGGCTTCCTCTAGGCCAATCGTGGCCGCAAGGCTAGGCGAGAGCGCTAAAATTCGTTCTTGATCAAATGGTGAAGTCATGGGGCGATATTACCATTGATTGGCTGGCTAAGCTTGGGAAAATGTGGGGGCTACTTGGGCAGCATATTGGCTTTTTGGCTGACAGGTAGTTGTTGCCAATTAAGGTATACTGCGCGCCAGTAAAATCGTAAAGGAGCCAGTGGGTGGCTAAGACAAAAACCGCGTATGTATGTAATGACTGCGGCTCTGATTACCGTAAGTGGCAAGGGCAGTGCACGGATTGTGGTGCCTGGAATAGTCTAAGTGAAGTTAAGCTTGGCCCAACACCCAGTAATAGAGCGGCCAAGTTTGAAGGTTATGCTGGTGCTGCCGGGGGCGGTGTAAAAACGCTTGCGGATATTGACCTGCAAGATGTGCCGCGCTTTAGCTCTGGTACCGGAGAGTTTGACCGCGTTTTGGGTGGTGGTTTGGTGCCGGGATCAGTAGTGTTGATTGGCGGTCACCCGGGGGCGGGTAAGTCGACCTTATTGCTGCAAACCATGTGCTTTTTGGCGGCGCAGAAAGAAGCTTTGTATGTCACGGGCGAGGAGTCTTTACAGCAGGTGGCTATGCGCGCCAAGCGCTTGGGGTTGCCCACTGATAGGCTAAAGATGTTATCCGAAACCAGTGTGGAGGCTGTATGCACGGCGGCGCAAAATCTTAAGCCTAGTGTGATGGTGGTGGATTCTATTCAGGTGATGCACCTAGCGGATATTTCATCGGCACCTGGCAGTGTTTCCCAGGTTCGTGAGAGCGCAGCTTATTTAACGCGTTTTGCCAAGCAAAGTGGCACCGTGCTGATTTTGGTTGGTCATGTAACAAAAGATGGTAGTTTGGCTGGCCCCAAGGTGCTGGAGCATATGATTGATTGCTCGGTGCTCTTGGAAGGTGGGCATGATAGCCGCTTCAGGACCATGCGAGGCAATAAAAACCGTTTTGGCGCTGTCAATGAGCTGGGTGTCTTCGCCATGACCGAGCAGGGCTTAAAAGAGGTGAGCAACCCTTCAGCGATATTCCTGCAGCGGGGTGAAGAGGCTGCTGCGGGTTCACTGGTGATCGTTGTTTGGGAGGGTACCCGCCCGCTGTTGGTAGAGATTCAAGCCTTGGTAGATGATAGTCATCAGGCCAATCCACGCCGAGTTGCTGTGGGCTTGGATCATAATCGACTCAATATGCTATTGGCGGTATTGCATCGCCATGGTGGCATTATGGTGGGTGATCAGGATGTCTTTATAAATGTTGTTGGTGGCGTGCGGGTGATGGAAACCAGTGCGGATTTGGCCTTGTTGTTAGCGGTAATTTCAAGTTTTCGAAACCGTGCCCTTGATAGATCTTTAGTTGTGTTTGGTGAAGTGGGCTTGTCTGGGGAAATTCGCCCGGTGCCTAGTGGGCAAGAGCGTCTGCGAGAAGCGGCGAAGCATGGATTCAAGCGAGCGATTGTGCCGATCTCCAATTGCCCAGCCGAGCCTATTGAGGGCTTGCAGGTCTTGGGGGTGAAAACCTTGCAAGAAGCGATTTCAGCGATGGAAGCCTAATTTGCTGGCTACCACTGATACCTATAATGTAAAGCTTTATCAGCCTAAAGCTGTATTCATGGAGAGAAACCCAAGCCCGAGTATCAATACCCTGGGGCGTGCTTTATACTGCGCGCTTTTGTTTGGTTTGCAGCGCTTAAAAATTGCGCTGTTTTGACCTCTATTTCTCTATCTTTCCCTTTGTGTTGAGCGGCTTCGGGCCCTATAACTTTGGAACGGATTGAATCCTGAGGCGAGAATTATTTAGGAGTTATAGATGCACATAAGCTCATATGACCATATGAAGCGTATTGCGGAAAAATATTTAAACGCTGACGAGAAGCTCAATATCTACGACTTGGGCAGTTACGATGTAAACGGCAGCTACAAGCCCATCTTTGACAATCCCAATTGGACGTATAAGGGGATTGATCTTGAGGCGGGCCCTAATGTTGATATTGTGTTGAGTAATCCTTATCGCTGGCCACTGGCCTCCGAAAGCGCTGATGTGATTGTTTCGGGGCAAGCGTTTGAGCATATTGAGTACTTCTGGGAAACCTGGATGGAGATGGTTCGCGCCCTAAAGCCTGGTGGCAAAATCCTGCTAATCGCACCTTCCAGAGGCCCGGAACACCGCTTCCCGCAAGACTGCTGGCGCTTTTACCCTGATGCTTATCACGCCTTGGCGAAGTTTGGTGGTATGTGCTTGGAAGAAGCAACTACTGATTGGGAGCCCCATGAAGCAGAATGTAGCCATGCTTGGGGAGATACGGTTGGAGTTTTCTATAAGCCCAAGCGTAGTTTCTTGGGACGGATAAAACGCAAAGTTTTGATGTCTTTAAGAAGATGGCTGTTTCGCTTGACTGTATAATCGGCGCTTAAACAGCTTATGGGCCAAGCTTTAGGCCTCAGGTTCTAAACACCAAGAACGATGATGAATTGAGAAGATTCTGTGGAAGATAGCCAACAACAAAAGATCGGGCAGCAGTTAGTTGCTACTGGCAAGGTTTCTAGTCGAGATATCGAAAGGGCTTTGGCTGCCCAGGAGGAAATGGGCGGCTATATTGGCCGAGTACTGGTTAGCTTGGGCTTAATCTCGGAATTAGACCTGTTGACCGCCTTGGGCCAGCAGCTGAATAAGCGCCTTATCAGTAATGAAGAGTATCCCGAAGAAGCTATTCGCCTAGACGGCTTGGCTGAAGAGTTTTTGTTCAACAATCTTGTTGTTCCCTTTCGCAGTAGCGAATCCCAAGTGGATTTTGCGGCTACCGTTCCGCAAGACCCCTTCATTAATAAAGCCCTTAAGCTGGCTTTGGGGCGCCCTGTAAATATTGAATTTGGTCTAGAGAGCGATATAAATGTTGCGTTGGCCAAATATCGCGAGAGCGATGAAGAGGGCGAGCTGGATGATGAAGGCGAGGCATTTATCGGTGACGATGAATTCATCGAGCACTTAAAAGACCTGGCGAGTGAAGCTCCGGTGATACGGGTGGTTAATCAGATTATTCACCAGGCCTTAGATCTAGGCGCATCTGATATTCATATTGAGCCTTTTGATGATGGCTTGCAGCTGCGTTATCGCGTTGATGGCGTTTTGCAGGATATGCCAGACCCGCCATCGCCAGATTTATCTGCAGCCATTGCTTCGCGAATCAAGTTGCTGGCTGGCTTAAACATCGCCGAGCGACGCCTACCTCAAGATGGTCGAATCATGACTCGTGTTAAAGGGCATGAGCTCGACTTGCGTGTTTCCACCACGCCAACAGTGCATGGCGAAAGTATCGTTATGCGTGTACTTGATCGTCAGAGTATTCAGCTTAGCTTGCAAAGCATGGGCTTTAGCGAAGATACCTTAAAAGTCTATTTGGATTTGCTGGCCAAGCCTCATGGCGTTTTGTTGGTAACCGGCCCAACAGGCTCGGGTAAAACCACCACGCTTTATGCCTCATTGGCTTCTATGGATGCTGCTTCTGCGAAGATTATTACTGTTGAAGATCCGGTGGAATATCAGCTCCGCGGTATTAACCAAATTCAAGTGCAAAGTCAGATCGATCTAACTTTTGCGGCCGCTTTGCGATCTATCCTGCGTCAGGACCCCGATATTATTATGATCGGTGAGATGCGTGATACTGAAACGGCGCAAATTGGCGTGCAATCTGCGTTAACGGGTCACTTGGTTTTATCTACCCTGCACACTAATACTGCTGCCGGTGCTATCACTCGTTTAGAAGATATGGGTGTAGAGCGTTACTTAATTACCTCTTCGGTAAATGGTGTATTGGCTCAGCGGTTGGTACGTACGCTATGTAAAGAGTGTCGTGAGCCTGTAGATTTATCGGCCACTGCAAAAACAGAAGCTGGCCTGGATCGTTTTATGCCTGCTGGCGAAGACACTATTTATCACGCTAAAGGCTGCCCAAGCTGTAAACAAACCGGTTACCGAGGCCGTACAGCTATTCATGAATTGTTTGTGATGGATAGCCAAATGCATCGCGCTATTTTGGATGGCGCCGATGCGACTCGTCTGCATCAGGAAGCTCGCCAACAGGGCATGATAACCTTATATGAAGATGGCTTGCGCAAGGTTGCCGCCGGTGAGACCTCGCTAGAAGAGGTCTTGCGAGTTACCCAAGATCAAAGCGATGATGACCAAGCGGCTGAGTTGCGTGCGGTCGATGCCGAGGTGAGTGCTTAAGATGGCAGAGTTTTCCTACAAGGCGGCTGATCGCAAAGGTGCGATGACCCAAGGGAATATTTCGGCTGCCAATAAAGAAATGGCCATACGTAGCTTGCGCCAGCAAGGTTTAACACCGGTTTCTGTGCAAGAAGGCTCGGTTAAAATCAAGGCTGATTCGGATAATGTTCGTTTATCCCGAGAGCAGGTTCTGAATATCACCAGTGAGCTTGCCGTGTTAATGCGGGCGGGCTTACCGATCGATCGAGGCTTAAAAGTACTCATCGATATGAGTCAAGAAGATGAGCCTAAAATTGTCCTTGAAGAGCTATTGAAAACCGTCAAAGGCGGTAAAGGCTTAAGTACTGGTTTAGAGCTCTATGAACGTGATTTTGGTGGTTTTTATGTCAATATGGTTCGCTCTGGTGAGGCCAGTGGCGACCTAGCCAATGTGCTTCAGCATTTGGCGGAATATCTCGAAAACGCCAAAGAAGTTCGCTCTAGTGTGGTTTCAGCCCTCATTTATCCAGCCATTTTGATGGGGGTGGCGGTGATCTCTATCGCTGTCATGTTGGGTTTTGTAGTGCCGCAATTTGAATCCCTGTTTGCTGATATGGGTGATGCTTTACCGGCCATGACTGCTGGGGTAATTGCGGCTGGTGATTTTATTACCGGGTGGTGGTGGCTTTTACTAATCATTATCGCGGTCGTTGTTTGGTATGTGCGTCACTGGATAAGTACCGATGAAGGTGAATACCGCTGGCATGGCTATTTGTTGAAGATGCCTATTCTCGGTATGGTTTTGTTTAAATATGAGATGGCCAACTTCTCACGCACCGTTGGCACCTTGTTGGGCAGTGGGGTATCACTGCTACAGGCGCTTACCATCGGTATTAATACGGTGGGTAATCGTCATGTAAAAGAGTCGCTGCAGGATTTGCCGCCGGCGGTCAAACAGGGTGGCCGTATATCTGCCACTATGGAATCTAATGGTAACTTTACCCCCAAAGTGGTTCAGATTGTTCGTGTGGGTGAAGAGTCCGGTAGCTTAGATGCGATGATGCTAGAGCTAGCGCGGGTTTATGATGGTGATGTAAAGGTGGGTGTTAAAAGAGCACTAACCTTTATTGAGCCAATTTTGATTTTGTTTATGGGTGGTGCTATCGCCCTAATTATTATTGCCATTTTGATGGGGATTATCTCCGTCAATGATTTGGTTTAAATCCTATTGGAAACTGCATTGCTGGCGGTTGCCGCGCAATAAAAATGATGAGGAAGAGACTGTGAAAAAATCGCTGAATGTAAAAGCTGAAAGAGGCATGACCTTGATCGAGCTATTGGTGGTTTTGGCTATTTTGGCCTTGGTTGCTGGTTTGGTCGGCCCAGCCGTTATGGATAAATTTGGTGGCGCACAGAGAAAAGCCGCTGGTATTGAAATCAATGGCATCATGTCTGCCTTGGATGTTTATAAGCTGGAAGTAGGGCGCTACCCGAGCAATGATGAAGGTCTGGCCGCTCTAGTTGAAAAGCCAGCCAGTGCTAAAGGTTGGAACGGCCCTTATTTATCGGATCGCAAAATGCCGGTAGATCCTTGGGATCGCGAGTATATCTATAAATATCCGGGTGCTAACGGTGGCGTAGAAGTCATTTCCTATGCCGCAGATGGTCAGCCTGGTGGTGAAGGCGATGCCGCTGATATTTCCAGCAACGACTAAGGCATAGCCAGTAAGTCTTTATGCATTTTCGCAGTCGCGGTTTTTCTTTAATCGAGTTAATGCTGGTATTGGCCATTATGGCGGCCGCAGCTGCGGCGGCTTTGCCTGCTATGGGGCGTATGTACGATGCTATGCAGTACCGCGATTCTGTACGTTCATTGATAAGCTCTACCAAGGCCGCGCGCTTTAAGGCGCTTAGTTCCGGGCGATCGGTAGATTGGGTTTATCGCGCAGGTTCTCGAGAAGTATTGGTAAACGACAAACTGCAGCAGACCTTTGACGAAAGCTTCTCTATCGAGGTGGTCTCAGCGAAAGAGCTCAGTGATGATTCTCGAAAAGCGGTTATTCGTTTTTATCCCGACGGCAGCTCAAGTGGTGGCGATATTCGCCTAGAGCATGAAACCGGTAAAGGTGTGCAAGTTAAAGTCGATTGGCTATTTGGTCGCGTCAGTCAGCACTCTTTGGAAGAGGAGTTTATATGATGCGCCGCTCTCAAGCCGGGTTCTCCTTGCTAGAAATGCTAGTTGCTATAGCGATTATGGGCCTTTGCCTAGGGGCTTTGTATCAAGCTGTAGCGGGTGCCAGTCATAATGTCCGCCTAGATGAACACTATAGTTATGCCTCTACACTGGCGGAATCCTTATTGGCGAATTACCAGCAGGTGCCTATTGAGGGATTGCAGGAAAGTGGTGAAACAGAAGGTGGGTATGCCTGGCAAGTAGATGCTCAACCAAATCAAGGAGAGTACCCTGAGCGAATGAAGTTGGGTTCCTTGCAAGATGTAGTTGTTACAGTATCTTGGAATGACGGAGACAGGCAGCGTCAATTTCAGCTTGAATCAGTGGTCGCCGGCGTTGAGAGTGATTTGCCGTGATTACATCGCAAAGACCTAAGCCACAATCAGGCATGACATTGATTGAAATGTTAATCGCACTGGCCGTTTTGTCTTTGCTTGTTGTGGCGGCCGTGAGTGCTCTTCGCAACTTTGCGCAAAGCCAGGAAGCGATCGAGCGTAAAATTGCTAAAGTTGAAACCATGCGGCTTACCCTAGATTTCTTGAAGAGAAATTTATCTCAAGCCGTGGCGGTACCCCGTTCAAGTGGACAGCAAAGTTACTTTTTTGGCTCAGAAAGTGAGTTGATATGGGTGGCCCCTATGAGTCACGTGGCTGCTAGTGGGCTTCAAATAATGCGTCTATCTGCAGATCAGAGTGGTGATGATAAAAACCTAATTTTGCAAATTTCACCCTATGCTACGCTCAATAGCCGACCAGACTGGCAGGTTTTAGAGAAATTCTTAATGGTTGATGGAGAGGTTAAGCTAGAAGTTGGATTCAAGAGCGATGGCGCAGCGAAATGGCAGGAAGAATGGCCGTACGCAATGGGTTTGCCAAAACTAGTTCGTTTAAACATTGCCCATAACGATGTTTACTGGCCAGAGCTCATTATTCCTATCCATGCCAGCTCTAAGGCAACGTTCTAATGGCTCGTTTTTTTCTGGGGTCTAAAGCCAAGCAGCAAGGTGTGGCATTAATTATGGTGCTGTGGTTGGTTGCAGCAATGTCTCTATTGGTGGCTGGAGTTATCTACAGTGCGCGAATGGATACAAAGCAAACTCAGCGCCTTAATAGTATGGCAAAGTATACGGCTATGGCCGATGGTGTCTCTAAGTTGGCACTAAGAAGTTACCTTCTATGGCAGCAAGAGCAGGCTGTTCAGGTGCCCTATGAATGGACGAGCGATCAATATGGGGTAGTTGCGAGCGTTAGCATAGTTCCAACGAAGGGTTTAATTGATTTAAATACAGCGGGATTCGATGCCCTTTTTCAACTGTTCTCGATTCGATTGGGGTTGGACGAAGAGCAGGCGAGTATATTGGCTCAAAACCTAATAGATTGGCGAAGGCCCGTTAGTAGTGACTTCCAGGGTTTATTCGATAAATATGAAGCCCGCGGCTTGCCAATGCCTCGCCACGGACGCTTATTTTCAGTAGCAGATTTACTTGCCATTGATGGCTTCAATCTCGATATGATGCACCTTTTAGAAGATGTGGTTTATGTGGATCGGGTGTTTGGTGGCGGGGTAGACCCGGTTAGCGCACCCGCTGCAGTACTGTCTGTGCTGAGTAATGGCAATGAAGAGGCGGTTTTGAGCTACCTTGAGATGAGAGAGCAATCCATTAATGAGGAATCGAGTGGCGGCTCTACGATGTTAAATAGCACCGAGTTTAGCTCAGCGTTTCTGGGGCAGGGGAGTTCAACTATCGCACGTCTGGATGTTGACATAGAAGTCGAGCAAGTTAGGATGCTTCGTCGCCTCTGGGTGGACACTTCAGGGTACTCCGCAGGGTTACCTTGGGAGGTAGTTCGGGCTGAACCAATGCGAATTAGACCGCAAGGCAAATCTAAAGAGATGCCACAGATGCTGGCAGCAAATAGACCATGAAAATAGATAGTAATGATTTATCCTTGTTTGGCTTGGATTTAAGTAAAACTTTCGGTTATGTCCGCTTAGCTTGGCACGATTTACTATGGGGGAAAGATTCGCCCTTACGAAAAGCTTTTGCTGAGACGACAAAGGTGAAGTCGGCTAACAGTGAGCAAGCAGGATACTATTGCCTCGGTATAAAGAAAAACCTCGCGGCACCCAAAGTTTTATCTAATGCCTATATTCTTCCTGATGAGATTATTCTTCAGAAAAACTTGAAACTGCCTGCTTCTTTGGAGCTTGAGTTGGCTGAGGTGGTGCAGCTGGAAATCTTAGCGAGCTGCCCATTTGAGCCAGAAGAAACCCGTTTCGCTTGGCTGAGTAAAAGTGACGGTGGGGATTTTATCGATGTTCAAGTGGCGATGGCCCGAAAGGCCGATATTGAGCGTCACAAGATAGAAGCGGGTCTCGATGAAAGCGAAATTGAGCTGTGGGCGATGCTGGATAGCGGCGTTGCTTGCTTTGAAGGTGGTGCTCTTGAACACAGGAATTCACGTTATAAAAAACGTCTACTGACCACCTTCTCTTTATTACTTATAAGCTATTTGTTGTTGCTTTTTAGCCCCGCGATTATCTCTACCGCTAGGGCCTTGCAGGCCGAGAAGGTAGAGCAGCAGTTTGCCAGCTTGAAACAAAGCTCGGCTAAGGCGGTGGCTTTAAAGGAAGAGCTGGCTAAGAAAAATATCGTGCTTGAAGAGGTGGATTCGCTCTTAACGGAGAATTCAAATATTCTGCAGGTGCTCGCAGGGCTTACCAATATTAGTGAAAATACTGTGTGGTTTAGAAGTGTGCGTTTCGATAAGGACAAGCTTCAGCTTCAGGGTTATGCGGATAATGCTGGCGAATTTCTACAGCTGCTGTCACAGCATAAGGCATTCGAGCAGGTTAAGCAGCGCGGCGGCATCCGAAAAGATAGGGCTTCTGGGCAAGAAGTGTTTACCGTGGAGATGCAGCTGGTGAACGATCATTTACTTGAGCTTGTTGATTTAGATGACGCCAAGAATGACAAGGCGGGAATATAAGTATGCGAGTGAATGCACAGAAACGAGCTCAAATATTGATAGCAATAATATTAGCAGTGGCATTGATATTATTGGTTTTTATGTGGCTAAGCTTTTTTAATAGCTATATGCAGTCAAGTAGAGATATATATCGGCTACAGCCATTGATGGCGCGCTTAGTGGGTGTGGAAAGCATGGCGGCGGAATTGGTCGAGGCAAATACCGCCACGGCCGCTGATATTAAGCGTTATGCCTTTACTGGTCAAAGCAGTGCTGATGCGGCCTCGGCTGCCTTGCAGCAAAAAGTTCGTGGTATCGCTATGGAGCAGGGCTTTACTGTTTCCGGAAGTCAAATATTGGCTTCTACCGAAGGCGACAGCTTTCAGCGTTTATCTATTAATATGACTCTTAATGGCCCGATGACTTCTTTAGTGCTCTTGTTGGAGAGCTTTTCCTTACTTGAACCGGCGGTAGTTATAAGCAACGCTCAGTTAAGTCCAGCTCGTTCAAGAAATAAAAATGAGCAGCGAGTGAATGTGCGCCTAACATTGACGGCCTTAAGGTGGTTGCCATGATATTAAATTCATTGGTCAAGCAAGATCCTGAAGGTAGTGCGAAAAAAGTGTTCTTTGCCGCCATATTGGTCTTTATACTTTTGCTGGCCTGGTGCATATATAAGT
>JAOXRT010000047.1 GCA_025800365.1 Cellvibrionaceae bacterium | reverse complement strand
CCTTGAGGGCATGCTTGGTCTTGAACTGAATTGCATTGGGCTTGGTCAACTATAACTGATTGAGCTTGAGGGCTTGATTTGAATAATTTATGCAGTGCAGCCTGCACTTCTTTATTAGTGGCGTTCTCTGCCACCCGCAGTTTTTGCACATAGCTAGCATTTGCATCGGTTACTGATGTCTTACGTACCAATGCATCAGCCACTTGCTGACGACTGAGCGAGTCTGCAGGGTTCCTTTTTCCAGGAATATGTCGAATTTCAGTATTGTAACCCTGCAAGACCGCCAGCCACCGCCAAACCCGGCTATTGACCGAAGTCTGATTGGGTAAATGCCGGAGGGGTGCGTGATCCGTCTGAATAATTATCGGGTGATTGGCCTGGAAATAATGCTTCCATTGACCAATCGCCCAGACAATCCCCAGGAGCTCCCTTTTGTACGCTGAGTAGCGTATTTCCGTGGGATTTAGTTTTCTGCTCGCAAATGCTATTGGTTGTAAGCCTGACCCGAAATCTTGTTCGAGTATTGCTCCTATCGCCACATCACTGGCATCTGTTGTGACAATGAACTGACGTTCAAAGTCCGGCAGACGCAGTACGGGAGCGGTGGCGACTGCAACCTTTAGCGAGCGAAAACTACTTTCCTGGTTTTCACCCCAATTCCAGGACACCTTATCCCGGGTCAAGTCGGTGAGGGGCTTAGCTAGCTGAGAAAATCCCTTAATAAATTTCCGATAATATGACGCTAACCCAAGGAATGACCTAATATCATGCACTGAGAGCGGCCGGGCCAGTCCAAAACGGCCTTCACCTTTTCAGGTGAAGTGCGAATCCCGTCGTGTCCTACCTCGAAACCGAGGTAGTCCACTTTAGATTTTAGGAACTCG
>JAOXRT010000012.1 GCA_025800365.1 Cellvibrionaceae bacterium | reverse complement strand
GATCTTGCTTAAATTGAGTGCCGCCATCGGCTTGGCTTAGATCGGCGCAGATCTTATCTTGCAGCGCCATTAGATAGGCTTTTACCGCCTCTTTATCGACCGAGCTCATAGATGTTTCTTCATGTCATTACTGGGCTTGGCATAGTAACAAAAGCCCATGATCACTGCAGTTGGAAATATCTTTTGGCTATTAGAGCGGGCCCAGTTGATGCGAGGCTTAAGCGCGGATGCAAGGCTTAGGCGCGAATAATGTCGCCCGTGCGTAAATCACGAATGGTGGAAGGTTTAGCCTTGGTATTCACAAGCCCTGGAGCCAAGCCGGCAAGACAGCCATGAAAGTAGCGCTGAGTGTGCATTGCACTGATGGCCGGCGGTAAACCCTGGGGATTTGCTGAGGTAGAAACAATAGGGCCGCCAAAAGCTCGACAAAGGCCAGCAACAACCGGGTGGGCGCTTACTCGTAAAGCAACGGAATCAAAACGACCACTGATCCAATTCGGACAATAGCCATTAACTGGAACCAGCCAAGTATTAGGCCCAGGCCAAGTTTCTTCTAATTTAGCGTGTTGATCGTGGGAGATACCCGCAAGATAAGGCTCGAGCTGCTCAATATCGGCAGCGACCAAGATAAGCCCCTTGGCTTGGGCGCGACCCTTCAAGAACAAGATACGCTCAACAGCTTCTTGTTGAAAAGGGTCGCAACCTAGACCCCAAACCGCTTCGGTCGGATAGGCAATAACGCCTCCATCATGCATTTGCTCAGCAAGACGGCGAATACGAGGATTTAGGGCCCAGTTCACAGTCAAATTAGCGCTGAGCTAACTTTTCCTGCAAAGAAGCATCTTTAGCGATAACGGCATCAGCATTTGCTTTACGCTCGTCGATCAACTTCTGGTGCAACTCAGCGTCTGAAGTACCTAGAATCTGAGCCGCTAAATAAGCTGCGTTCTTAGCACCTGCTTTACCGATAGCCACAGTTGCTACTGGGATGCCGCCAGGCATTTGAACAGTAGACAACAAAGCGTCTAGGCCGTCCAAAGAAGAGTTAATTGGCACACCAATCACTGGCTTCAAAGTGTTGGCAGAAACAGCGCCAGCCAAGTGAGCAGCCATACCGGCAGCACAGATAAAGGCACCAGCACCACGGGCGTCAGCATCTTTAACATAAGTGTGGGTAGCTTCTGGGGTACGGTGAGCGGAGCTAACTTTAGCTTCGAAAGGTACGCCTAGCTTGTCTAGGGTATCGAAAGCGGCTTCCATAATAGGTAGGTCTGAATCAGAACCCATCAAAATAGCAACAAATGGTTTGCTCATCGGCTTAGTCTCTTGTGCGAAAAAGCGGCAAATTTACCCGAACTTCATGCCGTGCTCAAGCATTTTTGAAAAACTTAGCATTCTTCCTAAAGCCCCTATTTAACACGCTGATATAGCCCAGCCTGCTGGCAAATATGACCATTTAGCTCTAACTCCATAAGCTGTATTGAGATTTCCTCGACTCGCAGCCCACTGCTAAGTTGAATTTCATCAATACTAAGCGGGTCGTAACCGATAAACTCCAATAAACCCTCACGACTAGAAATAGGCTCAGGCTCTTTCTTTGGCTTAACGGTAACCACTTTAAGATCTAACTGACCTTGGATGGCCCCACTTAAATGTTGGGCAATATCTTCAGCGCCCTCCACCAGCACAGCGCCCTGCTTTAATAGTTTGTGGCAACCTCGGCTCAGAGGGTTATTGATGGAGCCCGGGATCGCAAACACCTCGCGATTCTCTTCAAGGGCCAATGAGGCACTGATCAAAGAACCACTTCGCTCAGCGGCTTCTACGACTAGTGTGCCTAAGGCTAAACCCGTCACTATGCGGTTTCGCTTAGGAAAGTTCGCTGCAATTGGAGGCGTACCAAAGGGGTATTCACTAAGCACTGTGCCACCTGAGTTAATAATCTGCTGACTCAAGTCTATATTACGACGTGGATAGAGTTGATCGAGGCCGCTACCCAATACTGCGATTGTCCTGCCGCCCGCGGCTAGACAACCACGGTGCGCAGCAGAATCTATCCCGAGAGCCAGACCACTTGTTATCGCAATCCCAGCACCACTAAGCTCCCTTGAAATCTGTTCTGCTTGCTTAGCTCCCGAAGGGCTTGCCTTGCGACTACCTACAATAGCTAGCTGCGGCCAGTGTAGCGTCTCCAAACTTCCCTTCACAAATAACAGTTCTGGAGGGTCCGCTGTCTCATGCAGCAGTTTCGGGTAATCAGCATCAATTGAGAGCAGTAAGCGTACCGATTGATCATCACAATAGCTTAGTAGCTGTCGTAGTTTCGCTTCTAAGATTCCGCCTCTCTGACCTTGTTTGTGGCTTTGTAGAAGAGAATGGGCCTCTTCCCCAATCCGCTGTATTTGCTCTTTAGCACCTAAGCCAAAGAATTCATTCGCAGATTTTAAGCCGTGGATGGCGCGACGCAGATACCGGCCCTGCCAATGCTGACACATTAGCAACAAAATACGACTCTTACTTTCTGAGCTGAGCTCCATAATGACGACCTAGTAAAGCAGGGTTTAATTTGGGCAAGAGAAGGCCGAACTGGTGAAAAAACACCCAGGCAAATTCCTCCCTTTGAGGGAAAACATAAACTGCCTCACATAAATTGAAACAGGCCAAATTTCTTATTAGTCTTAAAACCCTGGAATCGACTAAAAATAAGATCTAGATTCGCTGCCAGGCCCACTGTTGAAGGGTCAAGAAAAGAATTTAGTGTAAAAAGCTCATTCCGATGTGCACTGCTAAATAATGTCGTCTAGTATGAAAGTAGACGCCTTAAAGGAAGCTCCAATGCCTGAGTACAGTTTTCTAAGTAACGAAAAATCTAGCTTCGAGCCAACGCAGGTTCAAGGTGACCCATGGAAGGTTCTCGTTGTTGATGATGAGCCAGATATCCACACCATTACTGAGCTAGCACTAAGTGATTTTGAGTATCAAAACCGCGGTATTGAACTATTGCACGCAAACTCTGCGGCCGAAGCTAAAGAAATATTGCAGCAAGAGGAAGATATCGGTCTGATATTGCTCGATGTTGTCATGGAATCGCGAGATGCCGGATTACTGCTGGTCATCTGGATTCGTGAAGAATTAAAAAACAACCAAGTCCGTATTGTTTTGCGTACTGGCCAACCTGGTGACGCTCCAGAGCGACAGGTGGTTCGTGATTACGATATCAATGGTTACAAGGAAAAGTCCGAGTTAACCGCCAATAAGCTCTACACCGTGACCTGTAGCTCCCTGCGTTCCTACCAAGATATCCACTCCCTGATGGCCCATGAAGCCGGCATGAAAAAGGTCATCGAATCTACCGGTGATATTTTCGGCAAGCGCTCCTTAGGCTTGTTCGTTGAGGGTGTATTAGAGCAGATCTTTTCTTTAAGCAAGCTAGAGCGCAGTATGAACCTAGTCATTGAGGATAACTCAATTGCTATTCAGCGTAATCAAGGTGACTATGAAGTGGTTGCCGCGACAGGCTGCTACCGCGGTATCAGCGATATTGATGTACGCGCGGAGTTTGGAACCACAGTTGAAAAGCTGCTAGCTACCGATGAGCGCATCGTAAATCTGCCCAATAATAAGCTGGCTATTATTTTGCGCTGTCCTTTCTCCGACGCTACGGTGTTGTTGCTAAACAATATGACCTATAGCAGCGATGAGAAAAACCAGTATTCCCTGTTGAACCTATTTATCAGCAATGTGAATATCGCCTATGAAAACCTCTCCCTGCAAGCTCAAACAGAGCGTACACAAAAAGAAATTGCCTACCGATTGGGTGAGGCTATCGAAAACCGCTCCAATGAATCGGGCAATCACGTAAAGCGTGTTGCAATGACTTCTGAGCTACTCGCTTTGGGTTGTGGCCTCTCAGCAGCCAAGGCGCAAATTATTAAGATTGCCTCACCTTTGCATGATATTGGCAAGATTGCCTGCCCAGATGCGATTTTGCATAAAGAAGGCAAGCTTGACGCCGATGAATGGGAAACCATGAAACAACATGCTCTGATCGGTGAGGAGATGCTGTCAGGATCTGACCTGGAAATCATCAAGACAGCGGCCAATCTGGCCGGTGGGCATCATGAGCGCTGGGAAGGCGGTGGTTATCCCCGCAATTTATCTGGCGAAGACATTCCTTTGGAGGCACGAATTACCGCTGTAGCGGATGTTTTTGATGCCCTAGTCAGCAAGCGCTGCTATAAAGATGCTTGGACTATAGAAGATGCTTTAGAGCTCATTAAATCCGAAAAAGGTAAACAGTTTGACCCTAAAGTTGTAGATTCTTTGCTAGAGAATTTAGATGATATTTTAGAGATTTACAAAAACTACAAATAAAACTGCTATTATAGCTATAAATAAAAACAGGGCTTTAAGCCCTGTTTTTATTTACTCTGCTTTCCACCATTGTTCATTTACCGTTTCCGGTACAACACATTAATACCAGCAAACCTAATTCATGCCGAGGTTTTCACAAGGGATGACGATGGTAAACACTACACCTTTTCCTAGGGTACTTTCACAGTGAATTTCACCACCTAGGCTTTCAGTTACAATATCCCAGATAACACTCATCCCCAGACCAGTTCCACCACCATCACGGTTGGTCGTGTAGAAGGGATCAAAGATCTGCCTTTTTTGCTCTTCACTGATACCCTTACCACTATCACGATACACTATATTGAGCTGCTCATTAAAGGCTTCCACCTCTATGATTATCGCTCCTTGCTGCCCTTCTTCAAAGGCATGAATTAAGGAGTTCATAATTAAATTAGTAAATATCTGAGAGAACCATCCTGGGTGGGACTTTACTATAATGTCTTTCGCCTGCTTTAACTCTACGGTTATGCCGCGCTTGCTATATTGACTGCTTAGACTCAGTAAAACCTCATTTATATAATCAATAAGATTAAAGCGGCTCGCATGCTCTGTTGATTGATCAGCTGATATACGTTTGAAGCTACGAATCAGATCAGCAGCCCGTAAAAGATTCTTAAAGGTAATCTCAGCGGCTTGCTCTGATGAATCAAAATAAAACTCTAGCTCTTTTTGAGTCATAGACTGGTTATAGTAGTTTTTCTTTATTTGTTTTGTTCTATCAATAAAATGGCTCATACCAGTGATACTGATACCGACCGGTGTATTTACTTCGTGAGTAATTCCAGCTACCAAGCTCCCTAGAGCCGCCATTTTTTCTGACTCAAGTAGGCAGTTTTGTGTTTCCCATAGCTCTTGCTTAAGCTCATTGATGGTTCTTTGCTGATCGGCAAGCTGGCTCTTTTTCTGACCGACTTGGTTTTGTAGCGCTTGGTTGATGCCGACCATGAGCTCATACTGTTTAAGGCTTATAGAGTCCTGATCCTTTGCATCTTCGCAGTTATCGTGAACTTTATGAAAAAGCTCATCGCTTTCATACAGTTTCCCATTTATCGCCAAGATCTCTCCATAGCTCTGATACAAAGCATCACATAATTGCTGCTCACCCTGAAATTGATAAAGTTCTAATAAATGCATTGCTTGGCGAATATAGTTTTCCGCCGCTAGAGGAGCGCCGATCTCTCTGCAATATTCTGCAAACTGGTAATTGTGTTCTAGAAGTTGCAGCTTCAAATTAGTATCTTTAATTAAATGCTGCACCGGGTTTAAGCAGCATATCCAATCCTCTAAATGTGAAGATTCCTTGCTTCTCAGAAGCTCCCATAAAGATAGATGAGCCTCAAGTAACTGCTCATCCCCCCAGTATTCCCCTGTAATTCTTGATATGATCTTATCTTTAAAGCCAAACTCTTGATCAAGAGTAAACATCAAACCTTGAGAAAACGCTTCAGAGAAAGCTTGTCCTTGCTCTATGCAAAGAGCTTTTAATATAGAAAAATCTGATACAGCCATAGTACGATAAACAAGCTCAGCAAATTGCATTGATTTAATCGATTGCTGTGATAGCGTGCTTAAACGATAGGTATAAAACTCATAAAGGTTCACGTCCTGCAAGGCTGATATTTTTTGCAGGTCGATTTTATCCACTGCAGCGTGTCGCGGTATGAGGTTTTGTGCAAGAATCAATGCACAGTAATGATTGAAAAGCTTTAGGTTTCCTCGACTAAACATTAGCAACATATCTGCTAATTTTTTCACTTCTATTGCGTTACTTATACTTGGGAATTTATTTTCACATAATTCGATTGCTTCGCCTTCTTCTAAAGCTGTTAGCTCTATAGTTTTGCTGTTTACTGCATTAGGTCCAATAAGCTCGATTCTCTCGCTACGTCCGGGATTAAAAGCTAGCACAGCTAACATTTTAATTGCTGGTAATTCCCAGAGTGACTGCAGCACCTGTAAGCTATCAGGGTCTAAGTTTTCCGCATCATCAATTATAATCGCAGTAGTAAAACCATTTTGGCTTAGGGTATTGAAAAGACTAAACACGCTCTGTTGTATAAATCGACTACGCAAGAATACAGACTCTGTATTTATGTCTTCAGCTGGCAATAAAGCTTTAAACTCTGGCAATAGCTGGCATATATATGCGCCCCCCAGAGGCAAGGCTTCAATAAGTTCATCACCCCATTGATTGAAGCTCGTGTTTGATATCAACAACTCCCGTAACTGTTTCAAAAGCTGCTTGAGTCCATAGTAAGGCCTACCCTTATGGGAAGCTCTACAACTAAAATGAATAACAGCGGAAAACTCACTAGCAATATTAATTGCTGCGCTCTGACAAAGAGTAGATTTACCATTTCCAGAGCCAGACTCTATGCTGACAATACGTACACCCTCTGCAGCTTTTTTGGCTTGCTGTACTATATTTTCAACTTGATTCGAACGATCTATTTTGCAGTGAAGTTTAACTAGCAGGTTAGCTTCATTAAACGGATCGACTTGGCTTGAGCTGTTACTCATTGAAGAGCTTTTTAAGCTGGCAATAATCTCGGCAACTGCCTGAGGCCGTGCTTGCGGGTGAACACAGAGCATGTATCGTAATAGATAGATCAGCGGCTTTGAAACCCTAGCTGAGCTGAAGTTATTAATCGTTTTAACTTTATTATCTAAGTTGTCGAGGTGCTCAGAACAATCTTTGCTAGTTTGGCCCCTAGGAATAAGTTCTTGACCGCACAAAACGAAATACCAGCATAAGCCTAAGCTAAAGATATCTGATATTGGGCCTTGCACCTCGGTTATCAGAGCTTTTTGTTCCGGTGCCAAATAACTATCTTGGCAAAGCCTATGCAACTCTTCTTTGTTTGCGTATTGCTTGATACCACTCTCTTTAGGCCGAATATTGACTAAACTCAGGTTTTGAAAGCTTCTATCACATAGAAATTTCTCTGGGCGTAGGCAACTATGATATCGCCCTTCATCATGCAGCTTGGATAGACTTGTTGCCATATCAATCGCAAGAGGATAGAAAGACTCTTCATCCAATCCACCTTTGGGAATTAGACGAGTTAAATCCAGCAAGCCCAAACTGGGTTCGTTGGCGATAACTGTATCTTCTACATTCTCCATAAATCGGCTATTGCCCATCCAAAGCTTTACCAGATTTCGCGCATACTGAAGGCCTAATAGAAATATATTCAGGCTTATTTATTTAACGCTAGCACATAAGCGCTGATTCTGTAGTCGGCAAAGATAATTCGATGAAGAAATATGACAACTAAAGGTAAAAAGTGTCAGCTTTGATGATTGAATTTGTTGAGCTAACAACTAAGTGGAGCTTATTGAGGGGGTCAGGTGAGGAGTTCAGACATAAAAAAGGCCTGTCTCCTTAGAGGCAGGCCTTGCAAGATATTTTAGAATTTACGATTAAGGTGATCTTAACTCATCACCAGTACGCAGAGGTCTCTCGGCTTCCAATACAATACCGTATGACATTTTCTCAAATACGCTAAACACCATTAGCAAACCTGATTTCTCTGCAGGCAACTGAACCAGTTCATTGGTAACTCGATCACGAATGGTGTCACCTTTTTTATAGATGAGTAAAACATCTCCGATCTGTAGCTCTTCCCTTTCGCCTCGATTCAAAGCGACTACATCAAGTTTACCAACTTGATTGACACCACCCTCTACACCAATAATCTCAGCCTTGATATCTTGACTTGGCGGCCTTGGAAAAAATGTCGAGTCAATGGATCGTTCTATTGTTTTTAACAGGCGGTCACCCAATCGAACTTCTTGGGTGGTTCTCATAATATCAAAGGTGCCGATATCACCATTTAGGGCTCTTTGCTTTATCGAAGCAATATCAATTGCCTGAACACCAAGAGGTTCTTTAGTCTGCGGATCAACATACACATCGCCCTGACGATATACGCCATAAGCTTTTGTTTCGCTGTCAAACTTACCGCGAGCATATAAGCTGTCCCCAGCACCCGTAACGATATGCTCATCACCCCCAGCCAAAACATAGGGTGCCGCATCCAATTCACCCACATCTACTGCGCGACTGCGAGATAAAAAGGAGTTAATGCGATCTAAAGGAATAGTGGTGATAGCTTTTTCTTTGGGAACAACGTGTATTTCAGGCCCCAGTTTAGCTTTATAGGTACGACCAGCCTCGCCCCTATCTAAAGTTAAGCGCGGCTTGCCATCCAGATACACCAAACGAATTCGGTCTCCAGGAAAAATTAAGTGAGGGTTGGCAATTTGATCATTGGCATGCCAAATTTCAGGCCACATCCAAGGATTTTCTAGAAAACGCGCCGAAATATCCCATAGCGTATCACCCTTAACCACTGAGTAGGTGTCCGGGTGGCTATTCCTCAGGCGGGGCTCATCAGCCCAACCGAGCAACGGTGCGGCCAAGGCAGACAGGCTGAACAAAGATGCCAGCAGTGTTTTTTTCATAGAAAATGCCCTTTGTAGTCGGCCCCTTTACAGAATCTCGGTATAATAAACCGTTAAATGCCTGCTTTTTGCCGATTTAAGTCGATGTTAAGTCACTAATATAGCAGCTTCGGCGGCAAGACGGCAGGTAAAGGGGACGATAAATCGTCCAATATTTGCTGCTTGATCATAATGTTAGCAGCGCTCCTTACATTTTTACTAGAAGTTTGTCACAGGCAGTTAACACGCTCACATGGCCATATTAGAGATATTAGAATTTCCAGACCCAAGGTTACGCACTACCGCCGAGGAAGTGGATGAAGTAAACGACGAAATACGCACCTTGGTAGACGACATGTTCGAAACCATGTACGACGCGCCAGGTGTTGGTTTAGCCGCCACCCAAATCAATGTGCACAAGCGTGTTGTTGTTATTGATGTTAGCGAAGAGCAAAACGAGCCGCTGGTATTTATTAACCCCAGCGTCGAAGTGCTAGACCAAGACAGCTTGCACGACTACGACGAAGGCTGTCTTTCCGTACCAGGCTTCTATGAGACGGTTAGCCGTCCAGATCGAATTCGAGTGACCGCACTAGACCGAGATGGCAAAAGCTTTAGCTTAGAGCCAGATGGGCTATTGGCGGTATGCATACAGCACGAGCTTGATCATTTAAACGGGAAGCTGTTTGTAGACTATATTTCCAATATGAAGCGCCAACGTATTCGTAAAAAGCTGGAAAAACAGCATCGCAGCCAAGCCTAAGTTCGCGGATTTAACATGCCATTAAAAATAGTATTTGCCGGTACGCCGGATTTTGCCGCTGCCCATCTGCAAACCTTGCTTGATAGCGAGCATGATGTTGTCGCCGTTTACACGCAACCCGATAGGCCTGCCAACCGCGGCAAAAGCCTGCAAGCTAGCCCAGTTAAACAACTGGCTCTGCAACACGATATTGATGTTTACCAACCTCTGAACTTCAAAGAGGCAGAAGATCGAGCTGCCCTCGACGCTATCGGCGCCGACATTATGGTGGTTGTGGCCTATGGGCTCTTGCTGCCTCAAACAGTCTTGGATACTCCTAAATATGGCTGTATCAATGTGCACGCCTCATTATTGCCTCGTTGGCGCGGTGCAGCGCCTATCCAGCGTGCGATTGAAGCCGGAGATAGCGAATCTGGTGTGTGCATCATGCAGATGGATGCTGGTTTAGATACTGGCCCGGTATTAGTCACACGCCATTGTGCAATAGAGAGCGATGAAACCGGTGGCAGCCTGCATGATAAATTGCTGGAGATTGGTGGCCCGGCACTCTTACAAGCGCTGGCAGCGATTGCTGACGGCAGTGCCTCTGCCCAAGTTCAGCCAAGCGAAGGCGTAAGCTATGCCCACAAGTTCAGCAAAGCCGATGCCGCGATTGACTGGCAAGGCTCCGCTCAGCAAATTGAGCAGACAGTGCGAGCTTATAACCCCTTCCCTGTCGCCCATTGCGGATTCGAAGATAAGGGCAAAGCTCAGCGACTCCGAATTTGGCAGGCCAATGCTTTAGAGGAAAACAGCGCAGATCCAGCAGGAACAATTGTAAAGGTGGACCAAAACGGTATCTGGGTGGCTTGTGGTGACAATAAGCAGCTACACATCAGCCAAATCCAACTGCCAGGCAAAAAACCTATGAGCCTTAAAGACTTGTTAAACGGTCGCGCCGATCTGTTCATTGTCGGCGAGGCCTTGAGCTGAGCATGGCACTGGACACCCGTGCAGCCGCAGCAAAAGCTATTGCTCAAGTATTCAAACAACAGGGCTCGCTCGCTAGCGCCCTGCCGCCTTTGCTGAAGCAAGTTAAACCCCAAGACAAAGGGCTGCTGCAGGAGCTCTGTTACGGCAGCTTACGATACTTCCATCTGATCAATCAGCATTTGCAAGGCTTGTTAAAGCAGCCGCTAAAGCCCAAAGATCAAGATATCCAAGCGCTACTGATTATTGGCTGTTATCAACTGGACTACAGTCGCATTCCCCCTCACGCTGCTGTTGCCAGTTGTGTCGAGGCATGCCGAGCATTAAAAAAGAACTGGGCCTGTAAATTAGTAAATGGCGTACTGCGCAGCTATCAACGCCTAGAAGATCGCGATATTAGTTCACAGCCATGGCTAGAGCAGAGCCACCCCAAGTGGCTCTATAAACAAATTCAACAAGCTTGGCCAGATCAGGCCAATGCTATTCTTGAACAAAATAATCAGCACCCGCCTTTTAGTTTGCGAGTGAATCACCAACGGCTAAGCCGTGATGACTACCTTAAGCTTTTAGACCAGCAAGGTATCGATGCTAGCGCCTGCCAATTCAGCCCGGATGGAATTACCCTAGCCAAACCCTGCCCAGTTGAACTACTACCAAACTTTATGGATGGCTGGCTAAGTGTGCAAGATGAAGCCGCACAGTTCAGTGCCGGTTTACTGCAAATCGAAGACAATCAGCGAATATTAGATGCTTGTTGTGCTCCTGGCGGTAAAACAGGGCATATCCTTGAGTGCGCAAAAGGTATTTCCCTTACAGCGATAGATACCGAAGCAAAACGATTAAAGCGTGTTGAAGAGAACTTACAACGGTTGAGTTTGAACGCAAAGCTAATCTGCGATGATGCCGGCAATACTGATGCATGGTTCGATGGTCAAGCATTTGATCGTATTTTGCTTGATGCCCCCTGTTCAGCCACCGGTGTCATTCGTCGTCACCCTGACATCAAGCTACTTCGCAAGCCAAACAACATTCTTGAGCTGTGTGAAATACAGCAAACGCTGTTAGAAAAGCTGTGGGCCACACTCAAACCAGGCGGAATACTGGTTTATGCCACTTGCTCCGTTCTACCGCAAGAAAATGAAATGCAGATTTCAGCCTTTTTAGAAAAACACAGTGACGCACAAGAACTAAAAATCGACGCATACTGGGGCTGCAAAGTAAGCCATGGGCGCCAATTATTTCCTCAGCCAGGTGGCCATGATGGTTTTTACTACGCACGTCTGCAAAAAACCGGATAAAAGGCGTAGAATTAGCCGCAATGGCCTTATAAGCCGCAATGGATTAGCTAAGCTGTTCAACCTATGAAAATTATTATACTCGGGGCAGGCCAGGTCGGCGGAACACTCGCCGAAAACCTCGCCAACGAAGCTAACGATATTACTATTGTCGATACCGACGAGAACCGTCTTCGCGAGCTACGCGACCACATCGATATTGGCGTGGTTACTGGGCATGCTTGCCACCCCGATGTTTTACTACGCGCCGGCCTCGATGAAGCCGATATGTTGGTTGCCGTTACCAATAACGACGAAATCAATATGATCGCCTGTCAGATCGCTTACAGCTTATTTAAGACCCCAACTAAAATTGCCAGAATTCGCGCCCAATCCTATTTGAATAAACCCGGCTTATTTGCTGATGAAAATATTCCCATTGATGTTTTGATCAGCCCGGAGCAATTGGTATCCAATTACATTTTCCGATTAATTGAGCACCCCGGCGCACTGCAAGTCGTGGATTTTGCCGACGGAAAAGTACAGCTAGTGGCCGTGCGGGCCTATCATGGCGGCCCATTGGTAGGCCAGGAGCTACGCTTTTTGCGTCAGCACATGCCCTCGGTAGACACTCGCGTAGCCGCCATTTATCGTCGCGGTCGCGCCATCACACCTGAAGGCTCCACAGTTATTGAAGTGGACGATGAAGTCTTCTTTATTGCCGCCAAGGTTAATATTAGAGCAGTAATGAGTGAGCTACGTCGATTAGAAACTCACTACAAACGCATTATTGTCGCCGGCGGCGGTAACATTGGTTACCGCTTAGCTAAAAAATTAGAAAGCCGCTATGCCGTAAAGGTCATCGAGTTTTATGCTCAGCGTTGTAAGTTTCTTTCTGAACAGCTAGAGCGCACCATTGTTTTACACGGTTCCGCTTCTGACCAAGAAATGCTGCTGGAAGAAAATATTGAAAACACCGATGTGTTTTTAGCGGTAACCAATGACGATGAAGCCAATATTATGTCATCCATGCTCGCCAAACGCTTGGGCGCTCGAAAAGTGATGGCTTTAATTAGCAATCCAGCCTATGTCGATTTGGTGCAAGGCGGCGATATTGATATCGCGATCTCGCCACAACAGACAACATTGGGCAGCTTGCTTACCCATGTACGTGAAGGCGATACCGTTAATGTTCATTCTTTGCGACGTGGTGCGGCCGAAGCTATCGAAATTATTGCCCATGGTGATAAAGAGAACTCAAAGGTTGTTGGTAAGGCTATTGAAGATATCGACCTACCCGACGGAGCAACTATTGGCGCTATCGTGCGGGAGAGTAGCCGCGGCAGCGAAGTGCTAATCGCCCATGATCACGTCATTGTAGAAGATGGTGACCACGTCATTCTGTTCTTAGTAAATAAAAAGTATACCCGCGATATCGAGCATCTGTTCCAAACAGGTATTAGCTTCTTTTAGCGGCATAATAAATAGGCAATACACAAACAGCTATGCACTTTTCGGTTATCTTTCGTGTACTCGGTATTTTGCTCATGCTATTTAGCATGACCATGCTGCCGCCTATATTTGTATCTATTTATTATAACGACGAATCCCTAATCGCATTTATTTCAGCGATGGCATTAATTTTTGCCAGCGGTTTTATGGTCTGGCTTCCTAGCAATAAAACCAAACACGATTTAAGAACACGTGATGGTTTTTTAATTACCGTTTTATTCTGGGCGGTGCTGGGAATAGCCGGTTGCTTACCTTTTATCTTCTCCGAGCAACCGGGTTTGAGCTTTACCGATGCGATGTTTGAATCGCTTTCCGGTTTAACCACAACTGGCGCCACGGTAATTACTGGTCTAGACGATCTTCCAAAGTCGATCTTATATTATCGCCAGCAACTACAGTGGTTAGGCGGCATTGGTATTATTGTAATCGCCGTAGCCATTCTACCCATGCTAGGCATTGGTGGCATGCAGCTGTATCGCGCGGAAACTCCTGGGCCCGTAAAAGACTCGAAACTTACCCCTCGAATTACAGAAACAGCCAAAGCACTATTTTTAATATACTGCACACTAACCATCACCTGCGCATTGTCCTATTGGGCTGCAGGCATGACCTTATTTGATGCAATTGGTCACGCCTTTTCGACCGTGGCAATCGGAGGCTTTTCCACCCATGATGCGAGCATGGGTTACTTTGATAGCCCGATTATTTTAATCGTTTGCATGCTGTTTATGATTTTATCGGGTGTGAACTTTGCATTGCATTTTTATACCAGCCGCAACCGATCCATTGCTCATTACTGGCAAGATCCAGAATTTAAATTTTATATCAGCTGTTTAGCTATAGGCATCCCTATCACCGTAGCTTATCTAGCCCACACCGATACCTACGACCTGGAAACCAGCGCTATTCACGGTAGTTTTGAGTTTATTTCAATATTAACTACTACCGGCTTCGGCACAGCCGATTTCACTATCTGGCCTGGCTTTCTGCCTTTCTTTATTTTCCTATTTGCCTTTATGGGTGGCTGTGCAGGCTCTACCGGTGGCGGTATGAAAGTGATTCGCGTACTACTGATCTGTAAGCAAGGTATTCGCGAAATCAAAAGATTGATTAACCCCAATGCCGTTATCCCAATCAAGCTTGGGCAAACCTCAGTATCCGATCGCGTAGTAGAAGCCGTATGGGGCTTCTTTGCGGTATTTGTGATCAGCTATATGATCATGTTTATCTTATTGATGGCGACAGGTTTGGATTTTCTTACTTCGGTATCGGCTGTTGGCGCCTGTATTTCAAACCTAGGTCCAGGAATGGGCGATGTTGCGTTAAACTACACCGATATTAATAACCCCGCTAAGTGGATACTGTGCTTTGCAATGTTATTGGGTCGCTTAGAAATCTTTACTTTATTGGTATTATTCTCACCTAGCTTCTGGCGCCGCTAGCCGTTTAAAAAGAAATGATTATGAAAAAAAACCTATACACAGCTGCTATTGTTGTAGCGGCCTCTACTCTGGCTAACACTGCAGCTTATGCTGATAACGCACTCAACAAACTCCTTGAGCGAGCACTAAGTAAACAACTCCCGCAAGTACTATTTGCCGCCAAAGATGTTCCATGGGAATACGGACATTACAATCTACATATTGCTAAAGCGGGCGAAGCCGATATCAGCAGCGCTAGCGAAACCATTACCGCACAATTGCCCTTAACGATAAGACTTAGTGGCAGAGTTAAGCAAAAGCTATTTGGCCAAGAAATCGATATCGCCTGCGACACTGAGTTTGAAACCCCGAGCGAAATGATTTTTAAGCCTTTGTTTGCAGAAAGTTTGAGCAGTGAATTAGAGATGGAAATTCCTATTCCAGAAACAGAGTTAAACTGCCAAGGCTTAAAGCTGCCCATCAAGTCAGCTCTTGAGCAGCTGATTGCCAAAGAAAAGCCAGGCTGGGAAACCGAAGCGACTGTAGAGTTAAATAAGCGCTTGGCTGAACTAGGGCTGTAAGCAGAGTTTCAGAACTTTCATAGTACAGGCTGCACTGACTTTATAGTTCGGCAGCCTGATTTCTTATATGGACCGGGTATTTAACGCTGAGCAAAAAGCTTAGCTCATGTTGGTATAAGGGTCCTGATAACCCTCTTCAAAGCATTTATAGCGCTTATATTCCCACTGATACTGCTCGGGAAGCGCTTTAATGGCATCTTCTACACTGCGATTTAAAGCGCGCAGCGATTTATCGCAATCTTCGCTATAAAGATCAGGACAGGACTTTTTAAAGACAAGCTTGAAGCCACCTGGTACTCGTTCGGCATAACTCACTAAGGCTTCACAACCTGTTTTGCTGACCAAATTACATAATAATGTCATGGTGTACGCTGGGCGACCGAAGAACTCAACCAGCTCACCTGCACCATCGCCAGGCACCTGGTCTGGCAATATGCCGGAAATACCACCCGCTTTAATCGCCTTTAATAGCTTCATGACACCGCGGCGATCGGTTGGCACCAGTGTGGCGCCCGATTTTTCCCGCGATTCTTGAATAATGGCGCCTACTTCCGCATTTTTCGGCGGCTCAAACAAACTGGTAATGGGTCCAAGTGTGGCAGCGTATAGGCCAACCACTTCCCAGTTGCCTAGATGCGGAGCGATGAGCACCATGCCCTTGCCCTTGGCCAAGGCCTCATAAACCAACTCGCAGCCTTCGGTTTCAATGACCTTACTACGTAGCCAAGCCATATCCCGCATCCAAACAGCGGGCGTTTCCATCAGCATTACACCGGTTTCTTGCAAGCTACGCTTAGCTAGCTTCAAGCGCTCTTGCTCGGGCATTTCGGGGAAGCACATCTCTAGATTACGCTTAGTGACCTTCGCTTCGCGACCATTGATAAGCCACAATAAACTCCCAATTGCACGGCCAATAGCTCGACTTAAACCCAGGGGTAATCGGGATATGGCGGCCATAAGAAAGTAAATGGGTCCTCGCTTGGGAGCGGGCGAGTTGCTGGCGTTTGTCATAGTTTTGCTGTACTTCAGGTGTATCAAGGGCGCAGCTTAACGTAAAGCGCTATAACTCCCAAGTGAAATAGGGCTTTTAGGGGCTTAGAGCCCTCTTCTGCCATAGAGTTATTGCGCTTGCAGCGATATAATCCGCCCTTTTGATTCATTCTGCCGGAGGCAATTTCGCGGTGTCCGACCCCAAAGCTGATACAAGTACTTTTCAAGGGCTAATTCTAGCCTTGCAACAATATTGGGCCCAACAGGGCTGTGTGGTTTTACAGCCTCTGGATATGGAAGTCGGTGCCGGTACCTTTCACCCTGCCACTACATTACGCGCAGTAGGACCAGAAAACTGGAATGCTGCCTATGTGCAGCCTTGCCGCCGCCCAACGGACGGCCGCTACGGTGAAAACCCTAACCGCCTTCAACATTACTACCAGTTTCAGGTGGTTATGAAACCAAACCCTGAAAACTTCCAAGAGCTATACTTGGGTTCTTTGGACGCCCTTGGTATCGACACCACTGTTCACGATGTGCGCTTTGTTGAAGATAACTGGGAATCTCCAACGCTTGGTGCATGGGGCCTAGGTTGGGAAGTTTGGCTAAACGGCATGGAGGTCACCCAATTTACCTACTTCCAACAGGTTGGTGGCCTAGAGTGTATGCCGGTGATGGGAGAGATCACCTATGGTCTAGAGCGTATTGCCATGTACCTTCAGGGTGTCGATAGCATCTATGACCTAGTTTGGACCGTTGGCCCCCAAGGCCCTGTGACTTATGGTGATGTTTTCCACCAAAATGAAGTAGAAATGTCGCGCTACAACTTTGAAGAAGCCGATGTTGATTTCTTGTTCCAGTGTTTTGATAAGTACGAGAGCGAATCCGCTCGCCTGGTCGAAGCAGGCCTGCCATTACCCGCCTATGAAATGGTAATGAAAGCTTCTCACACCTTTAACTTGCTGGACGCCCGCCATGCTATTTCGGTCACCGAGCGTCAACGCTATATCCTCCGTGTAAGAACCCTAGCCCGTGCGGTGTGCCAAGCTTACTACGATGCCCGTAAAGAGCTCGGTTTCCCGCTAGCCGAAGACAGTTTGCGCAAAGAGTTTTTAGCCCGGGAGGAGGACGCCTAATGAAGAAAGATTTTTTAGTTGAACTGGGCACCGAAGAATTACCCCCAAAAGCGCTTAAAACCTTATCGAAGGCCTTTACCCAAGGTATCGAAGACGGGCTGAAAGACTTAGAGCTTAATTTCGACTCCGTAAAATCCTACGCCGCACCAAGACGTCTCGCTGTGATAGTAAACGGGCTAGATGAGCAAACCGCTGTAAAAGAAGTTACCGTTTGGGGACCGCCAGCCAAGATTGCATTCGACACCGAAGGCAATCCAAGTAAAGCGGCGGAAGCCTTTGCCAATAAAAATGGTATTGATGTTGCTGAGCTAAAAACCGAAAACGATGGCAAGCAAGATAAGCTGGTTTACCGTAAATCAGCTGGCGGTGAATTAACCACCGGCAAACTAGAAGGCATTATCCAAAACTCGCTAGCTAAGCTTCCTATTGCAAAGCGTATGCGTTGGGGTGCCCGACGTGATGAATTTGTGCGCCCAGTACAGTGGTTACTCATTCTGTTCGGAAATGAATTGGTAGAAGCTGAAGTCTATGGCGTAAAAGCAAACCGTGAGACTCGCGGCCATCGCTTCCACTATGATCAGACTTTAATCATCGAATCTGCAAACGAGTATGCTGACAAGTTAAACAGTATTGCCTATGTCAATGCAGACTTTGAGTCGCGCAGAGAAACCATTAAACAACAAGTTTTGGCCGAAGCCGATAAAGTAAACGGCCAGGCGATGCTTGATGAAGAGCTATTAGACGAAGTAACCGCACTCGTTGAATGGCCGGTGGCCTTAATGGGTAAATTTGAAGAGAGCTTTTTGGAAGTACCTTCCGAAGCCCTAGTTTACTCAATGAAAGAACATCAAAAATATTTCCCTGTGCAAAATGCCGCAGGTGAATTGATGCCTTACTTCATTACTATCAGTAATATTGAGAGTAAGGACCCAGCACAGGTTATTTCGGGTAACGAAAAAGTTATTCGCCCTCGCCTAGCAGATGCGGCCTTCTTCTATGAAACCGATAAGAAGATTAGCCTAAGCGATATGCGCGAGCGCTTAAAGCCCATCGTCTTCCAAGCCCAACTTGGTTCTATTTACGATAAAACCGAACGTGTTCGCAACCTAGCCCAAATGATCGCTCAACAAGTTGACGGTGACCTTGCGAAAGTACAGCGTGCCGCTGAACTGTGTAAGAGTGATCTTGTCTCTGACATGGTGGGTGAGTTTGACAAGATGCAAGGTGTTGCTGGTTACTACTACGCTAAGCATGCTGGCGAAGATGAAGAAGTAGCCCTAGCACTACAAGAACAATACCTACCCAAGTTTGCTGGCGATAAATTGCCTAGCAGTAAAACCGGTACCATCATCGCATTGGCAGATCGCTTAGATACATTAAGTGGCATTTTTGGTATTGGTCAGAAGCCTACTGGTTCTAAAGATCCGTTCGCACTGCGTCGTGCCAGCGTAGCGGTTTTACGTCTGTTGGTAGAAAAAGAGCTGCCTTTAGATTTGGCCCAGTTATTAAAGCTTGCCACTATTAATCACGGTGACAGCATTAAGGACAGTGACGCTTCAGTTGCAACCGCGCTTGAGTATATGCTGGAGCGATTCCGCTCTTGGTACGAGGAAGAGCAAATCGCTGTAGAAGTCTTTATGTCGGTGAGTGCGAAGAACCTAACGGTTCCTTTGGATATTAATCGTCGCGTTCATGCAGTACATGCCTTCAGTCAACTGTCCGATGCGGCTGCACTGGCTGCAGCCAACAAGCGTGTATCTAACATTTTAGCCAAATTGGATTCAGCTGTGTCCGATGAGGTTAATGAAGCACTATTGCAAGAAACGGCCGAGAAGAATTTAGCGCAAGCTGTCGCAGAAAAAGCCGATCAAGTAGCACCTCTATTTGCCGCAGCTAATTATACCGAGGCCCTTAGTGCTTTGGCGGATTTACGCCCAGTTGTGGATAGCTTCTTTGACGATGTGATGGTAATGGCTGATGATATAGAGCTACGCAATAATCGCCTAGCCCTATTGAATAAGTTACGCCAGCTATTCTTACAAGTTGCTGATATTTCTCACTTGGTTCCGGCCAAATAAGGAGCCTTGGGTGAAGCTGGTCATTCTCGACAGAGATGGTGTAATCAACCACGACTCTGATGACTATATTAAGTCTGTAGAGGAGTGGCAGCCCATTGAAGGTAGCCTTGAAGCCATTGCGAAGTTATCTCGCCTTGGCTTCACGGTGGTCGTCGCGACAAATCAATCGGGCTTAGCTCGAGGTTTATTCGATCTTGACGATTTAGAAGCTATGCACAGCAAATTAAGCGATATGGTGGAAACTCGTGGCGGAAGTATTGCCGCGATTTTCTACTGCCCACACGGGCCCGATGATAATTGCAGTTGTCGCAAGCCGAAGACAGGCTTGGTCGATGCGATAGAAGTCGAATTCGATATTTGCGCTGATGATGTGCCTTTCGTAGGCGATAGCTTACGAGATCTAGAAACCGCATTGGCTAAAAACTGTCGCCCTATTTTGGTTAGGACTGGCAAAGGGGAGAGAACACTCGCCAAACTCGCCGAGCAGCCATACCCAGGATTAGAAAATACGCCTGTATTTGAAGACCTAGCAGCAGCTGCTGCTTATATTGCAGATAATTTCGGTTAAGGATAGTAACTTTGATTGCAAAGCTACGCGCAATAATTTTTTATATCGGCTACGTCATAACCGGTATCTTATACGGTGCCCTCGCACTGCCACTTATGTTACTGCCCTATTCATTTCGCTCTGGTTTTTTGGTGAGCTGGAATCGCTTTTGTTTGCTTTGGCTGAAAATCTGTTGCGGTATCGGTATTGAAATAAAAGGTAATAAAGCTGCTTTAGAACGTCCTTGTGTGATATTGGCCAACCACCAAAGCAGCTGGGAAACACTTTTTTTACAGGCCCACTTTAACCCCGTTGCCACTATTCTAAAGCAAGAGCTTTTGAACATTCCGTTTTTCGGTTGGGGCTTAAGGGCCCTTCGCTCAATTCCTATCGATAGAGGCAATCCGAGGGAAGCTCTTAAAAAAGTCCGTCGCGAAGGCGTGTCTCGTCTTGAGGACGGTATTTCAGTATTAGTCTTTCCTGAGGGCACTCGCAAAAAGCCTGGAGAGCTTGGAAACTTCGCCCGTAGTGGCGCCGATATTGCCATTGCGGCCAATGTACCTATAGTGGCCGTCTCCCATAATGCCGGCGTAGCTTGGGCACCACATCAACTCGCCAAGCAAGCAGGCATCGTCACAATCACAATTAGTGATATGATCAGCACTGAAGATCGCAATAGCAAAGAACTTACCCAAGAAGTACGAAACTGGATCGAGCAACACAGCGTCTAATAATATTATGGCTGTTCGCAGCCTAGCTTTGATCCATTTGTAATTCCAGCGCCCCAACGAAGGGGAGCTGCCCAATCATAAGGAGCCAGCTATGGGCTTGTCTTTTCGTAAAACTCTGATTGCGTCAGCGATCATTGCCGCCGGTACTTTGTCTCAAGGTATCTTTGCAAAACCTGTAAAAGTCACTGAAGTAGAAGGTATTAGCGAATATCGCCTCGATAATGGTTTACGGGTTTTATTATTCCCTGATGTCACTCAAGAGACCGTCACCGTAAATGTTACCTACCAAGTAGGCTCTAAGCATGAAAACTATGGTGAGACGGGGATGGCTCATTTACTAGAGCACCTCGTATTTAAAGGTAGCCCAAAACACAAAGACATTCCTAAAGAGCTGAGCGAACACGGTGCTCGCCCGAACGGAACTACTTGGACCGACCGCACCAACTACTTCGAAACCTTTAACGCCACTGAAAAGAATATCGATTGGGCTCTAAGCATGGAAGCCGATCGTATGGTGAATTCATTTATCGCGCAGAAAGATCTCGACAGCGAAATGACCGTTGTTCGC
>JAOXRT010000289.1 GCA_025800365.1 Cellvibrionaceae bacterium | reverse complement strand
GCTTGCCGGGGTTGCGGTAGGTAAGGTCTGTATACGACTGCAGGCCCTTGTGAGTTAGAGCCTTAGCTTACCTTGAAGGGATTCACTTATTTAATACTTTATCGGTATTAATCCCTTATTAGCCTCTGCCAACTGGCTCACACAATATTGTTGCGTCAATATAATTGACTGAAATATATGCACTGTTGAGGTCCCCTAATTTATGGCTGAGTTCAGTTTTTAGCCTGAATAATTGATCTGCATCAATATATTGGCCTAATTGATGAATTACCCGACAAAAGTGGACTAATCCATACTTAAGTAGTCTCAAGCACTTTTAACCATGGTCGATACAGGGGTAAGTGGCGATTTTTTGTAAATAATGACAAGTGGCGCTTAATCGCAAGCTTGCTCATTGGAGTGATCGCAGGATGTAGAAACTTGGGTTTTGAGGGGCGGTATATTTTGGATAAGAAGTCATCAAGGAAAGGGCTGATCAAGCCCATAGCTAAGGAAGTGCATCTTGCCGAAGACGGTTTTATTGTCAGTAAAACAGACACTACCGGGCGCTTAAGCTATATCAACCGAACCTTTATGGAGGTCTCGGGCTTTGTTGAAGATGAACTCTTGGGCCAGCAACACAATATTATCCGACACCCGGATATGCCTAGAGGTGTTTTCAAGTTGCTATGGCAGGAGTTAAAGGCAAATCGAGAGTTCTTTGGTTATGTAAAAAATCTTTGTAAATCTGGCGCGTATTATTGGGTGTTTGCCAATGTAACTCCTGATTTCGACGAGCGTGGAAATCTACGGGGCTATTATTCTGTACGCCGCAAGCCTGCACCTGGAGCAATCAAAACTATAGAGGCCGTTTACGAAAAAATGCGTGAAGCTGAAGCGCAGGGTGATCGTAAGACAGCTCCTGATCGCTCTATAAAGATCTTAGAAGATCATATTGCTGAGCAGAATCAAAGTTATATTCAGTATATGCAGAGCTTGGATGCAGCCTAGGAGATAGAAGTATGAAAAATGGCGCGAGTGTTAATCAAAAGCCAGAGTTTAAATCTAAAGCTGCAAACAGAAATAATAATATCAGTAGCCAGATTCCGTTCTTTAGAACCCGCATCCAAATGGCGGTTTGGACGGTGCTGGCCCTAGTGTGGCTCAGTAATGGTATGGCCTTTGTTTTATTGGAGCCAGCGTGGTGGCTATTAGTAGCTCCGGTGCTTAGTTTGGTTTTTTCTTTGTGGATTCATCAGTCTTCTAAGCAAATATTCAACTTGATAGAAGCAGTACACGGTACCATTAAATCCGCCAATCAAGGCTCATTCTACAAGCGAATTGTCAGAACCAAAGGCATGGGCGAGCTGGGCCTTGTGGCTTGGGAGTTGAACGATTTATTGGATCGTATTGAATCCTACTTTAAAGAAGTAAATAGTTGCTTTAACTACGTGGCCAATGGTTCTTATGATCGTAAGGCTTTATATAAAGGCTTACCTGGACAGCTAAGAAACTCATTATGCTCTATTAATTTATCGATTGATCGCATGAAAGAAGGTATGGATTTACTGGCGGCTAATGAGCTGCATTCTGAATTGCATAATCTTAATACGGTAAATTTGATCAGAAACCTAAAAACTAACCAGGCTGATTTGGATAGAATTTCCCGTGAGGTTTTTGAGGTTGAAACCATCGCGAATACGAGCGGTGAAGCAGCTCGAGAAAGCCAGCAAGAAGTTGATAAAATGGCGAGCCAGTTAACCGAGATTAATAGCAGTATTCAAGAAGTAGCTGAGGTGGTGAAAGCCTTAGGTGAAGACAGTGAAAAAGTTTCGGCGTCTCTATCGATTATTACTGAAATCGCGGACCAAACCAGCTTGTTGGCTTTAAATGCCGCCATTGAGGCCGCTCGTGCGGGTGAGCAGGGGCGTGGTTTTGCGGTGGTTGCTGAAGAGGTAAAAGCGCTTTCGAATCGCACTAAAGAAGCTGCCATTGAGGTTTCTTCCACTATGGGGGGCTTTAGCTCTCGTGTTCAGGATATGGTGAGCAAAGCCGAGACTTCCAGTAGCTCTGCCAGCCAAATTAGTCAGCAGGTAGAGGAGTTCAAGCATCGCTTTAATGATTTTTCTGATTCTGCTGAAACAACACGCCGTTATGTAACCAATGCAAAAGACAGAACCTTTGGTACCTTGGCAAAACTTGATCATATTATTTTCAAGCAAAATGGCTATTTAGCACTTGATGATTCCAGTGAGCGTGGTGACGAAATAGCGGCGATATCCATCGATCACACCAGTTGTCGAATGGGGCGCTGGTATTACGAAGGTGATGGTTCAAAGAGCTTTAGCCATACCCATGCTTATAAAGCACTTGAGGCACCCCATGCTGCCGTTCACTTGGCGGTGCAAGAGGCGGTTGAATTACGTGATGCCAACTGGCGATTTATGCCTGAGGTAAGACAGAAAATTATCGAGAATATGAAGATTGCAGAAAGCGAAAGTGATTTAATACTTAAGCGCATTGACGAAATGATGGATGAAAAACAAGCTTCATAATCTGAATGCTGGATCCACTGAAAAGCGAGCTCTATAGGCTCGCTTTTTTGTTAGTGAAAAAGCTGCTGGGCCGTGTGCTCGGCAATCGCTTCTGCCTCAGTAATGGTCTCATGAAGTGCTTCACTTTTACCCATATGGCCAAGCTGTGAAGTTAAAGAAAATAGGGTGGTTTGTAATTGGCTCAACGCCTCAAGTCGAACGCAGCGCTGCTGGCTAGAATCCTGGCATAGAGCGCAAATCTCATTGTGCACAATATGCAGGGCTTTTTCGGCGTAGAGATTATTGCCAAGCGCGACATAAGAAGCCGAAAGATTGTGCCCAGCAATCACTCGTAATGCCACCATTGCTGGGTTAGGAGAGTGGGACAGGATCATTTGGCAGATTTCCACCCCGGCCTGAAAGCGATGGCAAGATTCACCATACTCAGCCGCATGATGACACTTAGTCCCCTCATCGATAAGCCTACGACAGGCAGAGAGCGCCTGTTTTGGGTTTTGAATTAGTGCTTGTTGATGTGATGGGCAAATAGCATTCATATTCAGCTTCGACTCAATAAATGATAATCATTATCATTAGTGTATTGCTCGTATTAAGTGCTGTCAACGCTTTTAAAACAGATGCTGTGATAAGAAATAAGCTTGTTTGGAAGTGGTTGTTTTTAAAGGAGTTTAATTGCCTTAGGCTGCTTCTGATCAAAATAGCAGCGGACTAAATGGAGCCTAAGCTTAATTGTGACATTTTTTTAAAAAACGGCTTGACTCAATAGGTGCGCATCCCTATTATACGCGCCTCAACGCACTCGTAGCTCAGCTGGATAGAGTACTCGGCTACGAACCGAGCGGTCGAAGGTTCGAATCCTTCCGAGTGCGCCATACAAATAAAAACGCCCCCTTAGGCCCAGCCTAAGGGGGCGTTTTTATTTGTATGGCGTTCTTGGCCGGTAAGAACCTTCGTGGTTCGACCGATTGCGACCAAGCAATCGGGACTGCGCACAGGAGTGCGCACCCGCAGGGTCAAAACACGCCCAAGCGTGTTTTGAGTCCATCCTTCTCTAAAATTCATAACCAAAGCCTAAAAACACGAAGCCACTTGGCCGCCAAGCCTCAAACCCAAGCCCCCCAAACCAAGTTTGACAGCACCCAAATTCAAGCCGATAATTAAAACCATATGAACGTTATGGAGTGCCCAAATGGCTACAGCTATAGCATCCCCCAAAAAAGGCCCCGCGAAGAATAAACCCAAGGCGGTTTCTGCAGCCACGGCTGGGCCTGCCGGTACCACTCGTCTTCGTCCAGTAAGAGCGTTAACCAAGGAAGTCTCTGGTATCAAGGAGTTTAGTCGAGCAGGCGTACGCAAAAGCCTAAAAGAGGGTTTGTCCTTCAAGGCTATCGAGCAGCTCGAAATCGGCCTTAATGCTTCTCAAAAAGAAGTAGCGCAGATTTTGGGGATCCCTCCCAGCACCATGACCCGCCGCAAAAAGAGTGGCCGGCTTGAAGTGGATGAATCTGATCGAGCGATTCGCTTTGCACAATTGAAGGATCAAGCACTGGCTTTAATGCAGGGTGACGATGACGCTGCGATATCCTGGCTTAGAATGCCTCTTGATTTGTTGGAGGGAGAAACTCCACTAGAGAGAGCCAGCACCGAATTTGGCGCCAGAGATGTAGAAGATTTAATCGGGCGTCTTCGTCATGGAGTCTTTAGCTAGTGCTTAGCGGCTACCGTATTGCAGCCCCAGAATTTTCGAACAGCGTTGCAGAAATGATATCGGGAGAGGGTGCTTTTTTATATGGCGGCCGCTGGAATTCTAAAGGCATTAGGGTGGTGTACCTAGGTAGCAGTCGCGCTCAATCGGCCATGGAGCTTCTGGTGCATTTAGGTCGCGCTGATATCCTTAATGTTTACCGTCAAGTCTCAGTTTCTTTTGACGAATCCCTTGTAGAACATATCGATATTAGTGACCTTCCCAAAGACTGGGCCGAGCCTGCCATGGCACCCAGTGTTCAAGCCACAGGTGATGCTTGGGTAGATGCGCAAAGCTCTGTTGTTCTTCAAGTGCCTAGTGTGGCGGTAATGGGTGAATATAATTATTTACTTAACCCAGCTCATCCGGATTTTGCCAAGCTTAAGTATGGAGAGGTTTTGCCTTTTAGGTATGATTCTAGGTTGCGGAAGTAGGGGTTAAAATCTAGGCCTTATTTTTTGTTGTTTTGGTCGTGCTCTGCCGTAGAGTATTTCGAAGTGAGGTAATATATGTGCCTCAATTGCATTCAATGGATGAATAACATGTCAAAACAAGGAAAAGAATTTGAGAGTCTAACAGCGGAAATCTTCGAAGCACTTAGAAGCTCTCCGCAATATGAGTCAGTTCAGAAGAATGTGAAAATACGTGGCGCTGATGGCGAGAGAGAAATTGATGTATTGCTAACCGGTCGAGTAGGGCCAATCCCTTCTATTACAGCGATAGAGTGCAAGGACTACAATAAAAATGTCGACGTGACCACAGTCGATGCATTCCAATCAAAGCTAATCGATATAAATGCTAATAAAGGTGTACTTGTAGCGAGAAAGGGGTTTTCTAAAACAGCTCGGCAAAAAGCGAAAAGAGTTGGAATTACACTTTGCACGGCGCACAAAGTAAATAGTGAAAAGTGGGAATTTGACCTTGAGGTGCCTTTCGTTATACATGAGCTTTCAATTGAAAGTGTTGAGCCTGAATACAGGCTACTTCCTGGCAATTTTAGCTCTGAAGAGATAGATTTCTGGCATATCGATGGAAAGCACTTGCATCAGATAATTGGAGAGTACTGGAATACACACCCGGAATTAACCGAAGGGGCGCACACATTCAAACTTCTAGAGCAAGAAGGCGCCTCACTTAATGCAAAGTCAGGCACTAAAATTGTACTTGATCACCTCCAGGTTAAGATTCAAATTCAGAAAACCTACTACCTGGGGCATTTCAATGATCTAGAATCTTCAAGACTTCTTAAGTACATTGAAGAGGGGCACTGTTCAGTAATATTTGACCTAGAGGAATTGGCAAGTTATCAATCCAAAGTGGTAAAGTACGATACCCTGGAGTCAATACCTAATGCACCAGGGGCAACAGTTTTTGAAAGCAGATTAGTAATCAACCCAGAGACAAAAATCCCTATGCGAGTGTCAGCGAGAGAGTTTTTACGAAGTGCAAGGTAGCTGGATAAGACCTGCTGATCCCCTCGGATCATAGAGGTTCTTACGGACAAAGTCGCTTTCAAAGAGGCGATCTTTTAAGTGGCAAGTTTGATTTTGGGTGGGGGAGTTGATTACTCCTTGTTGGTTTTTCAAATAAATCGAGAGTTAATTCGTTTAATTTGGGTCTTTTTCTTTGGTTGTAGTGGTTCTAGGGCGATGAAAAAAATTGCTTTGCTGTTGCTTGGTGTGTCTATTTTAGCTTGTACGGTTATAAACAATGAAGAGATTGAGAGTGGCGGTGTTGCTCTTGGGTTGGAGGGAGAGTGGAATTATCAGTCTGGTTCAAGCAGCTGTCGCGAAAATGGTTATATCGCATTTAGGCGTTCTGGGCAGTACACGCAAAGCTCAGAAAACTGCGTAATCGCAGACGATAGTTTTGGCAAGTATCGCTATGGCTGGTATGTTGCAAGTGGTTATATTTGCTTTGTGCATTCTAAGCTAGGGCTAAAGGAAAGCATGGAGAAAGGTTACATTAAAGAGATTTGTACTTGGAAGGTTGTTGAAAATAGTGCGACCGGTTTTGTCTTTCATGAGTATAAAGCTTCAGGTGGTTACAATGTTATTCAATTATCGAAAATTTGAAAACAATGACAGGTGGCGATAGTGTGGTCACGAAAAACGCAGCAGGGACAGTGTGCACCGGCGCTCTGGCTGTTACAAAAAGTTGTGCGGTTCAGCAGCGTACATGAATTGGAAAGAAGGATGGACTCAAAATACGCTTAGGCGTATTTTGACCCTGCGGGTGCGCTCTCCTGAGCGCAGTCCCGATTGCTTGGTCGCAATCGGTCGAACCACGAAGCTTCTTACCAGCCAAGAACGCCATACAAATAAAAACGCCCCCTTAGGCTAGGCCTAAGGGGGCGTTTTTATTTGTATGGCGCACTCGGAAGGATTCGAACCTTCGACCGCTCGGTTCGTAGCCGAGTACTCTATCCAGCTGAGCTACGAGTGCGTTGAGGGCGCGAATAATAGGGGGTTGTGGGGTTTGGGTCAAGTGCTTTTTTGTTTTGTATAGGCTTTGGCTTTGTTTCTTTGTTGTTGTTAATTTGTTGGGTGTTTTTTGTTCTATTTTGTCTCTGTTTTTGGCCCTGATTCTGGTTTTATTTAAAGGGTGTTTAAGGGCTGTGGTCCCAGTCTAGGTCTTTGCTAATTTCTGATTGGCCAGCCTCTTGTTTTTGGCTTAGGCGCATTTTTACTTTTAGATTGTGGCGCGAGTCGGCATGGCTTAGTGCTTCTTCTTCGCTGATCTTTCCTTCTTGGAATAGTGCGAAGATATCGTCATCAAAATTTCTGGCGCCGATGTCCATGCCGCGCTCTAATGCTTCGGCGATTTCTTCAATTTTATCGCTTTGTATCAATTCGCTGATGTAGGGTGATTCCGGCAGTATTTCGAAGGCCGGCCAGCGTTTTTTATCTAGGCCGATGAGTAGGCGCTGGCAAACAATGGCTCTTAGGTTGCGTGATAAATCGGTGCGTAGCTGCCGATGTTGTTTTTCAGGAAAGAAGTTCAACACGCGGTCTAAGGTTTCAATGGCATTGGCAGCGTGGATGGTTCCTAGGCACAGGTGTCCTGTTTCGGCATAGGTGATGGCGCTGTGCATGGTTTCGCTGTCGCGGATTTCGCCAATCAAAATTACATCAGGTGCTTCGCGCATGGCGTTTTTTAAGGCGCTGGCATAGCTTTGGGTGTCGCTGCCAATTTCTCGTTGATTAACGATGGATCTTTTATAGTGATGCAGATACTCAATTGGGTCTTCGATGGTGAGTATATGGCTATGATGGTGGGCATTTCGATAATCCAGCATGGCGGCCATGGTGGTGGATTTGCCCGAGCCGGTAGCGCCGGCTACTAGTACGAGCCCGCGGCGG
>JAOXRT010000048.1 GCA_025800365.1 Cellvibrionaceae bacterium | reverse complement strand
ACAGGTTTACCAAGCGAAACGAAAATAGAGCCTGATTGCAGGCTATTTTTATTCTAGTGCACCTCCTCTTCACAATTAAAGGTCCCGGTGGAAAAAGGGCACAATTGACATTCTTTAACCGATCTTTGTTTTTCGTTGTTTAAAATGGACCCAGTTCGCCCCAGTTACTATACCTGAGTAACTTTGAGTCCCACACCACTATTCCGAAGGAGAATGCTTGGTTAAGCAGCAAGAAAAACTGCAAAACCTCCATTTTTCAAATTGGCATTTAAAACGTCCATCTTGAGTATGATTTTCCGCCATTTTGGTGCGGACCCCCGAGGAAACGGTTGTGGCCATCCCGCCGGGGCTCTCCCGAAGCTTTGCCAGGCTTCTTCACGTTGATGGGCCGCCGGGAAGAACCTGTCATTCCACTTCATTCATTGCATACGGCTATGTACGCCATTCGGGCCTATGTTTTGCCTTGCAACCACCGCAAAGCATGTCGGGAAACAAAATGGACGCTCCGCGATAGAGCTCCCCCCGCCAACTCAAAGCAAATTTCTATAAGTATAGAAGCACCTCTTAATTCGGGGACCTCGTGCATGCTACGGGATGGCAAATGGGCCATAACTCACGGCAGTACCCTTTTCGGGCTAGAGGTGTGTCCTTACTTCCCGCCAGGATCGCCTCTTGTGT
>JAOXRT010000274.1 GCA_025800365.1 Cellvibrionaceae bacterium | reverse complement strand
AAATTCAACTAAAAGAGTTAGCTTTCGAACAGCCAACTACAGCAGTTAAATCAACACAGTAGCGTATCCAATTGTCATCTCTCACCCTCATCATAGTAAACCTCAACTAAGCAGCTCAGAAGAGTAACTAACAGCTCGATCCCGGCCAGCTCTTTTTGCACTATAAAGTGCAATATCGGCCTTTTCGATAAGCCCCATAAAATCAGCTATTTCCCCACCAGAACGACTAATACCTATGCTACAGCTTAGTGAACTCCCGTCAGGCAATCTTTGCTCCCGAATTTTATTCATAAACACTTCAACAAAGCTGTTTACCTCATTTGAATCCTTGCCGGGCAAGACAAACAGGAATTCTTCACCACCTACCCTTCCAAACTCGACATTCTGTTCGCAAAGTGAGCTAGCAATTTCGGCTACGGCACAAAGAACTTCATCCCCACACCCATGGCCAAAGCTATCATTAATCCTCTTAAAGAAATCTATATCGATTAATAGGATGGTTAATGAGCCTCTGGAAGTAAAAGCTTTCTCACCATATTCAAGAATGGCTCGCCTGTTCTTAACCCCCGTCAGAGCATCGTGCTCCGCCAGCCGCTTAAATCGGCGACGCCCTGAAACCAAGATCAAAATCAACAGCAGCAATGAGGCAATTAATAACACCGCGGTAATCAACCTTCCCCGACCAAGCTCAGCACTCACTTCTGCAGACTGCAACTTTAACTCAGCAATCTTTTTATCTCTAGATAGGCTCTTTAACTCTAGTTCTCGGCGCTCGAAGTCAAAACGTGCCCGTTCAACCTCTGCTGCCATGACTCGAGCATAATCACTTCGCTTTCGATAGAGCTCATGCATTTTTTGAAACGAAGATAATGACTCTGCATATCGCCCCAAAGCCTCG
>JAOXRT010000267.1 GCA_025800365.1 Cellvibrionaceae bacterium | reverse complement strand
AAGAACGGGAGCCCCATATGGGCTGCACGATGGGCGAATGAAGCCTTGAGCCAGGAGATCTTTAATCTGTTCCTCTAGCTCATCCTGCTCAGCAGGACCCAACCGGTATGGAGGCCGGTAAGAAGGCTTACTCCCTGGCTCGACATTTATTGTATGTTCGACCACCCGTGGGGGTGGTATGCCCTTTGGGAGTTGCTCAGGGAATATATCGCGATACTCATGGATTATTTTCTCCAGTTTTCCCCGATGGACTGCAGGTACTTGTGAGATGACCTCACTTTCCCGTTGGGCCACAGAAATAATATCTTTCTTGGGCCCAGTCAATTTACTAACTGACCGCTTATTTATTTGTGATCGACCGTGGGCTGCTGCGAACTGCGCCACACGGTTAGGAGTTTTATTACTACGCTTACGTACACGAGGAGCTTCATTTGTTGATCTAACAATAGCTAGGTAGATCGGTTGATCAGCCTTAGCTAATTTCTGCATTTGTCGAGCAGTAATCAATTGCCTCGACTGTGTAATAGGGTTAGCTACATTCATTGATTTCACAGGCTTCTCATCCTCA
>JAOXRT010000242.1 GCA_025800365.1 Cellvibrionaceae bacterium | reverse complement strand
CTTGAAAAGCTTACACACAAGGCTTCTGGTCACATCAATTCGTCGCAAAAACGGCGATTCTGGCCACAGATCGACGGGAGGCGGACGGGCGCGGCGAATTCATGGTGGAGGAAAAGTCAACAGTCCAGGAGTGCCATTCCTCTGTGTAATGAAAACGTATACACTTCACATTACTGAGCGATAAGCAAGGTATAAAGCTACAATAAGAACACCTGTAGTAGCGGTTGAAGCTTCAAAGAGCATAAGAATGGCAACCCTGGCTTGACGAAAACTCTGAGTTCTCCGCTGACAAAAGTCAAAGTACGCAGAGAATAAACCCGTTCAAGCGAGCGGATGATTGGCACTCGCAATCGTACCCTGTAGGGGCTTAATGTTCCGGGGGGTTAAATCGCTACGAAATGGCGCGTGACGCCGTGAGGTCAAGAGGGCAAAGGGTAACTTCACCTATCAGACCCCCTGTGTGTAAGCTTGGTTGGCCGGCCAGGTCAAGAAGTGGATGGCCGTACCGCGAATCCAGTACGAAGCGCCTGAAGAGCGGACGTACGGTACGAAAACCTTCCTCGTTGTTGCTGTTACTAGTAAATCCCATTAGCATAAGACCGGCTTTGGGCTGAGGGACCTGGGCAAGTACCTCAGAAAGCGTAATGATAGGCCCCCCGGGTATAGAGTAAAATAAGCGTGGTCTAAAGGACTTCATGCTATAGCTCTAGGTTCCCAACCAGACTGGCGATGTTTGTAGCTAGGGGTAAAAAGGGGCTAAAGCCCGCCAATAGCGGCTTACTACACTACCATTCATTAGCTGGCTTGAAAGGGGCTTTTAAATTTGTAAGGGGCTAGAATGAGGCTGGAAAATTTGGCAGCGAGCTCTCGGCGTTGCCTGCTGCCAAATTTGGCAGAAATTTTTTATTAGCGGAACGGCTAGACGGTCGTGGCAGCACCCTACTGGATCAGTGTTGCCTCGTCCGGAGGCCTGCGTATATATAAAAACGGGGTTTAAAATTTTGTTGCAAGGGTAAAAAGGGATGTAAGAAGGAGTTTATGCGCAGTAAGTAACCAATTGAGATTTCCACTGCGCTTTCACGCCGTGGTGTCCCAGCCCCTTTTTAAATCCCTTCTTACCTTCGCAACAGACGTCCAAGGAGGGTTTTTAAAAAATCCGGGATTGCTCCGTGAGGGCTGCTGCTCCCACCGTTGCTAATGCAAAAAGCCTCTAATAAACGAGCTTAGAAAAGAACGGTTTTGCTGCCGCGGCGGCGGCGGTTTCGCGGCGATTTCGCGGCGGTTTTGCGGCGTCCGGAGGGCTGAATATATATAAAAACAGGCTTATAAAGTTCGTTGCTAGGGTAAAAAGGGCTGTAAAAAGCGTAGTAATTTACCATTTCGAATCCCTGCCCAGGCATCCTATCCTGGATCCCTGCACAGGGTTGCTATAGCAAATATTGTTGCTAATGTAAAATGTGATGTAAAATGCAATGTTAAAAGCCTTCTTCTATTGTCCCATTGGCACGTTCAATTTACGGTACTACAGATTTTCTTCTTCAGCTTCTGAAACGCTTCTTCTTAAACACTACATCTTTGT
>JAOXRT010000238.1 GCA_025800365.1 Cellvibrionaceae bacterium | reverse complement strand
TAAGTCTCTCAGTCAAGCACCCTTATGCCATTGCACTCTACGCACGGTTACCAAGCGTGCTGAGGGTACCTTTAGAAGCCTCCGTTACTCTTTTGGAGGCGACCACCCCAGTCAAACTACCCACCAAACAATGTCCCCATTTCTAGGTTAGATTTCAGATAAATAAAGGGTGGTATTTCAACAACGACTCCACAATATCTAGCGATACCGCTTCATAGTCTCCCACCTATCCTACACATCATTTATCCAAAACCAATGTTAAGCTGTAGTGAAGGTTCACGGGGTCTTTTCGTCCCGTAGCGGGTAATCGGCATCTTCACCGATACTACAATTTCACCGAGCTCATAGCTGAGACAGTGCCCAGATCGTTGCACCATTCGTGCAGGTCGGAACTTACCCGACAAGGAATTTCGCTACCTTAGGACCGTTATAGTTACGGCCGCCGTTTACTGGGGCTTCATTTCACTGCGTCTCCGAAGATAACAGCTCCACTTAACCTTCCAGCACCGGGCAGGTGTCAGACCATATACTTCATCTTTCAATTTCGCATAGTCCTGTGTTTTTGTTAAACAGTCGCCTGGGCCTTTTCACTGCGGCCCCGATTACTCGGGGCGACGCTTCTCCCGAAGTTACGCGTCGATTTTGCCTAGTTCCTTAGCTATGAATCACTCGAGCACCTTAGAATTCTCATCCCAACCACCTGTGTCGGTTTACGGTACGGGTTGCCTCACTTGATTTTCTTGGAAGCCTCTTCGCTACATTATCTCTTCCTCCGTAGATTCCGAGTACTATCGGGTCGTTTTACCTCCCCTTCAACGTACTATTCCGTCAGTACGCAGTAACTACAATGCTCCGTCTCTTTTAGCGTGGGCAAGTACAGGAATATTAACCTGTTGTCCATCCACTACCCCTTTCGGGTTCGCGTTAGGTCCCGACTAACCCGTGGCTGATTAGCATAGCCACGGAAACCTTGGTTTTTCGGTGAGGGGGTTTCTCGCCCCCTTTATCGTTACTTATCCCTACATTTGCTTTTCTATCCGCTCCACAAAACCTCGCAGTTATGCTTCGGCGCAAATAGAATGCTCTCCTACCACTCTTTCGAGTCCATCGCTTCGGTGATACACTTATGCCCGATTATTATCCATGCTCGATCGCTCGACTAGTGAGCTATTACGCACTCTTTAAATGAATGGCTGCTTCCAAGCCAACATCCTAGCTGTCTAGGCAATCGAACCGCGTTTTTTCAACTTAGTGTACACTTGGGGACCTTAGCGGTTGGTCTGGGTTCTTTCCCTCTCGGACATGGACCTTAGCACCCATGCCCTCACTGCATCTGTCTAATTTATAAGCATTCGGAGTTTGTCAGGAATTGGTAGGCGGTGAAGCCCCCGCATCCAATCAGTAGCTCTACCTCTTATAAACCACAGATACGCTGCACCTAAATGCATTTCGGAGAGTACGAGCTATTTCTGAGTTTGATTGGCCTTTCACCCCTACCCACAGGTCATCCGAAGGCTTTTCAACGCCTGGCGGTTCGGTCCTCCACTGTGTATTACCACAGCTTCAACCTGCCCATGGGTAGATCACTCAGTTTCGCGTCTAGGAGCACTAACTATTGCGCCCTGTTAAGACTCGCTTTCGCTACGGCTAACATACCTTAAATATTTAACCTTGCTAGTACCCCTAACTCGTAGGGTCATTATGCAAAAGGCACGCGGTCACTTGCGCTCCCGCCGCTTGTAGGCACATGGTTTCAGGTTCTCTTTCACCCTCTTATTCAGAGTGCTTTTCACCTTTCCCTCACGGTACTAGTTCACTATCGGTCACCTAGGAGTATTTAGTCTTACCGGATGGTCCCGGTGGATTCAGACAGGGTTTCACGTGCCCCGCCCTACTCAGGATACTGCTATCGTTTATTATGCATTGCCGATACGGGACTATCACCCTCTATGGTCAAACTTTCCAGTTTGTTCTCGTTCTGATAACAACAAATGTCGCAGTCCTACTACCCCATATAAGCCGTAACTTATATGGTTTGGACTAATCCACTTTCGCTCGCCACTACTCGCGGAATCACTATTGTTTTCTTCTCCTGTGGGTACTTAGATGTTTCAGTTCTCCACGTTCGCCTCCTTATAAAGGATAATACATCTTCAATGTACTGGGTTGCCCCATTCGGATATCTACGGATCAATTCGTGTGTGCCAATCCCCGTAGCTTTTCGCAGCTTATCACGTCCTTCTTCGCCTCTAGGTGCCTAGGCATCCGCCATGTGCCCTTATTTGCTTTTTCTCTTCTA
>JAOXRT010000236.1 GCA_025800365.1 Cellvibrionaceae bacterium | reverse complement strand
AGCTTATCAATCGCTTCGAGATCTATTCGCTGCGCTGTCTCTTTGTACATTAATGTAACCGTATTTCGATTAAGCCCAGTCTCTCGTGCTACATCAATAATTTTCATTTTTCTCTCGCCCATTAAACGAGCCAGATGGCATCTAATCACCCCAAAAACCCTCTTAAATGGCCATATGTCATCCTGAATGGCAAAAAGTGATTGCAAAAGTCATTTTGCAATGTAAAATGTTATCTAGAATGGCATTTAGCACTTCTAGCAGGTATTTAGCCATTCAATCTAACACGATACGGAGCTTATTGCATGAACAATGATGTAATCCCCCCATTTCAAACTGCAGTCTAAAGTAGAAGGTTAAACTAAACCCAGTAGCCGCCGTGGCGGCACACCACCAATGGCTGTATTGGGTCGTTCGTTGTTGTACAACCATTGCCATTCAGTGGCAAGCTGTTGTGCCTGTTCTATGCTCTCAAAATGATGCATATCCAACCACTCATGCCTGGCTGTACGGTTAAATCTCTCAATGTATGCATTCTGCGTTGGCTTGCCGGGCTGAATATATAGCAGCGTAATACGATGCTTGTTGGCCCAACTTATCATGGTCTGCGATACATATTCAGGCCCGTTATCACAACGAATTGCCGCAGGTTTGCCCCGCCATTCAATGACCTGATCTAAAGCTCTCGTAACACGCTGAGAGGGCATAGAAAGATCCACATCGATAGCCAGGCACTCCCGATTGTAATCATCGATCACATTAAACGTCCGCAAGCTCCTACCATCACTCAGGCTGTCTGACATAAAATCCATAGACCAGACTTGGTTGGCCCGAGGAGGCACGCTCAAGGCATCAGGTTTCTCGCGCTTTATACGCCGTCTCGGCTTAATCCGTAGGTTTAGCTCAAGCTCTCGATAAATCCGATACACTCGCTTATGATTCCAGGGAAAGCGTTTCTCATTCCGCAGGTAGAAAAAACACAATCCGAAACCCCAGCGTTTATGGGTTGTTGTCAGCCGTAGTAGCCAATCAGCGATCACGGCATTTTCAGCATCCAGCTTTGGCTGATATCGATAGCAGCTGTCGCTGATTCCGTATACGATACAGGCAAATCTAATACTAATGCCGTGCTTAGTAACAGCTCGCTGAGCCATCTCTTTACGCCGAGATGGCTTTACAACTTTCCCTCTAGGGCTTCCTGGCGCAGCTCCGCTTTTAGGCGCTCTTCTGCATACATCTTCTTCAGGCGGCGGTTTTCATCCTCAAGCTCTTTCAGGCGCTTCATCATGGAAGCATCCATGCCACCGAATTTTGCACGCCACTTGTAAAACTGGGCGGAGCTCATGCCGTGTTCGCGGCACAGGTCAGAAACGGCCACACCGGCCTCATTTTGCTTCAAAATAGCCAGAATCTGGCTGTCGCTATAACGTGACTTTCTCATAGAAAACTCCTTGGTTCCATTTTAATAGAATTTTCTACTTATAGCTGCCCTGGTTTAATGGGGGGATTACAGTGTCACTATCTTTGCCCCGCGCAAACACGGTAAAACCGAATTCCTGAAGATGGATGTTACCCCTTTGGCCCTTAAGGCTGGCATTATGGT
>JAOXRT010000229.1 GCA_025800365.1 Cellvibrionaceae bacterium | reverse complement strand
TTAGCCCGCTTGCGCTCGGTCTCGGTCAGCAGCTTTTTGCGGATGCAGGCGCTGGATCAGGCAGCCAGCCCGAGTTTAGAGGACTAAAACCACTGTGAAGCTTGCCGAAGCCCCCACTCCAAGCTAATATCTACAAATATTCGTGGATATTGCCTCAAAATGATCAAATATATTAGATTTCAGAATTTCTATTCTTTCGCTGAAGAAGTAGAGCTGTCCTTCGAGATAGGAAAGCAACCAGCCCCTTCCGCTTATGATATTAATACACCTGGCGGGCGACTAAACAAAGCTATTTCTGTAATCGGTGCCAATGGCTCGGGTAAGAGCCAACTTATCAAAACCTTGGCTTTCCTAAGCTGGTTTATAAGTGATTCTTTTTTAGGTAGCAAACCAGAATCGGAAATCCCATGCCACCCCCACGCCCTCAATACCGAAGAGCCAAGTAAGTTTGAGCTCGAATTCATAATTGATGAAATCGTCTATAAGTACAAGCTAAACTTGCTAAAAGGCGTAGTCAATCATGAGTCACTACACAAAAAAACCAGCCACCTGTTCAGTTACGTCTTCTCTCGAGACTTAACTGAAGTTGCCATAGGCACAGGTAATTATAAATACAAACAGCAAGGCTTTGGCTTTCACTCAAGCAAGGCGGAGCAGATACGCCACAATGCCTCGCTTATCTCAGCTGCCCACA
>JAOXRT010000225.1 GCA_025800365.1 Cellvibrionaceae bacterium | reverse complement strand
ACTGCCATCTTTGCACCAAGCCTCAAGCTGTGCAAAAGCTTTACTGCTAACAAAGGCAGCATTTTCACCTTCGCTCAACTTTAGGCTATTACCTTTACATTCTTCGCTTAGTATATGCCCGTACTCGTACAATTGAATATTTCGAGTCATGGCTTTAGTTAGCTTCTTTTTGCTTGGAGCTGTGATCTCTGTCTGAGCTAGCAGCTTTAGTAGTTCTTTTATCGCCACCTAGCTTAACTATCCCTGCATAGAAGCCAGGTTCATCCAAAGCTGGGTAATTGCAATAAAAGCTATTGTCCGAACTGTCATAACTTTCTGCTGTATAGTCTGAGCCAAATAGATCTTCTAGTTCGCTCTCAGTGTTACGTTTCCTTATAAAACGGTTAGCTTCCAGTTTCTCCTGATCACCAAGAACTAAACTTATCTTATTCCAATCTTCGAAAAAGTATTCTTCCAGGAGAGGGATGATTTTATTTTTGAAAACCGATCGTAACTCTAACCATGCACCAGCACTATCACCACTATCAATTGCAGCAACGACAGGCATAAAAAACGCATGCCCAAGACAGTGTTCACGATCGTACAATGACTCAATGCGACGATTCATCACCATCAGCAGATCACTTAAGTCAATTTCTGCATCGTCGTCTTTGTTTTCTGGAGTTATGTCTACAGCTTTATGTTTTAAGGGATTTAGATCTGGCATCATCTCAATAAAATCAAAACGCCTACGCAGAGCAGTATCAATCATTGAAAGAGAACGATCCGCCGTGTTCATCGTACCTATAATATATAAGTTATCTGGAACACCGAATTTTCTACGGGAGTAAGGCAAATCGACAATAATAGCCTCGTCTGCACCTGCACGCTTACTCGGCTCGATCAGGGTTATTAACTCACCAAATATCTTAGAAATGTTACCCCTATTAATCTCATCGATTATCAAAACATAGTTATTCCTTGAATCAGATTCTTTTTCTGAGACACTATCAAATTCAGGCAGCTCATATTTATCAATAAGATACTTAAGAATTCCTTTAACATATGAGGGATTGTAAACCTTATCCTGCTCAATCCCATAATAGAGGTCACTAACGTGCTGTAAAGAGGCAGGGTAACCGCTCCTCATATCTTCTTTAATAGTATCTTCTGGAAAGATTCGGAAGGTCTTCCCACCACTATAATCAACTTGAAATGCTTTTCCCTTTTGAGTTTGCAAGGAAATTCGGCCAGACTCCCCCAGTTCATTAATAAACTCTCGCAAAGCCCCGTCGAAAGCCGCACCTCTATCAGAAGCATTTCTTGCAGCATCATTAGCTATACGCTGAAAAACCCCAGCTTCTACGGTGTAGCTAATTTGACCAGCTTCATTTGTCTCAGCCCTCAAGCCCTCCACAAATTCTTCATAGCCATAACTTTGATGAAATGTTACAAATCGAATCCGACCTTCAGAGACCAGCTCATCATAACGGGTTTTTAGCTTGGCGCGAGAATCACCCCAATCAAATACTGGATCAGCCGCTCGCACAGACGCCTCAATACTATGGTAGGTTTTGCCTGTGCCTGGCGGACCATACAAAATTCTATTTAATGGTAGATACTCACTAATAGAATTTGGCTTTCGGCCAGTATCCGTAATTTCGTCGCCTTCACTTTCAGGTTTTTTATTGCTAGATAACAGTACTTCCTTAAGGTACCAAATGAAGGTGTTACGTATAAAATAATCGCCGCCGAAATCGACACATTCGTCAATTGCCTTAGTCAAGCTCTGGTTTCGATCGGCCCATGTCCCATCCAAGGAAATTTTCAATTCATAGGGCGACTCATTTAGGACTCGCAACAACCTTTGAAGATGCGCGTCATTCAGAACAGTGGTATACAATTTGGGGTTTGCCGTTGCAAATACTCTTGCCAAGACGGCACGTCGTTCATAGTGAAACTTACCTTCGAGCTTCGCCTTCCTTAACCAATCAAGTAATCGAGAAAAAGAGGAAGGACTCGAATCGGCTTGTATGTCCTTCGTTATCCTTGGTAAATCATTAACCGACCAAGAGTCGTATTCCTTATGGCTAAGTGATCCAGACCCTACACTACTAACACCATTGCTCTTTTCAAACCATAAATTGCGAAGGTACTCATCACTAGATCCATCCAAGCCTTTGATTTCAGAGAATTCTTTGCAGCGCTCCTTGTAGCTTTCAATCCACCCTGAGTAATCCTTATCAATTTTGTATTTCTCAAACAGTTCCTTTATTTTGCCACTCATTTCGACTACCAAATTAGTTAGAAAAACTTACTTAAAGATAATTTACATAACCCCGAAACAATTTTGAAAGGCAACAATCAAAGGCGCACCTTCTCTACTCAGACGCATTAGAAAGCAACCACAAGGGCTATTTACAGTCGGCTTGCCTTTTTCTTAAGAAGCAACTCGATTTTTCTTAAAATTCTCAGCCTGCTCAAAGATCTCTTTATAAGCATCATCATTCGCGACCGGCGGATAACCATATTTATGTAGCAACATAATAAGATCTACCTTTAGCGAGGCTTTAATGTCTGCCTTATTATTCCAATCAGGGTATTGAGCTTTATCATCCACCACTTCTTTGACTTCTTTAGCCAGCTCGACCAACTTGTCTTCGGGGTAGGTGAAATCATATTTAACGGCTAGGGACTTGAGAATGTCGTAGAAGGCTTTTTCTTCGAAGTCGATACCCATACCCTCATATGAACTCATCTCGTCGCGCAGCTCACTGTAGAGGTCGACAATCTCAGTGGCAATGTCATCCAGTACGTCACCCACCAGCACATCGTTTTCTTTACGCTCGTTGTACTTATCTACCAATGCCTTAAACTTCTTACTGAAATCCACGCCCTGCATCTTATTGGTCTTGCTCATCTCGCTAATGGCTTTGGCCAATAGCTGCTTGAGTAGCTCAATCTTAGTATTAGGCAGTTTGATCTTGTCGATTTTGGCGAGATAGTCGTCATCAAAGATATCGATAGCACCTTCATTGCCCTCGCCCATTTTGAAGATCTCATCCACCCCATCGCTTTTCAGCGCCTCGGCGATCAACTCTTTCACCTTAGCGTTCATCTGCGCGGTATCTGGCGCATTGCCTCGGGTGAGCTTGTAAACGATGGAGCGCACGGCCAGGTAGAAGTGGACTTGATCCTTTTCCGTTTGTTTTAATTCTTCACTGCCACAACAAATGTCATAGGCGGCCTTGAGGCGCTTAGTCAGGCCCATAAATCGCTTTTCCAGCTTACCCACAGACATCGCAAACTCGGCCGCATGGTTCAAGCAGTTAAGCTGCGCCACTGGCTCTCCACTGAAGTAATCGCTGCTGTCGAATTTATGGAATAGCTGGCGCAATAGATCCAAGTGGTTGCGCACTTCTACCAAGGAGGCCTGAACATCTTCAAAGTCAGTTTGGCTGGTTTTGGAGTATTTAGCCATCGCCTGATTCATGGCCTTTTTAATACCGATATAATCCACCACCAAGCCCTTAGACTTTCCGGCAAACTTGCGGTTCACACGGGAGATGGTCTGAACCAGATTGTGCTTGGCCACCGGCTTATCGATGTAAATGGTATCGAGGAATGGCACATCAAAACCGGTGAGCCACATATCCACCACAATGGCGATCTTAAAGTTGGACTTGGCCTTTTTAAACTGGCGATCCAGCTCTTTGCGGTCGTCTTTAGTGCCCAGTAAATCCCAGAGTTCTTTCGGGTCATCCTTGCCGCGGGTCATCACCAAGCGAACACGCTCGCTGGGTTTAATATCCTTTTTCTCTTGCTCGCTGAGCTCTTCACCTTCTACACAGGCTTTCACCTCAAACCACTCTGGGCGCAGCTCTCTCAACTCTTGATAAAAGGCATAGGCAATGTGGCGCGAGCTACTGACGAACATCGCCTTAGCCGCCACGGTAGCGCCTTCTTCTGTTCTGGCCTCGTAATGCTCTACAAAGTCTTTAGCGAGCGCTCGAATACGGTCGGGGTCACCTAGGATCACCCCCATATTGGCCATGGCCTTCTTGCTCTCTTCTATCTGGTATTCGTTGGCGCCATCCTTCTCGCATTGATCGTAATACTCTTCAATTTCTTTAAGCTTGGCATTCTCCAATACCACACGAGCTGCGCGGCCTTCGTACACAATACGAACGGTAATCTCATCCTTCACCGACTCGCTCATGGTGTAGCTGTCGACCACTTGACCAAACACATCTAAGGTGGCGTCAATCGGTGTGCCGGTAAAGCCCACATAGGTGGCATTGGGCAGCGAATCATGGAGGTACTTGGCAAAGCCGTAGCTCTTCTTCACGCCTTTATTTGGGCCTTCGTCAATTACCGTCACTTTCTGGTCGAGATTGATCTGGCTGCGGTGCGCCTCATCGCTGATACAAATCACATTACAGCGATCAGTAAGCAGCTCAGCGTCTTCGGTAAACTTGTGAATGGTGGTGAGGAATACACCGCCACTTTGGCGGCCTTGGAGCCTGGCCCGCAGATCAGCCCGTGACTCAACGCTCTCCACAATCTGATCGCCAATATAGCTCTTGGCATTGGTGAACTGCTTACTCAGCTGATCATCCAAATCCGTGCGGTCGGTAATCAATACAATGGTGGGGCTTTCAAACTCCACACTTTTCATCAGCAGGCGGGCAAGAAATTGCATGGTAAAGCTCTTACCGCAGCCAGTAGCACCAAAATAAGTGCCGCCCTTGCCGTCGCCAACAAAGCCGCCTTCACCATCCGGGCGTTTCTGATGCTGCTTGATACTTTCAAACAATTTATTAGCCGCATAATACTGCGGATAACGGCAGATAATTTTTACTTCATCGTGGGATTTATCAGGAAAATAAATAAAGTGTCGAATCACTTCACGTAAACGGCGCTGATCAAACAAGCCCTGCAGCATGGTATGGAGCGAGTCGATACCATCCTTCTCAATCGACTCATTACCCGTAATTTTTCGCCAACCATAGTAGAACTCGTAAGGGGCAAACACCGTGCCCACCTTGTTATTGACGCCATCACTGATCACACAGAAAGCGTTATAGACAAACAACTGGGGAATATCGCGACGGTAGCGAACCGTTAACTGGGTATGGGCGTGTTCGATATTGGCGCTCTCTTCGCGAATAGCACTTTTAAACTCAAACACTACTAACGGCAGGCCATTGATATAGAGAATGCCATCGGGGATGCGATCTTGCTCTACGCCTTCAATGGTGAGCTGATTCACCACCTTATAGATATTATTGCTGTCTATAGAATCACTGGCCGGGTTCTCAGTAGCCGCTGCATTGCCAACAGAATAACGGCCAGCTTGCTCAGCCACACAGAGCGTTGCTGTGTGCTCGTGCTCGTGCTCGTGCTCGTGCTCTTCAAGCGTTTCATCAACGAGCAAATGCTGAACCAAAGCTAGGTCGGAGTAATCGATCAGCTGAATATAAATGTCCTTTGCCTGTGCATCCTCGCGCTTTAATAAAAAGCCATCACTCAGCCACTTGCAAAACTGCTTATTGCTGTCGTAAAGATCGCTCGCAGGTAACAACTCAAGCTGTTTGATAATGCCGTCTATTTCAGACTCGGTAATATCTTCGCTTTGATACTGCGCTTGCAGATAAGCGCGTAGGTCTTCCTTAATCAACACTTCGCCTGGCTTCAGCTGTAATGATTCTCCACTGGCGTGGGGGTAGCCCTGCGCGGCCAGCAATTCAATAATCGCCGATTCCAGCTGTGCTTCAGTAAACTTGATCATTCCATTTTTATCCCTGTAAAACGGTGGCCAATATTAATAACTCAAATGCTTAAAACGCCTACAAAACACCCCTACCAAACGCCCCTCTGATAAAACCTTCGCACTCGGCTACCTCTAATTCACCCTGCCTCCAAATTGTACTGGCGTGCCCTCCAAAGGTCACAATTTGTGTTCCTGGCGATAGGCACTGAGTGACACCACATTGTCGGCTAGCGCCTCACTCTCGTCATCAGTATTAATCAGCAGCAAGCAACCACTGTCCAGCAGGCTCGATGCCGCTCTATCCAATAAGGCCAGCATTTCTTGTTGGGGCCACAGGCAATCCTTTTTCCCTTTCACATTGCAAGGCCTATCAGCCAGCCATGCGCCGGTGCGGTAAGACGACAGATCGGCGACCTTCGATTCGTGATAGTAGAGCGAATGCTCTATATCGCCTTTCATGCGATTAATGGTGGCCTGCATCGAGCGGTCGCAGACACTATCGATCTGTAACGGTTGCAACAAGGCGTCAGCGGTTTGCATCTGGCGGTCACTGGCACCGGCTTTCAGTAACGTGTTCATCAAGGTATCGACAAACAGCCACTGCAAATCTTTAAAATCCGCTTTGGTCAGGCAAGGCATAAACAGGGGGAAGCGCGTAGCCCCGTGTACCCACAACACACACTGGCGGCGCTGCAAGGTAAACAGGTGGGCCTGCCAATCACTGAGGGGGTTCACCGCCAGTGGAACCTCGCGTTGCACTATGTAGTGAGTGGCCTGCTGTATCGGCAAACGCCCCTGATCATCCACGGGCAATTTAGCAAACAGTGCTTTGCTGGCGTGAAGGGCTATCATGGGGTGGTGGCCTTTAAGGATGGTTTGGTATCGGCTGTTGATGGGAGGCGTAGTTCGCCTGAGATTAGCTTTGGGAGTAATGTGTCGCGAAGCTTCTCCAGCTCCACATTTTGCTCTTGAAGATGAAATTGTTGTTTATAATAAACATCTAAAATCAAGCTAGAAAATAACTTTAGTATTTCTTGATCATCAGGAATTACCACATTAACCAGTGAAAGCTCTTTGTATGTTATTTGAGGAAATGTCCCAGATCGGAGTTCCGCTATACGCTGCAATTCGTTAAGCACCTCAGTTCTCGACAAAACAAAATACGCAAACTTTGAGCTTACAGCTCCTTTACTCCTGAGAACCATTAATTTTGTTGATACAACATGTTCACCAGCTTCAAAGTTAACGTATGCGTAGCGTTTGTTTTTTGGTCTTATTTCACTGTAAAGAATATCATCTTGCCGTATTGATTTTTTAGCTTGGCCAGGTAAGCCATCTACTGATGAGTAATTCTCGTGTAGGAACTGACCAGCTTCAATATCACCAGTATTTAAAAAAATGACCTTATCAACAGACTTCAATGGGTAGGTTTCCGACACTGTATCAACGAGATCTGTCATATCCTTAATACTCCATCCCTTAGGCACCCAACCCAACTCTTCAGTTTCTTCAAACTCACTAGGGAACAGCTTTCGGATTTCTGGGCTTAGGTAGGCGGGCGGGTTGTTGTCGCCTTCTCCGCTGTTCGCATTCTCTTGAGAAGGCTTACCGGCCTCTGTTTGTGCCTGGGCGAGCACTTCAGCTCTTTGTTTCGCCCTCGCCTCAAGTTCGGGCGGGATGGGATTGCCCGCTGCCAGCGCGTTATCGATCACCGGATCAAAATCCACAAACCAGCTTTTAAACAGCGCTTGGGCCATTTTTTCTAGGGTATGGTTGGTTTGGCGGTTTAGTTGGATTTTTCTGTCTAAGGTTCCAATTACTTTTGATATTGCTCCGGAGTCATTCTCAGGGGCAATATCAATTTCTAAATCCAGCAACTGATTCCTGCTAACATTTGGAAAAGTTGATCCTGTTGCACTCTGTAATAAGGTTGGAAGATGATATTCAATTAGAGCCCTTAAATAAGGTTGGTGTGCACTACCAAGCTTATGCCGAAAAGCTCCTATTCCACGTCCAATAGCATACTCTTGATCAGCCCAGTTCATTCTTCCTGTGGTTGATCCTCTCACGCAAAAAAGCAAATCATTTACGCGTGCATATTTTTTGGGGTCAGTTGTGAACTGAGTCGGCAACGGATGAGAGGGTCCAAATTCTGTCGGTCCATTTAATAATGGCAAGCCGTCACTATTCTCATTGCAATCCTTGCCTTTTGGGGATTGCCCCATAACAATCTCAGCTATTTCGGATAAAACTCCCTTCCGCCACTCACTCCCCATAACCCAAAACCTCCAGATTCTTACGAATAGCATCATCTAAGGTTTTGGCTTCTTCCATCTGGCCATAAAGCGTTTGGCTAAGCGCTTTCATCTTCACTTCAAAAGGCACGCCATCGTCTTCAATCTCGGCAGCACCCACATAGCGGCCAGGGGTGAGCACATAATCATTCTTTTTGATGTCTTCCAATGAAGCAGACTTTGAATAACCAGCAACATCCTCATAATCACTACTTTTTTCTTCACCTCGCCAAGCATGATAAGTCTGGGCAATTTTAGCGATGTCTTCGGTGGTCAGTTCTTTGTGAATACGGCTGACCATCTGGCCCATTTGGCGAGCATCAATAAACAGGGTTTCGCTTTGGCGATCGCGGTAGCCTTTTTTAGTGTCGGCTTTTTTATTTTTGGTAAGGAACCACAGGCACACGGGAATGGTCGTTGTGTAGAACAACTGGCCCGGCAGAGCGATCATGCAATCGACATGATCATTATCGATAATCTCTTGGCGAATCGTGCCCTCACCGGAGGAATTAGAGCTCATAGAGCCATTGGCCAATACAAAACCGGCGGTGCCGCTCTCGCTCAGTTTACTGAGCATATGAAGAATCCAGGCGTAGTTGGCATTGCTCGTAGGCGGCACGGTGTAGCCGCTCCAGCGCGGGTCGTCAGTGAGTTCGCTATCGGCCCGCCACTGCTTTTGGTTAAAGGGCGGGTTGGCCATAATGTAATCGGCTTTTAGGTCTGGGTGCTGGTCTTTAAAAAAACTATCGCCGGCCACATCGCCCAGGTTGCCGTTAATACCGCGAATGGCGAGGTTCATCTTGGCCAGCTTATAGGTGGTGCTGGTATATTCCTGGCCGTAGATAGAGATGTTCTTCTGGTTGCCGTTGTGACTGTTCACAAACTTGATGGATTGCACAAACATGCCGCCCGAGCCACAGCAAGGATCGTAGATTTTACCTTCAAAAGGCTCCAGCATTTCAGCAAGCAGTGTTACGACTGACTTGGGCGTATAGAACTCGCCCCCGCCTTTGCCTTCGCTGGCGGCAAACTTACCCAGAAAGTATTCATAAACCCGGCCGACCAGGTCTTCCTCGCTCATATGGCATTCGTTGGCGAGCGTATCAATATTATTAATGGTATCCAGCAACGCAGCCAGCTTATTGGCCTCAAGCCCCAGGCGGGAGAAGTAGTTATCGGGCAGTGCGCCGGCCAGCGCTTTGTTGTTTTTCTCAACCGTATGCAGGGCGGTATCGATCTTGAGGGCAATATCGTCCTGTTTGGCCTGCTTTATCACCGTAGACCAACGGGCCTCTTCCGGCAGGTAGAAGACATTGTCTTGGGTGTAAAACTCCACCATATCAATAAAAGGCTCTTTGCCATCATCGATCAGCTTTTGGCGTTGCTCTTGGAATTTGTCACTGATGAACTTGAGGAAGATCAGACTGAGTACGATGTGCTTGTACTCGGAGGATTCAACACTGCCACGCAGCTTATTAGCACTATCCCAGAGGGATTCTTCAAAGCTTTTTACTGCTTTTGTCGCTTTTTTAGCCATTTAACGACTGGTCTCCATAATTCTTAGGTTGCTATGCATTCATTTCCATGCATTCATTGCCATGATGCTTATTTATTTAGCATTGGCTGTTTAACATCTGGAAAATGCCTTGAGGATGACAGTTTTACCCGGTGTAAATACAAGGATCGAACGGTATGTTTTTTAAGCCACGCTGCGAAGGCTTTGGCTTTGGCAGCGCTGTGGTCATAAATGAGGCACATTTAATCACTTTCTATTTTATCAAGCTCTATTTGATCAGACTCTACTTGATCAAATTCTGGCTGATCATGAGCACTAGCAATAGGCCCAAGTTGGCCCGATTCTAGAGCCTCCTCTGAGGCTGACAAATCTGCCGGCTCTATCCATGAGACCAGGGAAGACGCCATGTCTGTATTTCCACCGTTTACTGCAAAAATAGAGAGCGTATAAAACCACTTATTGTACGTATATACAAGCCACTGGGCCCTCTGAATAGAGGGCGCGATTTAGGAGTAATCAGCGATGGCTGTCACTTTTGGCCCAGTTCTTGTTTTCGATGAGAATCGAAAAGTATTCTAGTCTTTATACGCTTATTTGGGACCAACACTTACCCAGCAATGCCCAAGCCCGCCACTTGCTATTGATTTTTCAATTTGATGTAACATTCTTCAAAATATCCAAGTCTAATTAGGGTACTCGGTTTTTATACGTCAAGGAAAAGCATGAACCTTTATAGAGCCCTTAAAAATCAAATAAGCACTTTGTTACTCACTGCTATTAGCTTTTCTTCGTTAGCACAAGAGAACCTAGAGACCAGAACAGTAAATGAATTAGAAGCGCTAAGGTCTCAATATAAGTTGCCTTCGCTGTCGGTGGCCATAGGGCATGGCAACGAGGTCGTTTTCTCTAGGGCCCTAGGCTTCGCAGATATCGACACCAAGAAAAAAGCAGATATAAACACACAATACTCTGTCGGAAGCTTGGCCAAGCCAATGACGGGAATCGCTTTGGCAAGGCTGACAGACTCCAACTCTATTAACATACAATCTACTGTAAGTGAGTATGTAGCTAGCCCGAGTTACACAAACTTATTTACAGTAAAGGAATTGGCTGCACATATCGCCGGCATACCACACGACACCCCAGAACGTGACATCGCTGAATTTGTTGACGTTAAAGATCATGCAAGCCCGTTTGATGCCTTTTATGTTTTTGATTCCCACCCCTTATTGCATAAGCCAGGTTATGAATACAAATACTCATCGAATGGATATATTTTATTATCTGCGGTGATAGAGCGAGCGGCAAACAGTAACTATGTTGATTTTCTTAGAACATCAATTTGGAAAACATTTAAGATGGCGAGCACAGAGCTAGACACTTCGTTTGCAGGGAAGGGAAACGAAGCTAGCTACTACTCAAATTTGGCTACAGATGGAACGTATGAGAGAGCTACTGTCAAAAGGGATCGGAGTTTTCTATTTGGCGGCGGAGGTTTCATTTCGACCCCCTCCGATCTGGTTAAGATGTCCCAAGCTACTTATGACGAAAGCTACTTATCACCAAGCGCCAGGAACATGCTATATAAGCCAGTACGACTAAGAAGCGGAGAGCCTAACCCCGAAAAGTACTCACTTGGCTGGCGCGTTGGAAAAATCCGATTGTTTAATGAAGAGCAGCCCTGGACTGCTTTGCACCATGGCGGCGTTACTGATAATGCATCAACTAGCTACCTACTGGTTATCCCTGAATGCAGGGCTTCAATAGCTTTTTCAACAAATTATGTCCCAGAAAAATTCTGGCGTATGCGTGGCAAAATGGCAGACATTCTGAAAAGCTATGTCAATAGAAATGACTGTGTAAGATTTAACAAGTCAAATTAGTCGACCAACGATATACTAAACTGCCCGTGCGATTAGACTGCTAGAAAAATCATAAGAACAGATTCTATTTGATAGAACTTGGCATGATTATCGATTTACAGCAAACTGACATATAGGCGTTTACAAATCAGAGCATATGGCCCTGCAAGACATAAAGCCTGTGCTCTGGAACTCATAGCGACCTACCATTGATATCGACAATCAATTTTGCTGTTGAACTCAGAGCTCACTCCTCACTGTTCATTTACACCATGTTATTGGTATGAATCTCCACTAGCTTGACCATGTCACAGCGATAGAATAGCAACAATACTTTGGCCATTACTCGGGGATCGTTTATGTCACAGTTTCAAAATCAAGTTGTTCTTATCACTGGCGCCAGCGGCGGCCTCGGGCGTGAGGCCGCAAAGCAGTTTGCAGCGGCTGGAGCAAAGTTAGCTTTGAGCGATATCAATGAAACCATGCTAAAAGAGCTTGCTGAAGAGCTGCAAGCGCAAGGAAGCGAGGTTTTTTATCAGAGCTGCGATGTTACCTCAGAAAGCCAAGTAGAAGATTTTGTCAGCCAAACTGTTGCTAGCTTTGGCAAGCTGGATGTTGCTATTAATAATGCGGGCTTGGATCCTGAAGGAACGCAGTTGATAGATATGCCTTTAGAAGATTTTGAGCGCATGATGAATATCAATGTGCGCGGCGTGTTCTTGGGCATGAAACATCAAGTTAAGGCCATGCTGAAACAGCAATCTGGTGCAATTTTGAATGTATCTTCCATTGCTGGCTTGAACGGCTTTGCCGCCGGCAGTGCCTATACCGCCAGCAAGCACGCTGTTATTGGGATGAGTAAATCGGCCGCTGTTGAATATGGCCGCTTTAATATTCGTGTTAATGCGATTTGCCCTGGCGTTACCGAAACCAATATGTTCGATCGCGCATTAGAGGGCGTTAAGGACCGAGATACCGCTATTAAGCGTATCGGTGCTGACACGTGCTTGAAACGCCATGCTCAACCAGAGGAGGTTGTGCGCGGCATGCTCTTCGCCTGCGACCCAGCCAATACCTATATGACTGGCCATGCTCTATTAATGGATGGCGGTTTCAGTGCAATGTAGTATCAATGTAATGCAGCCTAGCCCTTTATCAAGCTTTATTGGGAATTCGACTCGGACGCTGTATTATGCAGCGTCGTTTTATTCCTAGGATGCTTTCATTATGACCATCGAGCTTACGCACGGCAGCGGCGAACCTAGCCATGCCATCATCTGGCTGCACGGCCTAGGTGCCTCTTGCAATGATTTTCCTCCCGTTGTTCCACATCTGGGCTTGAACGCTAGCCCTGCCATACGCTTTATATTCCCCCAGGCGCCAAACCGCCCTATTACCATTAATGGCGGAATGCAGATGCCAGGCTGGTACGACATCAAAGGCATGACCATTGAAGGCCGACAAGATCGCCAAGGTATTGAGGAATCTTATGCTTTGGTAGAAAAGCTGATTGAAGAGCAAATTGCCCTAGGTATTCCCTCGGAAAATATTATTCTTGCTGGTTTTTCCCAAGGTGGTGTTATCAGTTACTACACTGCATTGCGTACTCAACATAAGCTCGCTGGTGTACTAACCATGTCCACTTATATGGTTTTCACGGATCAGCTTGAAGAAGAGCGAAGTGAAGCGAATCTAAACACGGCGTTTTTTGCCAGCCATGGTACTCACGACCCAGTGGTGACTATAGACTTAGGTGAGCATGCAGTAGAGACATTAAAGAAGTTCGACTACGCCGTTGAGTGGAAGACTTATCCAATGGAGCATCAAGTTGTGATGGAGCAGATTCAGGATATTGGTGCCTGGATTAATAAGTGCTTTTCCAGTTAATTTGCAATTCCAATTATGGTTGATGGAAAATGGTTGGCGGCATATGTACCGCCAAGCACCTACCCAGCCAATTATTTTTTCTCGCTTTTGCTTAATTCTTCATCCAACAACTTAATTAACTGATCCCTCGTCAATTCATGCTTTTGCTGAGCATTTAACTCAAGCATTTTGCTAAGCTGACGTCTAAGCGTAATCTCCGCTTGCGCTGGTGTAGCCGTTACCATATAGCGAATTTTTGGATTCTCTGATTGCATAAGTTCTAAGGCCGCCTCGGCAACATCAATTGGATCCGGGCCTTTTTCGGTTTGATCTAAACGTCCTAGCAAATGGCTGCGCGCCTTGCCATAACGCGTGGTCGCTGGCCAGTAGTTCATATCTAGCAAGCGTTTTTTTGCAGCATTACCAATGTTAGTGCCGTAATTACCTGGCTCGATGACATGTACGCTAACGCCAAAGCCTGCCATCTCTTGGGCAAAGGCATCGGTATAAGCTTCGATGGCGTGCTTACTCATACTGTACGCCCCCATAAACTGAGGCGAAAGAATACCGGCGATAGAACCTGTGGTAGCAATACGCCCCTTGCTTTGCATAATTAACGGAGCAAAGGCCTGGCTTACGCGCATTGGCCCATAAACATTAACATCCATCTGGTATTTCACCTGCTCCACGGGCAGCTCCAGCATAGGGCCAAAAATCGAGACACCGGCATTATTAATCAGGCCATACAGGCCCCTTCCCTCGCTCTCTACAACTTTTACAGCGGCATCAATTTGCGCTTGATTTCGTACATCAAACTGAACGGCCTTAACGTTATCGAGTTTATCTAGCGCCGCCATTTCTTCTTTATGCAAAACTCCTGCATAAATGTAAAAACCGTTTTGGGATAACAGCTTGGTCATGCTAAGCCCAATACCAGAGCTCGCCCCTGTTATCAAAATGGCTTTTTGGGATTGCTTGCTATCTTCGGCATTGGCGAACTGAAAGGAGGTAAAGCAGGCAAGAAGCAATACATAAAACAGGGTTTTTAAGTGCGTCATCATTAAGCTCCGTTAGGCGTAGACTCAGATCTACAAGCTTAATCAGATAGCCAGGAAGCTGATAGGGCTAAAAGTGAAATTTTGTGGGTACCAAGCCCCTTTCTCAACACATACAACCCATACAAAACAGCAGGACTAAGAGTGCTAGCTGGAACCTTCTTCTGTTTTTAAAGCACGCTTTCTGCACCCCCACAATCGGGCCTGCCAAGCAAGCGCAACAATCACAAAAACGCTGATATAAAACAACAAACTAAGGCCCATATTGATTACACCATCGATATCACTGCAGCTATAGCCCTCAAAGCAAGATTCTGACATTAGCAAAGCCGACAATATGGCAACCGCAATAATGCTAATTAGCAGGTACATTAATATTACGAAAACCCTGCGAATAACTGATGGGTAGCGGTAATTTTCTGTATCCTTTACGCGCGCTTTTAATCGCTCAGTAACAGGAGCACTTTCAGGGCTCTTATGCACCACAATACTGCGACAGATAAAATCATGAACACCTTGGTGACGCTCACTCGCAGAAACCGTTGCCAATGAAAGAATCCCAAGAGGAAGCTTTAATAAGGTTCGAAGAGCGCTCAGAAAGATATTTAACTTCTTGTCACTATCAATGCGACGTACGCGAATTCCGCAGAGATGCTGACCAACTGTCGAGCCTGTCAGACTCAGCAGTAACGGCTCTATCGAGGCAACAACAAAAAGTATCAATAAAGATTCCAATTTGCTGTCATTGATACCTAATTTGGAGATAACAAAAATAGCCAGAAACAACCACAAGGCTATCAACAGGCCATCTATCATCAGGGCCTTTATGCGTCGTGAAAGCGGTGCAAAATAATCCATAGTTTTGCTTACATCCTTTTAAACACAGGGCTTCGCCATGCTACTGCAAGTTATAGATTTAGCTTAACAAGGCCTTACTCTAGCAGACTACTGAAAAACTATCTGCGTTGCCATCGCTTTGTTAAAAACAAGCTCAAAATGCTCATTTATTACCTATAAACTGCGCTTTTTCGCTTGTTTTTGCCTAGCGCTGACTGCCTCGAAAACGTTTTTCAACAGCCTACTAGGGGCAATCGGAACTCGCCCCTCTCACAACTAAGAAGCAAACGATCACTACTTCAACCAGGGGTTAAATGGCTTTTTAGATTTAGGATTCTTTGACTTGGGTTTATCAGGCTCTGGTTTCTCAAGCCCTGGCTTCTTTGAGTCATGTTTTTTATAAGCTGGCTCATTTTGGCTAGATACTTCAGCAGATGGGCCTTTTGACCAAACACTTTTTCTGCTTTTGTCCCGCCCTTTACTAACAGATTTCAAATCAGCGCTCTGTTTACTAGTACGGTCTTTTCTAGGCTTAGGCTTAGCCTTGGCTTTGTTTTTCGGCTGATAATTAAGGATCGAAATAGGTACTTCTTTTCTGGGAGTAAAGCCCTCTATTTCACGACGCTCGATAATGTGTCCCAAACGGCTTTCAATAGCGCATAGGTTTTTAAAATCATCTCGCGACAATAGGCTAATGGCCTCACCCTTGGCCCCTGCTCGCCCTGTACGGCCGATTCTATGGATGAACTCATCACTATCGTATGGTAGATCGTAATTGATCACTCTCGGCAGAGCTTCGATATCCAAACCGCGTGCCGCAATGCCGGTGGCAATTAGGAATGGCAGTTTGCCTGCTTTAAACTCTTCTAGCGCACGCTCACGAGAAGCCTGGCTTTTACCACTATGAAAAGCTTCGGCCTCAATACCACGTTTGCCCAATTGCTCCGCCAGTTTTGCCGCGCCATGTTTCGTTTCGATAAAAATTAAACCCTGCTGCCAATCGTTTTCTTTGATCAGATGGCTTAGCAATGCCGACTTGGTATCTTTATCAACAGCGACCAACCATTGCTCTACCGTATCGGCCCCGCGATGCTGGGCATCAATACTGATTTCTTTGGGACGGTACATCGTCGATTTAGCCAACTGGCGCACTGGCGGTGGCATAGTGGCTGAAAACAGCAAGCTCTGTCGGTCTTCCGGCGCACGGTCAATAATTCGATTAATATCATCGATAAAGCCCATATCTAACATCTTATCGGCTTCGTCGATCACCAGTGCTTCAAGCTCATCGAGATACAGCGCTCGCTGATGCAGCAGGTCAATCAAGCGCCCAGGTGTCGCCACCAAAAAGTCCACGCCTTTAATTAGGGCCTCTTTTTGCGGGCCGGAATCCACACCGCCAACCATCACCATGCTGTTTTGATCGCAATAGCGAGCATATTGCTGGATACTTTTATGAAGCTGCTCAGCCAGCTCACGAGTGGGACTCAGTATTAAGCAGCGCACCCGCTTTCCACGCATCGGCTCTTTAGCTTGAAAAGCTTCTAGTAGCGGCAATACAAAGCTCGCCGTTTTACCGGTACCCGTTTGCGCCGTAGCAATCACATCCTCACCCTGCAATACCACCGGTATCGCTCGTGTTTGAATGCTAGTCGGTTTGCTATAGCCAAGATCGCTCAAAGCGCGGCAAATTGGCTCTGAAAGGCCAAGTGAGGTAAACGGCATGGAATTCTCGGTATTTAGATAGAGGTATAGCTCGGAGGCTGGCCAGGCTCTTTAAGCAAGGGTCAGCTCTGATTCGAAAGCTGCACTATAGCAGCTATTGGGGGTAAACAGCAGAATATCTTTGTGCAATTTATAACCTATGGATGGCCAAATAAATTATGGCTATCCCTCCTCATTGAAAATTGAAGGTTTCAGTCATCTAAGACCATCACAGCCCGTTATGCAGTCAGCTATATATTAGCTAGCGCAAACGGCCACCCTACCCCTTCAAAAACTAGCATACGTAACTTCATAAAATCGCATTGAACTGCTTTCCATTTGAATGGCGCCTAAGTTAAGATATTAGAATTAACTATACCTTACATATTCAGAAGGACTTGAGCATGAATAACCCCCTAGGTGTGTTCCTTACATGCTTAGCAAGCATATCGACCCAGGCTGTTGCTGGGCTAGACACGCAGATTTGTAATAATTCAGATTTAAAAGTCAGTTATCAGGAATGTTTTGCCCTAGTAGATATTTACAACAGCACAAACGGACAAACGTGGCACAAACAAGAAAACTGGGGTGACCTGCCGATAGAAAACTGGTTTGGGGTCAAGGTAGAGAACAATAGAGTAGTTAGCATTTCCTTACCCAACAATAATTTGGATGGCAATCTACCGCACTCGATAAATTCGCTGAGTTACTTAAAAACGCTGATAGCCGATAATAATAGACTTCAGGGAGTTCTTAGTGAAAACATTGGGTTTATTAACAATTTAGAGCGCGTTTCTCTATCTCATAACATGATTAAGGGTAAATTACCTCGAAGCTTATTTGAGGCCAGCTCACTGAACTACCTAGATCTAAGTAATAACCAGCTAAATCAAGATTTACCGAATTTCAGCAATATACCCAAAGCCGCATTACTAACCCTGAAACTTGCCAACAACCAGATTACGGGAGTACTGCCTGACAGTTTCAGTCAAAGTGCTCGCATTAGTTTTTTGGATCTTAGCAATAACCTACTAAGCGGCGAGATACCCAACAATCTTTGCTCAATGTGCAGTGAGGTCCTACTCGCTCACAATGCATTTAATGGCGAACTACCTGAACACACCGCTGCGGAGTACATGTACTTCATTTCTTTACAGAACAATGAGATATACAGCCAAGCAAGTAACCTAAGTAAAGAAATATCGGCCGCGGGTGTACGGATTGATATCTCAGAAAATGAACTATTTGGAAGTTACGCTAGTAATTTGTCAAATCGAGGGAATAGCAAAAACACTATAGACTATAAAAACCAGCGCAGTCATAGCTTGGATATACGTAGCATCGCACTCAATGGACCTGGAACGCTAAAGGCTATTAACACAGACTCCCTTAATCGCAGAATCTTTCAGCTTATCCCTTTCGAAAACGCGAACTTAACCTCTATCTCAGGCTGCAATGGGAAGTTAGAAGGTAACGTGTACTTTTTGCCGCAATCTCAGCAATCTTGCTCAGTAGAAGTGAACTTCGATGACTGCCAGAATCAGTCGTGCATCTTCGATTTCGGAAATACTGCCAATGTGCCAAATGTGTCTTTGGAAACCCCTAAATCAAATCGTTTAATCTCTGGAGTAGTTCAGTTCCGAGGCTGGTTCAAGGATGAGCAACGAGCTCTGAAGTCGGCCAAGAAACCTGCTATTTATGCAAAAATTGATGACGCAGAACCAATTGAGGTAAACATCGGAAATCTTCGGTCCGATGTCTACAAGGCAATGAAGATCAATAACTCTACAACGCCGATTGGTTGGAATCTTTTGTTTTATTCGGGCAATCTAAGCAATGGACAACACGAGCTGGAAATATACAGTGAAGATGGGATTCTTATCAACAAAGAAACATTTACTGCCTTTACCATTCAAAGCTCTACAGAGCAGTCTGAAAGGCAGTACATCAACCAATCTTACCCACATGTTACGGTAAATGATTTTCCATATGCTAATTCGAGCGTAGAGCTAGCTTTTAACACCGCCGAACAGAACTTCTCCATCATTAGTCAAATAGATGCTAGCGGAAAGCAAACCCGATCAAAGCGCCAATGGTTTAGCGGGAGCCCAAAAAGCATTAACAATGGAAGCCTCATCAACGGAACACCTGCAATTAAAATCGAATATCCGAATAAAAACCAAGATGCAACAGGTGTTATATCTATTCGTGGCTGGCACTACAATACAGAGAGCGCTTCAGAAGATATTGAGTTATTCATTAAAATTGATGATGAAGCTCCCATCCCTACAAGCCGCGTAAGTAGGCCTGATGTTCTTGCAGCCCTCAACAAAGATCAAAGCCCTCAGCGGGTTGGATGGAGCACACTATTTTACTCCGGCAACCTTGGCAATGGCCTGCATCGTATAAGACTATTGAAGAAATCAGGCTCCCAATATGAAGTTTTAGCAGAAGATTCGTTCACCTCTTTTACCGCCAACAATAAAAGCGGAGAAATTCAGTACTTTAGTGATTTGAAAAGAGAAATAGAAGTCGACGACTTCCCTTTTTCAGGAAGCACCGTCACCCTTTCTTTTGATACTGCTGGTCAGAATTTTTCAATTGTGAAACAAAAACTGGCTAACTAAACAAGCCATTATCGGACTAGGCATCACTAAATAAATCAGATGGAAATTACTATGATACGGACCTTATTATTTTTATCGCTTATGATTTCATATTCTAGCTGGGCTAGCTCTTTGCTAAATATCAATAGCGATACGGGCGACTATATTGGCCAGGGGAAAAAATTTCAAATCTCTAGCACACAAGCTGAATTTGTTTATCGTAAAAACTCAGACGGGGGAATTTCTTTATCCATAAACAATCCGCCGAGAGAACTAGGGCTCTGGTGGAATTTTGATATTGCCCCACCAAGTGGCGAGACTCTTAAAGTCGGGCACTACCCAAATGCTACCCGATACCCATTTCAAGAAAGTACTGAAGCCGGCCTGAGTTTCACAGGTGACGGGCGCGGCTGCAATAGGTCAACAGGAAACTTTACAGTTACTAAACTTAGTTATAATTTTGATGGCTCACTGCGTGAATTAGATGTGGACTTTGTACAGCATTGCGAAGGAGGAACATCGGCCCTGAGGGGGTCGCTAAAGTTTGCCGAGGGCCAGTCCATTGTTGGAACCACTGTATTAGGGCTTAATCCAATATCAGTAATGTGCATCAATAAAACAACTGGTCAAAGTGTGCGCGGTGCAACTGATACACTGAGTAACGACTGCTCCTCACTCGGACTAGATGTGGAAAAAGGCCACATTGTAGTCATTAAATTGGTGGGGCAAGCAGAATAGCCCCACCCAAGTGCTGGGGTTGAGCCTAATAGTTATTGGCTAGTCATAAACAGCAGCTATTCTTTACTCTGTAATGGCTTTGAGGTTCGACTCCAAGTTTCACTATCGCATAAGAACGCAATACAACCACCCAGCTTAATTTTGTCGGCCGACTTTAGCTCAACCTTGGCCTTATAAGATTTGCCAGATTTAGGGTCATAAATCCTACCCCCAGACCATTTTCCTGCTTTTTTAAAAGCAACACCATCAACAAATACCAAACCCGTAAGCTTACGCTGCTGTAACTGAACATCCGTGTTATTGCTATCTAGTAACATGCCATCTGGGTCATCTTTAATCCACAGTAACTTTGCGCAAAGGCTTTGGAGATCTTGGTTACATGGGTAGATTTCCGCTATCGCGCCTTTATCAGCCGCTTCCCAGTAACCCCAAGGGTCTGTGGCGGCGAGCGACAAAGAAGAAGCGAAGCTAGATGCGACACCAATCAACACAGCACTTGTTTTTAAACACAACCCCGTTACGCAATCCCTCGATTTTATATACATGATTAACCCTTATTCATATTTGCCGAAATAACGATACCTGAAGAACTTATACCTGAAGTTCCAATGGCCTGAGCTCCAATAACAGCCAAGCTGCAAGAACAGTATGTATATAGCCTATCGCAAACTAAATCGTTGAATGTTGAGCAATACCACACTCCATCACAGCAAAAGAGCATGCCAGAGGCAAGAGAAAGGCACGCTAATATCAATCCACGCTTGCCTTTAGTGCACTCAAATAATATTATCGATCGATCGTTCATTCAATTAATTATGCGAGCAGTAGATGTCAGAAGTTAACCTTTTAGTCCGCGTCAGCGCCCATGAAGAAAGTATTGAAGCTTTAAAAGCCGAGATGCATAAAGCCCAAGAGATTACTCGCCAAGAGCCTGGCTGCCTGCGTTATCAGTTCTACCAAGATCGCAAGGCCCCCACTATGTTCTATGTGCAGGAATGCTACCAAGATAAAGACGCCTTCTTGGCCCACGCCAATTCAGAACATATGGCGGCCTATTTAGCGGCCACCAAGGATATGGTCAAATCCGTCGATATGCATAAGGTTGATCCGATATAGCGCTCGCTAAAAAAAGATCAGTCAGCTAGGGCCTGATAACACTAATTAGGCCCTAATGATTGCAATGCCTTCTGGTAGGCTTTTGGTGTGGTACCGAAACGTCGCTTGAAGGCTGCAACAAAATTACCGGCGTGCTCATAGCCTATAGATTCTGCAATCTGAGCTACAGTAAGATCGCCAATATGAAGCTGCTGCTGAGCCTTTTGCATGCGTAGCGATAACAGGTAATCACTCATAGAGCAGCCAGCTACGGCTTTAAAACAGTTTTTTAAACGAGTTTTACCAATGCCTAAGCGTTTTACCAACTCATCTTGTGTTGGTGGTGTTTGCATTTCTAACTGCAAAATATCTTGAGCTTCTCGAATCTGCTCTAGCTCCCTAGGCGAAACTTGCTTACATTGCTCTTGCAATTCTTGCCGCCCAATTTCATCGATGGCATAACATAGCAGCTCTGTCGATTTGGCCTGCAAGAAAGCCATATTCCACGGCCCCCTTTCCTTTTGCTCAAATAAGGACTTTGCAGCAGCAAGCATTTGAGTTCCCATGGCATAACTGCTGACATAACGACCTTTTCCAGCAGTAGCTTGCAAGATGGACTGGGGCAGTTGTTCGTTTTCTATGGCAAAGGGCATGTCATTAAAGACGCTAGGTGGGCAGACCAACATCAGCATCTGGTAAGGCTGCCCAGCATCGGCTTGGTCGGTGATTTTTTCGCCGTCTCCACCGTAGCCCATAAGGAAGCGCCCTGGCCCCAAGCGCACATCCACATCCTCTGCTTGTAATACATTCTCACCGGCGGTTTTGAAACAAAACACCAATTGCTCTTGAGGTATGCTTATCGCTGCGGCTTCTCCACTGCAACTTTTTAAATCTAAAACTCGCAGCAAAATTTGCCCAGGCAGCTGATACAGCGCTTCATAGCCCACTTCGTTGTGGGTGTCATGCTCAATATAATGATTAACATCTCGCTGCTGGTATCGACTTGGATCTGAAAAGGGTAGATTCTGAGAGCGCCTTTCTTTCTTATCTGTCATCGAGTCTTCCATACGACTATTCGCATAACTTTCATGGCCAAGCCCATAAATTTTGCTCGGCCATTTTTGTTACATTAAACCTTAGCCAAGTAAATGATCAAGCCCAAAGGGCTCAATGTAGTATGGATAAGACTATGAAAAAAACATTAATTATAGGCCTCAGCGTCACCTTACTGGTGCTAATAGCCACCGGACTATATTTTAAACGCGATATACAGCGTGCTCATTTTGTAGCCTCGTTATTTAATGGCCAAGAGCAATATCAAACCTTTGGCCGCCTAGCGGAGATATTTCCCGTTAACACCATGAGCCCCTCTCCTTCTCCTTATACTTTTGCTAAGGGCACAGAGATCACTTTACCGGAACATTTTAGTTACGACGGCACGCGCTATTCCAGCGAGCAGTTTATCAATGATACTGACACTTCTGCCTTGCTGGTGATTCATCAGGGCAAGATTCGCTTTGAACGATACTGGCTAAGCGGTGGCCCAGATGTTAACTGGCTATCCATGTCCGTCGCAAAGAGTTTTATTGCCACCGGTATTGGCATAGCTGTTGGCGAAGGTTTTATCGATGTGCAAAAACCCATTATCGACTACCTACCTAGCCTCAAAGGTTCGGCATATGATCAAGCCACGGTTGAGCATGTGTTGCAAATGTCCTCTGGCGCTGCCTGGAATGAAGACTATAGTAACCCCGATTCAGACGTATTGCGCTTAGGCAGAATCATGGCCATGGGTGGTTCGCTCGATGAATTTGTTCCCAGCCTAATCAGCGAAAACACTCCAGGTACTGTGAATCACTATAATTCCGCCGACACCCAAGCTTTAGGCATGCTACTAGCCGCGGCTACAGGCCGATCTGTAACAGATTACTTACAGGAAAAGGTGTGGCACCCATTGGGCATGAACTCACCGGGCTATTGGTTAATTGATGATTTCAATGTTGAAATGGCTTTTGCGGGGCTGAATGCCACGGCTAGGGACTATGCCAAACTGGGTGAGCTCTATCGATTAAATGGCTTATGGCAAGGTAAGCAACTTTTAAGTCCACAATGGATCGAAAAATCCACAACGGTACAAGCCCCTCACTTGCGTCCTGGAATTCATGAGTTGTTTCCGCTAGGTTATGGCTACCAATGGTGGATACCTGAGGGCGAGGAAGGTGAATACTCCGCCATTGGGGTCTACAACCAATTTATCTATGTAAACCCTAGCCGTGATTTAGTCATCGTAAAACTATCGGCGAATTCCGAGTACGGCATCACTGAAGGTGAAGCAAGCAATAAAGAGATGGCGACCTTTGAGCTGCTGCGTGCGATAGGCCAACAGTTTCCAGCACATAAGCGCTAACCAAAACCCCAAAGAGAGCCCCTAATGAGGAGTTCTCTCGATCAAACTCTGCAGTTCATGAATCACCATTTCAGGTTCATCGAACTGCGGATAATGATAACTTTTGTTGCTTAGCACCACTTGCCCTCGGGGAAAAGATTCGGCCCATTGGGTATGCAGCTTTCCCCACTTCTCTCGCCCTTCATCACTAAAGAATAATACCGAAGGGTTTTCATATTGCTTGACCGAAGCAATAACCGTCACAGGAATATCAGGAATCTCGGGGTAATCAGGTAAAGGACGTTTAGCCCAAAAGTCGAGATACTGATTCGACATCCCATTAGCCATATCATCAAGTTTGATTTGCGCGATTTCTTTCTCAGCTTGCGCAAGGTCTATTTCACGCATTATATCTACATCATGTTCTGAAGCTGGCTCAATCAACATCAGTGCAGAGATTTTATCGGGATAGGCTGCAGCAAAGACTCTGGCAATATAGGCTCCGTATGAATGTGCTACGTATATTACGGGTTCATCGACCTTCAACTCTTTGAGCAACAACAATGCCTCTTCGGCATACTCTTCTGAACTATAGTTTTTACGTAATTTTTGTGAGTTACCATTGCCAAGTCGAGAATATCGCAGGACGGTTCCTAACTTTGAAAAACCTTCTACAACTGGGTCCCAATCACTTAAACCCGCAGAACCACCCGCCTCAAGAAAAATCACCGGCCGCCCCTGACCTGTAATTTCATACTCTATGCTTAGGCCTTTCACCTTAGCTAAACCCAGCTCAGCATGAGCAAAGGCAGAGCACCCTAGCAGCAGAATAAACAAAAACAAACGCATACTAGTTTTCCAGTTTCGCATAGCTCGGTGTATCTATATCAACCACCTCCACCGTAAAAGAGCAATTTTTAATTGCTAGGTCTTGCAGGCCATCTAAAACTATCTTGGCCAATTCAGTTTTTTGCTCAGTGCTGCGCCCCAATAGAATCTTCAAAACAACATGTACAAAACCCCTCGAGCTATTGCCTACTTTATAGTCACTGTATTTAGCCGCCCGAAGCTTTACATCATCCCCGTTTTTTGAAAATAGGCCTGAAGCGACAACAGTATTGAATACCGACTCTATAAGTGGCTCAGCGCTAAGGTTTTCAGAATATTCAATAATGCAGTGGGGCATTTTTATCTCCAGTGGCAAGGTACTTTGCAGTTGCAAAGTGATTAGACAAAGTCTCTGCAAGCAAATAAGTGAGTATAACAAATACTGCCCTTGCGCATCGTATCTGACACACTAACTGTTCCAAACCACCCTTTACAGCCATCCTTCGTCCTAGGAACATGAAGGTATCACACACTCTATTAGCACAGGATTTTTATGGATACTATCGACGCAATTAAAACTCGCATTTCTACGCGCGCCTTTCTTGATACTCCGATCAGCCAGGCCGAAGTGGAAGAGATACTAGATATTGCGCGCTTCTCACCCTCTAGCTCTAACCTTCAGCCTTGGGGCACTGTGGTTCTCGCTGGTGACTCTCGCAAGGCAGCTACCGACTTAGCTCTAAACACACTAATGAAAAACCCTGCCGGCGAAGCCGATGAGTTTCCGGTATACCCTGAAAATCTACCTCAGAAATATCAAGATCGTCGTGCTGGCGTGGGCAAAGCCATGTATGAACTTATGGGTATAGAAAGACAAGACGAAGCCGCCCGCCAAGCTTGGGCTGTCGACAACTTTAATTTCTATGGCGCACCGGTAGCTATCTTTTTTACCATCGATCGTGTCCACGGCCGCAATCAATGGGCATCGCTCGGTATGTTTATGCAGACAGTTTGCCTAGTCGCCCATGCCAAGGGATACGGCACCTGCATGCAGGAGATTTGGGCAATGGTTCGCAACTCTTTACACAGCCATTTACAGCTAGATGACAAAGACGTGATATACGCCGGACTCGCGCTAGGACACCCTGACAAGAGTAAAGCCGTTAACAACTTACGTACAGAGCGTGAAGCGGTATCAGGATTCTCTCAATTTATAGGTTTTTAGTATTTACAGCCCAGTTATAGCAGGATTTAGCTGGGCTAATTTAATGTGCAGTTTTTTTGTAATATTGAAATCACACTTTCGAAAAATACTTCCCCCAATAATGATCATTCCACTGCAACAATACCGATCTTCTATAGTTAAACCCCTGCACTGGAATAACAGTGACTCCCTGCTCAGCAGCCATCGACATAGGCATAACACAAACACCTAAGCCGGCCTTAACTAAGGCTAGAGATCGTTCATCACTATTTACCCGTGCTATCACTTGAGGCTTTAAGCCATTTGATCTAAGCACCGCCGTTGCCTTATCGGTTTCCTCACTGTGCATTCGAACAATCATAGACTCGTTTGCAATACTGCTTGGCTTTAGCCGTTTTCTAGCGGCTAACGGGTGTGAATCAGCCACAGCTAAGCCGAAACAATCTTCGCCTAGCGCAAGGCTCATTGCGGGCGCAGCCCCTAAATGACAATACAGTACGACATCCGCCTTACCCTGCTGCAAGACTGACTCGGCGGTAGAGTTTTCTATTTCCATTACTCTTAATTTTAAGCCTGTGGGAACCAAATATTCATCCAGCGCTGCGGATAAAACCCCCACTGGTACCACCACTGAGACAGCAACTCGCAATAAACCAAGACTGTCATCTTTATTAGCACTAAGTAAGCGATTAGCTCTATGGACTATCTCGCGGCAGGTTCGAAACTGCAAATTACCGAATGACGTTAAGCTCACCCCTTGCTTAGAGCGCAATAAAAGCTGCCCACCCAACTGATTTTCTAGGCTCTTCAATCCAGCCGACAAGGTCGGCTGAGTCACGAAGCACCGTTCCGCCGCGGCCGTAAGGCTTCCCTCTTCCGCTGCTGCCAAGAAGAATCTCAGGTGGTTTATATTCATAGGAGTTTTCTATATTAGAATAAATTTATTCCAATTATCCTATAGATAAATTTACTTTTAAACTGGTATACGTCTCTTACTCCCCCGCAACTTTCAACCGTAGAGGTCAATGTGATCAGTTTTAATATTCAGAACAATATCGCGATAATAGATATTAACTTTCCGCCCTATAACGCAGTATCGATTGAGTTTCTTAGATCTTTCCATAGCAGTTTAGACAAGGCTATAAATAGCAGCTGTCGTGCGATAATCATTACGGGCACAGGGCCAAATTTCTGTTCTGGTATGAATTTAAAAGAAGTCCCCTTTTATACAAGAGAACAGCAAGCTGAATTGATACAACTGGCAAATAGTTTTGTATATAAGCTATTTTCCTACCCTAAACCGACGATTGCCGCCGTCAATGGTAATGCTATTGGAGCAGGCTTTATGCTGGCGCTGGCATGCGATTATCGTATCGCCAGTGGCAGCCCAAATAGCCAATTCAGTTTAAACGAAGCCAGAGCAGGTATTCCCTTTCCCGCCTGCCCCGCAGTGCTTTTACAACATGCCCTTGCACCACAAGATGTTCGCCTATTGACTCTCTACGCTAAGAGTATCGATGCCGAACGCGCCCTTCACATATCCGTATTCGACCAGTTGGTAAATACAGAGGAGCTTGTCACCAAAGCCAAGGAAATCGCCATAGATATGGCCACGGCGCCAAGTGATAGCTATGCAAAGGTGAAACAGCAATTTCGTCTTGAGGCCATCAACAAAATGAGAGATATTGTGGATAACAATAGCGACCCAATGTTATCGGGCTGGCTAAGCCAACAAGGAAAATCTGCGGTAGATGCAGCCCTAGGCAAACGCGAACAATGAGCTACAAGAAGTCATCAACAAAATAGGACTTTTCAAGCATGGACAAGCTCCAACAACTAAAAGCGCTGGGTTTCGGTGAAATTGCACATCTCAATGGCAGCTTGCTTGATCACCTCAAAGGCACTCAAGCGCTGTTACAAAGCTGGGGCGCCAGTCAAACCCTGTGCCAGGCAGGCCTTTTTCAGCTTGTTATGGTACAGCCGGTTTCGATGAAGCTATTCTTCAGCTTGAGCAACGCCATAAGGTTGTTCAGATCATTGGTGAGCCAGCTGAATCACTTCTCTATTTGTACGGCGCCTGCGATCGAGACTTTCTCTATCCCCAATTTGACGGCTCCGATAAATGCCCCCAATATCGTGATCGATTTACCAAAAAGCAATTCACTCTTAGCGAATATCAATGCCGTTCCTTATGCGAGCTAACGGCCGCCAATGAGCTGGAGCTTTGTATAGCCAGCACGGAGTTTAAAGCCCGCTATGGCAAGGCCTTGCAGCAACTTTTTAAAGCCATGCAAGCTTTTCTCAGCACAGCCAGCCTGAAAACTATCGGCGAGCTGCTTTAATAAAATCACATTGTAATCTACTTCTGGATATAAGCCGTATGAATTAAGAGCTCTCCAATACCAGGTCGTTGATTATGTACTTCTTGAAAGAAAATCTGACAGCAGCGTTTTTCCCTGCGTTTAAAACAGCCCAGATACTAAAGGCTACTGTCATTTTTAGTAGCAGCCTACTTTTAGCCGCCTGCTCTTTAGTATCAGCTAACACTGAAGAAGCGAGTTATAACTTACTCAAAGCTGACGGCAATATCGAAATCAGAAGCTACCAAAACATCGTATTGGTTAGCACAGCCATGCAAAGCCAAGGCCGCGACAGCGGCGCCTTCATGAGTTTATTTCGCTATATTTCGGGAGGTAATGCTGGAGATGAGAAAATTGCCATGACCGCTCCGGTATTTATGGATACACAGCGCAAGGAAAAAATGTCATTCGTACTACCCGCGACATACACCTTCAAAGATGCTCCCAAGCCTAAAGACAAAAGCGTAAATTTAGAGCAATGGCCACAGCGAACCTTTGCGGCTATTCGCTTTAATGGCCGCCTCAGCCCCAGCAACATTGCCGAGCACAGCGATAAGCTCACGCAATGGTTGTCATCAGAAAACATCGAAGTCAGTGGCCCAGCAATAATGGCCGGCTACGATCATCCAATGACCCTGCCTTCGCTACGCCGCAACGAAGTGCTCATTCCCGTTAACTACAGTGCCAATTAGAACGCTTGAGGGGCTAAGCCCCCTCTGTCTGCCCAGCATCTCTCTATCTGCCTACCTTGCCTCTCTTTCTACATGCCTGCTTTCGTATTGCAGCTACCAACGAGCTTAAGCACTCGAAACCCAACAAAGCTATTGCAATTCCCAATCTCAAACATATAATGATAACCATTCTCATTCGCATTAGATTAAGTGCCCATGAACAATCCATTTCAAGACCCAGAGCTCATCGAAATAAGAGCTCTGATTCGCTCAGGGCGAGAGCCTGATAACCCGCAGCTCATTAATCAATGGTTGCATAGGGAATCATGCTGCGCGAATCGGCGAGGTATCAGACCTTGTACCCGCTGCAGTAAAGAGAGACAGCAAAACCACTACGAGCAACAGTTTTACCTTTTGCTCGACACCATTTCGGATGAGCTGATTTCGCCTAACTGGCGGCGCTGTTGCCTTGATGCGATCTGGCAGCCCTTGCATGTATTACATCAACTTATCCATAACGAACAAGATCGAAGCCGTTGGTTACAGTTGCGCCAGGAACTATCACTGTGCAGTCACTATGTAGCCCCGGGATTAACTGCAATCAGCTAACTGGAGAAAACCGTGAGCGATATCCGAATTGAAAAAGACAGCATGGGCGAGCTGGAAGTCCCTACAAACGCCCTATACAGTGCTCAAACCCAAAGAGCGATTAATAACTTTCCGATTAGCGGCCAAGCCATGCCGGAAAATTTTATTCGTGCATTGCTGAACGCCAAGGCGGCGGCAGCACTCGCCAATAAAAAGCTTGGTGTTATTAGCGAAAATCACGCCGATGCCATTGTTAAGGCGGCGGACGAACTGCTTGCAAGTACCACATTAATGCAGCACTTCCCTGTTGATATCTTTCAGACGGGCTCCGGCACAAGCTCTAATATGAATGCCAATGAAGTGCTTGCAACCATGGCCAGTAATATCTGCGGAGAATTAGTTTCACCCAACGACCATGTTAATTATGGCCAAAGCAGCAACGACATTATTCCATCGACCATTCATATCAGTGCCGCCGTCAGCTTGAAAAAGGAATTGCTACCGGCTTTAGAGTATTTGGCTAACAGCATCCGCAACAAAGCCGAATTAGTTCATGATCATGTTAAGACAGGCCGAACTCACTTAATGGATGCTATGCCTGTGAGAATGAGTCAGAGCTTAAATAGCTGGGCCACACAAATTGAGCAGAATATTACACAGCTCAAAGCTCAACAAAGCGCGATTCAGAGCCTAGCTCAAGGGGGCACTGCAGTCGGAACTGGCATCAATGCTCACCCAGAGTTCGCGGATACGTTTGCCAAGGAACTCAGCACACGCCTGGATATGGAATTTACCCCTGCAGACAACTTTTTCGCTCATATCGGCTCGCAAGATATCGCTGTTGCGCTATCCGGGCAGCTAAAGACCACTGCGGTTTCATTGTTGAAGATTGCCAACGATCTGCGCTGGATGAACTCCGGTCCACTAGCTGGATTGGGCGAAATTGAGCTTGAAGCTTTGCAACCTGGTTCTTCTATTATGCCAGGCAAAGTAAACCCCGTTATACCAGAAGCTACTGCAATGGTCGCAGCACAGGTAATCGGCAACGACACAGCTATCACTGTTGCCGGCCAGTCCGGCAATTTTGAGCTAAACGTAATGCTGCCTTTAGTCGCACAAAATCTACTACAAAGCTTAACCTTATTGAGCAACAGTAGCCGCCTACTTGCCGACAAAGCTATCAGCAGCTTCAAGGTAAACGAAGAAAAACTGCAAGAAGCCTTATCGAGAAACCCTATTTTGGTTACCGCCTTAAACCCTATTATTGGCTATTTAAAGGCAGCTGATATTGCCAAACAAGCTTACAAAGAAGGCCGCCCAGTTATCGATGTTGCACAAGAAAATACCGACCTCAGCCGCGAGGAATTGCTAGATCTATTAAATCCAGCAAAGCTAACCCTCGCATAAATCAGTGCCCCACCCATACCTATTTCCACACGGTGGGGCACTACTTATCAGGAGTCAATAATGCATTCTTTAAGCGCCATTCCAAAAACCTTGCTCATTCCCCTTTGGGCTCGAGGACACGCCACCATCAATGATATTGAGAGCTGCAAAGACACCTTTGCCGCCAAACTGGTATTGGACGATAGCATTGACTTTTCTGATCTGGATAAGATGTCGCTGAGCTTCCAAAGTATGATGTTTCATGGCGTGGCAACACGCACGCGCTTATTTGATAAGGCCGTAGAAGAGTTTATTAATAAACATGAATACCCACTAATTATTAACTTGGGTTGCGGCTTAGATTATCGCAGTTACCGTTTAGGCGATCACAACGTAAGCTGGTACAACATTGATGTTCGCGATAGCCATTTATTACGTAAAGAGCTGTTAGAAGCGCGAGAAAACATTCATGAAATTGAAGGTGGCATCGATGACTTCAGCTGGTTTGACAAGGTAAAAGTACATCCCGAACAGTCGATTTTGTTGATTAGCGAAGGTACTTTTATGTACTTTGAAGAGAAGGTAATTAAAAAGTTTTTTGACGCCTTCATCAATCGCTTTCCCGAACACGAAGCCTGCATCGAAGTAATCGGCGACTTATTAAAAGATAAGGTGCACCCTTCAGTGAAAGCCGTCGGCTCCGATAGTCCATTTAAACATGGTTTTCGAGATACGCGCGCTTTTTTTGAAAGTAATGTACCCACTGCCCACATCAGCAATATCGAAAACCTTTACAAGTCCGACAGCAAGCTTCCGTGGTGGCTTAAAATCCTTTTCTATATCAAGCCAGAGCTGAAGTGCCGGCTTGGATCAATCTTGGTGAGCTACCATCACACCTAGAACAGCAAACAATTATGTGCTCCACCGGCCATGAATTTATTATGCCCCCATTAGAACTTGCCTTGGGGTCTTGCCATAGTAACGCTTAAAAGCCGTAGCAAAATTCGCGGCGCTTTTATAGCCAGCCAGCATACTGGCCTCTTGTACACTGCAATGTCCACGACCTAGCTTATCGTGAGCTTCTTCTAAGCGGATCTTTCTAACGTAGTCGAATACACTGCAGTTTTCGACTCTTTGAAATAAACGCTGCAAACCACTGGCACTGATACCGGCTTCTTTAGCAATTAGCTCAACACTCAAATTTAGGGAAGGGTCTGCCAAAATAAACTCGCGCGCTCTTTGCAGTCTGATATTGTCATGGCGCCCGAGTGCCGACTCCTGTGAACTTTCGCCCGAAGCTAGAATAAGTGCTGTCAGGGTTTCGCTAACTATATCAATAGTCCTAGCTTCAAGATGCAAATCGATAAGTTCCGGCAAAATCAAAGAAGGACTAAAAATGTCTTTTATCAAGTGATTTAGGCGCTGGCTAGGGTGCCACTGGCGCGAGGCCATATTTTGCTGCTTAAGCACCTGCTGGAGCTTTGGGCCAAGCCTCTGCTCGAAACCACTGCTGGACAACCACTCTGGACTGGCAGTGACCACAAGATGGCGAACATATTGCGCTTGTTTAGTGGTTCGCTTAAAAGACTCGCTCTCTCTTTTTAATACCGCCGTCGCACTAATACCGCCAAGCTCGGCTTTAGGCTTGAGATCAAAATGACAGTTGCCTATCTCAACATCAACTGCCCCGCGCAGGAAAAATATGCATGATAAGCCAGGAGCATGAGAAGAATCTGAACAGAATGCATGCTCCTCTTTGGTATTACTACAGCGCAGGTTCAAGCCTTGGCGCAAGTCGCTGTTGTAAAACTTCCCGCGAATCAAGGTGTCATCGGGCCCAATATTACTATCCTCAACAGTAATAGAAGCACCACTGCGCTGTTGAAAATCACGCACCTTGAGATTGACCTCACCATTAGAGCCACATCTAGAATCTTGGCCAGGCAAAGCCCGCATCCAGGTCGACTCACTCTGTTTTAAATAGCCGGTTAATGAAGGCTCACATACTGGCAATGGTCTCTCCAAACAAGTCGCTTGCTAAACAAAGGTATTTGACGCTTACGCAAAGGAATTGCGTGTTTGAGCAAATTATACTGCCCGCCGAGCTAACTGTGCAAATACGAATCAGTCGCATCGAGCACTTTTCTATTCCAATAGTAATGAAAGACACCCGTTATGAGTAAAATCCACGCCCTTAGGACCTTTTCTTCACTCGCCGCACTCAGTTTGAGCTTATCTATCAACACGGCAATGGCTGAGGAGGCCGCCGAACGCCCCACGGAAGGTGAGCGCTGGTTAGAAGAAGTCACCGTGATCGGTGAGAAGAAAGTACGCTCTTTGAAAGAGACCACCTCTTCTGTTTCGGTGATCAGCCAGGAAGAGCTAGACAGCATGCGCTACTTTACCGTAAGTGATGCAGTATCTGATGTGGCTAACGTAGTGTCTCTCAGCGGTGCGGTGCCAGATATTCGCGGCGTAAAAGGTAATGGTGGCGCAGGTGGCTTTAACTCAATTTCTGGTGGCGCCAAGGCTCGCGTTTCAACCCTTATCGATGGTGTTGCCGAACCCTTCGTTGCCGACCTAACCGGTGATTCCGGCATTTGGGATGTGGAACAAATCGAGGTCTATCGAGGCCCACAATCAACCACCAATGGTCGTAACAGTATTGGCGGCTCCATCTATATCAAAACCGCCGACCCCACTTTCGATTGGGAAGGTGCCGCTCGTGTAGGTTATCGCAACCAAGAGAACTATGTGGATACCTCAGTCATGCTATCTGGGCCAATCGTGGATGATACCTTGGCATTTCGAGTTACCGCCCAGCGTTTAGATGCCGAAACCTTAACCGACCCAGAAGGCTTTGCCAGTAACCCGCCTAGCTACCCTTTGAATGAGATCGATACCACTCGCTTTAAAGGTAAGCTATTGTGGCAAGTGAGTGATGACACCCGAGTACTGTTGACCCACTCACGTAATAATGAGCAAGGCGATACTGGGCGTATTTATTACACAGCGACCAACCCATGGGCTTATAAACGTACTTTTTTGCGCGATATAGAAACAGATTCCAATACCACCAGCATCAAATTGGATACTCGTATAAGCGATAGCATGAGCTTTGATATCTTGGTGGCTTACATGAATTATGAGTGGGGCTTTGACTCTTACGAGCCCAACCCAGCACGCGAGCAACAACTTAGCTTCGATCAAAATAGCCTAAGCGTTGATGCCAAACTAAACTTTGGCAATAACAGCGATCATATAAGCGGCTTCATCGGTTTAGCTTACTTTGACCGCGAGCAGGATATTCTGAGTGAAGGTGCCTTTCCATATTTTGGTAAGGATGAAAACGACTCTAAAGCGATCTATGGTGAAGTGGATTTTGCAATTAGCGAACAATTTAGCGTAACGCTAGGCGGTCGTTTTGAGAAAGAATCCCAGCTACGTGACTTCACCTATCTGCCAATCATTGCACAGTTAGATGTTGATGAAACTATTTTCTTACCGAAAGTGGCTTTGCAATACGACATCTCAAACTCAAACGTGCTGTCATTCAGTGCTCGCCAGGGTTATAACGCCGCAGGCGGGGCCCTCAATTTCTTTGCGCAGGAATACTATTACTACGACAAAGAAACGGTAGACAGTTATGAATTAAGCTGGCGAGTATCAACGGATGATGGGCGAGCCAATTTAACTACCAATATTTTCTATAACGATTATGACGGTTACCAAGCACTAAACTCGGCCAGAGCAATCACCAATATGGATAAAGCCGTAACCTATGGTGCGGAATTCGAAGCTTTATTGCGCCCTATCGCCGATCTAGAACTCCGCGCTGGCCTTGGTTTACTAGAGACTGAAATCAAAGACGGTGGCGCCGAATACAGCTCGGTCACAGGCAATGAACTAAATTCCGCTCCTGCTGTGACAGCTAATCTGTCTGCTAAATACTGGTTCTCAGACGAGTTTAACGTCGGCGCTTCTTATAAGTATATTGCCGAATACTTTGGCGACTTAGAAAACAGCTCAGGCCGAGTTGCTGGCGACTATGGCATTGCTCGATTTAGTGCAGACTACCGTTATGAAAACTGGTCAATTGCGGCATTCCTAAACAACGCCTTCGATGAAAAAGCATTTACTGTGGTGGAACCTATTGGCCGAAGAAACCCCGAAGGCTATGTCGCTATTGTGCAACCTCGCAATGTGGGTGTTTCTGTGACCTATAATTTCAACTAGGCTCAAGTAAATGGATCCTTTTCTCCTCCTTGTTGCTAGCGGGCTTTGCCTGCTAGCGGCTTTTTGTTTTTATTTGGCCAGCCCAAATCAACTACTACTAAAACGCTCCTATTCCGCGAAAATGCTGAACTTAGGGGCTATGGTTATGGCTTTTCTTGCCGTAATTTCCCTAATGCAATTTATGGGCAAGCCTGCGGCAATTTTTCTATTCGTTAGTTTGATGATGCTATATCTGAGCCTACTACCCTTGCTGATCGCCGTTTTCAAAAAAACTGAAGACCAAAGGAGTTCACGATGAGCACAGCCAGCTCACCCAAACGCTTTCGCTATACCAATAAACAGTGGTTAGCCAAACTAAGTGCCGCCATTATTCTAGGTTTCTTACTGACAGTAGCCGTAACAGGGCTATTAATGGATGTAGTATTTGGGCCGGTATTTATTTTTTCTGTTCAAGGTCAGTTTTTGATGTGGAGCATAGCACCCATCTGGGTCCTCATTCTTAGCAGCTGTTTTATGTTCCGCAGCGGATTACGTGCTTGGTGTTATCTAGCCGCCGCAAATCTAGCTATCTGGCCATTTGTATGGCCGTGGTAAATATTTATTGCTAAAGCCTGAAAAGACAATAACAATGATTCGAAATGATATCGTTCGCGTATATCGCGAAGTACACAGCTGGGTAGGCATTTTAAGTGGCCTATTCTTATTTATCGCATTTTATGCTGGTGCTCTTTCTATGTTTGAGGAAGAGATACAGCGCTGGGCATCCCCTCCACTGCAATTAGAGTACATAACCCCGATTGAACAAAGCCAGGATTTGATAGACGCTGTAATTCAAAAACATCCAGGGGCCGCCAAGAACTTCAACATAATATTAAACCCCAGTCCCGAGTACCCTGCCAGAATGCACTGGCAAGAACGAGATCCAGGTGCGGATGATCATGCGCCGGCTGTCAATTATTTTGCTGATTTTGGTCCCAATAAAGAGCTAATTGTTAGTAAAGAAAAAGCCTCAATCGTTGGCCAGCTAATTGACACTATACATCAGCAGGTAGGCATATTGATTGACCATGAACTGGCTATGCCAATCACCGGTTTTGTTTCAGCACTTTACGCACTTGCCTTGGCTTCAGGCCTAATTATTTTACTCCCCACATTGCTTAAAGACCTATTTGCACTGCGTTTGGCTGGAAAGTTCAAGCGAAAATGGCTAGATATTCACAATCTACTCGGTGTTTTCAGCTTTCCCTTTCACCTAGTTATGGCCTTAACCGCGGTCGTATTCGCTTTGCATGACTATTTTTATGGCAGTCAGATGGTGACTATCCACAAGGATTCAACAGCACCTAGAACTGGACCACCCGCTGTAGCCGCACCGTCTGCAGGTAGTTCCTACTACCCTATCGATCAATTATTGAAAGATCTCGCGGTGTCAGCGCCCGAGTTTAAACCTGAGATATTAAACTATCGCCAAGGCCGGGGAGAAAAACCAAAGCATATGCTGTTTGTCGCGGGCAAGGATGCGAGACATCATGCAAGCCGCCCACGGCATGGCCTAGTGAACTTAAACGCCTTTACTGGAGAGATCTTAGCCACAGATTATATGCCTGGCCGGCAAGAAGCACTGCAAGCTACGGTAAGCAGTTTTTTCGCCCTGCATTTTGGCAACTACGGTGGCAGTATTACCCAATGGATTTATTTTATACTTGGGCTGGCTGGGGCCATGCTATTTTACAGCGGCAATCTTCTTTGGATTGAGGCCAAACGAAAGCAAAACCGCAATAAACAAGGCTTTCGCTCTGATAAGCTTCTATATCGCCTAAGCATCGGCGTAAGCTTGGGCTGCATCGCAGGTATTTCCAGCATTATTGCTGCCGCCAAACTTTTTCCTACTCACTGGCAATCTTTAACTTCGGCTTATACCAGCCTTTACTATTTAGTATTTTTTGCATGTATAGCTATCGCACTGCTGCCATTCAAGCGGGATGCCAGTGGAATTCTATTAATTGTTTGTGCTTTTACCAGTAGCCTCATTCCGCTGAGTAGCCTTCTCGCCTTGAACGAGAATCTCGCATGGAATCATGCTGACAGTACTGTTTTAGTTGACCTTCTGGCACTGAGCTTTGCCCTAAGCTTTGCGTATCTGGGCTTTAAGCGGAGAAACATGGCGACCTAGCAAAATAAATAAGTGAACTAGGGCCTGTTGACGCTTGCCTAGGTTTTACGATCCCGCTTCATGGGTATAAGATGTAAAGCCCTGCTTTATGCGACCTTCAGTGTACTGTTTAATGCAGTCTCTACCACTACTTTTGGCCTGATAGAGCGCCTCATCTGCCTGCTCTAATAGCTTGCCAAAACTTAAGGAAGGATCAGATCGGAATGCCACCCCCACGCTTACCGTGGGGCTTTTAATACCCTCGACTGCCTTCTCTTGTAATTTATCAGAGAAGGATCGAGCAAGTGTTAAGGCCACACTTTCAACACTGCTATTGACAATAAATAGAAATTCTTCACCACCTAAACGGCCAAATCGCACAGAATTATTACAAAAGCTCGAAGCTACTAAGGCGATATATTGGAGCACCCTATCACCCTGCGCATGACCAAAAGTATCATTGATATTTTTGAAGTGGTCTACGTCTATCAATAATACCGAGAACTCGCCCTCCCCATCGGATAACTGCTCACCATAGGCAATAATGGATCGACGATTTGGTACTGATGTTAAGGCATCGTATTCGGCCAAAAATTTGAGTTTCTTTTCATTTCTCAAAGCAAATACAACCATGGCCACCAAAGAAAAGATAAGCAATAAGGCCAACACGATAATAATTACAGATACTCGAAACTTGTCTTTCTCAGATTCCAGCTCAAGCGCTTTGAATTGATTATCTTGCATCAAGCGCTCCACTTTTAGAGTTTCAGCTTCAAAGTCAAAACGAGCCCGCTCCACTTCGGCAGTCATCAAGCGCACATGATCACTGCGTTCAAGGTATAGCTGGTGCACCCTTTCAAAGAGCTCTGACGATTTTCGATATTCTCCCAAACCATAATAAGCCTCTGCCCTAAGCCGTAACATTTCGCTGCCGTACTCAGGCCAGGTTTTCTCTGTAAGTTCATCCTCAATTGCCTGACAGTTCTCAAGTACCGATTTAAAATTACCCGACAAGATAGAATAATTCGAGCTTGCTAAAAAGAAACGTATTCGAATAGAGGTAGACTGAACTAATGGAAATTTATTTTGAGCTTTTTCTAAATAACGCTTTGCGAAACCTAGTTTATTTTGCTTGACATAATAATTAACCATAGAGCTGGCAAAATCCAAATGGCGCCCATTATCAGAAACTTCAGATTGCTGCAAAATCTCCTCGAGCTGTTGGTAGTAAACTATTGCTTCTTTAAAGTCTCCCAGACGATAATAAGCATCCGCGATTTGATTTAGATCGTATTTGATATTTCTGGCATTTCCGATCAACCTATCAAACTCCAGAGCCCTTTTAAAAAATTCTGCGGCATCAGCATCGCGCCACATATGGCGATAAACGTAACCAGTCCGATAATTCATTTCTGCTTGCCAAGCGTAGCCCTGCATCTTCTGACCACCTGGAAGCATTTTTTCGGAAAGCATGGCCTGCGCTTTTTGGTAACTGGCAAAAGCTTGAGAAAAGTTCTTTTCTCCAGAGTAAACATCTCCCAATATCAAAGAACTGTGAAAGGCGATCTGATAGTCAGCTGCCGTTTCAGCGTCTTTTATAACTTCGATCAACCACGGTTTGGACTGATCTCCCTTAGATAAATTAGCATAGGCCAATCCCAGTAGCATCTTGCTATAACGAAGAAAAGAAGGAGAAACTGGTGATTGTTTATGAATATCCAGTAATTTTTGTCGCGCAGAAATTGACTCTTGCAGCTTTCCGGTTCGAACCAGTGCGTTTTGATAATAGAGGTAGAATTCACCTTGAGTGGCGAGAGGATACGATGGCAACTGATCAAGATAGGCTTCAAGTTTTTGCCTCTCCTGCAAATCCGACTTCATAAGAAAACGTTCTTTCTCAATCTCGGCTAAAAGGTCTGGAAGACCATCCGCGAAAACCTTGGATGATACACTGATGATGGCAGTAAGCGCAGAAATTATCAGCAGCCATGCCTTATTCTTATTTCGCATCTCTAACCCGACTCACTAGACTCGCAATCACAGCTTTTCAAGGCTAATGGAAGTTGAATACACCCCCGTTTCCCCTGAGTCTTTTAGTTAAAGCTAACACACTTAAGTTGGGGTCCGAGTCCACCATTCATACAAATAGCGCTTAGTAATTAACCAATCAGAATGCGATCTAGCACTTTATAATCAACTATTAGATGCCGATATCACTTTGGCAACCCCACTTAATCAACACTGCTTATATCAGAGCTAAAATTAATCGCGCTTAAGCCCACTAATTCGGTCATCAATAGCAGCTCCACACAACCCCAACTGCTCATTTTTCAACCAACCCCACAATAGAAAAGGAAGCTTGATGGTCAAGCGGCCCTGGGGCACACTAAGCGCCGTTTCTCTAATATAAGCTAAGGATTTCAAAATGGCTTTTGATTACGGCTCGATTGACCTCGGACTCAGAAACCCCTTCAAAAAGGAAGGAGCAGTAACGGCAATTCGAGGGGCTGCCGAAGTAGCGATGGGTGTATTCCTATTGTTTAAAGCGGCTGCTATTGTTAAAGAAAATGCCGGCATCGGCTGGATTTTGGTGTTGTTTGGCTTATTTCTATTGGCCAGTGGCATCCGCTTTTGCGCCAGTGGCATTATCGCCACCCTGCGATTCTTCGTTGGTCGTAATCACCCAACCTCTCTAGCGCAAAACTTCAGTCACTCAGAAGCCAGTACCGCCAAGGAAGAATACGACTATCTTGCCTATACCCGCCAAGGTCTTACCGAGATGCTGGTGGGCCGTAAAAATTCCACCTTTGTAGAGCCTGAAGGCATTGTCGCTCGCTTTATGCACAGTGTGTTTCCAAAACTCACCTTTATGCCCTACCCAGTTCGAAACATGGCGCAACATCTTTTTGGCGCTTGGGTTCGAACCGCTGTCGCTCTTATCGCCTATGCACTAACAGCTTTTGTCTCGCTAGCAGGCTTTGCAGGGGACATTGGTGAATTTGCCTTCCCTGCCTATTCTGTAGCCTTAACCATCTACTTATTATTAGTTTGGCGCGCTGCAGGAAAAGATATTAATCGCACAGCGGATAAACGTATTTCTAGTTTAGGCGGTAAAGAGCTGACGAAAGTCATCGCCGGTGCTATTTTGCTGCCTGTCATCGTTGGCTTAGCTTTGTCATTTGCCTTAAAGGCCAGTGGTTGGAGCACTCTTAAACTGGGGGAAACTTTGGCTTGGCTGCCGGCGCCCAACACCTGGGCTTATCTTTTAGGCATCAGTGTAGCGGCCGTTATTGCAACTATTCTCTGCGCTATGATGCTGAAAAAACGTTTAGCCTATTGCGATCCAAAAGCCGAGGTATCGGAGCTGCGAGAAAATTGGCAAGAGTCTGTCCACCCCAATGAGATTTTTATTAATCTCGACAACCTCGTTATGGCAAACCGTCGCTATAAGGAAGTTCCTAACCGTGTCTATCAAGAATTAGAGCCGAACCTTGAAGAGCAGGTAGAAGGTAAAGGCAAGTTTTTTGGCGAGATGATTCAAGAAGTACAGCCTAAATTTAAAGCAATGGATTTAGGCCCAGCTTTTAATAGCAGCCGTATGCTTAGCCTAATTACAGGCAATATTGGATTTTTGGTAGCCTCCCTATTAACTGTTTGGCTAGCATTTAATGTAGGTGAGCTTTACAACTACAT
>JAOXRT010000198.1 GCA_025800365.1 Cellvibrionaceae bacterium | reverse complement strand
GTTGCGATCGAAGAGTGCGTGTGGGAGGGGCAGCAGCTGCCTCCAATGCCTGCCGGGGCTGCTGCCACAAACAGCGCCGCAAGTGGCAGGGGGATGGGGCGTTCGGGCATCGAAATGCCTGTATTTTCAGCACTGATCAGTTGCGATCGAAGAGTGCGTGTGGGAGGGGCAGCAGGTGCTTCCAATGCCTGCCGGGGCTGCTGCCACAAACAGCGCGGCAAGTGGCAGGGATGGGGCGTTCGGGCATCGAAATGTCCGTTGATCTCTGCCAGAAAAAGAAGTGTGATAGTTAGGAGTGTGATAGTTAGGATTGGGAGGTCTGCCATATTTGTTACTCTAGGTGTTTTAGCATTAACAATAGATGCAACTGCATTTTATTTTACATTGACATTGAAGAATAGTTTTATCTTTCAATCACTCATTGATATTTCTTTCGTTGCCTAGAGGCCCCTAATCACATGGAAGGACGTGATGAACTTTGCTTCAACTTCTCTCTACATGCAACTCGCGGAGGCATTAGGTGTTCTTTGTGTGCCTCAAGACTCACCATCTGCTGTTGCCCATGGACAGCCCTCATTCCAGCATAGAGCAAATGCTGTATGTGACAACTTGAAGAGAGCAACCCTGAATACCATTAAGACTTTTTTGCCAAGAGGTCTTAAGTATGTGGTAAGTAATTGTTTTCATAATGTACCCCTAATGTTCTATATTGCTAGTAACCATTTTTTTTTCATAAAGATTGCTATTTTTTCTTAATTGTAAATATGTTTATAACTATTTTCTGCTATATTATAGCGATGGTGTCGTCAAAAACATCCCGATGGGGTGTTTGGTAACTTCCTTGTGACTCCAGCATGGGCAGTGGAGTTCTTGCGCCTCATTATTGATACTCCTGAAGGCAGTGCTATTAGGAGGGAAGAAAGAGAGGGAGGACATGCAGATAGAGAGGTGAAACGCACACCTCCCTCAATATTATAAAAGAAGTAATTTTGAATACATTGAAGATTATCATCGATTTTATGCATATGTTATCATTATCTATTTATAATGCGC
>JAOXRT010000195.1 GCA_025800365.1 Cellvibrionaceae bacterium | reverse complement strand
TTTGCGATTCTACTGAGAAATTTACAGCGGTGGTTTCGCAGATCGCGCATAAGGTTTGATCTTGCATAAGCTGCTGCTCGATACGAAAAGACTTCCCACCGATATGGCAAATGTTAAGCCTTAATAAAACCGCTTCATGATCGAAAACCTCCCGCATAAACTGCAATTCGGTTTTGACATAAGGTGGTACAAAAGGCTGCCCTATTCGACTGCTAATAATGTCAAACAATTCTAAGCGCTGCTCATTAAACCAGCGATACAAATTCACATTATCGACATGGCCGGCTAAGTTCATATCGTTTTGATTTACTTGGATAGAGCTTTCCAACAATTATTACTCCTCAGTTAAAAAAGGCATTCTTGTTTTAAGAAAGCGGTAGTTGGCGGGTATTTTTAACTTCGAGCAAGTTAAAACTCGACACAATATTTTTAACGCCGGGGAATTTGAGAATACGTTTCATACTAATCTCACCAAAATGGTCAATACTCCTAGCCACCACCTTGAGCAGATAATCATATTCACCACTCATGGCATAGCACTCAGTAATGTACTCTTCGGCCCTAACGGCATCCATAAAGAGCTCGGTATCGGCCTCAGAGCCCTGCTCCAAATCCACTTGCACAAAGGCTGTCACCTCTAAACCCAAACGACGCTGATCGACAACCGCGCAATAGCCAGTGATGACTTTATCGTCCTCTAATTGCTTCACCCGGCGGAAACAAGGCGATTCCGATAGACCCACTTGTTGGGCCAGTTCAACATTCGACATTCGCCCTTCGCGCTGTAATGCCCCCAAAATGGCCTTTTCGGAGGTGGAAAACCTCGCCTTTTCTATAGACATGAAGAGAATCACCTGAAATTTATAGCAAACAGAAAGATACCACCTTTAATTACAGTAAAACAGGGGAAAATAGACAGATAATTCCTCCCTGCTGCCCTTATCCTGTGATCCTTACTTAGCCGATGATATTTACTGATGATAAGGAGCCAATAATGGCCGATTTATTTGAGAACCCAATAGGCCTTTGTGGCTTTGAATTTGTAGAGTTTGCTGCCGCTGAAAAAGGGATTTTAGAGCCTGTGTTTGAATCACTAGGCTTCACCCATATCGCCAACCACCGCAGCAAAGACTGCCAGTTATGGCGTCAAGGTGATATCAACTTTATCACCAACTATGAGAAGAACAGCCCAGCATACTATTTTGCTGAAGAACACGGCCCTTGTGCCTGCGGCCTGGCCTTTCGCGTAAAAGATTCCCGCCATGCCTATGATGAAGTTGTTAAGCGCGGCGCACAGCCAATGGATGTTAAAACCGGCCCCATGGAGCTAAACCTTCCTGCCGTAAAAGGTATTGGAGGAGCTGCTCTATACCTGGTGGATCGCTTTGAGCCCAACTCAAGCATCTACGATATCGATTTCGTCTATCTAGAAGGCGTTGATAAACACCCTGAAGGCTGTGGCTTTAAGGTTATCGATCACCTTACCCACAATGTTTACCGCGGTCGCATGAATTATTGGGCCAATTACTACGAGAGCCTATTTAACTTTAAAGAGATCCGCTATTTCGACATCAAAGGTGAGTACACTGGCCTACAGTCTCGCGCTATGACCGCACCAGACGGGCTAATCCGCATTCCTCTGAATGAAGAGGCAGCCGGTGGTAAAGGTCAGATTGAAGAATATCTGATGGCCTATAACGGCGAAGGTATTCAACATATTGCCTTCTCTTGTGACAATCTCATCGAGTGCTGGGACAAGCTAAAAGAAAAGGATATTCCTTTTATGACAGCCCCACCAAATACCTATTATGAGATGCTAGAAGAGCGTTTACCTGGCCATGGAGAGCCAGTAGATGAGCTGCAAAAACGCGGTATTCTGCTAGACGGTACCACCGAAGGTGGCGAGCCACGCCTATTACTGCAGATCTTCTCTGAAACCCAGGTAGGTCCCATTTTCTTCGAATTTATTCAGCGTAAAGAAGACGATGGCTTTGGTGAAGGTAACTTTAAAGCGCTATTTGAATCGATGGAACGCGATCAAATTCGCCGTGGTGCTTTAGACGTAGAGTAAAAACTCTATTTTTTATCCCGCTAAAAGCAAAAGGCCAAGCAATTCGCTTGGCCTTTTTTTGTTTGTTCAATGCTATTTTGTGCAACGCTATGCGAACAAGCTCATTCTTTCTGTTCTTCATCTTCCTTTTTGCCACCAGCGGCCGTAGGAAGTAAATTGCTAAGGAAGTTTAATACCGCCATTTGCTGGGACACTTCAGGCTCACCCGGTGCGGTAAGCAAGGGAGAGACAACATATAAGGCTCCCATGCGCTCGTCCCCTTTGCCGCTGCCACAGTAACTCGGGCCACTCATTGCCCAAGCAGCGCCCTTATGCCCCGCCAGGCCAACCGGACAGCTACCATCGGCTGTCGCCAAACCACCGGCAACCGTTTCGCCCTCAGCACTAAAACTGGTCAATACCAAGCTACTCACCTGAAAACCTGATTGCTCATAGGCAATGGGTGCATCTAAATTGCCATCAAACATATCGGCGACATCGTCAGCTATTTTATCGCCGTTTAGGTTATAAATAGCGGCGTCCGCCTGCTCGAACAAATTAGTCGTTTGCACAGTACCATCGGCATGACCAAACATCGCCTTCCATTCGATATTAGGGTCGTCAGTGCCTTTGAAATTACTCGAATCAGCCTCAAGATTGGCGATTTCATTGAGTTTTTCGACACTGCTGAAGGTACCAATATCATTGGCAGCTGTTACAAAGACAATATAGAAGGTTTCACCTGGCTTTACGCTCTTCGGGACCATGGCTTCTGGGGCTTCCAGGGCCAATAGAGAAGAACTGAACAAGCAACAGATACTGGCTACTAAAGCTCTCATGGAAAGGCATCCTTTTCCAAAACTGTTTCGGCTTAGCTAGGTTTCTTACGGCAGTAATAATTCCTGATCAATCAGGTTCTAAATACCATTAAAAAGGCCAAGTCACTCGATACAATCTAGTACCGCAGTTGCAAAGTAGCAAAAATGGGGAGCGCCCCTTGTGAACTAGCGCACACTTTTAGTGTGACAAATCTGACAATCGCTATTTGTGGTTAAACGGACAAATGAACTGTCGCCTTAGAGCAAAATAGCTCAATATTCACTCACATATTCGCAAGCAATGTACCCCTAAACCGTTAGCCGAAATTTCCACGACATCGCCCGCTTTCAAATAGTTTGGCTCTGTCGCAGCTCCTTTAAGGGCTAACTTAACCCTTAGCTTCGCAGGCAATATCTTAGCCATAAACTTTTTAAATGCCGTTAGGCGCAAAGCCACCCCAGCAGGGGTACCCGTTAGAATGCAATCACCTGCTTTTAAACCCCTATCACCGGCAGCCTTAAGGGCGTATTCCAACATGAGTTTGGGTGGGTAAATCATATTGCGACAATTGTCTTTTTGCCTTTGTTCGCCGTTCACCGATAAACTCAACTCAATATCAGGGAATGCATCTGGAGATAGTGTTTCGGGAAAGAAAACAGTTTCAGCCACCGGTAAAAACCCAGGCAAGCTCTTGGATAAGGTCCAATACTCCATGCGCTCTTTGTCGCTGGCCGCAAGCTCCCCACAAATCTGCAAACTGCGGGCACTGATATCATTAGCCAAAAAAAGTCCTAAACGAGGCATCCAGTCAGGCTGATTTAATTGCTCCGAAGTGACATCCTCATCTAAATACATACCCAACTCCACTTCATAATCCAGCATGAGTGGCATTGTAGGAACAGTGGCTTTCACCTTTTGGGTAATATGCGGGTTTAAGGTCTCAAGCGCTTGCCATAAAGAGTCTTCGCTGGGCAAACTTAACTCACAATCACCAACAGTTGCTGCGCAGTGTTTGGCAAACATCATGGGCTCAGTTTCAGTCGCTCCCACTTCTTCGATATGAGCCTTATAGGTTAAGCCTAAAGCAAATACTTCACCGATAGAGCTCGGAAAGGGAATGGCGCGCATCTCAAGTCTTCCTTATTATTTTTGTCATCAGCACTACAGTGAACAGCTTTACATTTATCGATAAAACTAAATCCACCTTGTGGGAATTTATAATACAGTAAGGCGAAGAATCTAACCCCAATCATGGAGCCTGTCATGTCATTTATCAAAGTTAGTGTTAAAACTGCCACAATCGTGCACGGTTACGACAGCCACAATCAAGAAATCAGCGAGGAAGTTAAAGAGGAGAACTTCACCACCAAACTGCTTGCAATAGATCGCCTTCTTTCCGTTAGTGAAAACTTTCTATTAGTGAGCGGTAGCCACGGGCGGGTAATGTACTGGGAATATGAGGGTGGGCTCTCGGATATAGAGGCTTTACTCGCTAACTAATTAAGTAAAGCCTTGCATAAGACCTAAATAAAGAAGACAAGAATTTACTCTGCCCTTTCCTCAGGGTAGGGTCTTAAATGTAGGCGCCTGTGAGGAAAATCGAAGGTTACAATAAAGTTCCTTAACAAGCCCATCCCCACTACAGCATCAGCAGCTCCAGGGGCGGTTCTCTTATTCCGAATAATAGCGGGAACGTCTTTCAGTACTAAACCAGCGATCGAAATACTTTTTGCCGTAGCCTTTTTGTCTTCAACCATGCCAGCTCTATTCGCACCCTTACTTAATTTTGGGGTAAATTCTCCATCGGAAAGATCGGAAAACTTACGCGGCAAGTGAATACTGCCACCAAAGCCGGTATCTAGCAAAGCCGTATATTCTCGCCCATTAATTTCAATATCAATAAATGGCCTTTGGCGCCGGTATTTAATACTTACGCTGCTATCAGCCTGATTCGGCGTATACTGCGTGGTCTCATGCACGGTTACAATCTTACGGCGGCTATCGACTTCAAAAACAGCATCATTGAAGACTTCAATGCCCAACAAACCATCAAAATTGTACTTTGCTTTAAGCCAATGATCGTCATCCGATAAAACTGTGGCATTCATAATATAGCGACGCCCGAATAAGCCAATCATTAAGCCCGGGCAAACTTTATACTTCTTCGAGTGTTTCGCAAAGTCGCTAATTAACTGGGAGCGACAAGCTCTGAGTTTTTGATCTTTATATATGCCCTCTCTCACCCAAAAGACGCTCGAACCTGAATCAAGTATCACGCGCCGAGATTCACCGTTAATCAAGGCTTGGAATACTAACCAATTATCCTGAAATTCAAATTTTACAGTCTGTGAATCAAATGGCTGAGATTTACGCGCAGCAAAATTTTCTTGGCAATAAGCTAAAAAAAGTACAAAACAAGAAATTAGTAGGCAATAGCGAGGCATAACTTAAACTTCCCTTTTTTACAAAACATCCTTTTAGTTCGCTTATTAAGTTGTTAAAGCGTTACTCGCTCAACTCACCAAAGCGCTTATAATAACTGGCTGATGCTTCAGGCAATGGCCCATCAGCAGTTTCCATCATCTGGCATAAATACTGTTTAGCGTAGCGATGTACCCGCTTATAAATATTGGCTGTCAGTAGTTGCGCTGCATTGCCTGCCCAATCATTAGGCAGCAACTCTTGTGGAAGATCGGAATCTTTCAGTAGGATTCGGCGATATTCATGCACCAATAAACTGCGTAATTGAAAACAGCTTTTTGGATCAAGCGGGCCAGTTTTGGGGATTGCTGCTTGCAAGGGGCGGAATTTATCTAGGAACTCAAGGTAGCGCGCTTCCAGCTGATCTAAATTCCAACAGCTTGCCGAAAGCTGCTTGAGGGCTGACTGAGATAAGAGATCTTCGGTTGAGGCTGTCATCACCACAACTTTATCGTGAATTTCTAGCTCTTGTAGGGTTTCGTCTAAGCTTTGTCGCTCGGCACCGGGGCGAGCCATCACTCCAGCGGTAAGCTGTCCAAAACCCGCCCAGGTAAGCTCTTTACGCATTTGCTCACGGGCGTCATCGACGACATAGGCTGGCATCACCAGCGTCCATTTACCATCCCAGTCTTGGCGCGACTGCGCATAGATTCGGCGAGCGGCCTTTTGATACTGACGTAAACCAAACTCGGTAAAGCGGTAATAGCTGCGTCGCCCAACCTGGGTTGAATCCAACCAGCCCTCTTGAATCAAGCGGTAAACCGATGTCCGCACTAAGCGTTGGTTTAAACCAAAGGGTTCAAGTGCCTCAATCAAGCTGCCCAACCATACTGAGCCACCGTGCTGAGAAATTGAATCACCGAAAACCGTAATAATGAGCGAGCCCCCTCTTAGCGGGCGCTGTTTCTGAAAGGCCTCCAGAAGCTGACTTAAACCGGGCAAATTGCCGCTAGCCGTCTCGGTATTCTCTAGTGCAGAACTATCAGTCAAAATTATTTCCAAATCAAAAGCTTAGCTACCGATCTCAATGCCTTAAGGCCCAATCGACGAATTGCCCTAAGTGTACAAAGCCTTGCAATAGGGTTCAAACCTGCTTATGTGCAATAAAGTTTTATTTTAATCCAATTGAAACTTGTTAATAATAATCATTGTCATTATCATTAGCAAAATTTGAAATCTGGAGGCCCTTCCCCATGAGCGCAATTAGCGATGCTCGAGTAGCCTTGGTATTTGGCACTGATACCGGCAACACCGAAGACGTTGGTGAAAAGATATGTGAACAGTTTGCCGGTCTTGGTGTGGCCGTCGAGATGGTTAATATCGTCGATATCGATAGCCAGTATTTTGCCGATTACGACCTAATCCTAATGGGTATTCCAACCTGGGATTTTGGTGGCATCCAAGAAGACTGGGAAGAGCGTGAAGACATCATCCTTGATGCAAACCTGCAGGGCAAAAAAGTGGCTTTATATGGCCTCGGAGATCAGCTAGGTTACGGTGATTACTTCCTTGACGCCATGGGCTGGCTGCACGAACGCGTATTAAAAGTCGGTGCCAAAATGATTGGCTACTGGCCAACCGAAGGCTACGATTTTGAAGCCTCCTTAGGCTGCAGCGAAGATAAATCTTACTTCTTTGGTCTAGCAGTTGATGAAGATCAGCAATTTGAGCAAACCGACGCTCGAGTTCAGGCTTGGGTAGAACAGCTTGCCCAAGAGTATGATGCCGCTGCAGCGGCTTAAGCGCGCAATTTAAGCGATTATTTCTTTTTCGGCCCGCTAAAACAAAGGAGCTTGCCAATCGGCACCCTTTGGCGAAGCGGGCTATGTTTTTTACCCTGTTGAGCATAAAATCCCCCGGAAGTGAATGTTTCGAGTGATTTTTGCCAATGAATATAGAAGAAGCGATCAAGTTGGATAAGATCGATATAAAAATACTAAAAGCCCTACAGGCGAATGCTCGTATAAGTAATGCCGACCTAGCCGAAAGCGTTAACCTATCGCAAACACCTTGTTTGAGGCGCTTACGCAAACTTGAATCCCAGGGCTTGATCAAGCAATACCGCACCCAGCTCGATCGTAAGCAATTGGGCCTGCAAATATCGGCTTTTGTGTTTGTAAAACTCGAGCGTAACACCGCTCAAAATGGCAAAGAGTTTGAACAGGCCGTTGCCGAGTTACCCCAGGTAATGGAGTGCTGTGTGCTCGCCGGTAGACATGACTACAGCCTGCGCATTGTCACCAAGGATCTTGAGTCCTACGAGCGCTTTATCAAGCATGATCTGGCACATGTTGATAAGGTTGCCCATATTGAGTCGACCATCATCCTAAACCAGGTGCTCGATCGCGCCGTTATTGACCTAGAGCGCGCCCTATAGGCGCCATCTTTTACACGCCAGATACTCTAACGCTGCACATCCCCTCTTAGACCTATCTAACCCTACAAAATACAGTGCGCCTAAGCTCATTTTGGGTGTGCTTGCTTATTTGAGCCATAAAAATTAACATTACATGTAAATTTTTTATTGATAAATGGTTGTAGTCTTATGTGGAAGCCGCCCCAGAGAATCAAATTCACCCCACTGGACGAGCCTTGGCCGAGCCAAGAGGAAGCGGCTAGAGCTTTTTTGTTCCAAAGCTTTAAATATGGCCCGCTAGAACTTAGCCAGCGCAGCTGGATTCCAGCCATGGTTCCTTGGCGTGCCACTGAAGACGGCTATGTGTCTGACAATGTACTGGATTGGTATCGCCGCTTTGCTGAAGGCCAGCCGGGTGCAATCGTTATTGAAGCCACGGGCATCCGCGATGTACCCAGTGGCCCCCTGCTGCGCATCGGCCATGATCGCTACATAGAAGGTTTAAAAAAGCTTACACAAACCGTTCATGAAGCGAGCCAGGGCCAGACTAAAATTTATATTCAGCTGATCGACTTCTTGTCGATACGACGTCGCCCAGAGCCCGAAAAGTTCTTTCAACGCTTTTTACAAATCGACGAAGATTTACGAAAAAGATTTGAACAGCAAACCTCAGAGACAGATAAAACAGAAAGCGAAATCCGATCTGCTTTAGCGGATATGGATGAGGAGACGCTAGCTCAAGTGCTCGACGAGCGTCAGCTGGAATCTTTATTTCAGGGCTTTCGCGAACGAGTTTTTGACCCAGAGCCACATCTACAAGAGCTGCCCCAAGTTCTACCAGATTTGTTTGCAGATGCCGCAGAGCGCGCCAAGGCTGCAGGTTTTGACGGTATTGAGCTGCACTATGCCCACGCCTACACCATGGCCTCTTTTCTCTCTGACCGAAATATTCGCAACGATGGCTATGGCGGCCCGCGCGAAAACCGAGTTCGCCTACCTTTAGAGGTTTTTGCCAAAGTTCGCGAGCGTGTAGGAATGGATTACCCATTGGGCTGCCGTTTTTTAAGTGATGAAATTATTGAAGGTGGCAGTCATTTAGCCGACGCGCAGTATTTCGCCACCGAGTTTGCACGCGCCGGCATGGACTTTATTTCACTATCACGTGGTGGAAAATTTGACGATGCTAAACGCCCCAAGGTTGGGCAAGCAGCCTACCCTTACACGGGACAATCCGGTTATGAGTGTATGCCGTCCTTCCAGTCCGATGAGCAAGGCCCATTTGGCCGCAATATCGAGCCCACCGCCAGTATCCGACAAGCCATACGCGACGCCGGTTTTCAAACACCTGTGGTGGTCGCTGGTGGTATCCACAGCTACCAGCAGGCTGAAAATATCTTGCAACAAGAACAAGCCGATATTATTGGGATCGCTCGCCAAGCCATTGCAGACCCAGATTGGTTTCGCAAAGTAAAAAGTGGCTGCGGTTCAGAAGTTAGGCTGTGCGAATACAGCAACTATTGCGAGCGGCTTGATCAAAATCACCAGGAAGTCACCTGCAATCTCTGGGACAAAGTGGGTCGTGACGAAGACTCAGCCACCCTCAGCCAAGATGGTCGCCGCCGATTAATTGCCCCGCAGTGGGAAAAAAACGAATAAAAGGAAATCTATCCTACGCTTTGACTCAATGACTGACTCCGACTTGTGTTAATATAGTCCCTATAAAAATCATAGGGGCTATATGCATTCCTGCCCACTATTTATTCCAAGCTACAAGCCCTGATCAGCCACTCTACTTGCCATTTATTGGAGTTCAGTCTATGCCTCTATTCAAGAGCCTCACGATAGCATTTTGCCTGCTATTATCACTACCGACTTTTGCCGAACTTAAAGCTGGCGATCAGTTCCCCGATATTGAATTAACTGATCAATTCGACAAAAAACACAAAATCAACGATCAAGATAAATTGCTACTAATATCCTTTGATAAAAAGGTTTCCGAGCAGGTTCATGATTTTTTAAGTAAGCAAGAAAAAGGGTTTCTGAGTAAGCACAGTGCGCGCTATATCGCGGATATCAGCGGCATGCCCAGCCTTATTACTAAGATGTTCGCACTGCCTAAAATGCGGGATTACGAATACACAATGCTACTGATTAAAGACGAAGCGCTTGCCGAAAAATTTAGTCAGTCAGAAGATCAGCTGTTTGTCATTCACTTGGAAAACAACAAGATTCAAAACACTGAGTTTATAGACCCCAGCAAAGCGGCGCTTTTATTTGGCAAACCGTAGATTTACACAGGCGGTGGGCGGGAAATTTATATCTTTCTCGCCAACCATAATAAACTGTTAATCAAAAACTGCTCATTCTGCTCAGCACCTTTCGCGGCCAAACCCATTTTCCATCTTTCTTTGCCGGAAACTTGAGCAGTAAACATACCCGCCTCGCCGAATACCAAAAGCCTGCCCTTACCTAATTCTAAGCTTGCCCCTTGCTGCCAGCCCTGTACTGAAATAGTTGGCGTATCGTCGTCTATACCCCAAGATTTCTTCGGCATATAAGCCACTGCTGCTTTGCTAAAGCTCATAATAGGCTTAGCCTTCGGGGGGGCTAGAAAGGCCTGCCCCATAAAGCCGCGAACTTTAGTAATCGATTGTGAGCCCGGAACGCCTGTTAGTATTGCATGGCTTTGGAGGCTGTTATCACTGATCTCAAAATACTGCTCACGGCTACCGAGTATTTCGACATAAGAGTTTGAGAAGTGAAAACCAAAGATTTCAGCCAGCTCTTCTGCCGCTCTCGGGAAGGGCATGTGATCGGCAACCAACATCAGTGAGCCGCCCTCTTTCACCCAATTAAAAAGAGCTTCTATTTCACTACGGCTAAATGCAGGGTAATTAGGTAAATCCCAGTTTTTACGATTCTTAGGATGCAGGGCATTAGCAATCACAAAAATATCAGCGCCCTTGAGCAGCTCTTTATCGATGCTTTTTTGATTACTGGATACTGCAAAGCCTGCACGCCTTAACACCTTTGCAAAGGGCTGATATTTGCCCTCTAAGGTGTGGAAATTGGCATGAGCGGCATCAATAAGGACACGCGGTCGATGTGTGTTTAGGAAATAGTCTTGTGTATTTTTAACTTGATAGCCGCTATCCACTAATTGTTGAGCATTGAGACCAAATGAGAGCAGGCAAAATATGAAAATCAGTACTAGGGGCATAATCGTAAGCTAAATTGTGTTTGCTTATCAGTATTGCGGAAAATCAACAAAATACTCCCCCAGAAACGCAAAAAGCAAGCCGAAGCTTGCTTTTTGAGAGAGATATTTACCGTTTTGGCTTATAGCGCAACGATATTCTCAGCCTGAGGGCCTTTCTGACCTTGAGTTACAGTGAACTCAACTTTTTGGCCTTCATTCAAAGTTTTGAAGCCATTGCCAGAAATAGCACTGAAGTGTGCGAATACATCAGGACCGTTCTCTTGCTCGATAAAACCAAAACCTTTAGTTTCGTTGAACCACTTAACGGTACCAGTAACAGTGTCAGACATTAGATAAAATCCCGTAGGTAAAAATAATAGTGCCTTCATGAGGCGTGTTTAGCATGAAGAAACAGATAAATTCTTTAACAACTACAGGACGATGAAATATAAATAACGTCGTAATGGAACTGTAAAAAGCTACTCGTTTTCAGCTGAAGGCAGGCTATAGGGCAAGCCATATAATGTCAAGGTCTTTAACATAAACTATTCAGACAAATGTGCTTCAAACCCTAAATTTAGCTCAAATTCAATGACTTAAGGTCAAAATACAGCCAGCCAGTAAACCAGCAAATAAAACAGAGATAACTAGAGGTCGTTTTTCACCCAGCTGTAGTAAAATTAGACCTACTTAATGTAATAGCCTACAACTTGCCAATTATCGCCCTCTTTTTTTAGGGTCACCGTCTCGGTAGCCCTGCTCATTTTTTCAAAGCTGGCGCTTAAAGTAACCACAATGTACTCCCCCACCGGCGCCCCAGGCAAAGACGAGCGAATATCGCTATTGCTGATCTGGCGATTTAGCACCTTACCCAGCGGCTTACGCACCTGCGTTAAGCCTTTTTGCCAATCATCCTTTGCGACCTGAGATTTAAAATATGGCGCTGTCGCATCCCAGCTTTGGGCGTATTGACCGTTATCAACCATCTCAAGCCAAGATATGACCTCTTTGGATTGGAGCCCTTTGGCGAACGATAGACTAGAAAACAAGCCGCAGATTATTACGGCCTTAATAAATAGCTTCATAGTGTTGTCCTTTTTATACGCTTACAACCAAATTGTTAATAGCGCTAATTTTATTGGGAAGTCTCATCTAATCTAGAGAGCAACGACTTTTTACTTCATCGGGGTCAGAATCCTCAAATATGCTTGAGCCACCTATTAAGAAATATACCACCATGTTTGTTCTGACAATTTGTCTTTCGGGGTTATCGCCGCTAGGCTTAAATCGGAACTTTTGAACAGCTGTCAATGCCGCACTATCGAATACCCTTTCTACGCTAGACTTCAAAATCTTAAGGGATCTAGGTTTACCTTCTTTATTAATAACATAAGAGACGTTTACACAGCCATCTAGTCCAATATTAAAGGCTCTCCAAGGGTAGCGTGGTTTGTGCGAAATAACGGTTTCCCAATACTCATTAGAGTCCGCAGGGACGGTCAGTATATCTTCCTCTTCAAATACCATTTGAGGGCTACTGCAAGCCTGCAAAATAATGATGGCAGCAAATACCCTAGCAATAAAAGAAATTGGTTTTCTAGACACCTAACTACTCCTTGTGTTTATACCCTAGCATTAATCAGGATGGCGAACCTACCTATGGATGTGACTCACTAGAATACAACAAATGCTGGTTCTGTTGACCCTAATTTTCTGGTCTCCCCACGCTCAATCGTTATATTCTTAATAGCAAAACAAAAACTAAAGGAAGTACTATGATGAAGCCCCTCTCCTTTGCTTTGGCCAGCTTAGCTGTTGCCGTTGCAAGCCCGGCTTTCGCCAGCGATAGCGTGAGCAAAATGG
>JAOXRT010000194.1 GCA_025800365.1 Cellvibrionaceae bacterium | reverse complement strand
AGTGGTACTGCATGCGCAAGCCAATATAGTGGGCCGGTGCAGTAGATTGGATTGCAACGACTTCGGTAGATTTATTAATGTATTCTACTGAAAGCTCTTGTAACGCTTATCCTTTAATCTTTGACTATAGAAATTGCCAGCGTATTAATTACGCTGGCAATGCTACAGGTTCACCACCTAGCTGAGCAGTAAAAAACACTAGCTACAATATCTTATCGATAGTTCTAGGCTTATAGTTTTGCATTAGCTGCAACAATGCCTTAGGTTGCTCTTCCACCAGTAACAATTCTTGGTGCTGGGGTTTTACAAAGCCTTCTTCTGCCGTGTGTTGTAAAAACTCGACTAGCTTCTGATAGTAAGCATTGATATTTAATGCTCCACATGGCTTTTGATGAAAACCAAGCTGCGCCCAAGTGAGCATTTCAAAAAGTTCATCGAGGGTGCCTAAGCCGCCAGGCAATGCGATAAATCCGTCGGCAAGCTCAGCCATTATTGATTTTCTTTCGTGCATAGATTCAACAATAATAAGTTCGCTTAAGCCTTTATGGGCTATTTCCTTGTCGGCTAATGCTTTAGGCATTACGCCAATAACTTCGCCACCTGCGGCCAACACAGCATCAGCGATTTCTCCCATTATCCCTATACTGGCACCACCATAAACCAGAGCAATGTCTTGCTCGGCCAATAACTTTGCTAGCTCTTTAGCGCCCTCGGCATACTCAGGGGCATTACCTGGGCTTGAGCCGCAGTAAACACATATTCTTTTCATATCGGTGTTTCTCATTTATGGATGCACTATATCGGCGCTACACATAATCGCGCTCTTATATCGACAATCTAAATGCCTAACAGCACGCATTATACCCCTAAAAAAGCTGTCTCTAAGGTTGGCACCAGTCAGAAAAGTCTTATTTCCAAGCCAAAACTGACAGCTCACCTTGTGACTATTGTTATGAGACCCAAAGTCTGCTCAAATGCTTATTGGGCGGTAACGCGTTCATGAATGATGGTTTTATCAAGGACACGGCCCTGCAAATAAAGACACTGAATAACACCGCTAATAAGCAAAAAAAGGAGTGATCAATGTCGTATCTAGACACCGTTCAAGCACTTATCGAAGACTGGAAGCGTAAAGATCTGGATGCCGTGGCAAATTACGTTACCGACGATCTCGTCTATTTCTACGCTGCGGGCCAAGCCCCAATAAACGGCAAAGAAGCCTTTCGAGCTTTTCTGGAAACCATCAAGGAACATCAGCAGCAGCCGGCTTGGCGCATTAAACGGAGCGCTGAATCGGTGAATACCTTATTTGTCGAAGGCGTTGACGACTATGTAAACCCTGCTGGGCATCATATACAAACTCCTTATGTAGGAATTTACGAATTTAGAGATGGCAAAATTTCTGCGTGGCGTGATTACTTTGATTTTGAGCTACTCAAAAAGATGGAAACCGGTGATGCGCCAAACGAACACTATCAAGCACTAGTTAAGGCTTGAGGTCTGCTCTACTCAATGAATGTAAAGGATAAACCATGACAACCTTGGAATTAGCAAAGACATTTATTAATGCAGTGCAAGCGGGTGACGAAGCAACCATGCGTAGCTGCATGCATAAAGACGCGGGTATTTGGCATGATTACGATAATCTCACTCAAACGGTGGATGAGAATATTGCGTTGATGCATCAGATGATCAAGTTCGCCAAAGACAGGCAGTATACAGTACGCCGCTTGGAAGAATTGTCCGATGGCTACCTGCAGCGCCATACCCTAACGGTAACGGGCCTGAGTGGAAAAGTGTATACCGCCGAGGCGATGTGCATTATTACCGTAAAAGACGGCAAGATCTCACACATTGAGGAGTTTATAAACCCAGCTACGTTAGCTGGATTGTTTTCGGAGGCCAGCTCATGAATATCAAAGGCTGTGTCGCCATTGTCAGTGGAGGTAACCGAGGAATTGGTGAAGCCTTCGTGCTAGAACTTCTGGAAGCCGGTGCTAAGCATGTTTATGTAGGATCACGCGATCCGAAAAATGCCAAAGCTCTACAAGAAAAAGAACCTGAGCGTATCAGTGTACTCAGCTTGGATGTGGCTGATGAAAAACAGATAAAAGCCGCCGCCGAGCAATGTAGTGATGTTAACCTAGTGGTTAACAATGCCGGGGTATTCAACAAATTATCTCTTATGAACGCGCCTGATCTCTCAGCAATGCGTAATGAGATGGAAGTGAATTATCTCGGGCCGGTAGCAATGGCCAGAGCCTTTGCGCCTATCATTGAGCAAAATGGCGGTGGTTGCATTCTCAATGTACTTTCGGCTGGCGGCATAGTTTCAGTTCCAGAGATGGGCGGCTATAGCCCTTCGAAGTTTGCAGCCAGAGCAGCCACTAATTGTTTGCGAGCCGAGCTTGCTCCAAGGGGCATTCATGTGTCTTCATTGATAGTCGGCTCGGTAAAAACTCGCATGGCCGAACATGTAAAAGGTGTCGCTCAAGTGGAGCCATCGGTAATTGCAAAGGCGGGAATTCTAGCGGCAAAAGCCGAAATTGATGAGCATGATACCGATCCCCATGCGATAGGAGTGCGTGCGGCTTTAGCGCGTGATCCTGCTGGTTTGGCGAAAGCTCTAGCGGCTGGGGTTGGGGCTGCCTAGCGAAGAGAGCTACCCTTTATTCCCAACCTTTTGCTTAGACCTTTTCAATAAATGCCCGCTTCTGTATAAACCAAAGCGGGCATTTCTGTACAAAATCAACTTAGCAAATAATTTAGTATAGCCCGAATAAATACTAAGCAACTGATCTAAATTCACTCGAGAGATTGCTTTCTCAGGTCATATATTTCTCAAACCATTGCAACATCAGCTCAGGTTGTTCTCCACAAAAGTTATAACCGTCAAAACGTTTACTGGTCCCTTCTATCCAGTGTAGTTTTTTGTGCTCTGATTCAATGCCGTTTAAGTTGTCAAAGGTTACCTGTGCATCTTTATCGGTTTGTGACCAGCTGTCTTCTCTAACTTGGATAATTAGTGTGGGAACTTTAACATGGGGCGCATAAGGATGGGGGGACATCTCTTTATTCGAATATCCACCCAGCTTAATTTGCTCCAAATCCAAGTCATCCATAAAGTCACCAAGGCCGGCCTCGGACATTATCACCTCCATAGCAATATCCATAGAAGCTGGTTGCGGGCAAATAAATGCTTTTACGTCGGTGAAATACTCTGGGTGTTTGCTCATTGCAATCATGGCGGCGTTACCTCCGGCGCAGTGATTGAGCAAGCCGATCTTCATGCCAGAGAGCTTCACATTGCTCTTCACATAGTTTAAAGCCCCAATTACATCGCGCCATTCATTTAGGCCTACGGCACTTACTCCACCGTGAGCGCTGCCACTGCGCCCATGATTCCGTAAATCGTAACTAAGGACATTATAAGAAGCGTCATGCAAGGCCTTGTAGACATTGTTGAAATCTACAGTGACGTCGTTGAATTGGCTCCAGGGTTCTAAATGCCCAGGGAAACCATAGCGGTTCATCGTCATTGGGTGATTAACGATAATAAGTTTATCTGAGCTTTCAGCAGGGATAAACCAAGCTTCTAATGGCACCCCATCAAGGGCTGAAAAAAATACATCTTCATAGGCCATGCCGTAATCGCTCGGTGTTTTAAGCAGTGGCGCACGCTCGGGCTTCACACCGGCCGCCATGGTCTTTATCAACTGCATTTGCTCTGGGCTTGGGGCTGCTTTGCTCATAAGAGGTCTCTTGGCTATACCTGAAAAATAAGGGTTTTGCTTGCAATGTCTAAGTGGCTGAGAGGGCTCGGCAGGCCTTTGCCCATAAGCACATCGCATGAACACAGTTTATAAGTTAGCTGCACTCATGAATAGACTCTGATATATTGAAGTACTATTAACATGAAGCTAATAATTGAGGGGCTATGGCGGACTTTATTAATGGTATTACCTACACCCAGTTACTGAGCTTTAGGGCCATTTTTGAAGCTGGCAATATCAGCAAAGCTGCCAAAAAGCTGGGGGTAAGCAGCGCTTCTGTAAGCCATTCCTTAAAAAGTCTGGAAAAGCAGTTATCTGCCCCTCTGTTTTTACGAACAACTCGTACTATCAGAGCGACCGATCTGGGAGTGCGTTTATACGATGGTAGCTGCGCTGCCATGGACCAATTAAACACAACGGTGGAGCAAGCTTGCGAAAACCAGAGTGCCCCCAGTGGGCGCTTATCACTCAATATGGCAAAGAATATTTATGATGTGTATTTGAAGGATATTCTACGTGAGTTTCAAACCAACTACCCTAGTATTCAACTGGACATTAATTTGTCTGACTCCCTAGATCAGCATATCGATAACAACTTTGATATTGGCTTTCGTTTTGACAATACCGTCAATGAAAATATGATTGTGAAACCTTTAGCTGAACGATTGAAAAAAACAAAAATTGCGCTGGCTGCAGCACCAAAATATATCGATCAAAACGGCCTGCTAGAGTCCATTGATCAACTTAGCAAGCATCAATTTATCAAGTTTAGAATACCCAGTAGCCAAAAACTGTTCCCTATTCGATTACGTGAAAATGATAACTCATCAAGTACAATACTATCGTTCGATGATTTACCAACAGCAGCAATTGTTAACAATACCGATGTGTTGATCGATATGGCATTAGAGGGTGTTGGTATAGTAGCGCTGATCGATTCTATGCTAATGGAAAATTTTAGTAGCGGTGAATTGCTCCCTTTGCTAGAGACGCATTGGTGTGAAACAAATCCGATCTACATGTATTTTGCCCCAGAAAATCGGCACCTTAGACGAGTGCGTTGCTTTTTGGATTTTGTGGATTTAAAGTTATCGCCTTAAACTAGATGACATTGGATTATAGATGGAATAATGTTATTTAAATATCGTTTTAAGTTCTGCACAGGGAGTTCCGTAACCTGAAGAATATCGAACCATAGGGAATTCAATCAGCTTCGCGCTTTAAAATCTTAACAATTCGTCCCAAGACGATTTCAGACAAATTCCATTCATAACCCGTAAAATCGGTTGTGTTAATAAACTGCACCACAACCGCATCAATATCTTCGTGATACTCTGCCAAGCTTTGGTAGCCTGGCACTAAGCCGCCGTGCTCATAGACATAAAGCGTGTCATATAGGGCTTTCTCACCAGGTTTAAAAACTGTTCCTTTATTTAAGGCTCTTAGAAACAAGCCGACATCTTCGGCGCTTGCCAACATGCCATTATCGTTTTCTTTAAAGTCGTCCTCTACTCCAGCATAATAACCACTCATTACTCGTTCTAGGTCAACGTCTTTAATTGAGCTAAAAGTGTTTTTTAGGCCAAGGGGATTGAGTATTTCTTCTTGAACATATTGGTGATGACTATAGCCAAGAACTTTTTGAATAATATTGCGCAATAAAAAATAATTAGTGTTTGAGTATTGGTAGCTCTCACCCGGATTGAAGCTAATTGGCATATCAAGCGCAAATTTCATGGGCGTTAAACGATTATTCTGTTCGTCGTCCCAGTAATCGGGGTGGTAGGTGAAATCAGGAATACCGCTGCGGTGTTGGACCAGCATTCTCAGCGTAATTTTATCAGCCTGTGGAAGCTGCTCAGTATACTCTGGAAAGTAGTCTGCTACGGTGTCGTCTAAGTTTAGGTGTTCACTTTTAGCCAGCTTGGTGATTGAAACGGCGACATAGAGTTTACTAATGCTGGCAATCTTAAACAGAGCATGGGGATCGGCCGCCACCTTTCTCACCCTATCCTTCCATCCCCCTGTATAGAATGCAGGAGGTTTACCTGCTTGATCGATATAAACAATCATGCCGTCAAAGCCGTGCCCTATGGCTTCATCCACCTGCTCTTGTATTGTAGCGGGTAACGGTAATAACCAAGCCTTTACTAAAATCCAAGGCACAAAAAACAATGAGATAAACGAAGCTGTTAAAAGTGCAATTCTTAGTGTTAGTTTTAACTGCTTGCTGTTCATAGCTGGATTTATTGGGTTCTAATTCGTTTATATTTGCTGATATATTAGGTCAATCGTCTTGCTAAGGCCACAAAGCGGTCGTTATCTCGGCCGAGATTAAGCTCCCTTTAACGAACTTCCTAGTCCTTGGCTTTGTATATGCGTTTATTAGCGGTCGAAACATTTTTAGAGGCAAACAGCCATCGTCCCTATTCTGACGAGAAATTTACCTGCCAATAGCCAACATCAACCCACTGATCAAACTTATAGCCGACCTCTTTGAAATGGGCTACCTGTTCCATGCCAAACTTCTCATGTAGGGCAATACTGGAAGGATTGGGAAGAGCAATACCAGCAATGATCGAATGGATGGAGCTCTCTTTGAGCGTCGCAAAAAGAGCCTCATAGAGCTTGCTGCCCCAACCTTTTGCTTTATTGTGCTTAGAAAGATACACCGTCACTTCAACCGAATAGCGATAAGCGCAGCGCCCTTTCCACTTGCTTGCATAGGCATAACCTATAATCTCGCCATCTTGCTCGGCGACTAACCAGGGTAAATCAGATTGAATAGATTCCTGTATTCGCCCTTTCATATCATCTTCGGATACTGGGTCTTCTTCAAAGGTAATGGTGGTATTGGCGATATAGTGGTTATATATGTTCACGATGTGTGGTGCATCGCTTGGCTTTACAGATCGGATCATTTAAGGCCTAGGGTAATTTGCTTGTTTACGCTAAATATGAGTTTTAATCCTATTGAAAACTCAGCATTTCAGCGGTGATTATATTACCCTAGGCACATGACTATTCAAAAAGTAGCTGCCATAGCCTTTTTGCAGTTACTGTGCTGTCTTTAGCAACATCGGCGGTATACTGCTTCATATCCTCTAGCTCGGCCTTATCATAATGCTCGCCCTTATAGATTACGGCATCTATATGCGTGAGTGCTGATAGCTCCTCCAATGGATTGCTATTTAGCAAGATAAGATCCGCCTGTTTTCCAACGCTAACGCTTCCTAGCAACGCCTCGGCCTTAACATGCTTGGCTGGATTGATAGTAGCTGTACGAATCACCTCGATATTTGTCAGTCCCGCTTGTGATAGTAGCGCTAGTTCATCATAGAGGCTAAAACCAGGATAGATATAGGCATCCGAAGCATCTGTCCCAGCAAGGAGCAAAATATCATTATCTTGCGCTAGCTTGCTTATTCGAAAGCTAGTTTCCTTGAGCTTTTGGAAGCTTGCTTTATCGTTTTCATCGAAACCTAAATTAGTAAGCCAAGCATAGGTATGCCAAAGCCCCAGAGTAATAGAGTCGATATACTTATCGTGCGGCTTAGACTCATCGCGCGGCTTCACAATATTGATATCCTGTACGCTCGATGCAATATGGGTTGGTGTATAGGAAATACCTTGTGACTTTAGGCCTTGCATGAGCGATGCACATTTCGCTTCATCAAAACTATTTGTATGAGTTGCCATTACCGATACACGCTCTTCAAAATCGATCGCTGCATTGGCACAGTAACTATAGAATGCCCTATCGTGTTCGATACTGTTAAGGTTACTGAGGTTTAGCTCGTCCAGCTTAAGGTTTCCAGGCAGGTGTCCTGCGGCGGGAATGCCGGCATTTTTAGCCTGATCTAAAATTGATTGGAATTGTTCAGTGGTGGTATCGTGGGATAATTGCAGCTTCAATAAGTCGTCTTTGCTACCACGTAGCGACTTTAACGCCTCTGTTATATCCGAACCCTCCAACTCCTCCATATGATAGCTAACTTGCCCCCACTGCATGGGGCCTAGCAAGGCTTTCTTCTCTACCAGTGCTTGCCAGTCACTATTGGGTGCCACACACCCTTGAGATGAGCTCCAACTGCAGGTATTACCCAGGTCCCTAACATTTAGAACACCATTAGCAATATAAAGCGGGAAATGCAGTAGATCAGAATTCTTTATGGTGTGAATATGCATATCCCAAAGCGCGGGCATCAAGAACTTATTACGTCCGTCAATGCTGACATGCTCTGCTCCTTCAGGGCTTAACTCAACCGCTGATATATCGAGAATTCTTCCATCATCAATTAAGACATGCTGCCCCAGCAATACTCGACCGGCAATAACATCCACTATGGCTACGTTATGAATATAGATAGGAAGGTTGTCAGATTTTTGCTTTAGTGGTTCAGGCATTGATGTAAGCGCACCGAAGCCTAGGATTGCGCTAGACAGTAGTATTATAAGTAAAGCAATAGTTTTTAGAGGGTTCACTGAGTTAAATACTCTTGAGACTATTTATGCAAAGCCAAGGTTTTATGGAGGAAGCTTCCTGCATTTGCCGACGCTAAACAAGGCTGAAACCAAAACTTTCGGATAATGATAGTGAAGTTTAGAGTTAAAACGCTGAACTATAGATTCTTGTTATATATTCAACTTTCTCGATAGCCACTTCGCTTCACCTAAAATAATCAAAATCATTATAACAATAAAGCTTATGGTTGCTGCGTTTCTATATTGCTCTCGCCGCTCTAGTTCAATTCGAATCTCGTTTAAATTTATACCATATCTGCTCATTGCCACCTCTTCGCTCAATGGCCAATCGAATCCCTCATGTTTACTTTGCGCCTCATATATTTCCATATATGGTTGAGCTCTCCACTGTGAAATAGTTTTTAAGCAAATTCCCCCAAGGATATAAACTAGTAGAGGAACGCTAACAATCAGTATGGACTTAATAAAGTTTTTCATTTCTATGTTTCATATATAGCTTAGTAGCATTGGTGTGCATCTTTTTCTCGGCAACCAAATAGGTATGTTAAGTAGTTTACTTCGTAAGCTTCAATGCCCGCCAACCATTGATTTTTTTGAATGCCAGGCTAGTCTCTGTAAGCTGCTGAATGATATAAGTTTCCCTAGCCTGCTTGCTGGGTAATCTTAGTGCTGGCTCAGTTGTTAGCCGATTGTCGAGAACAGACCAATGAAAATCTCTATCTATTGTTACATGCCCGGATTCTATATAGGCCTCAATAAGACCAGTTCCGTTCGGATTAAAAATGATCAATGCGTGCTCACGTTCTAAGTACCATCGGCCTACTATGGATTCCCTGGTCAACTCATCGGTTCCGATGAGCGGCCTATCATGAACACAGCTAATCAAAAGATTTAATAATACTACAACACCAAATACTCTCAGAGCTATCATACCCATGGTAACTCCGGAGCGCCTTTTGTGGATCCAGTACTCTGCCCTCTTAGCTGACATCAACATGGAGCCTCCATTCTGGCGATAAGGTCGAATATTCCATATTGTTAGAATACTCACTAATATAGCTATAGCCATCTCCCCTTGCCGATAAGTCCATTAGATATTTACTCAGCTCTAAAAGCACCTCTTTACATCCAAAAACACGCAAATAATTTCTATTATTCCAATCTTCCATGGAGTAGTAATCATTTGTATCATTTTGAAGAGAGGTGAACAATTCATGATCAGAATCACTTAGATATATCTGTATCGTGATTTCAGATTCAGTAAGCATTGGCACAAAGACTTTAGACGTTATTGCTTTTTCCACTAAACTTGCAAATAGTACATATTCTTCAGGCTTTCCAAATAGAACAAAGTCGTCAATAAGGCCATTAGTACGGAACATTTGTCTCGTTTCGATTCTCACAGTTCTCACCTAAATTGAGGATTTTACTGGCTTAAGTAACAGCATGCCCCAATAGATAGCAGCTGTGACAAAGGCACCTTGTTATGATTTAGTACTTGAACCAAAATACTGGCCCTACC
>JAOXRT010000089.1 GCA_025800365.1 Cellvibrionaceae bacterium | reverse complement strand
TGAATATATGCATTTTGCAGAGCTTTCTGAATCATTGACTTCAGCTGAGCAAGAGGTTCTGGCCAAGCTAATGCATTACGGGCCCAGTGAGGCTGTGGAGGAGCCTGCTGGGGTTGCTTATGTAGTAGTGCCTCGCCCAGGAACGATTTCCCCTTGGTCTTCAAAGGCGACAGACATCGTCCATAATGCCGGACTCGCCAATGTGGAGCGCGTTGAACGTGGTATTGCTTACTATGTGGTTGGCGCTGAGCGCAGTAATGCTATTGCGGCTATTTTGCACGACCGTATGGTTGAAACGGTATTTACTGAAACAGAGCAGGCTAGCGCCTTGTTCCGCCATGAGAGCCCAAAACCCTCCAGTGATGTAGATATTCTAGGTGGTGGTCGCCCGGCCCTAGAGAAAGCCAATGTCGAGCTTGGCCTGGCGCTGGCTGACGATGAAATCGACTATCTGGTAGGCAGCTTTAAAGAGCTAAACCGCAACCCAGTCGATGTCGAGCTGATGATGTTTGCGCAAGCTAACTCAGAGCACTGTCGCCACAAGATTTTTAATGCCAGCTGGACCATCGATGGTGAAGATCAAGATCTATCACTGTTTAAGATGATCAAAAACACATACGAGCAGGGTGGTGAGAACGTACTCTCTGCTTATGCCGATAACGCCTCAGTGATCCGCGGTTCCAAGGCTGGTCGTTTTTACCCAGACCCTGAAACTCGCAGCTACGCCTTTAAACAAGAAGATATTCATATCTTGATGAAGGTTGAAACCCATAACCACCCAACCGCAATCGCGCCATTCCCTGGGGCGGGAACGGGCTCCGGTGGTGAGATTCGCGATGAAGGCGCGGTTGGCAAGGGCTCTAAGCCCAAGGTTGGTTTAACCGGTTTTACCGTATCTAACTTGCAGATTCCCGAGTTTATCCAGCCTTGGGAGCAGGACTACGGCAAGCCTGGCCGCATTGTTTCCGCACTGGATATCATGATCGAAGGACCTATCGGTGGCGCGGCCTTTAACAATGAGTTCGGTCGTCCGAATATTTGCGGTTATTTCCGTAGTTTTGAAGAAAACTTTGATGGCGAGCGCCGTGGTTACCACAAGCCGATTATGTTGGCCGGTGGTTACGGTAATATCAAAGAAGAGCATGTGGATCAGCATGAATTTGATGCGGGCACTAAGCTAGTTGTACTAGGTGGCCCAGCCATGTTGATTGGCCTAGGCGGTGGTGCCGCTTCTTCTATGGCTTCTGGCTCTTCCAGTGAAGATTTAGATTTTGCTTCCGTTCAGCGCCAAAACCCTGAGATTGAGCGCCGTTGTCAGGAAGTGATCGATGCTTGCTGGCAGCAAGGCGAAAATAACCCCATTGCCTTTATTCACGATGTAGGTGCTGGTGGTCTTTCTAACGCCTTCCCTGAGCTGGCGAAGGATGGTGGTTGCGGCGCCCACTTCGAGCTGCGCAACGTACCCAATGATGAGCCGGGCATGAGCCCATTGGAGATTTGGTGTAACGAATCTCAAGAGCGATATGTGTTGGCGGTGAAACCGGAAGATTTGCCACGTTTTGAAGCGATTTGCCAGCGCGAGCGTGCGCCTTATTCAGTTGTTGGTACCGCGACAGATGATGATGTATTGATCGTTAACGATACCCACTTTGATGCCAAGCCTGTCGATCTACCGATGTCGGTGCTGTTTGGTAAGCCGCCTAAGATGCATCGCGAAGGCAATAAGCGTGACTATGAAACCCAGGCCTTTGATGGTGCCAATATTGAGCTTGGCGAAGCCATTCGCCGTGTGTTGCAGCATCCTACCGTTGCCAGTAAGAGCTTTTTGATCACCATTGGTGATCGCACGGTGACCGGCCAGGTTGTACGTGATCAGTTCGTTGGTCCTTGGCAGGTGCCGGTAGCCGATTGTGCGGTCACTACGGCGGCCTACGACACCTATACCGGTAATTACGCCGGTGAGGCCATGTCGATGGGTGAGCGTACGCCGGTTGCACTGTTAGATGCGCCAGCCTCTGGCCGCTTAGCCATTGCTGAGTCGATCACCAATATCGCCGCTTCCAGCATTGCCGACATCAAAGATATTAAGTTGAGTGCCAACTGGATGTGTGCGGCCGGCCATCCCGGTGAAGATGAAAAACTTTATCGCACCGTTGAAACCGTCGGTATGGATTTGTGTCCTGCCTTGGGTATCACCATCCCGGTAGGTAAAGACTCTATGTCCATGCGCACCGCTTGGCAGCAAGATGGTGAAGATAAATCGGTAACTGCACCTTTGTCTTTGGTAATTACCGCGTTTGCGCCGGTTACGGATGTGCGCAAGACCCTGACGCCAGAGTTGCGTAGCGATAAAGGCAGTACCGATCTTGTTTATGTCGATCTTGGTAACTTAAAGAACCGTATGGGCGGAAGCATCTTGGCTCAGGTGTATAACCAGATGGGTGATGCCCCCGCCGATGTAGATAGCGCCGAGCAGCTAAAGGCCTTCTTTGAGATTGTTCAGGCCGCGAATCAGGCAGGCAAATTGATTGCTTACCACGATAAAGGCGATGGCGGTTTATTGGCGACGATTGCCGAAATGTCCTTCGCTGGCCACGTGGGTGTTGATATCAATATCGACCTGCTTGGTGAAGATATCTTAGCGGCCCTGTTTTCTGAAGAATTGGGCGCAGTGGTGCAGATGCGCCGTGAAGATGCTAACGACTTTATCGCTGAATTTGAAAAAGCCGGTATTCATGCCAGTAAGTTGGGTTGGTTAAACGATAAAGATTGCCTGCGTATTGAAGCCAATGGTGAGGTGATCTACGAACAAGAGCGTGCGGTATTGCAGGCGGCTTGGAGCGAAACTAGCTACCGTATGGCGGCACTGCGCGATAACGCCGATTGTGCACGCTCTGAGTTTGAGCAAATCACCAAAGTGGATCCTGGTTTAAGCGCTAATTTGAGCTACGACCCAAGTGAAGATGTTGCAGCACCAATGATTGCTACTGGGGTAAAACCTAAAGTGGCTGTGCTGCGTGAACAGGGCGTTAACTCCCACGTTGAAATGGCTGCGGCATTTACCCGTGCAGGCTTTGAAGCGGTCGATGTTCACATGAGTGATATTTTGGCGGGCCGTATTAACTTGGCCGATGTTAAAGGTTTGGCGGCCTGTGGTGGTTTCTCATACGGTGATGTATTGGGCGCCGGTGAAGGCTGGGCAAAAACCATTCTGTTTAATGAGCAGGTGCGTGACCAGTTCCAGAGCTTTTTCCATCGCGATGACAGCTTTAGTTTAGGCGTGTGTAATGGCTGCCAGATGATGTCGAATCTAAAAGATTTGGTGCCGGGTGCCGCACATTGGCCGCGTTTTGTGCGCAACCGTTCTGAGCAATTTGAGGCGCGCCACTCAATGGTGCAGGTTCAAGAGTCGCCTTCGGTATTGTTGGCTGGCATGGCCGGCTCCAGTATGCCGGTTGCAGTTTCTCATGGTGAAGGTCGCGCTGAGTTTGCTAGCGAAGAAGCTTTACAGGCCTGTCATGATTCAGGTTTGGTAGCGCTGCGCTATGTGGATAATCACCTGCAGGTAAGCGAAACCTATCCGATGAACCCGAATGGTTCTCCTTTGGGTATTACAGCCTTGAGCAGTGAAGATGGTCGTTGCACTATTATGATGCCACACCCAGAGCGTGTGTATCGTGCTGTGACTAACTCTTGGGCGCCAGATGCCTGGGAAGAAGATGGTGCTTGGACGCGTTTGTTCCGCAATGCACGCGTTTTTGTTGATTAACTGTTGTTGTTACAAAAGTTGTCGTAATTACAAAAAGAATAAGGATAAACGATGAGATACTGCCCCGAGTGTCGCTCTGACATGGTCAATGCTTTGATTGACAATGAAGAGCGGCTGGCTTGTATGGATGTGGAATGCGGTTTTGTGCATTGGAATAATCCAATACCAGTTGTCGCTGCAATTGTTGAGTATGGTGAAAATATTGTACTCGCTCACAACGTGCAGTGGCCTGAAGGGGTATTCTCTGTCATCACTGGATTCTTGGAGCAGGGCGAAGATCCCGCTGAAGGAGTGATGCGAGAAGTTCACGAAGAGCTGGGCTTAAATGCCTTTGAGCCAGAGCTTGTGGGCGTTTATCCGTTTGCTCAAATGAACCAAGTAATCATTGCCTACCATGTAAAAGCGGCGGGTGAGATAAAGTTAAACCACGAATTGGATGCCACCAAGCTCGTTCCCGTGAACGAGCTGCAGGGCTGGAATTTTGGAACCGGCCTGGCGGTAAGGGATTTTGTCGCCGCGAGAAACAGCAGCGAATAACGTTGACTGAATAATTATTAGCGCCAATTGCTTATTGGCTTTTTGACAGGATAAGAGAGAATTATGTCATTCGATACACAAGAACAGCACGCGAGTTACGGCATTGGCCGTCAAATGGCTGATCAGCTGGCCCAGGGTCCGTTTCCGGGCTTTGATCGCGAAGCAGCTTTAGCTGGCTTTACCGATGCCTTGCAAGGAGAGGAGAGCCAGGTTTCAGCGGCTGACATCAACGCGGCTTTCCAAGCTATTCAGGCTAAGTTACAGGCTGAAGAGGCGGAGCGCGCTAAAGAGTTGGCGGTAGAGGGTGAAGAGTTCTTGGCAAATAATGCTAAGCGTGGTGAGGTTTCTATCACTGAAAGTGGTTTGCAGTACGAAGTTCTGAATGCAGGTGATGGCGAAACTCCAAAAGCCAGCGATCAGGTTCGTGTTCACTATCACGGCACACTAATTGATGGCACTGTATTTGACAGCTCTGTTGATCGTGGACAGCCAGCTGAATTCCCAGTTACTGGTGTTATTGCCGGTTGGGTTGAGGCCTTGCAGATGATGCCAGTTGGCTCTAAGTGGAAATTGTTCATTCCCTATCAGCTGGCCTATGGTGAGCGTGGAGCTGGTGGCGCTATTGGTCCATACGCTGCATTGGTATTTGAAGTTGAGTTGTTGGCTATCGTTTAAGTGGCCAGCTACTGAGCTTAGTGAAAACCCGGCTTAGTTCGCCGGGTTTTTTATAGCCGTTTAATTGCCTTGTCATAGCTCTGTTAAAAACGAATGGCTTAATGAGGCTGCTTAAGTTAAAGCGGTTAGTCTTCGCTTAAATTTGAATGGTAGATTTATGAGTGATCAAGATTTAGAAAAGCACTTCTGGGAAACGGTTGAGCAGGCATTGAACCTGGCTAATGATAAAGCCCAGGCCGCTGATCCAGGTGTCGCAAGCGAAGCCCTGATGTATGCTGCGGCGCGCTTTGCCACTTTTATAATGGCCGCTAATAGTGAGTCTCAAGCTGATTTTGTTGAAGATCGCTCAGAGTATTTTAAACATCTAGCTTCGCGCTTTCGGGATTTTCTGGATGATAATCTCGATGACTATGGTGAAAATTACCACCAGCTATTGGAAAGGCCCGAAGAAGCGGAATAAGCTGAAGGGAACGAATGGCTAATTCAAAAGCGCTCGAGTAGTGATATTTATAAGAGAGAAGACGCTAAGTATTGGCTTTAATTGAAAGACCATTGAACGTTGTTAAACATGATGATGAAAATTAAAACGACTTTTTGTAAATCTGCAGCAAAGGTTGCTGTTGTAGCAATGAGCTCCTTTATGGTGGCTTGCGCTGTTACTGGTATGCATCAGCATAGTGAGTTGGGCCTGAGTTTCCCGAAGTCACAAATGTTTAGCCTTGAGAAAACACTAGAAGAAACCTCAGGCTTGGCTCAGCATAATGGCTTGATGTGGACTCATAATGATAGTGGTGATAAGCCCCGCATTTATGCCATAGATGAAGTGGGTAAGATTTTAAAAACAGTTAACATCAAAGACGGTCACCACTTTGATTGGGAAGAGATGGCTCATGATGATAAGCATCTTTATGTAGCTGATATTGGCGATAATTTCGCTCAGAGAGACGAGCTTTATTTGTACCGTATTAGCTGGGCAGATTTGGCTAAGGCCGATGACAATGGCAGTGTCTCTGCTCACAAAATGGCCATTACCGTTTCAGGTAAACCGAAAACCGTCGCCGATAAAAATGTACATAATTTTGATTTTGAAGGCTTAAGCAGCGTCGGTGACGAGTTATGGTTGTTTAGTAAGAATCGTCAAGACGGTCAAACCAGCTTGTACCGACTAGACAAAAGCAAAAGTAAACAGCTAGTCACGCCTGCGGCGAGCTACCCTGTAGATATGTTAGTGACCGCAGCTGATTTTGATGCGAAGCGTAATGAATTTGCTTTATTGGGTTATCAGTTGGGTTGGAATGGGATGTCCAGCTTCCTGTGGCGTGCTAAACGTTCAGTAGATGGCAAATCTTTGGATTGGAGCAGTGCCCAACGTTACGACATCGAGCCTGATGGTCAATGGGAAGCTCTGGTGTGGGATGAAACCAAAAGCGGCTTGCTTTGGTTGAGTCGAGAGGGCAATCAGCAGGGCGGTGTTGCACTCACTAAAACGCAATTCTAGTTTAACCCTGAAATTTAAAAGCCCCGCTTGCAGTGCAGGCGGGGCTTTTTTGTATCTAGGCCTTTGATAATTGGAAGCAAACAGTTGGATGGCTAGATGTAAGTGCTGCGGCGCTTTAGGCTACTCGCTGTCATCCTTAAAAGGTTTGCGCTTAACAGGGCTGAAGCTGCTAGTGCCATCGCCAAGCGCTTCAGCTCGATTAGTACTCGCTTTGCGTCGCTTGCCGATGTTTTTCTGATCGCGTAAGCGCTTTTTAGGTTTCGCTTTTTTGCTATTTTTATCGTCTTTGTCGCTACGCTTTTTAACCGCCGCTTTTTTGCCCGTGCTTTTAACCTTCTTGGGGCCTTTAAAGTTGCTTGGGTGTTCATCGATGACTCGAGCTTCCATCTCTATCTCTAGAATGCGCTCAATTTTGGCCATCAAATTCCACTCGTTGGCATTGATTAGGTTGATTGCTACACCTTGTTCGCCAGCGCGACCGGTACGCCCAATGCGGTGAGTGTAGTCGTCAATATTGCGCGCCATATCGACATTAATGACGAGGTCGACATCTTTTACGTCGAGTCCTCGGGCGGCGATATCGGTCGCGACTAAGACATTAATATGGTTGCGGCGGAATCGATCCATGGTGCGATTACGCTCTGCCTGCTCCATGTCGCCATGCAGGGCGCCGACTCTTTGCTTTGTGTAGGCAAGAAAGCCGCGTAATTCGCTAGCAAGCGATTTGGTATTGGTAAATACCAGCGCTTTGTTAAAGCGTTCATTGGCGAGCAGCCAACTCAAGAGCTGCTTTTTGTGCTGTGGGCTGTCGGCCAAAATACGTTGCTGGTGAATATCAGGTTGACTCTCTTCCTGATTTGCTAGCGCGATGGATTTAGGCTCATTTAAGATATTGCTGGCTAGATGCTCGGCCTTGCTATGTGCCAAAGTCGCAGAAAACAGTAGGCTTTGATGCTTCTCTCCGCATTCGCCGGCAATACGCTCAAGGTCTTCGCTAAAGCCCATATCCAACATGCGGTCGGCTTCATCTAGGACTAGCATTTCAAGGTCTACTAGGTCGGTATTACCTTTGTCGATATGCTCAACCAAGCGCCCAGGAGTGGCGATGATGACCTCGGGGTTCTTGCGAAGTACTGCCTTTTGATATTTAAACTCGGCACCGCCGGCAATAACCGCTGCTTCAATTTTGCAAAATTTGTTCAGTAGGGTCGCTTGCTTGAGGATTTGGCGGGCCAATTCACGGGTAGGGCAGAGTATTAAGGCGCGAGTACCGGTTTTGGGGGCGTCTTGTGCCAGCAGCTTTTGGTAAACCGGTAGTAAAAAAGCAAGAGTCTTACCGCTGCCTGTTGCAGCGGAAACCATCAGGTCTTGGCCCTCTAGAGCCGCTGGAATGGCAATCTCCTGAACTGGGGTCGCAGTGCTTAGCTCTTGAGCTTCCAAGGCACGGTGCAATTGGCGGTCCTGGATAAGCTCGTTTAATGGGGTGTTACTTGCGTTCAAAGATGTGACCTCAGGTTTACAGGGCAGAAAAGGGGCGCGATTATATCATCGAAGCCCCTCTAGGCCTATGCCGCTGTTCGGGTCTCTAGCTCAGCTTTGTCACTCGCTTGTGCTGGGCTGAGCTCTTATTTGTTAAATTGCAGCTCGGCCAGTCGTTTGTATAGGGGGGAGCTGTTTAACAGCTCTTCATGCCTGCCTTGGGCGACAATCTTGCCTTGATCCATTACCACGATGTTGTCGGCATGAGTAATGGTTGCCAAGCGGTGGGCAATGATTAGGGTGGTGCGGTTCTTCATGAGCTCATTCAGTGCAGCTTGCACATGGTATTCACTTTCAGCGTCCAATGCGCTGGTTGCTTCATCCAATAACAAAATGTCTGGATCTTTTAGAATAGCCCGGGCAATTGCAACCCGTTGCCTTTGTCCGCCGGATAGCTGAGCGCCTTTTTCTCCGAGTTCAGTTTGGTAGCCCTGGGGCAATGCCATAATAAAGTCGTGTGCGTGGGCCGCTTTAGCGGCCGTAATGATTTCAGCTTCACTAGCCTCAAGATTGCCGTAGGCAATATTATGAGCGACGCTAGCCGTAAAGAGGGCGGGTTGTTGTGGCACCAAGGCCATGTGATCTCGCAGTTGCTGGGGGCTCAACTCACGCAAATTAATGCCAGATAGCGTGAGCTCGCCCGATTCCGGGTCGTAAAAACGTTGCACCAATTCAAATACAGTCGATTTGCCTGCGCCACTCGGGCCAACTAATGCGACAGCTTGTCCTGCGGGTATATTTAAATTGAAGTTATCCAGTGCCTTTTGATCGGGCCGGCTGGGGTAGCTGAAGTTCAAAGATCTAAACTCTAGCTGTCGAGCATGCTCAGCTAGCGAGTTGTTTGGCTCGCTGTTGGTACTGATTTTAGGCTCGACATTAATTAGCTCGACAAGTCGCTCGGCCGCACCAGCCGCTCTTTGCAGTTCGCCAAAAACTTCTGAAAGCGTAGCGACGGCGCTGGCTACCATCACGGCATAAAATACGAAAGCACCAAGATCGCCGCCGCTCATTTTGCCTTGCAATACATCATAGCCGCCAACCCAGAGCATGCCGCTGATGGCGCCAAATACAAATAGAATGACGGCCGCGATAAGTAGGGCTCGATGCTTAATTCTTTTGCGGGCGACCTTAAAGGCATTCTCGACTTCTGTTGCAAAGGCTTGGCGCTCATAGTTTTCTTGGCCAAAGCTCTGAACGGTTTTAATGTGTTCAATGGCTTCGCCGGCATAAGTGCCCATGTCGGCAATTCGGTCTTGGCTGGAGCGTGAAAGTTTGCGGACCCGGCGACCAAAAATAAGTAAAGGACCTAAAATTAATGGCACCGCGCTGAGCACGATAAGGCTCAATTTAAAGTTGGTCAGCAACAGCATTAACAGCCCACCAATAAAGGTGAGGCTGTTACGCAAAGCCATGGATAAAGAGGAGCCAATTATATTTTCTAGCAGACTGGTATCGGTGGTTAGGCGAGACATTATTTCGCCGCTGCGATTGGTTTCGAAAAAATTGGGCTCTAGCGTTAAAAGATGATCGAAAACCTTAGTACGAATGTCTGCGCAGACTCTTTCTCCGAGCCAAGACACTAAATAAAAGCGAATAAAAGTACCGAATGCAATGACCGAAATAATAGCTATTAAAAAGTAGATGGCCTGATTGAGCTCTTCGAGAGAGCCACCAACAAAGCCTTGATCAATCAATAGGCGTACGGCATGTCCAATAGCTAAGCTTGCACTCGCCGTTAAAAGAAGGGCGAATAGGGCGGCTATTAAAGTCTTCTTGTAGGGCCGTACAAAGGGGCTAAGCTCAAGCAAAATACTTAGACGATTGCCTTTATCTTGTTCTTGGGAGGTTTTCCCTATCTCGTCACTGTTATTTGCGCCCTCATTTTGGGCTTCACTTTCTACGGAGTTTATCGATGAACTCATAAATCGGCACTGCTATCAAAATATTTTCAGGGTTACCGGCTTACAATGGCTGCGAGAGACATAAATAACAAGGGCTGTAGGTGATTGGCGGGTTAGTTTTTGTAAAGCCTTTTAGCCAGCAGTTCTGCTTACTGAGCAAATCGGTAAATGCTTTGTCACTTCTGGTAAAGCCATTGCACCTCCACATGAGTATGATGATAGCTATGCCCGCCGCGGCATCTAAAAAGACATATTCTATGGAGAAAAATAATGAGCGATGCAAAAGACGTTGGAATTAGCATACCCATTCTTGGCCATATGGGCGCAGATGTTATCGAGGTAAGCCCTGGCAGAGTTAAAGCTAAAATGCCGTTGGCACCGAATGCAAACCACGTGGGTACCATGTATGCGGGCTCTTTATTCACCTTGGCAGAGTTTCCAGGTGGCGTCTTGTTCCTCGATTACTTAGCCGGTGAAAAGATATACCCCATCGTCGCTGAAATGAACATTCGCTATCGTCGCCCGGCCATGACTGATATTCATGTGGATATGCAGATGGATATTGCGGATCTGGATCGCATGAAAGAGGAAGCTCTGGCGAATGGTAAGGCGGAGATGAAGCACCAGCAGGAGCTAACCGATGATAATGGTGAGGTTGTTGCTATTTCTGAAGCTCGCTATGTGTGGTTAAAAGCCTAAGCGCTTAAACCTATAGGCAAGGAGCTGTGCCCCTTGCCTAATCCCTCCCTGTACCGTCTTTCTTATACTTATTGCTGCTACCACTTCTACTGCTATAGCCTGTTTGCGGCATCCCGCCCTTAGCTCGTCTAGATAGCAAGCCTACAGTTATTGCTTGCCTGCAGTTGTCAGCTAGCTTTTCTTCATGTTGTTCAGATATGGATAGTGATTGACTGGCATAAAAGCGGCAAATGGGCGATGATGACAAAAAGCTTGGCCAAAGAGCTGGGCAGCTAAAAGATGATAATACTTAGAAGAGACAATTTATGACTGCAGCCAGAGAGCATTTTGGGTCCCGTATAGGATTTATTCTGGCCGCCGCAGGCAGTGCGGTGGGTATCGGTAACTTGGTGGGCTTTCCTGTAGGTGCCGCCAAGAATGGTGGGGGCGCCTTTCTTTTCATTTACGCCATTTTTGTGGCCTTGATTTGTCTTCCGGTCATGATGGCCGAGCTAGCAATCGGTCGCCGTTTTCAAAAAGATCCTTTAGGGGCTTATAGCAGCTCAGCCGGAGGCGGTTTGTGGTCCATAGCCGGTTGGCTTGCGGTAATCACGCCTTATATGATCGCTGTGTTCTATAGCGTTATTACCGTGTGGATCTTCGGCTACCTGGTTGCTGCGCTGATGGGAAATCTCGATCAGCTGGCGCAGCCGTCTTATTTTGGTCAATTTATCAACAGTAATGAGGTTTTTATTCATTTGTTGGTGGTTGTTGGCCTGGTCTACTTTATTCTTGTGAGTGGCGTTAAAGACGGTATTGAAAAGGGTGCTAAAATCCTGATGCCAGGCCTATTCGTCATGCTGATTGGATTGGTGATATTTGTCTTAACCTTAGATGGCGCGATGGAAGGGGTTAAGTATTATATTGTTCCTGATTTCAGCAAGATCAATGCATCGGTTATCAATGGTGCTTTGTCTCAGGCGTTCTTCTCTCTCTCGTTGGGTATGGGTATTTTAATAACCTATGGCTCTTATATGGAGCGCCGTGAAAATGTTGTGAGCTCGGCCAAGTTTGTGGCTTTGACTGATACCATGGTGGCCTTCTCTGCGGGGCTAATGATTTTACCGGCGATTTTCTCTTTCGATCCTGCTACCGATACTGATGCTTTGAGTGATTCGTCAGTCAGCTTGATCTTCAGCTTTTTGCCAAAGATTTTCTTAGCGATGCAGGTAAGTATTGGTTATGTTGGCGCTAGCATTGTTGCAATTTTGTTCTTTACCCTGGTTTTCTTTGCCGCTCTGACTTCATTGGTTTCCATTACTGAGGTGCCAACGGCAAGCTTAGTGGATGAGAAAGGCTACAGCCGTAAAAAAGCGCTAAGCATTTTGGGTGTAACCATGGGTTTGTTTACCGTGGCATGTATCTTGAGCTTCGGTCGTGTCGATTTCCTAACTCAGTTTATGGAGTACGCTGGGGCGAATAAGTCTTTATTTGATGTGGTTTACGATATCTTCTACGACACCATTTTGCCGCTAAATGGTTTGCTGGCTTGTTTGTTTGTAATTTATCGCTGGAAGAAGCATAACTTTAATGAGGAGCTGGAACAGGGCGATGAGAGCTATCGCGGTTCTTTTGCTGAGAAGTACGTTAACTTTTCCCTGTCTACCTTTATTCCGTTGGTGTTGTTGCTGATATTTGTGAATACTGTAGCCACCAAGTATTTTGGTTTAAGTTTCTTTGGTTAAGTGGATCTGTAGATCATAAAAAAGGGGGGGAACTTTTGTTCTCCCCCTTTTTTGTTTGTAGGGTCTTAAACTCCGAGGGCGCCCGGCCCTTAGGGTTTTAGATATTACCCATTTGCTTGCCAACGATTTGTAGCAATGGCTTAAAGACTTTAGGTGTGCCACAAACGATATTGCCACTGTCCATAAAGCTGTTGCCGCCTTTGAAATCAGACACTAGGCCGCCGGCTTCTTTAACCAGCAAAACACCTGCTGCGATATCCCACTCTTGTAGGTTCATTTCCCAAAAGCCATCGAAGCGTCCAGCAGCGACATAAGCCAAGTCTAAGGAGGCAGCGCCAGGGCGGCGGATGCCAGCGGTCTGGCCAGCAATCTCGTGCATTGCCGCTAAGTAAGGAGTCATGTGCTCAAAGGCGTAACCGTTAAAAGGAATGCCCGTGCCAATCAATGCTCCGTCCATGCCTTTGCGTGAAGAAACACGTATGCGTCGACCGTTCAAGGCAGCGCCGCGACCACGGCTGGCGGTGAATTCTTCTCGGGTGATAGGGTTTAGCACAACTGCGTGCTCGATCTGGCCTTTATATTTACAGGCAATGGAAACGGCAAAGTGTGGAATGCCGTGAATGAAATTGGTGGTGCCATCAAGTGGGTCAATAATCCACTCATAATCACTGTTCTCACCAACGCTTAGGCCTGTTTCCTCTCCGCGAATAGTGTGGTCTGGGTAGGCTTTGCGTAAATGGTAAATAATCTCTTTTTCGGAAGCTTGGTCGATTTCAGTTACGAAATCATTGCGGCCTTTTTCTTCAAAAGCTACAACGTCGACACGTTCCAGGGCGCGCTCAATAAGCTCGCCGGCCTTGCGTGCAGCACGCAGGGCTATAGTCAGCATGGGTTCCATGGATCACCAATTTCAATTGTCAAAGAACATACGGCTGCGGCCCGCGCAGCGGTTGGCGGCGATTATAGAGTAAAGCGGCTTGCTGCGCTAGCCAAGAATGTGGGGGTTTAAGGGGGGTAATTTGGTCTAGAGGTGTCATTGGAGCGCGCGCGTCGGGTCTATCTATATAGCCTTTGCAGTGGCTGCTCTGGCGAGCGGCGCTATTCTCGGGTAGACTTGCCGCCGTTTTGGCCCTAGGCCAGTCCAGTAAGTCAGTAGGAATCAACATGGCCGACAGTTTAGCTCCAGAAAATAGCCAGCGTTTGCAGAAAATTCGTATCGTTTTGGTCAATACCTCTCACCCTGGCAATATCGGCGGTGTAGCTCGTGCCATGAAGAATATGGGGATGGCTAGCTTATATCTGGTTGCTCCGAAAGAATACCCAGCAGATAAAGCAGTCTGGCGAGCTTCAAATGCGGTTGATGTGCTTGATGGGGCGGTAGTCGTTGATACCTTGGATGAAGCTATTGCCGGATGTGCTTTGGTAGTGGGTACCAGTGCTCGAGACCGCAGAATTCCTTGGCCAATGTTAACTCCTCGGGAATGCGGCGAGCGAGCCTGGGCAGAAGCCGAAGAGCATGATGTGGCCTTGGTTTTTGGTCGTGAAGACCGAGGCCTGACTAACGAAGAACTGCAGAAATGTAACTACCATGTTCACATTCCTAGCAACCCCGATTATAGCTCTCTCAATCTAGGTGCCGCTGTACAAGTGCTGGCCTATGAAATGAGGTTGGCCTGTATCGAATATGAGCGTGAGGGTAAAGCCCTTAGCTTTGACGATTGGGATATGCCGCCTGCCAAGAGTGAGGCGATGGAGCGCTATTATGAGCACTTACAGCAGACTTTGGAGAAGATTGGCTTCCTAGAGCCTGATAATCCGCGTCAAACCATGACTCGTTTGCGTCGACTATATAGTCGCGTGCGTATGGATGAGATGGAGTTAAACATACTCCGCGGTGTTTTAACGGCTATGCAGAATTATGTTTATCACACGGAGAATAAGCTTAAGTCGAAAGATTCTGATTAATAGCTTCACAGCATAAGGGCGTATATTGCTTAAACCTGAGTAGAATGCTAGGGTATATACCTGAGTTAATTACTAGGTATTATTCTTGACTCTAATCCTAGGTTTTTTAATAATGCGCGCCGCGCCTCAATGCTGGAAGCCTGATAATGAGACTAACAACAAAAGGCCGCTATGCGGTCACAGCAATGCTGGATTTAGCGCTCCATGCCGATAAGGGCCCAATTAGCCTGGCAGGAATCTCTAAACGACAAGAGATCTCTCTAAGTTATTTGGAGCAGCTGTTTTCAAAATTGCGTCAAAACGACTTGGTAAGTAGTGTTCGCGGTCCAGGTGGTGGTTATCGCTTGAGCCGTCCGAGTGAAGAGATTTTTGTCGCTCAGATTGTCGACGCCGTCAATGAATCCATTGATGCGACAAGCTGCGGTGGTAGTGGCAGCTGCAGAAATGGAGCTACCTGCTTAACTCACCACCTATGGTGCGATTTAAGCGAACAGATTCATGATTTCTTAAGTGGAATCAGCTTGGCCAGTTTAGTGGCCCGCAAAGATATTCAAGAAGTATCTGAGCGATTGGACAAAGAAGAAGCTCTGCAGCAAGCAGAGGCCAACTCAATGCAGCGCATTACAGCCGCTAGCTTGGGTTGATAACCGTGAACCCGGGGTAGAGCCCGGGATATTGAAGGCTAAATCATGAAGTTACCGATTTATTTGGATTACTCTGCGTCAACGCCAGTGGACCCGCGCGTGGCTGAGTTAATGATGGATTGCCTAACTATGGATGGCAATTTTGGTAATCCGGCTTCCCGCTCACATGTGTATGGCTGGAAAGCCGAAGAGGCTGTTGAAAACGCTAGGGCGCAAGTCGCTGATCTTATCAATGCAGATCCACGCGAAATCGTCTGGACTTCCGGTGCTACCGAGTCCGACAACCTAGCTATCAAAGGTGTGGCTCATTTCAATGTGCGCAAAGGCAAGCATATTATTACCTCGAAAATCGAGCATAAAGCCGTTTTAGATACTTGTCGTCAGCTTGAGCGTGAAGGTTTTGAGGTTACCTACCTAGATCCAGATTCCGAAGGATTAATTACCGTACAGCAAGTGGCTGATGCAATGCGAGAAGACACCACAGTGGTTTCTTTGATGCATGTAAATAATGAAATCGGCACTATTACTGACATTGCAGCCATTGGCGAATTGTGTAGAGAGCGAAAGGTTTTCTTCCACGTCGACGCGGCCCAAAGCGCTGGCAAAATCGAGATTGATGTTGAGGCGATGAAGGTCGATTTAATGTCTTTCTCTGCCCATAAGATATATGGACCTAAAGGTATCGGCGCTCTATATGTTCGCCGCAAGCCACGTGTTCGCTTGGAAGCTCAAATCCACGGTGGTGGACATGAGCGTGGCTTCCGTTCGGGCACTTTAGCGACCCATCAGATTGTTGGTATGGGTGAGGCGTTCCGCCTGGCAAAAGCTGAAATGCAGCAAGACTTCGATCATTGTAACGCCTTAAAACAGCGTCTATGGGATGGTTTGAAGGATATGGAGCAAGTTGTTGTAAACGGCTCTTTTGACCAGCGTGTATCTACCAATATCAATATCAGTTTCGCCTATGTGGAAGGTGAATCGTTATTGATGTCTTTGCGCGATTTGGCTGTATCCTCAGGCTCGGCTTGTACCTCGGCCAGTTTGGAGCCTTCCTATGTGCTGCGTGCTCTGGGCGTTGATGATGAAATGGCTCATAGCTCAATCCGTTTCGGTGTGGGCCGTTTTACCAAGCCAGAAGAAATTGATTTTGTGATCGAAAAAGTACGCCACGCCGTAGCCAAATTGCGCGAATTATCGCCACTTTGGGATATGTATAAAGATGGTGTTGATTTAAGTAAAATTGAGTGGGCTGCGCACTAAGCGTAGTCCATTAAGCAATAGCCTTTAGCGTAGCTAAGGTGGAGTAAATAAAATGGCTTATAGTGATAAAGTAATCGATCATTATGAAAATCCTCGTAATGTCGGCAAGTTGGATGAGGCTTCTGACAGCGTTGGTACCGGTATGGTCGGTGCCCCAGCCTGTGGCGATGTAATGCGCCTTCAAATTCAGGTGAATAACGAAGGTGTCATCGAAGATGCCAAGTTCAAAACCTATGGCTGTGGTTCTGCAATTGCATCAAGCTCGCTATTAACAGAGTGGGTTAAGGGTAAAACCTTGGGTGAGGCTGAATCGATCAAAAACACTGAGATTGCTGAAGAGCTGGCTTTACCTCCGGTAAAAATCCATTGCTCGGTTTTGGCTGAAGATGCCATTAAAGCCGCAGTGCGCGATTTACGTGAAAAACGCGGTGAAGACTAAGACTTCACCGGCTTCATTATAATTTTAGCTAAAAGGCAGCGGTAATATCATGGCCTTAACCATGACAGACTCAGCGGTAGAGCATGTTCAGCGTCACTTGAGTACACGCGGTAAAGGCGTTGGTATTCGGGTAGGCGTTCAAACCACGGGCTGCTCGGGTTTATCCTATGTTTTGGAATTTGTAGACGAGCTCAATCCAGAGGATGAGGCTTTCGATCAAGGCGGCTTTAGCTTAGTGGTCGATCCAAAAAGTTTGGCCTATTTAGATGGCACAGAACTGGACTTCGTAAAAGAAGGTTTGAACGAAGGTTTTCAGTTCAATAACCCCAATGCTAAAAACGCCTGCGGATGTGGCGAGAGCTTTCACGTTTAATTCGTGTCATAAGCTTGTAGGCGTCGCAGTTGAAAAGATTAAAGCCGGGGCGTTTCCCCGGCTTTTTTGTATGAATTTTGTAAGTCGTTACTCGGCGAAGACAAGTAAGCATATTTATGGATCTAAGTGAAAACTATTTTGCCCTCTATCAGTTAGAGCCGAGCTTTGATATTGATTTGGCTGCGCTAAAAGCAGCGCATCGAAAGCTACAGACACAATGTCACCCCGATAAATTTAGCGCCGAAGGTGCCCAGCAGCAGCGTTTGGCTGTGCAGGCTATGGCTTATGTAAATCAGGCCTTTGAAACGCTAAGTGTGAGTGTTAAGCGGGCTGAATATTTGTTGGAGCTCGCGGGTTTCGAGGCCAATCTTGAAAACAAAACCCATCAAGATCCAGTTTTCTTGATGCAACAAATGGAGTGGCGAGAAGAGCTTTCTGAGTTGCGTCAATTGATTGCTAGTGATGAAGCGGCGGCAGAAGAAAAACTACAAGCTTTGTTTGCTGAGCAGCGATCGCTCGAGCAAAAAATCCAAGCTGAATTCGTTAAATGTTATGAGTCCGGGGATTTTTCCGCTTGTGTTGCGCCTTTAGCTAAAATGCACTTTACCACTAAGTTCGCTAAAGAGTTGCGAACCGCAGAAGACGAATTGCTCGATTTAGATTAACTGATAACTAGCTTGGCCGGCAGTATAACCGTGATCACTGGCGACCAAATTTGCCGATAAGAAATAGGTATTTTGTGTTACTTCAAATTTCAGAACCTGGACAAAGCGCTAAACCCCACGATCGAAAGCTCGCGGTAGGTATCGACTTAGGTACGAGTAACTCCGTTGTTGCATCTGTGCGCAGTGGCGAGCCGGTGGTGCTGGCCGATGAGCAGGGGCAGTCAATTTGTCCGTCTGTTGTCCATTATCAAGCTTCTGGCCCAGTACTCGTTGGTCATGATGCCGAGAAAAAACTATTAAGCGACCCGGCTAATACAGTTAGCTCTATAAAACGGCTTATGGGGCGCGGTGCTGAAGATATCGCGAGCTTAGGTGAAAAACTTCCTTATCGTTTTGTAGAAAAAGATGGCAGTGCATTGCCTTATTTATCTACGACGGCAGGTGATTTTAGTGCGGTGGAAATTTCCTCTGAAATACTTAAGCACCTTTCGGCACTGGGTGAGCGCAGTTTGGCCAGCGGTGCTTCTCAGCATTTAGATGGCGCGGTTATCACCGTTCCGGCGTACTTCGATGAAGCTCAAAGACAGGCAACCAAAGATGCGGCAACTTTGGCCGGCTTAAAAGTTCTTCGTTTATTAAACGAGCCTACGGCGGCGGCCGTTGCCTACGGGCTAGATCAGCAAGCTGAAGGTTTGATTGCGGTTTATGATTTGGGTGGGGGTACTTTTGATGTTTCCATTCTGCGCTTGAGTAAAGGCGTTTTTGAGGTGCTATCTACAGGTGGAGACTCTGCTTTAGGTGGTGATGATTTTGATCAATTGTTAGCTAACTGGATTTTGCAGCAAAGCAAAAATCAGCATGCGCTTTCAGCGCAAGAGCAGCGAGCGTTATTACTTAAGGCTAGAGCTGCCAAAGAAGCTCTTGCAGAAAATGAGTCTGTTGCTGTTGAGTTTGCCGAATGGCAGGGCAGCCTAAATCGTCAGCAAATGTCTGAGATTTTACAGCCACTGATTGCTCGCAGTATCAAGTCATGCCGTCGTGCTTTGCGTGATGCTGATGTAAGTGCTGATGAAATTGATAATGTAGTATTGGTAGGTGGATCTACCCGAACTCTTGCTGTACGAGAAGCGGTAGCTGATTTGTTTGGGCGTGAGCCTTTATCCGATATCGACCCCGATAGAGTGGTGGCTCTGGGCGCGGCTATTCAGGCCGATATATTGGTAGGTAACAAGCCTGACAGTGATATGTTGTTATTGGACGTTATCCCTTTGTCTCTTGGTATAGAAACAATGGGCGGCCTGGTCGAGCAGATTATTAGCCGTAATACGCCCATTCCTGTAGCCAAGGCGCAAGAATTTACCACTTTCAAAGATGGCCAAACAGCGATGGCTGTGCATGTCTTGCAGGGTGAGCGCGATTTGGTGTCAGCTTGCCGTTCGCTGGCTCGTTTTGAACTGCGCGGTATTCCTCCGATGGTGGCGGGCGCGGCTAAAATTCGAGTGGTATTCCAGGTTGATGCGGATGGCCTGCTGATGGTGTCTGCCGAAGAGCTCAACAGTGGGGTAAAAACCAGTATTGATATCAAGCCGTCTTACGGCTTGGCGGACGATGAAATTAGTCGCATGCTTTCAGAGTCATTCAGTCATGCTGAAGATGATATGAAGGCAAGAGCCCTGCGTGAGCAGCAGGTAGAGGCAGAGCGTGTATTGGAGGCTTTGGTGCCAGCACTGGAGGCGGATGGTGATTTGCTCAGCGAAGAAGAGCGTCAGACCATTGTTGCAAGCATGGAGAAGCTGCTTCAAGTGCGCCAGAGTGCTGAGAGTCCACGTGATATTGAGGCGGCCATTGAGGCTGTGGCGCAGTGTACTGATGACTTTGCAACTCGCCGTATGGATAAGAGCATTAAGGCGGCCCTGGCGGGCCAGAGCCTGGATGATATTGATTCAGAGTAGTTGCTAATTGGTCGCTACTGAAGAGTTTAGTGAGTGTGATTTATGCCTAAGATAGTATTTTTACCCCATGAAGAAATTTGCCCTGAGGGCGCAGAGGTTGACGCTGAGAAAGGCGAAAGCATTGTTGATGCGGCACTCCGCAACGGTATCGAAATTGAGCATGCCTGTGAAAAGAGCTGTGCATGTACCACCTGTCATGTGGTGGTTCGTGAAGGCTACGACTCTCTAGAAGAGGCTGATGAGCTGGAGGATGACTACCTCGATAAGGCCTGGGGCCTCGAACCGGACTCTCGCCTAGGCTGCCAAGCCTTGGTTGCGGATGAGGATTTGGTTGTCGAAATTCCAAAATACACCATTAATCAGGTTTCAGAGCATCACTAAGGGGGCGCTATGTTGGATTTACGTTGGACAGATGTGAGCGATATCGCCATTGAGCTTTATGATGCGCACCCAGATGTGGACCCGCAGTATGTGAACTTTGTTGATTTACGTAACTGGGTTATGGCGCTTGAAGGCTTTAATGATCAGCCTGAGCGTTGTGGGGAAAAGATACTGGAAGCGATACAGGCGGCCTGGATAGAAGAGGCGAGCGACTAGCTTTTCATATAGGTTGCGCCAGGGCCTTTGGTGGGCCAAAAGCGCGCTAGAATCAAAAAATAGCTTACACGCGGTGATTTTGCGCCTTATAAGGCTCGCTTTGAAGTCATTTAGTGTGAAAATAGGTGCTTTTACGCGATCTTAAGCTATTTAACCGCTGTCCTCAGGGGTGTATAATCGGCGCCTCTGTAGATACAGGGCTCTGGGTTTCTGCCATTTTTCATAAAACTGAAAAATGATTATATAGATCAGTAACATAGAGTCCGCCGCTGAGCAGGCTGCCAAGCAGGGCAAGTCGGCTCCCAACAGATCTAAACCCGTGGCTAATGCCTAGCTGGCAAGTCGCGGGTTTTCCGTATGGATTCTTGTAAAACGACTAAATTGGGTCGGCAGTGGATTCTGCGGTTTTAAGAATTTTATTCATTTATTTTTGGAGATTAACTCATGGCGGTAGAACGCACTCTTTCCATCATCAAGCCAGATGCTGTAGCAAAAAACGTAATCGGTCAGATCAACGCTCGTTTTGAAGCTGCAGACCTGAAGATTGTCGCTATGAAAATGGTTCAGTTGGACGACGAAAAAGCTGGTGGTTTCTACGCTGAGCACAAAGAGCGTCCTTTCTTTGGTGACTTGGTTTCTTTCATGACCTCTGGTCCTGTTGTTGTACAGGTATTAGAAGGCGAAGGCGCTATTGCTAAAAACCGTGAATTGATGGGCGCTACTAACCCTCAAGAAGCTGACGCTGGTACTATCCGTGCTGATTTCGCTCAGAGCATCGATGCCAACGCTGTACACGGTTCTGATTCTGCAGCATCTGCTGAGCGCGAAGTAGCTTACTTCTTCGCTGCTGACGAAATCTGCGGCCGCTAAGTTTAGGTAGTAGATTGATGTCCCTGACGCCGTCCGAAAATACTGTCGAAAAAGTTAATTTGCTGGGTTTGTCTCAGCAAAAGCTGGAAGCCTTTTTTGAAGAAATGGGTGAAAAGCGCTTTCGTGCGGCGCAGGTTCTCAAGTGGATCCACCAAATGGGTGTGGATTCATTTGATGAGATGACCAATATCAGCAAAGCATTGCGTTCCAAACTGGCCGCTAAGGCTGAAATTAAAGCCCCTGAGGTGATGCAGCAGTTAGATTCTGCTGATGGAACTCGCAAATTTCTGATTAAGGTTAGGGGTGGTAGCGCCATCGAGACAGTATTTATACCGGATGGTGAGCGTGGCACCTTGTGTGTTTCATCTCAAGTAGGCTGCTCCTTAGATTGCAGCTTTTGCTCTACCGGTAAACAGGGTTTTAATCGCGATTTGACAGCGGCCGAGATCATTGGCCAAGTATGGATTGCGGCAAAATCTTTCGGTCAATTTGGTGAAGACCGCCCAAGAAAAATCACCAATGTCGTTATGATGGGGATGGGCGAGCCATTACTCAACTTTGACAACGTCGTCGATTCAATGAATCTGATGATGCACGATAATTGTTACGGAATTTCAAAACGCCGAGTCACTTTAAGTACCTCGGGCGTGGTACCCGCACTCGATAAGCTCGATGGTCTAACCGATGCTTGCTTGGCGATCTCTTTGCACGCGCCGAATGATGAGCTGCGTAATGAGTTGGTGCCTATCAATAAAAAGTATCCCATCGCCATGTTATTGGATAGTGCTAAGCGCTATATTGATAATTTGCCCGATAATCGACGTAAAATCACCATCGAATATACACTTATCGATCATGTAAATGACCGTCCGGAGCACGCTCGTGAGTTGGCGCAACTATTGCGAGATATTCCGGTCAAAATTAATCTGATCCCTTTTAATCCGTTTCCAATGTCTGATTACAAGCGCGTAAGCAATAATAGCTTGCGACGATTCCAAGACATACTAACGGAAGAGGGCTACATCACCACGGTGCGGACGACTCGTGGGGATGATATTGATGCCGCTTGCGGCCAGTTGGCTGGTAATGTAAATGACCGTACTCGCCGTTCGCAGAGATACCAAGAGCAAGCAGTCCGAATTATTAATAACGTATAGAACCGGAATATAAAATGATTCGCAGCCTCGTAAAAACCACCATAACAAGTTGGCTGTTGTTGAGCTTGACAGCTTGCGTCACTACTTATGACCGAGAGCCTAAAAAGCCAAATATGGAAAAGGCGAAAGAGACACATATTCGTCTAGGTCTACAGTATTTGCGTCAAAACAATTTAGATTCATCACGCTTCCACCTTAACAAAGCTCTGAAAATTGATCCGGATTCTGCCGGTGCCTATAGTGGTTTGGCGGCGCTTATGTTACGTGAAGGTGACGACGAGAACGCTGAACGATTCTATAAAAAAGCTATTCGTTTAGATGGTAGCCTTTCTCAAGCTCGCAATAACTACGGTTCTTTTTTGTATGGCAAGAAGCGCTTCAGTGAAGCCTTGATTCACTTTCAAAGCGCTGCGCAAGATCTTAATTATGATCGCCGTCCGCTCGCTTTTAATAATGTTGGATTGACTCAGCTTTCTTTGGGTAATGTTGAAGCTGCTGAAAAAGCCTTTGTGCGTTCTATAACTTTGAATCCGAACATGCCGCGACCTTATCTAGAGTTAGCGGGAATTGCCTATGAAAAGACCGAGTATAGAGCAGCGCTAAGATTACTAGATCAGTATCACCAAGTGTCACCAATTTCACCACGCTCTGTGCAAATGGAGCTGGAATTAGCTAAGGTTTTAGGTGATAAAAACCGTGAATCTAGTGCTCGCTTAAAACTGAAAAATATGTTCCCTAATGGCAAACCGCTGCAGGGGAATTCTTTGACGGGTAAACGCTAATGACCGAGCTTGAATCCCCCAGAGAAACTGAGGCTCCAGGTCCTGGAGCAATTATTCTTTACGCTCGCGAGCAACTTGGAATCAGTTCAGAAGATTTAGCGGCCGAGCTAAAGATTACCAAACATAAGCTTCATCTTATCGAGTCTAATCAGTTTGAGCAGGCTGGCACCGAAACATTTGTGCGCGGTTATTTGCGTAACGCGGCGCGTGTTTTACAGCTCGATATCGATATTTTGCTGGCAGAGTATGACGCTTTTTGTGAGGTCGAAAATCCCCATAAAGACAATCAAGCTCCAGCTGAAACTCTGAGAGCTGAAGCTAAGCCTAAATCTAAATTAGTGTTGATTATCCCTGCGATATTGCTGCTTGTTTGCGGCTCTTGGTATGTGTACCAGAAAGTGGGTGGGGAGTCTGAGCAGGTCAAAAGCGCTAAAGCGCAGACCACTAAAGCCCCGCTAGTAGAGTCTAGTCCGCTCGATAACGTTGAGTCGATCGAAAGCTCAGCAAATAGTGGTCAAGTTAAGGGTGTCGTCGCTCAAGAGCCTAAAGGCGCTGAGTCTGAAAAATTATCAGGCATTGGTGAAGTGCCTACGAAAGAGCTCGTAAATAATTCTACAGAGCTAGCTAATGAGCCGCCTCTCGTTAAAACTGCTGAAACAAGCATCCAAGCTCAAGAGAATACTAACAATTCCACTGAGCTGACTTCCCAGGCAGGCACTTTGGAAACCCCGCTTGAAGGTGCAGCTGAGCCGTCATTGAGCCCTGGTGAGAAATCCTTAGTGTTCACCTTTTCTGATAGTTGTTGGTTGCAAGTCCGGGATGCGACAGGAAAACGCTTATACAGCAATACTAAACAGGCTGGACAAGAATTACGCTTGCAAGGACAGCCGCCGTTTAGAATGAACTTTGGTAACGTTAGGGCGGTGTCGCTGAAAATCGATGGTGAAGCTGTGCCTTTGCAAGCCAGAGCCGGTCGTAAAACCCTAGCGATAACTATTCCATAATTAAGTAAACAATATGCACTTTGAATCCCCAATTAAACGCCGTAAATCTAGACAGATTATGGTTGGCGATGTAGCCGTAGGCGGTGATGCACCCATTTCGGTGCAGAGTATGACAAATACCAATACCTGTGATGTAAATGCTACCGTAGCTCAGATACAAGGCTTGCAAGATGCAGGCGCTGATATAGTCAGGGTGTCTGTACCAACTTTAGATGCGGCTGAAGCTTTTGGTGAGATTCGTAAAGCGGTGACCTTGCCTTTGGTTGCAGATATTCATTTTGATTATCGTATTGCGCTTCGTGTTGCCGATTTAGGCGTGGACTGTTTGCGAATTAACCCTGGCAATATCGGTAGAGAGAAACGTATTACTGCGGTTGTTGAGAAAGCAAGAGACCTAAATATACCGATTCGCATCGGGGTTAATGCTGGCTCATTGGAAAAAGATTTACAAAAAAAATATGGCGAACCGACGCCGGAGGCCATCGTGGAATCGGCCTTACGTCATGTTGATATTCTGGACAAGATGAACTTCCAGGATTTTAAAGTCAGTGTAAAAGCGTCTGATGTTTTTATGGCTGTTGCGGCCTATCGACAGTTGGCGACGCAGATTGAGCAACCCCTCCATTTGGGGATTACTGAAGCGGGTGGTCTTCGATCTGGAACCGTAAAGTCAGCTGTGGGCTTAGGCATGTTATTGATGGATGGCATTGGTGATACCTTGAGGGTTTCTCTGGCTGCCGACCCAATCGAAGAAGTTAAAGTAGGTTGGGATATTTTAAAAAGCCTAAAGCTACGCGCGAAAGGGATTAACTTTATCGCTTGCCCAAGTTGTTCCCGCCAGAACTTCGATGTGGTTGCCACCATGAATCAGTTAGAAGAGCGCCTAGACGATATTCGCACCCCTATGGATGTGTCAGTTATCGGTTGTGTGGTAAACGGTCCGGGTGAGGCTAAAGAATCTGACGTAGGTTTGGCAGGTGGAACGCCAAGCCACTCGATTTATATTGACGGTCAGGCTGATCACAAGTTGGGTAAAGATAACTTGGTAGACAATCTAGAGCGTATTATTCGAGCTAAGGCGGAAGAGAAGGCAGAGGCCGAAAAAGATTTGATTGCTAAATCGGTATAGCAAGCAAAACTGTTCTAGTTAAAGCGCAAGCGAAAAGCGCTAAAGCGTAGCAGCAACGTAAAACACCATTACAAAAAACATTACAGTAAAACGCTAAGTTTTATTTTAGAGAGATAGGTAGCAGTTTGAAAAAGATCCAAGCCATTCGAGGCATGAATGATTTATTGCCAGAGCAGTCTGTACGTTGGCAGTATCTAGAAAAAACCGTAGCAGACTGTGTGGCGAGTTATGGCTACCAAGAAATTCGGTTTCCGATCGTTGAGTCTACTGATTTGTTTAAGCGCTCCATTGGCGAAGTCACCGATATTGTAGAGAAGGAAATGTACACCTTCGATGATCGCAATGGCGACAGTATAACGTTACGACCGGAGGGCACAGCTTCATGTGTTCGTGCCTGTGAGCAGCACGGCTTGTTGTACAATCAAACCCAGCGCCTATGGTATACCGGCCCAATGTTTCGCTATGAGCGACCACAAAAGGGGCGTTTGCGTCAGTTTCATCAAATAGGTGTCGAAGCCTACGGTATGCCGGGGCCTGATATTGATGCAGAGCTACTGTTGCTTACCGCAAGCTTGTGGCGCCAGCTGGGTATTCTCGATGCGCTAACCTTAGAAATTAATAGCTTGGGTTCAAATGCTGCGCGTGAATCTTATAAGGCGGCATTGGTAGACTATTTAAGTGAGCGAAAAGATCAATTAGACGAGGATAGCCAGCGTCGTCTTGATAGTAATCCGCTTCGAATTCTAGATAGCAAAAGCCCTGACACGCAAAAGCTTTTAGACGCCGCTCCTAGTTTGTCTGATTATTTGGATGATGAGTCGCGCACGCATTTTGAACAAGTTCAGCGCCTTTTAACTGAAGCGGGTGTGCCATTCAAAGTAAACCCTCGATTGGTTCGAGGCTTAGATTATTACTCAAAGACGGTTTTTGAATGGGTGACCGATAAGCTGGGCGCTCAGGGAACCGTCTGTGCCGGCGGCCGCTATGATGGACTCATAGAGCAGTTAGGTGGTAAACCGAATACGGCGGTTGGCTTTGCCATGGGTGTCGAGCGTTTAATACTGTTGCTAGAAGCTTTAGATAAGTTTCCAGGCAGCCTGCCAAATGCTGCAGATATCTATATTGTGGCGGCTAGCAGTGATGCAAATGCGGCTCAGTGTGCGGCGGCCAATATGGCAGAGCGAGTTCGCGCTGAACTCCCGGGCTGTCGAGTGGTCAATCATTGCGGCGGCGGCAGTTTTAAAAGTCAGCTCAAAAAAGCGGACCGAAGCGGAGCTGCCTTCGCACTGATTCTTGGCGATCAAGAGTTAGAGCAGGCTAAGGTGCTTATGAAGCCTTTACGTGGGCAGGGCGAGCAGCAGTTGCTGGACCAAGCTGATTTGGTTTCCGCTTTATCTAGCGCTAGAGGGCTAAGTCAAAGCCATAATAAGCCCTAGGGCTTATAAGCTGCTTATGATAGTCTAGCGGGCTTTATAGCGTTGGCTTTTAGCCTTGTGCAAAAAACAAACAGAATGCAGGTAAGTAGGAGTTACAGTGGCAGAACATCTCACTGAAGAAGAACAATTAGAAGCCATTAAACGCTGGTGGGACGAAAACGGCAAAGCATTGCTGACCACCGCATTGTTGATTGTTGCGGGTTATTCGGGTTTTCAATTTTGGCAAACAAAGCAACAGGCCCAGGCCGAAGCTGGCTCGGTCGTTTATGAGGAGCTGCTACAAGCCGCCAGTCCTCAAAACCCTACAGCCGAGCAAAAGAATACCGCTAAATTTTTGGCTCAACAGTTGGTTGATGAGCACAGTGGTAGCTTTTATGGCATTAGTGGTGACTTGTTTTTGGCCAAGATAGCCGTGCAAGCCAATGAGTTGGATCTAGCCGCTACGCATTTAAACTCAGCGATTGCGCAAGGTCCTAGCGAAGCGCTACGTCCTATTGTTTACCAGCGACTCGCTAAAGTTCAATCGGCTAAAGGTGATAATGCGGCTGCCCTGGCAACATTGGATAAAGGTCAAACTCAAGCAGTAATTGGCTCTTTCGCAGAAACTCGCGGCGATATCTATATGGCTCAGAACGACGCTGACCGTGCCCGCGCTTCCTATCAGCTGGCGATAGATTCATTGGCTGCTGAGGATATTGCTCGACGCCAACCTTTACAGGAAAAACTCGCTAGCGTACCGGTAGCAGCAACTCAGGATGGGAATGCTCAATAATATGAAAAAACCAATAGCATTGCTGCTAATGTCAGCAATTATCTCTGCTTGTTCCTCTACTGATGAAGTGAATATTGAGCCAATGGAATTGGTGGACTTTGAAGCTGCAGTAGAGCTAAAAGAAGTATGGTCCAAAGACATCGGCGCGGGTCAAGACACACGTTTTAGTCGCTTAACGCCAGCGCTGGACGGTGATACTTTGTACGCTGCGGGCTCTGAGGGTGAGGTGGTCAGTTTAAATGCCCAAACAGGTAAAGAGCTTTGGTCTAAAGATCTGGACAGGGAACTAGCAGGCGGAGTCGGTGTTGGCCCAAACAATTTGTATCTAGGTGGTTACACGGGCTCAGTATATGCGCTATCTCGTAACGATGGTTCAGAACAATGGCAAACCAAATTAAGCAGCGAGATTCTTTCAGCGCCACAGAGTAATGGTGAGGTGGTCGTTGTACAGACCTTGGATGGTCGCCTATACGGCTTAAATGCTCAAAATGGCGAGCAAATTTGGCGCTACGACAACCCAGTTCCGGTGTTAACACTGCGCGGTACGGCGAACCCTGTTATCTTTGCTGATAAAGTTTATGCGGGTTTTGCTTCAGGTAAAGCTGTTGCATTGAGGTTGGCTGATGGTGTGCAAGTATGGGAGCAGCGAGTTGCCGTGCCTCAGGGTAAAACTGAGCTAGAGCGAGTTGTTGATATTGATGCTACGCCACTACTGCAAGGTAATATTATCTACGCATCGGCCTATCAGGGTCGCATTATGGCGATTAATCGTAGCAATGGTCGTCCAATGTGGGCGGCAGACTCTTCCAGTCACAAAGATATCAGCTCTTTGCACGGTAATATTTACGTTTCCTCTGCTGACGATCGAGTGCGCGCACTTAACAGTGGTAATGGTGAGCAGGTTTGGGAAAACGATAATATGTTACGCCGTGAGCTGGGCGCTCCGCATGCCATTGGCGGTTATGTGGCGGTCACTGACTTTGAGGGCTATATCCATATATTGGATCGTGAAGATGGTCGTTTTGTAGCTCGCGAAAAGGTTGATGGCGACGGTGTTCGCGCTAGCATGATCAGTGGTGATGGTCTGCTCTATGTGTACGGTAATAGCGGGGAGTTGGTCGCTTACCGAATCCAATAGGGCTAACTTGCCTTAGTGAAGCTAAAAGGGCCGTTTGGCCCTTTTTTCGTTATTGGCTTCTTTATAGTCAGGCCAGATTAGCCACATGGCCACTAAAACTTGCTACTGGCGAGAAAATCCCTATACTCGCGGCCCACGAGATACATCAAAATGGGTTAGAAGTACCTTAAATAACCCTAAACCTCTACTGGAATACCAAATGATACCTGTAATCGCCTTGGTTGGTCGCCCAAATGTGGGCAAATCTACCATGTTTAATCGCCTGACCCGCAGCCGTGATGCCCTAGTGGCAAATTACGCCGGTCTAACACGGGATCGTAAATACGGTGACGGTGAGATTAATAAGCGTCAATTTATGGTGATTGATACTGGTGGTATTACGGGTGACGAAGAGGGTATCGATTCGGCTATGGCTGAGCAGTCGCTATTGGCGGTTGAAGAGGCTGATGTCGTGTTGTTCTTGGTTGATAGTCGTGATGGCCTGACGGCAGCCGATGAAATGATTGCGGAGCATTTACGCGTTAATAATAAGCGTACCTATGTAGTGGCCAATAAAATCGATGGCCAGAACCACGATGTCGCAATGGCACCGTTCTATGAGATGGGCCTTGGTGAGGTTTATGGTACAACGGCTACCCAGGGTCGTGGTGTGAAAACACTGATGGAATTAGTGCTTGAGGAGTTCCCTGAAAACGTCTTTGAGGATGAGGAGGAAGAGGAAGCCAAGGGCATCAAAATGGCCATTGTCGGTCGCCCTAATGTGGGGAAATCCACTTTGGTAAACCGTTTATTGGGTGAAGATCGTGTGGTTGTTTTCGATATGCCAGGTACCACCCGCGATAGTGTTTATATTAACTACGAGCGTAATGAAAAGCCCTATACGATTATCGACACGGCGGGAATTCGACGTCGTAAAAACGTAAAAGAGTCTGTAGAAAAATTCTCTATCGTTAAAACTTTGCAAGCCATTAATGATGCCAATGTTGTGGTTTTGTTAGTGGATGCGACCGAGGGTTTGGTTGATCAAGATCTTCATTTGATGGGGCATGTGATTGACCAGGGTAGGGCTTTGGTGGTTGCTTTAAACAAATGGGATGGCCTAGATAGCGAACATAAAGAGTTCGTTAAAAATGAATTAGAGCGCCGTTTGCGTTTTGTTGACTTTGCCGACATTCATTTTATTTCGGCTTTGCATGGTACCGGTGTTGGTCATTTGTACGAATCTATCGAGCAGGCCTATAGTGCTGCAACCGATAAGTTAACCACCAATCATCTGACAAGAATTTTACAAGATGCCGTCTCTACCCATCAGCCACCTATGGTAGGCGGGCACCGAATCAAGTTGCGCTATGCGCACGCCGGGGGTAAGAATCCTCCGATTATCGTAATTCATGGTAATCAGACGGAATCTGTTCCTGCGCACTATAAAAAGTACCTAGAGAAAACCTTTCGTCGTGTTCTAGATTTACATGGTACTCCAATAAAAATGGAGTTTAAATCCACTGATAACCCCTATAGTGGTAAGAAAAATGAGCTAAGTTCTCGCCAGGCGGCAAAGAAGCGACGTTTGATGGAACACTATAAAAACGCTAAGAAGAAAAAGAAGAAATAGCTTTATACGATTGCTTGGTTCAAGAAATAAAAAAGGGAGCGTTTGCTCCCTTTTTTATTTTTCGCTTTTTATAAGCAGCTTAGCGTTCAGCATCTAGCTCTGCAGCGTGATTAATGGCGTGGAAAATATAATTTTGTTCAACAACGCCATTGAATAAGTGAGCCCAGGGGCCGCGGGCATATATGGCTACGTCTTCACCAGCATGAGTTTCTGACTCAAGAGGGATTAAAGCTTGCTGCTTGTAATCGTGACCTTGAGCTTGCTCTTCTGTGGCGTGAGGGCGAGGGCCATGACTGTGTGCACCTGGGCCGTTAGCATAGGAAAGCGTGGTATATGGCTTGCCGTCTAAAGCTAGGTTGGGTGTGTTGGCTGGACGACCTTTTTTATCAATGCCTTGGGCTAAGCCAAGAATTGGGTTGCCGCGATAGGAGTAGCCTTGAATAACAAAAGTGTGTGAATGGTCGGCGGTAACAATAATTAAAGTATCTTCTTTATCGGTTTTGCGCATGGCCATCTCAACGGCATCGGCCATTGCAATGCCGTCGGTTAAGGCCCGTTTTGCATTACCGGCATGGTGAGCGTGATCGATTCGACCGCCTTCAACCAAGAGAAAAAAGCCGTCGTCATTTTTGCTCAGAATATCAATCGCTTTACCCGTCATTTCGGCTAAAGAGGGCTCTCCGCCTTGGTCTTTTTCGCGATCAAGCTCGTATTCCATATGAGAGCTGTTAAATAGGCCGAACAGTTTGTCGGTTTCTTTTGGATCTACCTTATCAAAACCTTTTTGATTCCAAACGTAACGCCCTTCAGGGTGCTTTTCCTGCCATTCTTCGATTAAGTTGCGCTGATCTCGACGTTTGCCAAATTTGCCTTCTGGTCCACTGACATTGCTTGGTAGGAAGTGTCGACGTCCGCCGCCCATGGCGACCTCAATGCCGTCGCCATATGGAAACTCGATTAGTTGTTGGGCAATATCTTTACAGCCGGCTTCTTTGTCGTGGGTGCTAAGCTTGCTGTCGTCCTCAAAGTTTCTGTCGGCAGAGTGAGCATAAGTAGAGGCAGGGGTGGCGTGAGTAATGCGTGTAGTGGTAACCACTCCGGTTGAGCGCCCATCGAGTTCTGCCAGCTCTAGTAGGGTAGCGGCATGATTCTTCAGTGCAGCTTGGCAATCACCGCGGTCGATACTGTCATTGACCGAAATAAGCCCCATCTTGGTCTTAATACCCGTCATGATGGCGGTGGCGGTGCCAGCCGAATCTGGGGTCTGAGCATTTGTGTTGTAGGTTTTTGAAAGAGCCATATGTGGAAAGTGTTCATAGGAAAGCTGAAATTCCTCGCCGTCACCTCCATCGATTTGGCCTTTAAATATCCGAGTTGCCGTTACTGAAGCAATACCATTGCCATCGCCCACAAATACGATGACGTTTTTCGCTTTATTTTCATTGTTTTCGCGCTTTAATGCGGCTTTAAGTTGAGACTGGCCTTGTTCAAACCACGGGTTGGTTTTTTGATGGGTTATGCTGTCGTCACTACAGCCAGCCAATAAGCCGAGTCCTAACGATAAGCAAAGAAATTTTTTCTTAAAAATCATGATTGAGCCTGATTAGTTTTCACTGTTGTTTTGGCTGGCATTGGATTGGTTTAAATAGTCCATTAGCCAAGCTCTTTGATAGGGGAAGCGCCACTGCACTGCAGGAATAAGCGAGGGATTAACCCAGCGTGCGCTTAAGATTTCAATATTGTCTTCGGGGTTTGGTCGCATCTTTTGTTTATTGCTGCAGCTAAACAATTGGAAGCCATTATCAAAGGTTTTGATCATTTTGTCGGCGCTAACTGCGACACCAGTTTCTTCCAGTGTTTCTCGTTCAGCTGTTTGCGCGGGCGTTTCTCGCCAGCGAAAACCGCCGCCTGGAAAATTCCATTCGCCGTTATGTTGCTGAACCATCATGATGCGATACTCACCGCCACTGGCATTGTGTTCCAGCAGGCAGCCAGCATTTGCTTGGCCGGAGCCAGTAGTGGGGCTGTTTAAAAGATCACAGCCACTGAGTGTTAGTAGGCTACTAGTGACGATGAGAGTCTTTATTGCTTGCTGTCTATAAAAATTCAACATGATAATCCGTGTTCATCTGCGCTAAATTGCAAATCTGCAAGTCAGTCTAATTCAACGCTGTTTCTACAGCTGCATCGTTCACCATGAGCGATGCAAAAATAAACGCCATATTAAATCAGGCTTATGCAACATTTTGATGACATAGCCCCATATTTCGCAAGTCTACTTGCTTGTGTGTATCGCCGCCACCTGACAATCTAATTTCCCTTCACCCAGCTGAATTGAGATTAGGTCGCCTGTACTGGTTTGAGTGGCCTTGCGGATGATTTTGCCCTCGCTATCGCGACTGATGCTGAATCCACGTTGCAAAACCGACAATGGGCTTAAAGCCTGTAGCTTTCCTACCGGTGCGCTAAGTGACATTTCTAACCTTTGCATTTTGCTGCTCATCAGCAGCGATAGATTTTTGCTTTGCTTACTCACAGTTTGTTGCAGCTCCGCAAGTTGCTGCTTGGGATGTTGCTGGGCAAAGCGAAACTGCAGACCTTTGAGTTTGTGTTGTTGAAGCGTTAGGCGATTGGACCAAGCTTGCTGTAAGCGAATTTCTAGATTGTCCAGGCGTTGGCTCTGTTGTTCTAAGGTTTGCCCTGGATGACGTAATCGTCGCGATAGCTGCTTGAGCTTGAGCTTTTCTGTGGCCAGTTTCCTTTGGCAGGCTTGGCCTAGTAATACAGCATTGCCTAAAAGCAGCTGTTGTTGGTTTTCTTGGTCCTGGCTGAGTAGCTCAGCGGCTGCAGAAGGGGTTGCAGCTCGCAAATCAGCGACAAAGTCAGCGATAGTAAAGTCGACTTCGTGGCCAACGGCTGAAATAACAGGGATGTCGCTATTCGCGATGGCATACGCCAGCGCTTCGTTGTTAAAGGCCCATAGATCTTCCAGTGAACCACCTCCACGGGTAAGCAGTATTGCGTCGGCAAGTTGATGCCTATTGGCCAGTTCAATAGCATTGATAATCTGGCTAGCAGCAATATCACCTTGGACTTGGCAGGGCAGTATTGTCACTGCTGTGCTGGGGCTGCGGCGTTTCAGAACGCTTAAAACATCTCTAACCGCTGCGCCGCTGGGTGAGGTGATAACGGCTAATTTGCCGACATGATCGGGTAGAGGGCGTTTTCGCTCTTCTGCCATCAGGCCTTGCTGGTAGAGCTTTTCTTTTAAGGCTTCAAATTGTGCCTGTAGGTCCCCAGTACCCGCAGGCTGCATATGCTCGATAATCAACTGGTAATCGCCGCGCCCTTCGTACAGGCTTACTCGGGCTCGCACTAGGACTTTGTCGCCATTTTGCGGGTGAAAGCGCAGCATTTGATTGCGATTGCGAAACATCGCGCCGCGAACTTGAGCGCCCTGATCTTTAAGGGTCAAATACCAGTGTCCAGAGGAGGGTTTGGCCAAGTTGGAAATCTCACCCTCCAGCCAAATTAAGGGGAGGTGTGTTTCTAGCAGCTGCTTGGCTTTACGGTTTAGCTGGCTAACGCTAAGGACTTGTTTGTTTTGAGATTGATTCATGGCGCTTATTGTATGGGATCAGTCGCCCTGAGCACAGCGGTATAGGCTGGTGATTTTAGCTAAGATCTCGGTGTGATGTTTATTTGATCAGTTTGTTGGCTAATAGCGCCTGTCCACGTTTGGCAAAGGCTGCGTACAGGTCGAAACCGCTGTCTTGTGTTTACCCTTGGCTAGAAAATCTATATAATTGCGGGTTTATCTAAGCCGCTCCTTCACCTTGTAGTCCTATCGCACTTTGCCGAAGCTCTATAGCTATTGGCTCAGTTAGTAATAGTTATATCAAGGGAGGATGGCCCAGTTTTTATAAACCGTTTTATATAGGTTCTTCGAAACAATGTTGCGTATCGCACAAGAAGCTTTAACGTTTGATGATGTATTGCTAGTTCCCGGCTATTCAGAGATCACGGCAAAAGATGTTTGCTTAAAATCACGTATTAGTCGCGATATTGAGCTAAATATCCCGCTGGTGTCAGCAGCAATGGATACGGTAACAGAAGCTCGTCTAGCTATCGCCATCGCTCAAGAGGGCGGTATCGGTATTATTCACAAGAGCATGACCATTGAAGGTCAGGCTGCCGAAGTGCGCGCCGTTAAGAAGTTTGAAGCGGGCGTGGTTCGAGATCCAATTACCATTGAGTCGTCAGCGACTATCCGAGAGCTGGTAGCTTTAACGGTAGAAAACAAGTTCTCTGGCTTTCCGGTACTAGATAATGGCGATTTGGTAGGTATTGTAACGGCACGAGATGTGCGCTTTGAGCCGAATTTAGACGCTACCGTAGCGGATATTATGACGCCTAAAGATAAGTTGGTTACTGTCTCCGAAGGCGCGCCACTGGATGAGGTGCAGATTTTGTTGCATCGTCACCGCATCGAAAAAGTGATGGTGGTTAACGATAACTTTGAGCTAACCGGCCTGATCACTGTTAAAGATATTACCAAAGCAGAGCAGTATCCAAACGCCTGTAAAGACCCAGAAGGTCGATTGCGCGTTGGTGCTTCTGTGGGCACAAGTCCTGACACCGATGATCGTGTAGCCGCTTTAGTTGCCGCTGGTGTCGATTTGCTGGTTGTTGATACGGCCCATGGTCACTCTAAAAACGTACTTGATCGTGTACGAAAAATTAAGACGGATTACCCTGAAGTACAGGTAATTGGCGGCAATATCGCTACTGCGGCGGCGGCCAAAGCGCTCGTTGAGGCGGGTGCCGATGGCGTTAAAGTGGGTATTGGCCCGGGCTCGATCTGTACCACACGAATTGTGTCTGGTGTTGGTGTGCCACAGATTTCGGCAATTGCAAACGTTGTAGATGCCCTTAAAGATACTAATGTACCGGTTATTGCCGATGGTGGCGTTCGTTTTTCTGGTGATATTGCCAAGGCGATTGTGGCCGGTGCCCATTGTGTGATGATGGGCTCAATGTTTGCGGGTACTGAAGAAGCTCCGGGTGAAGTCGAGCTGTACCAAGGCCGTACCTATAAGGCGTATCGCGGCATGGGTTCATTGGGTGCTATGGCTAAAACCCAGGGATCATCAGATCGTTATTTCCAAGATGCGAGCCAGGGTGCTGAAAAGCTTGTTCCTGAAGGCATCGAAGGTCGCGTACCTTACAAAGGCCCAATGTCTGCCATTGTTCACCAAATGATGGGTGGTTTGCGCTCTTCAATGGGCTACACCGGCTCTCGCACTATCGATATTATGCGTACTCAGCCAGAGTTTGTAAGAGTTACCGCAGCCGGTATGGGAGAATCCCATGTGCACGATGTACAAATCACCAAAGAGGCGCCCAATTATCCGGTGGGTGGCCGCTAAGGCTAATTGATTATTGATCTATAGGTCAGCTCTCGGGCTGGCCTTTTTTGTTTATTAGGCGACAAGACAGTTCTATGACTCACGATATTCATGCTCAACGCATTTTGATTTTGGATTTCGGTTCTCAATACACACAGTTGATTGCACGCCGAGTGCGCGAGATTGGTGTTTATTCTGAGATTCGTGCTTTTGATATGACTGAGGAAGAAATCCGAGATTTCGATCCTCGCGGCATTATTTTAGCGGGTGGCCCTGAATCGGTCACTGAAGGGGAGTCACCGCGTGCCCCAGAATGTGTGTTTAACATGGGTGTCCCAGTATTGGGCATTTGCTATGGCATGCAGACAATGGCTGAGCAGTTGGGCGGTAAGGTCAGCACTTCTGATATGCGCGAATTTGGTTATGCCCAAATCAAGGTGCATGGCCGTGGAGCGCTGCTAAACGATATTCGTGACCATGTCGACCACGATGGTGGCTCATTGCTGGACGTTTGGATGAGTCACGGTGATAAAGTTAGCGAAATGCCTGCCGGCTTTGAGCTAATGGCCTCTACAGATTCTTGTCCTATTGCGGGCATGTACTGCGAAGAGCGCGACTTATACGGCGTACAGTTTCACCCAGAGGTAACTCATACTCTGCAAGGTAAGCGCATTTTTGAACATTTTGTACTGAAGCTTGCTGGCTGTGAGGCACTTTGGAATCCTGCCAATATCGTTGAAGACGCCATTCAGAAAGTAAGAGAGCAGGTGGGTACCGATAAGGTTCTGCTTGGTCTTTCAGGTGGTGTGGACTCATCGGTAGTAGCCGCTTTGCTGCACAAGGCGATCGGTGATCAATTAACCTGTGTCTTCGTTGACAATGGCCTGCTTCGTAAGGACGAAGGCGATCAGGTAATGGATATGTTCGCTAAGAACATGGGTGTAAAAGTCATTCGTGCCGATGCGGAGGATCTATTCCTTGGCAAACTGCAAGGTGTTGCTGACCCTGAGGCCAAGCGTAAAATTATTGGTAATACCTTTATTGAGGTTTTCGATCAAGAGGCTGCCAAGTTGCAGAACGTTAAATGGTTGGCGCAAGGCACCATTTACCCAGATGTAATCGAATCAGCGGCAGCAAAAACCGGTAAAGCTCATGTCATTAAGTCGCACCATAATGTGGGTGGCTTGCCTGACGATATGGAATTTGAGCTGGTTGAGCCATTACGTGAACTGTTTAAAGATGAAGTACGCAAAATTGGTTTAGAGTTAGGTTTACCTTACGATATGGTTTATCGTCATCCCTTCCCGGGGCCGGGTCTGGGTGTGCGTATCCTAGGTGAAGTTAAAAAGGAATATGCTGACATTTTGCGTGAAGCAGATGCCATCTTCTTAGAAGAGTTGCACGCAGCGGATTGGTACCATAAAACCAGTCAGGCTTTTGCGGTATTCTTGCCGGTAAAATCTGTTGGTGTGGTTGGAGATGGCCGTCGCTATGAGTGGGTTATCTCCTTGCGTGCTGTAGAAACAGTTGATTTTATGACAGCACGCTGGGCGCATTTGCCTTATGATTTGCTAGAACGTTGCTCCAATCGAATTATTAACGAGATATCCGGTGTATCTCGTGTGGCCTACGACGTTTCGAGTAAGCCGCCAGCAACAATCGAATGGGAGTAACTGGATTGTAAGCCAGTTTCAAAGGGAGCGCTGGTCGCTCCCTTTTTTCTTTGATCTGATGTGTGAAGTTTAATGTGAAGGGATGCTTATGAAATACACTATCTGGATATCGTTGTTACTGATCGTTTTATTGAATAGCGCTACATCAATGGGCGCTGTTGTTGATGTGTCTGAATTTGCGAAGCTGCCTAGATTTTCCAATCCCGAGATCTCACCCAATGGTCGATATTTGGCGGCCAAAATGTCCGACGGAACAAATAGCTTTATTGTAATGCGGGATCTTGCAGATCCTGAGGCCAAGCTGACGCGTTTGTCGGATGGTGAATACTATATTAACTGGTTTAAGTGGGCTAACGATGAGCGATTATTATTGAGCGTTCGCAAAACTCGCGAAATACGTGATTATGTCATCATTCTTTCAACTATAGGCAGTGTCAAGCGTGACGGAACAGACCCTATATTTTATAAGGCGAAGCCTAATCGTAAAGGTTTTTATAAGCGCAACCCAAGCTTGATTAGCTTAATGAAGGACGACCCCGATCACGTCTTGCTTAGCTTAGATGATTCTCCAAACAATTGGGCATCACCCATAGTACATAAAGTAAATTTGGAGACGGGGGTTCGTACTCGAGTACAAGATAACCCGAATCAGGTTTCTTATTGGCTTGCCGATGACTGGGGGGAGCTTCGTGTCGGTGGGCGCTTAGAAAAGGGAAAAGATGGTAAGCATGCCGAAGTGCTGTTTAGAAACGAAACAGGTTCAGCATGGAGTGTATTTGAAAAGAAGAACTTTTTTGATACCGATCGTATGACACCTGTCAGCATGAAGCCAAATAGTAAAGATATCTTACTCGTGGCGAGTGAGAAATCTTCCGGACTTGATAAAATCGACAGTACGCCTGTGTTGAGAGAGTTTAATCTTATAACTCGCGAATACGGCCCTGAATATGTAGACCCAGACTTGCAGAGAATCAAAGAGGATGTGGCCTTTCTGTTAGATGGTGAAAATTTTCAGGTAGTCAGCCGTAGCCGGGATAAAAGCGTGTTGGTATTGAAGTCTGAGCGTGGT
>JAOXRT010000156.1 GCA_025800365.1 Cellvibrionaceae bacterium | reverse complement strand
AAATTGTTTTGAGCGTGTCTTGGTCTTGAACTGATTTTGACTGATCTTGGGCTTGGACTTGAATAGCTGTAGCTGAATGGCCTTGAGGGCTTGATTTGAATAGCTCGTGAAGTGCAGCTTGGACTTCGTCGTCTGTGGCATCTTTTGCCACACGCAGTTTTTGAACATAGCTAGCATTAGCGTCAGTAACTGAAGTTTTTCGTACCAACGCATCAGCCACATGCTGGCGACTGAGCGAGTCCGCAGGATTCTTTTTACCGGGGATATGACGTATATCCACATCATAACCCTGCAGGACCGCCAGCCATTTCCAGACTCTGCTGTTGACAGCAGTCTGGCTCGGTAAATGCCGGAGCGGGGCGTGATCCGTTTGCATAACTATTGGGTGATTGGTCTGGAAATAATGTTTCCATTGACCTATCGCCCATACAATCCCGAGTAACTCCCTTTCATACGCTGAATAGCGTATTTCAGTGGAGTTTAGCTTTCTGCTAGAGAACGCTATTGGTTGTAGGCCAAACCCGAAATCTTGCTCGAGTATTGCCCCAATTGCAACGTCACTCGCGTCCG
>JAOXRT010000154.1 GCA_025800365.1 Cellvibrionaceae bacterium | reverse complement strand
CCCAGCTTGTATGTGGAGGTTTTCCCCTGCTATGAGGTTCATGTTCTTTACGGCATTGATGGTAATGGTGTCTTGTTTGGTGTCTATGATAATATGGTTTTCGTTTTTATCCTTTATCGTTATCTTCTCCCCACCACTAGCGTCATTAAATTCCAGTACGTGGCCGGAGCGGGTGGTGATGCTTTTGACGCTGTTTTTGGCGCCGCCGCCTTTGCTGTTTTCACCGTGAAACATGCTTCCCATGGCAAAGGGGCGCATGGGATCGCCATAGCGAAAGCCGATCATGAGCTGGTCGCCTACTTCTGGGATAAATACCTGTCCGCGGTTGTGGGCGTGCTTGCCGCTGCTGCCCGCATCGGGGGTCATTACCTGTATCCAATCGGTGTCTTGGCTACCATCTTGCCAAGGAAAACGCGCCTTGATGCGCCCTTGGTGTAGGGGATCTTCGTTTTCGATAACGGTGGCCAGGTGTGGATAGGCAGTTGGCTGCTTATAGTCGGGGGTGGGGAGGTATTCCATGCCCGATGGGATGGCACTAAAGCTACATCTATACACCCCATTGCCCTCGGCATGGTGCGCTATTTCTATGATGCGGTATTCCCCATAGTGTTCGGGTTCGTTTTCTTCGTATTTATTGCCCGTGCGCAGGCTAGCGATTTTGATGATGCTATTGAGCTTGAGACCCTGCACGGTGCTTTTGGCCTTTAGCAGGTGAATATCCGCTACGGCAGCGCCTTGTTTGCCTTCCAAATACGGATCCATCCAATCCCTATCTATAGTAGAGCGTTGGGTATGGGTGACTCCCGCCTTGCGATAGAGCTCCTGGGAGCTGCCCACGGCATAATCCCCTAGCAGGTTTACCCCGGCTATGCGGTCGGTGGTCTTGTTTTGGGTGAGCTCGTTGTCTACATCTCTATAGCTGTATACCGAGAACTTATGCGGGCGGCTTTCTATGGCAATATGCACATCGTCTAGATGTGGGCCATACTCCAATTTTATGGGTCGGCTATACTCCGGACGGCCAAAAACCAGTTTGACCCCATCCCAAAATAGCCATTCGTAATACTGGGCTGCCATGCGCTTGAGAAAGGCGTAGCTGCTTTCTTCGAACTGACACATATAGGGTATGGGTCTGCTGCTCTTTGGGCGCACCTCTGCCGGTATGCCGGTGGACTCCAGTACTTTCTCAAAAATACTCCCCAGGTTGTTGTGGTTCCAAGAGTTGAGTGTAGGCGCATCCTCCAGCTTGATGCTCTGGCTATAGCCACTGAGTAGTATATCCCCCTCATGCCCATGCTGATGACTCAGGCTCACATTGGTGATGGTACCCACAAAATCGCAGTCCCCAAAGTGAATCCCCAATGGTGCCCCTAGCAGATTGCGGGATTCCTCTATGGTATAGGATCCCCGTTTTTCGATGCTATCGTGATCTACGCGCACCGAAAAACTATGGTGCTCGTACATGCTTTGTTTTAATTTTAAATCCTTGAAATTGGCAACAAAACTCCCATTTATCGCCAGCTTGGTCTCATTCTCTACATTGGTGTCCTTCATATCTAATATTATTGGTTAAATGATATCCATCCCCCTACGGAGCTGCACCGCATTTGCCTCGTAAAATGGCAGTTGCACACCCCATTAAGGAGCAGCAAA
>JAOXRT010000148.1 GCA_025800365.1 Cellvibrionaceae bacterium | reverse complement strand
GCAAATCGATGCTCGTTACTGGCCTGCTTAAAGGGGATAGCAAGCTGATCTGTGTTTACGATTTTCTCGATTAAGCGACTAGCATCGCCTTGTTTCGCTTTATAGCGAAGCTTGATATAGGCAAGCTCGTCGCTTCTTTCTAGCTTAGGGTGCTTTTTACTTAAATCTCTTCGTGATGCGTCTTTAAAACCCGCCTTGCCGTAACGCAACTCAGGTAGGCTGCCCTCTCCGTTGAGACTTAGCTCGTAGATAGCCGTTACCTGGTGCCCCATACCAATATCACCGGCATCCACCTTGTCATTATTGAAATCTTCGCGATTCAGTATACGATTTTCATAACCTACCAAACGATATTCACTTACCTGATCAGGATTAAACTCCACCTGAATTTTGACATCGCTCGCAATAGTGTGAAGCGTCGCATTCATCTGATGAACGAGAACTTTATAAGCTTCTTTTAGGCTATCAATATATGCGGCATTACCATTTCCGACATCGGCCAACTCTTCCATTAAAGCATCGTTATAGTTACCGGTACCAAAACCCAATGTCGTTAAAGCAATACCAGACTTCCGTTTCCGTTCAATCAGAGTTTTCAGCTGATCTATATTGGTAACACCAACATTCATATCACCATCACTGGCAATTAATACCCGATTAATACCATTCGTAATAAAGGCTTGCTGGGCTTGCTCATAGGCCAATTTGATACCTGCACTACCGTGGGTGCTGCCACCGGCTTCCAGCCCATTAATTGCCGCTCGAATCTTTGCTTTTTCACTGGCCGCTGTCGCCGGCAATACGAGGCCTGCTGCTCCCGCATACACTACCAAAGATACTTTATCTTGGGCTTCTAGGTTGTCTAACAGCATCAGCAGGGATTTTTTCAGCAATGGAAGTTTATTTTTCGATTGCATACTGCCAGATACATCTACTAAAAAGACCAAGTTCGCGGCAGGCCTTTGCTGCATATCTGGCTCATAGGCCTGCAGCCCGATACGCATTAGGTATTTATTGTTGTTCCATGGCGAAGTACTTAGCTCCGTATCAATATTAAAAGGCTGATCCTCTGAACTTGGTTTTGGATAGTCATAATGAAAATAATTGATCATTTCCTCTACCCGCACGGCCTCAAGCGGGGGTAAGTTGCCATCTTGTAGAATCATGCGGCGGATATTGGCGTATGAGGCCGTATCCACATCAACGGAAAATGTTGATAAGGGCTGCTCTGATACCAAGCGAATGGGATTGTCAGCAGGCCCTCGATAATTTTCGCTGTTCTGTTCAATTATTGACGCCGGTATCTCTGGCATAGGCTTAGCGGGCATCATTGAATCGTACATCACCCTTTTCCGCTCAGCTCCCGCATAAGCCGGCATAACCATCGCTGCGGATACAGTAACTTCTTCTAGCTCCTGAGGGCTACTCAGCACCACAGGCACTGGATCTGTATATTGCGTGGCGTCCTTTTGTGATTTCTGCTCTGTTGAATTTTGGCAAGCCACAAGGCCACCCAAGATAATTGCGACAGGTAATGCTTTGCGAATAGTTGGGCTCATATCTAAGCTCCTTGACGTTATGTTATAGCTATAACGCAGCAGTGAGGAAAAAGGGGTTAAAGGAGGGTAAAAAAGAGTGTCAAAGGCAAAATACCATCCCTGGCACGATTTCCCTGAAAAAGGCAGACACTCCCTGGGGAATGTCTTTGGCAACTATTTCTCAATACTAAAGCGAATGCGCTCGGTCACATTTGGCGTAGCGACGGGTTCACCGTCTTGTATCGCGGGCTGATATTTGTACTTGGCAACCGCTGCGGTAGCTGCCTTCTCGAAAACACCTTGGGGCTGGGCTTGGAGCACCCGAATATTCTCAGTATTGCCAATAGCGGTTACATCAAAGCGCACATCAACAAAGCCCTCCACCCCACGAGTTAAAGCCCTATTTGGATAGCGGGGCGCTGCAGCAACTCTTTTCACCAACATGCCGCTTTGGCCGATCTCAATCGGGCTATCGTTTCCTGGGTCAACATTGAACTTCCCAGGCAGCAGGCCAGTAAAATCGTTTTCGTTCGGCAGCACTATTTCTGGGCTATCTACCGGCGGGGTCTCCTGAATCTCTTGCTTTTCAGGTTTTTCGTATTCCTTTTGGGTTTCGATTATCTGCTTTTCAGCCCAAATATTGGCCGGCATGGTATGGGTCGGTGATTCAGGCTCTATGTACTCCTTATAAATTAAGCTGTGCATTAATAAAATGAGCGCTGCGGTCACAGCCACCGAGAACAACACAGATACGGCAAAAGCCATTAACTTTGTAACAGCACCTCTAGAAGACTGCCCTATATGAGTATTTGCAGCGCTTTGCTTAATTATTGCATTCATATCAAACCTTCCTCGAGCATTTGCTCATAATCAGATCACAAGTTTCCTGAACATAACTAGCTTTACTGGGCCATGTTTGGCCAATTTTCCATCCCGCTGCTGTGAAAAACATTCACGACAGATTTAGATTTCTCCAGATTTATATCGGCACTTCCCTCTCTGAAACCGCAACCCCATTCAGTTTTTTTGCTTTCGACATCACCTTCACGACCTTCCTTTGCTAAAACAAAACACAGCCTATACACAACATCGCTCAGCTTTTGGTTTGCCCCACTCGGCACAGTAAATCGAAAATCTGTTACGCTGGCCTTGGCATCTTGAGCAAAAACCCTTCCATCATATATTTCAGATCTCCTCTTAAATGCTTTCCCCTTAGATACTCTTTTCACCTCGATTCGCTCTACAAGCCCTTGCGTATTAACGTCAAATTCTAGATCCACCCACCCCTGCTCGGAGTTAGCAATAGCTCGCTTGGGGAACCGCGCCTTACCATAGGAAATCAGCTCCCACAGTGGTGCTTTATTTTCGGGTTGCATCTCAACAACATTTTCTGATTCTCCACTAACAGCAGAACTGCAACTTGCCGAAACACAAGCCAATGAAGCCGACAAAGCCGTGGCGACTGAATTTTTAACATTCATATTCCTTTTACCTTCTTCCGTTTCTATTTTTTGAAATTGATATTGCTGTCGTAATCCAGTTAGCAATACCGGTTCACCGTTTAATCGGTACTCTGGGAACTGAGTCTTTCTAATAGAATCTTCTATCTGCGCTTTCAATACAGGAAAATCATTCATCGAATCTATTTCTACTGAGTAGGCCTTTCCACGATGATCAATATTGAATTGAGCTGTCATTTTCAGATCCTGTGTTAAGCCTTTAAATAGTTCGACTTCAGGAGTATTTGTATCTACCGCTAAGTCACCACTCATCGACAATTGAGCAAAGTTAGGGCCTGCGCTAGTTTTAATCGCAACTAGCTTTAAGGATTCATGCCATAGCTCCTTAGATGTAGCTACCTCTTCGCTAGGAATCGGATCTGCATCTACCAAAGTCATTGGCAACTCTAGGTAACCCTTATCCTTCACTTTCAAATCCAGCGCCGCAGCGCTGACAGCAATCAAGAGCAAAAACCAAAACAAGGGTCTACTGGAATTGCTCTTTTGAGGCGCACGATCGACATAGCGATCAAGGACAGTCATTACCCGCTGGTAGTATTCGCCATTACCGTTTACTGCAACCGCCATTGCGCTGGCCTGTTTATGCAACCGTCCGGCTTCCATTAGCACTTCGGCATAGTCGGCGTCGTTTGCACCTGCATTAAGCACCGTGTCATCAGCGAGTTGCTCCGATAGATTTTTCAGTTCTGCAAGCAACCACCAAAGAGGCGGCAAAAACCAATAAATAGCTAACAAAAAACGTGCTGAGTTAATTCTTAAAAAGTCACGGTGTTTGATATGCGCCAGTTCGTGAAGCAAAACCAGGTCAAGCTGCGCTTTCGGCCAGGACCCTGCATTGGCAGGCAGTAGTACGATCGGACGAAGAAAGCCAAAGGTACAAGGACTAATAGATTCGCTGTGATGTATGCATAAAACTGGGATTTTCTTAATACCAAGTTTTTCTGCAAGAATTTCTAAACGACTATTTAGATCCGTGTTAGCTTGCTTGGCTTGCTTTTCGATCTGAGCAAGGCGCAACAATTCCATAATGGAATACAACAGCAACCAGCTTGCAACAAAGCAATACACCATTAGAAGATACTGCACCCAAGCCTGCTGGATAAAATGCACCGGGTTCTGCAATAGAAAGTGGCTAGGGCGAACTGCGACAGTAATTGAAAAGCTATTCAAGGCATAATCAAAAAAGGGAAACAAAAACAGTAAGGCGGCCGCCATACTCAACCACTGATAACGCAGGCGCGCCGAATGTTTATCCAAGCCCAAATAGCAGCCCAATAACAATAAGCAGATTAACCCTGCTTTAAGCGCTAGCATTAGGGCGGCCGCGATCATTACTTAGGCTCCTGCTGCTTTCTTTCGCGAGCTTGGCGAATCATTTTTTCCAAGGATTCCAACTCTTGCTCATTTAACTCTTCTTTGGCGTTACCAATTAATGCGCTGGCGGCCTTGAGGGCAGAGCCTCCAAAAAAGGTGCGCACTAAACGTCCCATCGCCGATTGGCTTGCATCGTCTTTGGCGGTAACTGCGCTATATAAATACTTCGCGCCGTCTTGCTGATGACTGACCAAACCCTTCTCGACCATCCTCGCCAATAAAGCGCGGACTGATGAATAACTAGGGGCGTCGCTAATACCGGCCTGCACCTCTTTCACCGAGGCGGGCTGTCGCTCGTATAAGACATCTAGAATTTGTCGCTCGCGACGACTGAGCTTTTGGCTTGTTTTGCTCATGACAAGAAATATCCAATCACTGTTATTACCATTCAAAAGCCTTTAGCTACTCAGGCTTTCATCAAGGTGCTAATTTTTTAGCATCATGCTAAAAAATTAGCACCTACACTCAACAAGGTCAAACAAAATTTATACAAATCTATATCGAAATATTTTGATATAGATAAAATGCACTGCTACACTCCCCATTATGTCTAGTGATGAGAACCTTCAAGAACGCCCAGCTGAGCAGTTAGCCGCCCTATTAAAGGCCGCGGCGGATCCTTTGCGTCTCGAGGTTTTGCGCGTGCTAGCTAGAGATTCCTATGGGGTGTTGGAGCTGGTTTCAATTTTCGACTTGAAGCAGTCCAGTATGAGCCACCATTTAAAGGTGCTTGCCTCAGCGGGCTTGGTCGCAACTCGGCGTGAAGGCAACTCAATCTTCTATCGCCGTGCCCTCGCCAGTGTCGATCCGCTATTAGGCGAAGCCCAAAGGCGCTTATTTATCAGTGTCGATTGCTTGCCATTAGAGCCAGAGTTACAAGCCCGCCTAGATGAAATCCAAAGCGAGCGCGAAACTGCGTCTCGCAAGTTTTTCACCGAAAATGCCAGCAAGTTTCGCGAACAAGCCGACTTAATTGCCAGCTTCCCTGTCTACCAAGAGCAGGTTGCAGAAGCCTTGCTGGCCGCGCCTTTTGATAAGACAGGCGAAAATCGGCTAGCCCTCGAGCTCGGCCCTGGTGAAGGTGAATTTTTGCCATTTTTGGCAGAGCGATTTGATACCGTTTTTGCATTAGATAACAGCCCAGCCATGCTGGAGACCTCTCGCCAACTGGTACATACAAAAGGGCTGAACAACGTTGAGCTAGTGTTAGGTGACACAAGACGCTTGCAGGAACTAGACATTGCCGCGCAATGCATAGTCGTCAATATGGTTTTGCACCACACCCCATCACCAGCTCAAATTTTTAGTGATTTAGCCAATAGTTTGGCCAGCGGTGGGGTTCTGCTGGTTACTGATCTATGCCGTCACGATCAAGCTTGGACTCAAGAAGCCTGCGGTGATCTATGGTTAGGTTTTGAACCCCAGGATTTAAGTCAGTGGAGCGCAGAAGCAGGCCTTGAAGAGGGCCAAAGTATTTACTTTGCGCTGCGCAATGGCTTTCAAATTCAAATACGTGAATTTATAAAACCCGCACAGGCTTGATGCAGATAGTTGTATCACTAGCCCTGCGAATCGTTTTGGCCTAAGGCCATGAGTTTAGGAAATGAGTTATGTCTGAGTACAGCATTTTTACTTCGGAATCAGTATCCGAAGGTCACCCGGATAAAATGGCCGATCAGATTTCCGATGCCATTTTGGACGCCATTATCGCACGTGATAAAGACGCTCGTGTAGCGGTCGAAACTTTAGTGAAAACCGGCATGGCCATCGTCGCTGGTGAGCTAACCACTAGCTGCTATGTCGATCTTGAAGACATTATTCGCGATGTGATCAAAGGCATTGGCTACAACAGCTCCGATGTGGGCTACGACGGCGATAGCTGCGCTGTGATCAATGCCATAGGCAAGCAATCTGTGGACATTAACCAAGGTGTCGACCGTGCCAAGCCAGAAGATCAAGGTGCCGGCGACCAAGGCTTAATGTTTGGTTACGCCACCAATGAAACACCAACGCTGATGCCAGCACCGGTTTACTACTCACACCGCTTAGTAGAGCGCCAAGCTCAACTTCGTAAAGACGGTGTATTGCCTTGGTTGCGTCCAGACGCAAAGTCACAAGTTACCTTGCGCTATGAAGATGGCAAACCAGTAGCCGTTGATGCGGTAGTTTTATCTACCCAGCACAACCCTGAGATTAGCCAAGAAGATATCCGTGAAGCTGTTCTAGAGAACATTATTAAACATGTTCTTCCACCAGAGCTATTACACGAGGGCACCCAGTACCACATCAACCCAACAGGCAACTTCGTCATTGGTGGCCCAGTGGGTGACGCTGGTCTAACTGGACGTAAAATTATTGTAGATACCTATGGTGGTATGGCTCGTCACGGTGGCGGTGCTTTCTCTGGTAAAGACCCATCCAAAGTAGATCGCTCAGCAGCCTATGCAGGCCGTTACGTTGCTAAAAACGTTGTTGCTGCTGGCTTAGCTGATCGCTGCGAAATTCAGGTGTCCTACGCTATTGGTGTTGCCGAACCAACTTCTATTTCAGTGAATACTTTTGGCACTGGCAAAGTGAGTGACGAGCAACTCATCACCGCAATTCGCGAGGTTTTCGATCTTCGTCCATACGCCATTACTAAAGTGTTAGATCTACAGCACCCAATGTACCAACTCACCGCAGCTTACGGTCATTTTGGTCGCGAACCGTTTGAACACAGTTACGAGTGGGTAGAAAACGGCGAAAGCAAAAAAGATACTTTCACTGCCTTCACCTGGGAAAAAACAGACAAAGTGGATGCTTTAAAAGCAGCACTGGGTAAGTGAGACGTTAGACGTTAGACGTTAGACGTTAGACGTTAGACGTTAGACGTTAGACGTTAGACGTTAGACGTTAGACAAGAGCTTGACTCAGGAGGAGTCGGATGCAAAGGGCGCATGAAAGGCTTACCGTGTGGCAAGATACCATGGATTTGGTTGAGACTATTTATTTACTGACTCAATCATTTCCCAAACACGAGCAGTTTACGCTAAGCGCTCAAATGCGACGGGCAGCGATAAGCACCCCTTCCAATATTGCAGAAGGTGCTTCTCGCGGCAGTGATAAGGAATTTGTTCGTTTCTTACAAATAGCTCGAGCATCATTAAGCGAACTTGAGACTCAGTTAAAGATTTCTATACGTCTTAGTTATATTGAACAAAACAATACGGCCTTACAGAATTGCAACACTGTATTCGCAAAGCTGTCGGGTCTAATTAACAAGTTAAATCAGCAAATAGTGTAAGAGCTGCAGACATCTCACGTCTTACCTTTTACATTTAACGAGGCATATTTATGAACTACGATATTAATGGCTTTACCGATTTTAGAGTGGCCGCTCAATCTAAAGAGCAGTTTGAGCAAGATGCCTCTTGGGGCCGTAAAGAAATTGAAATTGCTGAAGGCGAAATGCCAGCATTGATGGCTTTGCGTCGCAAGTACAAAGATGCACAACCTTTGGCTGGCGCCAAGATTATGGGTTGTATTCATATGACCATCCAAACGGCCGTACTTATCGAAACCCTAGTTGAGCTAGGTGCTGATGTACGCTGGTCATCTTGTAATATTTTCTCTACCCAAGATCACGCTGCCGCTGCTATCGCCGCTGCTGGCATTCCTGTTTTTGCTTGGAAAGGTGAAACCGAGGAAGAGTTCTGGTGGTGTATCGAGCAAACTATTCTAGCCGAAAAAGACAGTGACAAGCTTTGGGATTCCAACATCATACTAGATGATGGCGGCGATCTAACTCAAATGTGCCACGAAAAATATCCGCAAGTATTGGACAACATCCACGGTATTTCTGAAGAAACCACCACCGGTGTACACCGCTTGGTTGAGATGTTGGAAAAAGGCGAACTAAAAGTTCCAGCTATCAATGTTAACGATTCTGTTACCAAATCGAAAAACGATAACAAATACGGTTGTCGTCACTCTTTGAATGACGCCATCAAGCGCGGCGTGGACCACCTATTAAGCGGTAAAAAAGCGCTTGTTGTAGGTTACGGCGATGTAGGTAAAGGCTCTGCGGCTTCTTTGCGTCAAGAAGGCATGATTGTTAAAGTTACTGAAATTGATCCTATCTGCGCAATGCAAGCTTGCATGGATGGCTTTGAGATTGTTTCGCCTTATATCGACGGTGTGAATACCGGCGAGCTTAGCTGCATCAATAAAGAGCTACTGGGCACTACCGACCTGATTGTCACCACCACAGGTAACACCAATGTTTGTGATGCCAATATGCTTCAGAGCCTAAAGAACGGTGCTGTAGTGTGTAATATTGGCCACTTCGATAATGAAATCGATACAGCTTATATGCGTGAAAACTGGGAGTGGGAAGAAGTTAAACCACAGGTTCATAAAATTTACCGCAATAAAGCCGAGAAAGATCATTTGATTCTGCTTTCTGAAGGTCGCTTGGTAAATTTGGGTAATGCTACGGGTCACCCATCACGCATTATGGACGGTTCTTTCGCCAACCAAGTTCTAGCGCAAATTTATTTGTGGGAGCGCAAATTCGCCGATCTTATGGAAGGTGAAAAGAAAGACGCGCTTTACGTTAAAGTCTTGCCGAAGAAGCTGGACGAAGAAGTAGCGGCTGACATGGTTGCGGGTTTTGGTGGCGTAATCACCAAATTAACCCAAACCCAGGCCGACTACATCAACGTTGAAGTTGACGGACCATTCAAGCCAGAATCTTATAAGTACTAAAATAAGAACTGAGCTTAGCAATAACAGCTTCGCTGCTTCTGTGCAAAAACAGAAGCAGCGTTTATCGAGCACTGTTCAAAATAAACAGGCCAAATACCATGAGCAATGAGCATATTCCTGTTAGCTTTGAGTTTTTCCCACCAAAAACTCAAAAAGGAAAAGAGAAATTAAAGGCTGTACAAGAAGAGCTGGCCTTATTCCAACCAGAGTTCTACTCGGTCACCTACGGTGCCGGCGGATCTACCCGCGATAGCACCAAAGGCATTGTCTTAGATTCTATCAATGCGGGCTTCGATACAGCACCGCATCTATCCTTTGGTGGCGATGACGAAGACACCATTAAGCAGCTGCTGCAAGAATACAAAGATGGCGGTGTAAAGCGCATCGTGGCCCTACGCGGTGATATGCCTTCCGGCATGGGCGGTGCCTCTCAGCTGGTTTATGCCAACCAGCTAGTGAGCTTTATTCGCGAGCACTTTGGCGATCACTTCCATATCGAAGTGGCGGCTTACCCGGAGATCCACCCAGAAGCACGCAGTTATAAAAAAGATATTGAGTATCTAAAAGGCAAGTTTGATGCTGGCGCCAGCAGCGCTATCACTCAGTATTTTTATAACCCTGATTCTTACTTTTATTTTGTGGATCAGTGTCAGGCAGCGGGCATCGATCAGCCAATCATCCCGGGCATTATGCCGATAATTAATTATCAAAATCTTGCCCGCTTTAGTGCCAACTGTGGCGCAGAGATTCCTCGTTGGATGGCAAGACGCTTAGAAGACTTTGGTGACGATCAAGAGAGTATTATTTCTTTTGGTATTGATCTGGTATCTGACCTCTGCGAAATGCTGCTCGATAACGGCGCTCCGGGCTTGCACTTTTACAGCATGAACCAAACCCAGCCCACATCTCAAATATTAGTGAATCTACTTGGTAGCGAGTAATAAAAAAGGCCGTTTTTAAACGGCCTTTTTCTTTTTGGTTACTTTTTATTTGGGTTACTACTTATTTACCACAAGCTGTTTTGTTTGATGCTTAGACTGCAAGATTTCATCTTTACTGGCCGGGATCTTCTTATATTTAAATTGCGAAAACATTTCCAACTGGTCTCGATAGTGGGGATCTTCCTCACCTGCGGCATTCACAAAACCACTCTGGCCTGGAGGAATAGAATCATAGGCCTCGAAGCGATCGCCTCGAGCTATAAATAAGTTATTCTCACTACCTCGATTCGCATACTCAGGGATTTCTACTGCAGGCCGTTTAGCAGCTTGCGGCACACCCCTAAAGTTTACCCCCACCCATTCCATTGTCGGCGAAGGTATCTTCCATGCGCTTACCGTCAAGCCCTGCTGTTGCATCAAGCGCTTCACAGCTTCGCGAAAACTCCGTTGTAATACTGTCTCAGATTGTCCAGAAAAGAAGTCGTAGATAGGCTCTTGTTGGGCGGCAAGCGCATCTAGATTCTTTATCAAAGCTCGCGTGCCACTGCCCACCAACATAGACGGCCCCAGTTTTACGGTCGGGTAGCCGGTGGCGCTATAGAGATAAAAGAAATCATCACCCACATCATCATGGATAGCATTTTTTACTAGCGTACTTACGAAGTTTTCCGCTATCGCGGCGGCTGCAGGATAGTTACCCCGCTCATCAGCTATCCAGTTTTGATCCCAAGATTCCAGGGTTTTCAGGGCTGCTCTCTCGATATCATTTAGCTTGCTTTTTGCTAAGGCTTTTTGCAGATATGGTAACAAATAAGGAAGGCTAGAGTCGCGATAGCTAACCTTCTTATTGATGGCCCAAATTTCCTCTGGGGTAAACGTCGTCTGGCTTTCCAGCTGCTGGTTAATATGCTGCACACGATGTGCCCGACCCCAAGTTAAAGGCCAAAGATCAGAGACTACCCAGTCAGCAGATGGGCGATTATTCCAGTTACTGATATAAGCCTGAGCCGGGTTTTCAACGCTTGGGTTTTCACTATAAGGGCGCATACCTAGCCAGTCGTAAGAGCCATCACCTGGCACGGGTAAACGAGGATCGTGCCCAGCGACACGTTTGGGATAATTGCCGCCATGGGTGTAAGCGATATTACCTTTGATATCCATATAGTAAAAATTAATATTGGTAGCCACCCCCTCTACCGCTTTTTTAGCTTCGCGAATAGAGCTTTTCTTGGACAGTTCAATCCAGCTCAAAAGCGTTGCTAGCTCCTTACCTTCCCAAGCTCGCGCCCTACTTACTGCCACGCCTTCTTCGGGTAGGTGAATCATTACCATACCTTGTGCCGACTTCCTCGCCTTGAGCTTGTGAGTAGTGCCGCCTTTTATATTGATGGTTTCTTGCCATGTTTCAAAGTCTTTGAATTCACCTTTGTGCCAGTATTGCTCTGGATTCTCAGGATTAAGTTTAAGAATGTATTCATCAACTTGATCACTTAGGCCGGCCGTACTTCCCCACGCAATTTTATTGTTATGAGCAAACAACAATGCAGGCAAGCCCAGCAAGGTGTTTCCGACCACCTCAAAGTCACCACCATGCAGGCCAATTCCATTCACATAGGAAGGCAAGCTCCAACCAAATTGTGGACCATTAAGCAAAACGCCATTAGCGCCCTCAGTTTTAGCGGAGGAAACAGACCAGAAGTTACTGGCCGGAGAAAATTCTGCGCTAACCGTAAATCCATTTTTTGCAATTAAGTTTTCAAAGCTTTCAGCTACGATAGGATCATTTGTTATACCCTGAAAATCTCCATTCTGATTTACCGCGACGCGAGAGCTTTTGCCAACTGCTGCCAACTTATTAAGGTATTCGGGTAGCATGTTACCCTGCAATTCGACGCTACCTTCTCGAGGTACTGTAGTGGGCGAATCTTGATCCAAGAGCCACTTAGAGGCATTGAATATATCCCAAGCTTTTTCTTCGCCATGCTGATTGCGCAAGCTCTGCCACAAGGCTAGATTATCGCGCTCGGAACTAAAATCCGAATAACGATGTGCAATTGCACCTGCGAAAATCATGGCAACATCATATGCTTGCCATCGCTTGGGCAAGAAGTCAGTTTCTTTAAATTCTAAAGGCAATAACTCATTTTTATTGGCTAGCACCTCCCCCACTCTGGCATTAAAGCCCTGAGCATAGGCTTCTAATAATGAGCGCTCCTCTGAAGACACTTCAGCCAATTGACGCTGAACATCAGCAAGATTGTAACTGCGACGAATATGTTCATCTAGACTTAGATATTTATCACCTAATACCTCTGAAACTTGCCCCAAAACGGTTCTTCTTAGCATCTCCATTTGATACAAGCGGTCTTCCGCTATGGCATAGCCATAACCATAATAAACCCCGTAGTTATCTTCACCATAAATATGTGGTGTGCCGTATTCATCTCGAATAATTTCGACAGCTGACTGACTAGCTTCCTTGGCAGACTGAGGATTATTTAATTCTGGTGATCCACAAGATGAAACAAGCCCCATAGAGATTAGAGCAAGACTTAATGCACTTTTCATTTTTAATTCCCAATTTATTTTTATATGGCTTATCGCTCAGCTAAATTGTTCATGACGCATCTAATGATTCAATACAAACAAAGTAGGTTTTTATCGCAAAAAAAAACCCAATCAAATTGACTGGGCTAAATACACAACGAAATCGACTTTTTCAAACGCTTCGACTGGCACCAAGAGGGAGAGCATTACGCCAGCCGAAGTTCTATTACATAGAGTAGTTAACGGTTAGACCGTAGGTGCGTGGCGCACCCCATACACCGATACCACCAGGGCCAATAACATATTGGTGAGAAATATAATCCTCATCCATTAAGTTCTTACCCCATAAGGCCACTTCCCACTGCTCGTCAGCTGAAGTCCATGCGGCACGCGCATCCCACAACTCATAAGCATCCAAAGTGATACGATCATCGATGTAGTCACCGCGCTGCTCATCCGAGTAGCTGTACTCTAAGCGGAAATCCATCGCGCCATTTTCCATAGGCACATTGTAGTTGAAGGATAAGTTAGAGCTATTTGGTGGCGCAGAGCGCAGACCCTTACCAGAAGCATCAACAATACCGCTAGTGGTTTCAATAATCAGATCGCTAACTTCACTATCCATATAGGCGTAGAATCCTTTGATGTAGAAGTTTTCAGTTGGATACCAAGTAACTTCCAGCTCAGCACCGGTAATTTCCGCTTCACCGATATTGGTCGTCAAGAAGGTACCAAAGCTTGAACCTGGAACAGGACCAAAACGAACAACCTGTAGATCTTCATAATCGGTGTAGAACGCAGTTACGTTCATACGCAAGCTGTTATCCATGAAGTCGCCTTTAAAGCCAACTTCATAGTTTAATGCGGTTTCAGGATCTACCGGGGTAGAGGCCGAAGACTCAACACCTTGCGAACCGGCGAAGCCACCAGACTTATAACCTTTCGAAGCCGACGCAAAGAACATCATATTGTCGTTCGGGAAGTACTGCATGGCGATCTTAGGAGAAAAATCGTTCCAATCATCACTTGGATTAACCTCGAAGGCTTCGGCAATAATATTCAAACTGCCGCCAACACCGCCACAAGGCGCGAAGTTTTCAAACTGTGTGCCAATAATCGATGGGTCGTTATCACGAACTAAATCACAGTTAACAGATACAGCTTTGTAATCTTTTTCATCAACGGTGTAACGTGCACCCAAGGTTAAGTGCAGCTGCTCACTGAACTCCCAAGTACCCTGCCAGTAGGCAGCATAGCTGGTAGTTTCGTTACCAGTAAATGCGTATTCATTACCAATAATTTCCTGACTGCCTACATCGGTAGCTCTAAAGCCATCGAAGCTGCCGGCTTTGGTAATACGGAAGATTTCAGTACGATCGGTTTCTTCAGTGAAGAAATACAAACCTGCGGTGTAGTTAAAATTGCCGTCAAGGTTTGAGGTCCAGCGCAATTCTTGAGAGAAGGTATCGATATCTTCTTTAATATCGTCCATCACTTCATCGAAAGGCAAACCTAGTGCGCCAAGAGGAGCACCCACAGAGGCCATTGACCAATCAGTTTCGGCGGTGCGAAATGCAGTAATGGTGGTTAGCGTACCTGTATCGAATTCGATATCACCTTGCAAGCTAATACCGCTAGCTTCACGCTCAGAATAACCATCGCGTGAAGACGCATTTTGACGCGGACCTGTTACGCCATTAGCGGCCATAATAGCGCTTAGTGGAGCGTTATCATTAACACCTGTACGGCCCATATCAGCGCGGCTGTCTTCCATGGTGTCTACGGAAAGCAACCAGTCGGAGCTTTCAGCTTCAACACGTAATTGCGCGCGAACTGAAGTTTGGTCTTCGTCTTGTAACTCAGTACCAAGTAGAACGTTATCAACATAACCATCGTGCTCACGATGGTTCACACTGATTTTACCGTATACATTGTCACTTAAAGCGCCACTCACCAAACCTTGGTAACGCAAAATGCCTTCGTTACCTACCGTCATACCGGCTTTTAATTTGGTTTCATCTGTCGGCTTTGCAGATACTACGTTGATAGCTCCACCAATGGCGTTACGACCAAATAGCGTGCCCTGCGGACCACGTAATACTTCTACACGCTCTAAGTCGAACATATCGAAGTTGATGCTGGCACCACGGCCGATGTACACACCATCTAAAAATAGGGCTACCGAGTTGTCTAGACCGGCACCGTCATCCACCGAGGAAATACCTCGCAAAGATGGAATCGCCTGACCCGGAGAAAATTCACTGAACGATAAACCCGGAGTATGCTGAGCAATACTGCCGGCATCAAAAATATCGGATTTCTTAATTTCATCAGCGCCAAGAGCGGTTACCGCAATTGGAATATCCTGCACGTTTTCAGCACGGTGCTGAGCCGTGACCACAACTTCTTCAATTTGTGCCAATGCACTTAGGGAAACTGCGCTCATGGCTGTCACCGCCGCCGCGCGGCGAATTGCTACGGCTAAAGGGTGTTTCATTATGTTGTCCTCATCATCTCGATTTATCATTATTGTTGACAGCTCTTTGCTGAATCGTCGGCCGTCCTAGTGTCAATAACACCGCTTGGCAAAACCCCCTCCAAAATAATTTGAATAAAACACTCTGCCTGCTATTTGATGCTAGCAGCTGAAGGGGGATGCGCCATTTCTCTATGGCAAATTAGCGGTTTAGGGGCTTTAAGATTTGCTCGACACGAGCCGCAATCGCTAATAATTTGCGGTCACTACCAATGGGGCCGTCAAGCTCAACAGCCATAGGCAAACCTAGAGCCGAAACTCCTGCAGGAATAGAAATACCGGGGCTGCCTACATTACTAGCTGGGTCTGTGTTTTGAATGTAGCTAGGGAAAGTTGCCAACAAGGCGCCGCTACCATCCTCCTTTGCCGTAACGGTTTCTTCACTGCCTTTTATGGGGCGAGCCGTCAAAGCTGTGGTTGGGAAGATTAAGGCGTCAATGTTATTGTTATCAAAAAGCTGTTGATAATAAGCTTGCAGGGCCGGTCGATGCAGCTCGATGGCCTGTTGATATTGCTCCTCACTGATAGCACCTGCCAATGCCTGCCCTACCACTTGCTTCACATCTGGGCTTTTAATTGATTCAACAAGCTCCTCAACCGAACTAGAAATTTCATGATCACGAAGATACTTCGGCAACAATTGTGCGGTTTCGTGCAGCACCACAGGGAAGCTAACCTGATGATTTAACTCGGCTAATTGATTCGCTGATATTTCTACCAAACTAATATTCGCTTGCTCTAATAAGGCCAGCGCCTTGTCGATGCCAGCCTCTACCTCGGGCTCTAAGTTTTGATAGAAATAGTCTCGAGCCACCCCCAATCTAATTGGCTGTGAACTGAGATCGGCCAGTTGCGTAGAGCCCTCAGCTGCCAAGACGGCATCTAATAGCGCCACTGTCGCCACATCGATGGCCATGGGCCCGGCAGTATCACGGGTATTGGAAATCATGGTCAAACCATCAGCAGGGTAACGCCCTAATGACGGGCGAAAGCCAACGATGCCGGTCAAGGCTGCTGGAATACGTGTTGAGCCTCCGGTATCAGTGCCAAGGCCTGCCCTAACAATTCCACCGGCAATAGCCGCCGCCGTACCACCACTACTACCCCCAGCAAAGTATTCAGGCTTAACGGGGTTCTGTACCGCTCCGGTAAAATAGTTGTTGCTGGTTATGCCATACGCCAACTCGTGCAGATTACTCTTACCGACAATCAAGGCCCCAGCATCTCGCAAACGCTTCACCACCCCAGCATCTTCGCTGGGCACAAAATCCTTCAAAGCTTCAGTACCCGCCGTATTGGGCATTCCGGCAACATGGATATTGTCTTTAACCACCAGCGTCATGCCCCACAAGGGCATAGCACTACGCTCTTCTTTACTCAGTAAATCTTGCTGCCTGGCTGCTTCTCTTAGCTGCTTGGCATCCACATAGAGCATTGAGTTCAGCGCTTGCTGTTGTTCTGCAGCCGCTATGGCTCGCTCTGCCTCAGAGCTTGAAGATTGCCCCGGCATTGAGTCACAGCCAGCAATAACAGCCGTAGCCAAGGCAATTGCGATTGTCTTTTTCATGGTTTCCTCTTCTTATTCTTGTCTAGATAGCCATAGCCTAGAAGAAAGCTTACTCTGTGGCGTCATCACTAATGATGATTTTGTCGCCTGGATGACAGCTTTTTTGATGCTTAATGTAGATACTGGTAATTATTAGGCCAACCATATTGAAACAACCATAGATCGTAGGCGCTGAGCGCTAAGAACATAACAAGAGATAAAAGACTATGAATAATCAAGTTAACGACATCGTGATGAATAATGATGGTATGGGTATTCCTGGTTCTGATGCCCTACCAGTTGAAGAAGAGCGCCTTCAGCGTAAGCAAAAATTGGCAGCAGCTTTTCGTCTCTTCGGCCGCTTTGGCTTTGACGAAGGCGTAGCTGGCCATATTACCGTACGCGACCCAGAGCGCTTAGATCACTTTTGGGTAAACCCTATGGGTGTATCTTTCAAGCAAATGAAAGTTTCCGATCTCTTGTTGGTGGATCACGAAGGCAATGTAGTTGAAGGTGAGGGCCTGCTCAACGGTGCCGCTTTCACTATTCATTCAAGAGTACATGCCGCACGCCCAGATGTAATAGCCGCTGCGCACGCTCACTCTGTTTACGGTAAAAGCTGGTCTAGCCTTGGCCGACTTTTGGATCCGATCACCCAGGATTCTTGCGCGTTTTACGAAGATCATGCACTGCTTGGAGAGTTTACCGGGGTAGTTTTGGATCTTGATGAAGGCGAGCGAATTGGCCAGGCCTTGGGGGACAAGAAAGCGATTATCCTACAGAACCACGGCTTACTAACCGTAGGTCAATCAGTTGAGTCTGCCGCCTGGTGGTATATCACTATGGAGCGCAGCTGCCAGGCACAATTGATGGCCGAAGCGGCCGGCACACCCAAGCTAATCAGCCCTGAGCATGCCAAACAAACTCACGGCACCGTGGGTAGTGAACTAGCCGGCTGGTTTAGCTTCAAGCCTCTCTACGATGTCATCAGCAAAGAGCAGCCTGATCTATTCGATTAAGGCAATCTCCTTATCTAGCTGAGCTTACAATCAGCACTTATAATAGGTGGCCAAGGGCCACCTATTTTTGTATGCGAGGATCGCTTTGAAAACACTTCCCCAAACCTTGTTAGTACTACATTGTTTAGTTGGCAGCATTGGAATTTTGCTGTTTTTGGGGGAAGGTGTGTATATGATGCAGGCCCATAATGCCCTGCAGGATATGCCTGACGGCCCGCGCATGCTCTTTCGGTCAGCACATATCTATACGCTTTTGCTGGCTTGCTTCCATTTAGCATTTGCTTCTATTACAGCGGTTTGGAAACCAATATTCCCGCTTATAATAATCGCTTCAGGCCTGAGCTTTTTGAGCTTTGTTTTTATAAGCTATGGCTTTTTCAATGAATCTTTTGCAACAGACTTAAATCGCCCGATCAGCAAACTTGGATTATTTTCCATGTTTGCTGTTGCCTTAGTTTTATCGCTAAATGCTATTTTTCTAAGGCTTGGCTTCGGCCAAGCTCTTGATGAATAATCGCAAACATTCAGCGTTCTATCTCGCCATTTTTTATCGCTTTTAAATAACGTGCTAATTCAGCTTTAACCTCAGGCAACATAATTAGCAGGCCAATAATATTAGGCACGGCAATTAAGAATACCAAAGCATCTGAAAACTTCAGCACTGCTTCCAATTGCATCACACAACCCAAAGCAACAAAGCCACAGAAAACCAAATTGAAAAACTGAACGAGCACGGGCTTATCACCCACCAAATACTGCCAGGCTTGGCGGCCGTAGTAGGCCCAAGAAATCATCGTAGAAAAGGCAAATAGTAAAGCCGCAATAGCCAAAGGATAAGGCGACCAAGATACTGTAGATTCAAAAGCCGCCGAGGTAAGAGCCACGCCCTCTAAGCCCGAATCCATTAAAGGCGAACCATAAACGGTTGTAATAATAACCAAAGAAGACAGCGTACAAATAACAACGGTATCGATAAAAGGCTCAAGCAAAGAAACCAAACCCTCTGAGGCTGGGTGATTGGTTTTTACAGCAGCATGGGCGATTGAGGCCGATCCCAAGCCCGCCTCGTTCGAAAACAAAGCACGCTGAAAACCGATAATCATTACACCCAGCATGCCGCCAGAAATACCTTCCGGACTAAAGGCACCTTCAAAAATTAAAACAAATGCCGGCAAAACTCTATCAGCATGGTAGGCGAGGATTAATACACAGGAAACCGTGTAAAGCACCGCCATAAAAGGCACTAACTTTCCAGTTACCTTTGCGATGGACTGAATACCGCCAATAATAACGGCCGCGACAATAGCCGCTAACAGCAAGCCAAACAACCAGGCCCGATCAGCAAACCAGCTAGCCTCACCACCGCTGACATTAACAAACTGCACATAAGCCTGATTGGACTGGAACATGTTACCGATGCCCATGCAGCCGATAACAATGGCAACCGCATAAAAGGCACCCAAGGAGCGCCCTAGCTTATGCCAACCACGCTTAGCCAGCCCTCTATTCAGGTAGTACATCGGGCCACCCGCAACCGTACCGTCCTCATGGTAGGAGCGATATTTCACGGCCAAGGTACATTCGACCAGCTTGGTCGACATCCCTAAAAGCCCAGCGAGTATTAACCAGAAGGTAGCTCCTGGCCCACCGGCCATAATAGCGACAGCCACCCCACCGATGTTGCCGACCCCAACGGTGCCCGACACCGCTGTGGCCACGGCCTTAAAGGGCGAGATATCACCAGGGCTTTTGGGATCTGCATATTGCCCAAAGGCCAATCGCCACGCCAAGGTAAAGCCCCGCGCATTAATAAAGCCAAGATACAAAGTAAAAAGCAGCGCTGCCAATACCAGCCATACCACAATTAGCGGCAATTCCACCCCAGCTATTGGCACAGCGTAGAACACTATGGCCGCAAGGCCATCCGCCATGGGCGCCAAGGCAGTATTAATTTGTTCATCAACACTGGCGGCGACACGAGCATGAAAGAGCAAACTGACAATAAATAGGGCAAAACAGATAAAGGGGTGGGAAACAGGTGAAAAAGCGGCTTTTCGAGCGCTGCGAGAGTACATATAAAGAGTCTTTTATTATTACTTATAACTACCTAAACATATCCAGCAACAGATTGAAAGCGCCGCCCACTGCGCATTCGCAAGCGACAGATCACAAATATGCACGATGAAATCCCTACGCAGCACTAGAGCCTATACTTGATAATCGCTACACTGCCCTTATCTATAGGGCTGTATATATGGCAAATGAGAAACAGCAATGAGCCAAGTTTTTATCCTTCAAAACCAGGACGGTTACTTTTTAAGCAAACAAAAAGAATGGGTTGATGGCCGCGATGCCAGCGTGCTCTATCGCAGCCCGCATCGAGATGAAGCTTTGAATCAAATGGTTGAAGTCAATTCCAAGGACTACACCCAGCGCATCAGCATCGTCGACTGCCAATTAAGCGAAAAACGTCACCCTATCTTAGACCCTGATAGTCTTCCCGAGCCTAAGATTGAGCTGCCCGAAGAACAAATTGAAGCACAGAGCGGCGCCCCAGAAGAAGGGGAAGAAAGCAACGCCGAAAACAACGCTGATGAGATGGCCAGCAACGATCAATAGTATCCGCTGCGCTCGCAAGAAATTTACCTTGAGGTTGTACCGTGAGTTTAGATAGTACCCTACTTGAAGCCTTAAACGATAAGGCCAATCGACCACTGATTACCGGCATCCTTAGGGGTATCGAAAAAGAGAGCTTACGCATTCAGCCAGATGGCAATTTATCTCAGCAAGCACACCCAGAGGCTTTAGGCTCTGCGCTTACTCACCCACAGATCACCACAGATTTTAGTGAGGCCCTGCTGGAGTTTATTACTGCGCCCTCTCATCGTTTGGACGAAGTTCTCAAGCAGCTTGAGCAGCAACACCGTTTTACCGCACAACAAATTCAAGATGAATTACTTTGGGCGACTAGCATGCCTTGTATGCTTGGTAGCAATGAGGAAGTGCCTGTAGCACGCTATGGTAATTCTAATGTCGGCCGCATGAAAACCTATTACCGTTATGGTTTAGGTCATCGATATGGTCGCAAGATGCAAACCATCGCTGGCATTCACTATAACTTTTCTTTGCCAAGCGCCTTCTGGGCGATGCTGCATACTCAAGAAAATAGCAGTTTAGATTTACAGCAGTACAAAACCGAACGCTATTTTGACTTGATTCGAAACTTCCGCCGATATTTTTGGCTACTACTGTATTTGTTTGGTGCATCGCCAGCAGTGTGTCGCAGCTTTGTCAAAGATCAGCCGCATAACTTGCAGGCCTTTGGCAAAGACGATCATAGTTTACACGCGCCATTTGCGACATCGTTACGCATGGGTGATCTCGGCTATCAAAGTAATGCTCAAAAGTCCCTATTGGTTTGTTACAACGAATTGGAAAATTACTTGCACACTTTGACTGAGGCGATCAACACGCCCTATGAGCCATACAACAAGATTGGCACGGTTGATGAAAGTGGTGACTACCAGCAGTTAAACTCTAGCTTGCTGCAAATTGAAAATGAGTTTTACAGCACTATTCGTCCTAAACGCACCGCAAGATCAGGTGAAACGGCCCTGAGTGCACTGCACCAGCGTGGTGTAGAATATATCGAGGTTCGCTGTTTAGACGTAAACCCATATTCGCCGATTGGCATTACCCAAGAACAAATTCATTTCCTCGATACTTTCTTACTGTTCTGCTTGCTAAAAGACAGCCCGAAAACTGATTGCGCTGAATATCAACGCATGCAGGAAAACCAAAAACTTACGGTTTATCGCGGCCGTGATCCAGAAATGAAGCTACAGACCGCAGAAGGCGACAAGAGCATTAGCGAATGGGGCAGCGAGCTTATTGAACAAATGCAGCCTATTGCTGAACTGCTCGATAGTGCTTATAAAATAGAAGGCCACAGCCAAGCTCTAAAAGAGCAACTGGCCGTCGTAAAAGATCCTGCGCTCACACCGTCTGGCAAGCTATTGCAAACCATGAAGGATGAAGATAAAACCTTTTTCCGTGTTGCCATGGACCTTGCAGAGCAACACCAGCAAAGTTTCTTAAACAACCCCCTAAGCGGCAATGATCTAGATCGCTATGAAACATTGGCTGTTAATTCTTTAGCGGATCAAAAGAAAATTGAAGCGGAAGAAGACATCGATTTTGAAAGCTACTTGGCTAATTTCTACGCCCAGTATAAACCTTTCGAATAGCTAAAGATCAAAACCAACAGTGAATTATCTCGCCCACGCTTTTCTTTCTGGTGATAACACCGAAGTTCAGCTGGGCGGATTACTGGGTGACTTTGTCAAAGGCCCTATCTATAGCCAAGAAGATCGCGCTATAAAAAACAGTATCCAAAAGCCCACCCTACTGCAATTCGACAATATCCGATTTGGCATTCAACACCATCGTGCTATCGATGCCTATAGCGATTCCCTTGAAAGCTTTCGTAACTGCGCCAAGCTATTTGATAAAAAGTATTGGCGCATTGCGGGGATCATTGTGGACATCTGCTTCGATCATTATCTGGCTAAGCATTGGTCACTACATAGCAAAACCAGCTTAGCTGAATTTTCCGCTGCGCTTTATCCTAAGATGAGCAACTGCCAATTGGCACCCGAGAGTTTTAAGCGCTTTAGCCAACGCTGTATTGAAGCGAAGCTGTTTGAGATTTACCAAGACAAAGAGACAATTGAGATCGCACTAGATCGAGTCGCACAACGGTTAAGCCGCCCTAAGCTAATGACTGGCGCTTTCGATCAATGGATGTCCATTTATTCAGAGATGGAGCAGCTCTTTGAGCATTGTTTTAGAGAAATTAAAAACTGGACTGGGGCTAGGCTAGCTAGCCATGGTTACCACTATCAACAGTGGCAACCGTTGTAAGGAGAATTCTTTCTAGGCTCTTTATTTTTTAGCCCTTTATTTCTGAACTCTCTATTTCTGAACTCTCTATTTTTGGACTACAAAATTAGTAAAGAACAAATCTTCTACGCCTTTTTTGGTTTTATCTTCTTGTAACAAGATACGGCGCACCTCTTCCAGCGCCTTTTTACGCATTGTCTCGCGACCATCCAAACTATTGATCGCCTCCTCGGTTTGGCGACTAAATAACATCACTATATTGTTGCGAATATAAGGCAGATGATGGCGTACAGAGTTGGCTACATGGATGGAATCAACCCTCACAGAGATTTCCGCACGCAAATACTTTAGCCGCCCTTGGCCACCATAGTTGAGCACAAAAGCCGGCTGTAGGGGCACATAGAAAGGCCCAGCCGGGCCGATAGCTTCCTCATCCTGGGCTACTGCCGTCGATACAGCTAGCAACATTGCCATAGTGATTGCCAGGAACGCGGCTGCTGCTTTTTTGGCCAGGCCAGCAAATAAGATGTTCATATAATCCTCAAATTACGCCGGGGAACTGCTCTGTGGCACTTAGGTCCAAACAGCTGCCCTATATATGGTAAACTGGCGGCCCTTTGGATATGGGCCCTTGCCTGTAATTTTAGTCAAACTTCGGGATTTCGCAGACATGCCACTACCCAATCCTCGCATGACCAACCTAATAATCTTTATCGGCTGTGTTGCGCTGATCTTAATTGCTTTAGGCTTTCAAGAAATAATGGGCCTAGCACCATGCCCTCTTTGCATTACTCAACGTATCTTTGTCGTGGCGGTTGGCCTGTTCGCCCTTGCCGCGTTTATCCATAATCCCGCCGGTACAGGCCGTAAACTTTATGCTGTTGGTGGCTTCCTCATGGCCATTGCCGGTAGCGGTTTCTCTGGCCGTCATTTGTACCTACAAGGTTTACCGCCCGATCAGCTACCGTCTTGCGGACCGGGCCTAAGCTATATGTTTGAAACCTTTCCCTTTATGGAAGCCTTAGAGATCCTGCTAATGGGTGACGGCAACTGCGGTGAGGTAATGTGGAGCCTATTCGGCCTAAGTATGCCTGGCTGGGTTTTAGTCGCCTTTATTGGCCTAGCCCTGTTCAATGTTTGGCAGTTCTTGCGCCGTTAAGGCGCGCTCGAGCCAATAATGGTTAGAGGTTTACTGGTATTATTTTTCTTCCAGTGGCTAGGTGAGTGGATCAGCTTAGCCGCCCAGGCCCCGATACCCGGGCCTGTAATCGGCATGCTGCTGCTATTACTTGCGTTACTCATTAGCCAAAAAGTCTCTAGTGACTTGCAACAAAGCAGCCATATGCTGGTGCAACATCTAAGCCTGCTTTTTCTTCCCGCCGGTGTCGGTATCTTTTTTTTAAGCGAGCAAGTATTAGCACAATGGCCAGCGATTGCTGCGGCCATGGTGGTAGGTACCTTCATCAGCCTTTTGCTAAGCAGCTGGATAGTAAAAAGCCAGGTGAAGCCCGATGATTGAGCAGCTGCAACAAACCTTTTTACGTTTTGCTGAAAACAGCCAGCTTAATCAATTGAGCGCCATAATACTGACTTTAGGTGCCTACCAATTTGGCCAATATTGCTATCAACGCAGCGGCCGGCTGATGCTGCTTCACCCTGTCGTCATCGCCGGCTGTATTATTGCAGCCGCGCTCAACTACTTTGATATCAGCTATCAGCAATACCGAGATGGCAGCCAGCTATTTTATTTTCTATTGGGTCCGGCAACCGTCGCGCTGGCCATTCCCTTATACCAAGAGTTTCGCCATATCCGCCTCTTGGCGCGCCCAGTACTGATCACCGTAGCCCTTGGCGCCACCATAGCCGCCACTAGCGCGGTATTGCTGGCAGGCTTGATGGGAGCCGAAGGTGAAGTTTTACGCTCCATCGCCAGCAAGTCGGTCACCACTCCTATCGCTCTGGGTATCAGCGATAAAATTCACGGCATAAGCACGCTAACTACCGGCGTGGTAGTGGCCACGGGAATCATCGGTGCACTACTAGCCCCGATAGCTTTTTACTTTTGCGGCCTTCGCGACCCCCGACTGCAAGGCATAGTACTGGGCCTCAATGCCCACGGTATTGGCACCGCCGTCGCCTTTGAGAAAAGTGCTTCTTGTGGCGCTTTTGCCAGCTTAGCCATGGGCCTAACCGGCGCATTCACCGCTTTGACTTTGCCTTACGCTATTAGCTACTTCGGCATTTGACTGTTCAAATAATTGCCACTCAGGGCAATTATTAACCACAATTTTAAGAAATTTTGGACGTCGTCTATTTTTATCCCAGACTGATCTAAGAACTAGCTCACACTTTCTTGCGAGCCGACCGTTCGTCTTCTACTTTTAAATAACAAGATCGAAAAAAGTCGACACTACAGCCGCTTGAACATCCTAAATTCGCAAGCGAGCAGTTATCGGCAAATATGAAGAAGCAGAGGTGACATATGCTCGAGCATTGCAGAACACATCAGGAATTATGGGGCGGCGTTAACCGTACATTGGACGGTTGGTTTGAGGCACGAAAACAACTACTCGTGGAATACTCGGCATTGTGCCAGCGCTTAGATGACATGGAGAGCCCCGCTCTGAAAGCACGCTTGCGCCGCTTCTGCCAAAGCTTGATGGATTATGTCTCCACTGGGCATTTCGAGGTCTACGAACAGCTTGAGACCGAATCCAAACGCTACCAAGATAAGGAAGCCCTGCTCCTAGGCAGCCGACTCTATAAACAACTGCAAAGCTGCACCGAGGTCGTTTTAGATTTCGATCAGCGTTACACCCAGCTGGATAATCTCGGTAGCCTAGCTAGAGATCTGTCCAAATTGGGCCTATGCCTAGAAAAACGCTTCTTCGTTGAAGATAGCATGGTAAGTGTTATGCACGATGCCCATCGTGAGCAGGCAGCCTAACCGCTGCCGCTAGACCAGTACCGCAAATACTGTACTTTTCAGACATGCGGCCGCTACAGTAGGCATAGGTTTAACAACTAGGAAACCGCCATGCTGCGTGCCGCACTTCGCACATCTTTTGTTATCGCTACGCTTTTATTCCTCGGCGCCTGCGAACCCCTTCCTGAGCCCAAAGCTAGCTTTGAAGTTGCTGTACAAGGTAGCCATATGGGCAGGCTTTCCAACAATGGCAGCCGCGCTATCATCGGCTCAATTAATCACGGTGGCAGCCTGTGGCAGGTGTTAAAAAAAGAGCGCCTGTACGATTGGAACCACAGCAAAGAGAAAACCACCTTAGTGGCCGCGGCCTTCTCACCTGAAGGCGACTGGGCCATGACCAGCGATTCCCATAGCTTAGTCCTGTGGAAAGTTGAAAGCGGTGAAGCCTTCCGTTTTTGGACAGCCCCAGGCGAAGTGCTTTCCATCGCTTTGGCACCCAATGGTGAATACGCGCTGCTCGGCATGGCCGATCATAGCGCGGTGATCTTTGATAGCAAACGCGGTGGTGTTAAGCGTCGCTTTAATCACTCGGGCCGAGTGCGCAGCGTTGATTTAAGTGCTGATGGAAAGCTGGCCCTTACCGGATCTGAAGATCGTAGCTCGACTTTGTGGAGTGTTGCTTCAGGCAAAGCCTTGCAGACTATGCAGCATGAAGAAGACGTACAGCTAGTTAGATTGAGCCCTAAAGGCGACCGCGCCCTTTCTGCTGCAAAATATGATAAAGCCGTGGTTTGGAATACCAGCAATGGCAAAGCCATTGGTGAGATTCCACTGTCAGCCGAAAAGATTAAACGAGGCTTGCGCTTTAGCGCCGCACGATTCTCTTCAAGTGGACGATATTTATTGGTTGGCCGCCCCGATCAACGAGTACAACTCTGGGATACCAAGTCCATGAAGACTTTGGCCGAATGGGGCGTACTAAAACGAGACGCCTGGAAGCCAACAAGTGCCGCCATCCAGGATGTTGCCTTTGCCAGCGCCAAGCGGACTTACTATGCCATTGCGTCTAATGGCTTTATTCATCAATTAGAGCGCTGATGTGCAAACCGTGTAGCTTATTAAGGCTCTACAGCTTAAAAAGCAAAAGATTAAGCTCACATTCTAAGGCTCAACAATGGCAAAAGGCTCTTCGTTTTTATCTAGCAGGGCGAAGAAACGCATTAGATCAATGCGGCTTCCTTCAAGGCTCAATTGGTCTGATGTCAGTAGTCCCGCAAGCTTTACTGTTCCTAAAATCACATCTAAAAACAAACCATGGGATATATTTAAAGTAGCATCCGCTTCTTCACCTTGCTCCGCAATACGATGATGAAGCACCGAGTTTTCTATCCATAAAAAGTAGCTCTGCTGAAGATCAGTAAAGTTAACTTTGAGGCTAAGCTCGACGCCTTCTGCTTCCGGGCCATTTAATTGAGCCGCCATCGCTGAGAAAAATTCTTCCACGGGCGCGTGTTTCATTAGATCCTTCGCCGAAGCCAAGCTGATCATAGTTGAGCTTTTACCCTGCTCCAGCTCCAAGGCTGCAGACAAGTACGCATCACGCCATGGACCAGATTCAGCCTGATAAGCTAATTGGGTATAGACCTCAGCTAAAAGCTGTTTTGCCTCTTCACTGCGATTAGCAAACACTAAATGATTCAGTAATTCTGCAGCCCAACGGTACTCACCTTCTGAAACCGCTTGCCGAGCCTGCTCTAACACAGCTGCCTCGCCGCCCATTGCACGAACATACTTCTCTGCAGCCGCTTCTGGAGGAAGAGGGTTTAAATTAGCAGGGTTAGCATCGTACCAACCAAAATAAGCTTGATATACAGCCTTAGAATTGTGGCTTGTCGTTCCATAGTAGCCGCGGTTAGAAAAATTAGCCGCCAAACTTTTGGGCAACTCTATTTGCTCTGCAATTTCCTTGGGTGTTAAGCCTTTGTAAGCCAAACGCAAAGTTTGGTCATGAATATATTTATAAGTATCGCGCTGACCTTTTAGGAAGCTATCAATTTCCTCACTGCCCCATATTGGCCAATGGTGGCTAGCAAAGTAAATTTGTGATTCTGAAAATAAGTTACGCGCTTCCTCAATATAATCACTCCAAGCTAACGCATCGCGAACCTTAGCACCACGTAAGGTATAGAGGTTGTGCATATTTCTTGATAAAAGTTCAGCGCCACAGAAGGCTTTTTGTTTAGGTAAGTAGAATGTCAGTTCTGCAGGCGCTTCTGAATTAGGGGTATATTGAAATTCAATATCCACACCATCGACGGTATGTCTTTGGCCAGTTTCTGATACCAGCACATTTGGCTGTACGATACCGACAGTACCAAAGGCTGGTGCTTTACCTAAACCCGTATCGACATGACCATAAATATTTTTAGGTAAATCTCGGCCATACATATAAACCGCTCGACGCCCCATGGTCGGGCCAGCCAGAATGTTTTCGCTGGTGGCTTCTTCCATAAAATTTTCAGGTGCTATGATTGGAATGCTTGCGGCCTGTTCAGGATCAACAACAGCCAAGGCGCCACCAAAATGGTCGACATGGCTATGGGTCATAATTAAACCCGTAACCGGCTTATCACCTAAATGCTTACGAGCAAAGGCCAAAGCCGCAGTCGCCGTTTCTTTTGTGGTGAGCGGGTCTACCACAATCCATCCCGTCTGACCTTCAATTAAAGTCATATTAGAAAGGTCATAGCCGCGCAGCTGATAAATTCCTTCGGCAACTTGGTAAAGGCCGTGTAGATTATTCAGACTGGCCTGACGCCAAAGGCTAGGGTTTACCGTATCTGGAGCTGCTCCTTGAATGAAGTCATAGTCATTCATTCGCCAAATCACTTCGCCATCAGCGGTTTTAATTTCTAAATTGTCGTCTCTTGCGATAAGACCGCGGTTGGCCTGCTCAAAATCACGCTTATCATCTAAGGCAAGCTGCTCCGCCACGGCTTTGTTTTTAGCTATTGTGAACTGGCTAGCCTTAGCATCACGCCCAGCCACACCGTCATTGTCCTCTGCCCCGCAGGCCAGCAATAAACCACTAATGCCCAGTAGCATTGCTTTTGTCTTGTAGTTTTTTAGGGTCATACCACTCTCCTTCATTTGATGATTGTTATAGCACGCAGGGCAAGGTATAAATGTAAACAAATTTACAATTGGCATTAATGGACAAATTTTAGGCGGCAATATGCCTCAGGAATCTCTCGGCTCACTTTCAAGCAGTTGCATGGCCTTGCTAGAGCCGCTATTTAAAGTGAAAAGCTACCAAGACGGTGAAATTATCCATGCTCGCGGCGAAAGGAAAGCCGGGCTTTGCGTTGTTTTAGAGGGGTCAGTAAAGGTAGGCAACTATGGTAGCGATGGCCGCTACTTTCTTAGCAAGCTGTTAAAGCCCTACGAGAGCTTTGGCGAATTTACGGTATTCTCCCAGCTGCCCCGGACACACACTTCTGAGGCCAAAGGGGAAACTAAGATTGGATATATCAGCCCCACAAAACTCAAACGAGCCTTAAGTACTGAACCGGCTATTGCTTTAGCTTTGCTGCAGTCGCTATCAACCCGGCTTCATCTAAGCCTGGAGGCTCTAGACGATGCTAAACGCTTGCCTGTTCTTGTTCGTGTAGCAAAGATGATCTATGCCATAAACCTGGAGGAAGGAAAGATCGAAAACCGACACCTTAGCCAGGATGATATCGCCACCCAGCTTGGCGTCAGTCGCATGGTGGTTTCTACATCTCTTAAACAGCTCGCCGAGCTGGGCCTGATCAAAAAAGGCTATCGCCATATCCAAATACTCGACCTTGAGAGATTTAACGCCTGGTTAAGCGAGCAACAGCAAACAATGGAATTGCTGCGTTAGTCGGAAACTCAATTTAGACCCGTAAATTTATGGCTATAATCAGTGATGTATCAATCATTATGAGATTCTTGGCTGCTCATGAGTAATAAGTCTTCTTTTGAAAAAGCGATGGATGAAAGAGTTTCGGCGCATGTTCATGCTGGGCTTTATGAATCAAATGACCCCGTGCTTCGACAGCATGCAGCAATGCGCGGCATCTATATCCCAGAAGCTAAAAAAGTTGAAGAACAGCCAAGAGAAGCGGTTGATCCGGATCCTATTGCCGATCGCATACATGGCTTTTGGGATAAATTAGATAAATTTCTGTATCCCATATGCATTCTACTCGGAACCGTTATTGGATACCTGCAATTCGATCCGAGCCAGCACCCAGACAATCAATGGCAGCTTCCATTGATCGGCTTTATCTTGGGCGCGGCATGTCCTTTGCTCTTACGTTCCATCTGCGTTTTAGCCTATCTTTTAGCAAAGCTTGCACTTTACTTGGCAGGTTTTGCTTTAATCGGCTGGCTTATTATAAAAGTAGCTGGGCCATTTTAGGGCACCTCTGAATAATGCAGATTAGCAAAATCCCTTAAGCGCGCTGAGCCGGATGCAAATAAAAGTTATTTGGCAGCTGCTCTTGCTTGGCGAAGAACTTGGTGTCTTTATAGGGGAGCTTCATAAAACCAGAAACCCCTAAACCATCGATTAAATGAATATTTTCTAATATCTTATCTAGACAAACCTGAAACTCATCGACTTTACTGGCATCCAGTAGATTTAAATAATTATGTATCTTTAGATCTAATTCGACACTTTCAAAGATAATACAACCGGTATGATGAAGAGTATTCATATGGGCCAATACTTCCATGATCTCTTCCGGCAATTGCAGCATCTCGTCTGGATCATCGCCATCTTCAAAATAGGAATGAAGGCGGCTCTCTTCTTCTAGCACCACTTCATCACTGACATCAAAGTTAATACGCATATCACCGCTGGCCACAAAGGGACTATCTGCACTCAACCTTTCAATGTGCAGTGTTTGCTTGGCATCAAAAATACAGCTTTTGAAAACACCTTTTTTATTAATGGCTCGCCCTAGGTGCACAATATTATTAACCGCGGAGTTTAGTGCCGGTGCCATACTGCGATCATAGAGCCGCAGGCTGGAATCAATATGAATGCCCTCTTCGTCCCAATGCATCGCCAATCCACCGACGATCGGATAATGACTGAGATGGGATACCGCAGTTACAAACGCTTTTTCAGTATCGGCCATGCCTGACAGGTAATTCTTATAATACTTTTCGAGCTCGGCATTATTAATATCTTCTAGTTTTTCGATATCGACTTCTTGTCGCAAAAACGATTTACGCGAGCTATACACTACTGTTTCAATAGCTTGATCTTCCGATGCGACCCAAACCGGTAACAGGGCATGTTGCTCATTGCGATTATGATCATGAATGGCCAACTTGCTCATGTGCTGGATATTTTTGAAGAGGTAGTCACCCGCTTTGCGCCGAAGCTGCGCATCTTCAGACATCATATTGTCTAAGGTTCTTGCAAATTCTTCAGGCAGACCGAGTGCCAGCGGGGAAATGACCTTGCTACCAAAGCGACTACCTTGTCCCGATGCTAAGGCGTATAAGGTTCCTGCTAGACCCTGTTCATCAAAACGCGGCGAGCTAAGCTGACCTTCTAGTTGCTCTTCACCAATAAAATAGATATCTCCGAGCTTGGCATTGGTTTGATGCAGGTCTGAACTGAGCGCGGTAAGACCACCGTTACCACTATGATGACCTTGATGATCTAGCTGGCCACAAACCGCCGCTCCCCAGTCGATAAGGCTGATTTGTCCTGTGTTTGGGTCTAGGACAATATTTGAAGGTTTGATATCACCGTGAACCAAAGGGGCCTTGTCTCGTTTTTTGGCGCTATCTCTTAGATGTTGCAATACATCAACCATTTGCTCGGTGATGCTGAGCAATAATTTGATATCCAGGCGGCCGTGCTGTCTTGCGTAATCCTCTAGGTTTACTCCCTGTGCTCGGCTCATCATTAAGATCGATTGGCTGCGTACACGGGTAAATTCGATAAAGCTTGGGACATTGGGGTGCTGTACTTGGGACAGCATATAGCCTTCTTCTTCAAGCCTTTCTTGCACGGCGACGGGTAAGGTTATGCGTGCAAATTTAAATACGTATTCTTCACCATTGGCGGCTGTGCCGCTAAAGGCGAAGCCGTAAGCACCTTTGCCCAGCAGTTCAATATTAAGATAGCCGAGACGTTCCAGTTGTTGTTGGCAGAGGCTTAGCCAGTCTTTGAGTTTTTGTGCATCACGGTGGGAGAGCAAGTAGAAGGATTGCTCTTCGTTGATGTAGAAATGCTGGAGTTGATCGCTTTCGATTAAGCTCATGGGTTTATTCTAAACTCTGATTTTTTTCATCATAGCACAGGGAGCTTTTGAGGACTTAATCTAGCTATAGCCACTCAATCTATAATCACTATCTTACTAGGAAGGGGTTTGGCTGTGAGGTTCAAAACCTTCAAAAACAAGGACGTTTTTTGGAGAGCCCCCAAGGATGGGTTCACGGCGAGTTTTGAACCTTACAGTCAAACCCCTGCCGAATCGGAGCCACTAGCTTTACTTCATATACTAGATACAGATTCACAAGCCTGACCGCCTGCCATGAAGTGGGGCGGCCTCTCAGGGGTCGCAAAATACAGCATCCATGCTAGCTCGGCTCCTCCTCCAAGTCGGAGACGCCCCCTGAGAGGCCACCCCACTCCATGACATTCTACTTAAGTTGTCTTAACTTAAACCATTGACGCTAGCATAGTCGCGGGTTGTTCCAAGTATTGTTTCCACAAATTATTGAAACGAGAAATGGTACCGCCATCGATCACGCGATGATCACCCGACCAGCTTACCGTCATAATTTGACGGGCTTCAACTTCACCATTGGCATTAAAGCGCGGCAGCTCTTGTACACGCCCCAAGGCCACGATAGCAACTTCGGGCTTGTTAATGATTGGGGTTGCCACAGTGCCGCCAATCGCACCGACATTTGAAATAGTGATGGTACCGCCACTTAAATCGGCTGGGCTGATTTTTCCACTGCGCGCTTCGGCCGTTAGACGAGTTACCTCAGCAGCAACATCTAGCAAGCTTAAGCTTTGAACATTCTTAATGTTCGGCACTAGCAATCCGGTTTTACCGTCTACGGCCATACCAATATTATGTTCAGCCAAATAGGTTAGCTCAGTGAAGGCATCATTTACGCGGCTATTCATAATTGGGAATTCTTTGATTGCCAAAGAAAGCGCTTTAATAAACAGCGGCATCATTGTGATTCTCAGCTCATCACTGCCATACATCGCCTTGAGCTTTAAACGTAACTTAATTAGCTCAGTAACATCAAACTCTTCCGCATAAGTGAAGTGAGGAATGGTAGATACGGATTCAGCCATTCTTGCGCCCATTACCGCGCGCACACCTTTGATAGGCTCAACGCGATCAACTATATCTGCGCTTAAGGAAATGTTGGCATTAGCGGCCGGTGCTGCAGGAGTCGCTCCACCATCTAGATAGTTAAGAACATCTTCTTTCAGTACACGGCCATTTTTACCGGTGCCCGGCACCAGCGCCAAATCCAAATCGTTTTCGCGAGCAATTTTTCGTACTGCCGGAGTACTAAGTACTTTACCCGAGTTTTCGACGGCAGCTGGCTTTTCAGAGCTTTCCGCCGCTGTGGTATTTTGCTGTACCGCTTGGGTTTCGGTGCTGCTGCTTGTTTCTGCTGGAGATTCTGCAGCTTCACCATCAAGTTCGATAGCAAACAGCGGGCTATGAACCTTTGCAATATCACCCTGCTGGTAATGCAGCTTAACCACTTTACCTGTATACATTGAGGGGATTTCTACGATGGCTTTATCTGTGCTTACATCAGCAACTATCTGATCTTCTTCGATCATATCGCCTTCAGCTACCTTCCACTCGATAACCTCACACTCAACAATACCTTCACCGATATCTGGCAGAATAAAATCTTTAATCATTTGTCAGCACCTCAGTAGTTCAAGCTGGCCACTAGGGCTTCATATACTTTTAGATAATCTGGCAAGTATTCTTTTTCATGAGCCAGAGGGAAAGGTGTGTCTAAGCCCGTCACTCGCGCAATTGGCGACTCAAGTGAAAGGAAACACTCTTGCTGTATCGTTGCTGCAATTTCGCCTCCGAAGCCACCAGTGTGGGTTGCTTCATGGGCAATAACTAAACGGCCAGTCTTGCTAACCGAATTAGCTACGGTTTCTACATCCCAGGGTAGCAGGGAACGTAAATCAATCACTTCACAGGAGATACCTTCATCTGCAGCTTTATCAGCTGCCTTATGCATCTCTGTCATTTGCGCGCCCCAGCCCAGTAAAGTGATATCACTACCGCTACGTACCACTTCCGCTTTACCAATTGGAATCTCGTAATCTTCTTCAGGCACATCACCTTCAGAAGCACGGTACAAGCGCTTAGGCTCAAAGAACAAGACAGGGTTTGGATCGCGAATAGCAGAAAGCAACAAACCTTTTGCTTGATACGGATTAGATGGCATCAATACTTTGAGGCCAGGGGTGTGACAGAAATAAGCCTCTGGAGATTGCGAGTGGTACAAGCCACCAGCAATACCGCCACCATAGGGGGTACGGAAAACCAAACTACCAACATTAAATTCGTTACCCGAACGATAACGGAATTTTGCCGCCTCATTAACGATCTGATCGAAAGCTGGGAAAATATAATCAGCGAATTGAATCTCAGCAACGGCAGTAGAACCTTGGGCAGCCATACCAATCGCAAAACCGGCAATACCCTGCTCGGTCAATGGCGTGTTAAAACAACGGGCCTTGCCGTATTTTTCTTGCAGATGACTGGTCGCACGAAATACACCACCGAACTTGCCCACATCTTCACCCAGGCAGATCATACTGTCATCAGCCGCCATCGCGGTATCTAGGGCATTATTAATGGCCTGTAGTAAATTCATCTTAGCCATGTTTTGCACCTCCTGCGACAGGATAATTCTCTGGGTATTTAGCGATATGCTCTTTTAATTCTGCGTATTGTTTTTGCAAATGCGCCGGCGGGGTGTCGTAGACATCTGTGATCAACTCATCAATGCCTGGCATCGGCTTTTTCTCTACGCGCTTCAAAGTATCCAGCACTTCCTTGCGGTAGCCTTCTAGAATGGCTTTTTCTTCTTCGCCATTCCACCAGCCTTTCGCTTCCAGCCAATTTTGCATGCGCTCGATAGGATCTTTTTCTCGCCACTTATCTTCTTCGTCTTTACTGCGATAACCACTTGGATCATCGGAAGTAGAGTGGGCACCTAAACGGTAGCTCATGGTTTCAACAAGCACTGGCTCGTTATTTTCAAGAGCGATGCGACGCGCTTCAATAGACGCGGTATAAACCGCTAAAATATCATTGCCATCAACACGAATTGTTTTAATACCGTAGCCTACGCCACGAGGAGCAATACCATCACCTTTAAACTGCTCTTCAGCTGGTGTAGAAATGGCGTAACCGTTATTGCGACAGACAAAGACAACCGGGCAATTTAAGACGGCTGCCATATTTAATCCGGCGTGGAAATCACCTTCCGATGCCGCGCCTTCACCGAAGTAGCAAAGTGTGCAAGCTTGATTACCCTGCAACTTTTGCGCATAGGCATAACCGGCAGCTTGCGGGATCTGTGTTCCTAGAGGTGAGCTAATCGTCATAAAGTTCAACTCATTAGAGCCGTAATGCACAGGCATCTGACGACCTTTACCTAGATCATCTTCATTACTCAGCAGCTGGTTCATAAACTGTTCTGTGCTAAAGCCACGCCAGCGAATTGCCGCTTGCTCACGATACTGCCCCATGATCATATCATTCATGGAGAATGCCGCCGCAGTTCCGGTAACCGCGGCCTCTTCGCCCGCACAGGTCAGATAGAAACTCAAACGCCCTTGGCGCTGAGCACTGATCATACGCTCATCCAAAACACGGATGTAAACCATATTGCGGTAAAGTTTAATGGCGGTTTCTCGATCCATTTCAGGCGCCTCGGCACCGGCCTGGATACTGCCATCAGCATTGAGAATGCTTAGGGTAGGAATGGGTAAGTCATGGCCTTCGATAAACTGTGCTTTATGCATCAGATTAGGCTTCACATCGCTTGCGCTACTCATTTTTGCCTCCGTAAACTCACTGGCGCACACTCACTCAAGTGATTCCTTGAGCGCTTCATGTGCGCAAAGAGTGCTGCAAATTATTGTATTTAGAGCTTAGCACCGAGCTAGCTAGGGAGTCCTGCTAATCTAAGAGCGAGAGAAAGCGTATTTGGTAGGGTTGGCTAAAAACCTAAGCCCGACAAGAATAAATCCCCAAAATCAGAGCAATATATCTTTTTTGAACTAAAACCTAGACATTTTGTAGTGATTAATTCTAAGAAACTAGAACTTAATAACTACCGTTGAAACACTGCACCTTTAGCGCCATGCAGTGTTTCAGAGCTACGATCTTTAGTTCTTAGCGTCCGCAGGCGATAGCTCCATGAGCTTGCCAGTATCAGTAAGCAAATAGATATAACCCTGTGGGCCTTCGGTCACATAGCGAATACGCTCATTGCTATCATCTAGTAAGCGCTCCTGCTCCACCAGACTGCCATCAGCAGACAAACTTAATCGGTTGATATGAGTCTGCGCGAGGGCTCCAGCGAAGAAGTTATCTTTCCACTCAGGGAAAGCCTTTCCGGAATAAATCATCAAGCTACTAGGGGCAATACTAGGCACATAGACCTTGGCAGCGTCGACCATACCTTCTTTACTGGTCGCCTCACCTACCATTTTGTCTTCACGATATTCCTTACCAAAAGATACCGTAGGCCAACCGTAATTTTCGCCCGCCATCACTTTATTAATTTCGTCGCCACCACGCGGGCCGTGTTCGATTTCCCATAGCTGACCTTGTCTATCAAAAGCCAAGCCTTGTGGGTTGCGGTGACCAAAGCTGTAGATCTCGGCCTTGCTATTGGCATGATTATAAAACGGGTTATCCGTCAGGGCTTTGCCATCCAAATCAACTCTTAGCACCGTACCAATGTGGTTACTATTATCTTGTGCAGGCTGACGCTTAGCGCGATCGCCGACCGAGAAAAATAAAGCTCCATTACCATCAAATGCAATACGACTGCCATAGTGACGGCCAGTATTACTGTCGGACTCAGTCACTAGCAAATCTTCCCAAGCCAGCAGTTTATTACCCGACAATTTTGCGCGAGCCAAGGCTGTACGGCCATGCATACCCGACTCGTCACTGCGCTTACTGTAGGTGAAGTAACTATAACCATTGCTATGATTTTGCACGTCGAGCAGACCACCCTGCCCATAGACATAGATATCATTTGGCAAACCCGTTACCACTTGCGATTTTCCAGAACGCAAATCTACTCGCTTGGCGGTACCACCTTTTTCCGTCACCAATACTTCATTATCACTAATAAAGCTCATGCCCCATGGGCGATCTAAGCCCGCCGCTAGCTCTTTAACTTGAAAATCTGCAGCCTGACTTAATGCCGCACTAAAAGCCAAAACAGTACTCAAAATGGTTTTTTGCATGAGCCTAAAATTCCTATTTGCCTCAGGGGCGATATGTTATTGGTATTTATCTTCACCCACACGAAGCCAACCACCAGGCTGCACTCCTCTCGGGTCGTGGTGAGTCCAATGGATAACACCACCTTTTTTATTCCACTCGTAACGGCCCTTTATAAACAAAGTTTGCCCTGCCCGTAAAGGGGCCCTAGGAGCTAAATCGATATTGTGAGCCACTAATAAGTTCGGCAAGCCTTCCCGCCTTACTAGGAAGCGCTGATGCTGACTGCCTTTAGTATCATCAGGCAATAGCTTGTATACCGTAAATCGTGTTTCGTTAAACCATACCTTGCTGCGCTTAGCTTGCACGGCCTGCTGAAGGCTAGCAAGATCATCACCATCGACACTTAGCGCATTTTGCTTAAGGGAAAACTGATATAGGCCATAGACCAACAGTATCAATACTAAGCTAAAGGCTTGCTTCCAAAATCGGTTCTGATTCACATTTTGTCCTTATCTAAAATTGGCATTTTTAACAGTCAGCTTATTTTATCGTCGATTGACTGTCGCCAAGCTTAATCACGCCAAGCGTTAATTAATAGATTTCTAGGGCTAAGGTGTTTGGGGCAAAACTGCAGTAGCTCTACAGCAAAGCCATTGTCCTGCAAATACAACAACTGATCCAAAACCACAGCAAGCTCCAAAGATCGCCGAAATACCAACCGAGCTAGATCCAAACGACGCGCATCATTGAATCGTTTAAGCCCAAGCGCTTGATAATGCTTCCAATCCACTTCAGCAGGCAGCAGCAACTGACGCTTGTCAGCCAGCAAACGACAAAAACCTTCGAAACCCAACTGCAAACTGGATTGCGGCAAGGAGGGTGTACTGAAGTAGGCATCTATGCCACGGATATCACGCTGCAAGGCATCAAAGCCCAGGCGCCATTGCTGCAATAATATTCGCTTGTTTTGTACTGCCTTGGGAGCGGTAACAGTTTCTTGAACTATCGTATGCAAATCTTGGCGCCGTAAAGCTAGCTCTGTTTTCTCGGCGGCAGAAGACAAAAAGCTGTGCTGATCGGCTGATATTTTTTGATAGCAACATGGCGCAAAAGAGACGGCTGCAAGCTGTTGTTGACCCGCTAGCTGTAGCATTCGACGATGAAGATCCCCACAGGCATGCAGTGCAAATATATGATCACCAGCAGCAAGCCATTCCCCGGCTGCTGCATCCAACACATCACAAGGCACTATCGAAAGCTCACCTGCCGTCAAACTATTGGCCAATTCATTGCCGGCATCAACCAAGCTCTGATCCCATTCTAGGCCAAGCACCTGACACGATTCAGTAAGCGCCAAAAAGCGCCCCAAGTGCCCTTTGCCACAACACCAATCCACCAAGCGCTCGGCTTTTGCCGGAGCTGCTTGATGAAAATACCTGATTTGCTGCCATTTTCGACCTGGAATATGACTGGGGAAAAAACGCATTTCATTCGCTAATTCCGGTAGCTTCGCAGGGCAAGTTTCAATATATCCAGCAATACTAAGCAGTTCATCCAGATCAGAAATATAAGGACTTAGGTATTTCGCTAAGCTAGCCACATCGTTTTCCAACTGCGCCAAACCTTCCTCATCAAGACTCAACAAGGCAGTACTGAGAGCTTGATTTTCGGCTTGCCATGACAAGTTTGGCTCGCGAAATGCGTTAGCCTGCCAAAACTCCCTCTGCTTATAGAGTCCCTGACATAAACGAGAGAAGTACAACTGATAATCTGGGCTCATATATTCCTGGCTGAGTACTAGGGGAATCTGGGGCTCTAAATGTGTATAATGGGCTGTTTTGAATAACAGTATAAAATTATATGCAAATCCAGCAATACTTCACCCCCCACGCGGAAAATTCTGAGCAATTCAGCTTTAGCCGCGAGCAAGCCAGTAACTTTGCAAAATTTGTCGCCAACGATTTCAACCCCATACACGATGTCGATGCAAAGCGCTTCTGCGTTCCTGGCGATCTACTCTTTGCTATTAGCTTAGCCAAAGTAGGACTCAGCAAGACTATGGCTGTGGATTTTACCGACATGGTAAGTGACGGCATTCAACTCAGCCTACAAAGCAATGAAGATGGCAGCAATGAGCTTATCGCTGACAATGGCAAATGCTATCTCAAGCTTTTTGAAGAAGGCGAGCATTCCAACGACGAAGACTTAATCAGCAGCTTAAGCGAGTCTTATGTCGCCTACTCTGGATTAACCTTCCCGCATATTCTGGTACCACTGATGCGCGAAAAGAACGTTATGATTAACCCGGCAAGACCGCTGGTAATCTATGAAGGCGCCAAACTTGAGCTCGACCGCCTAGATGTTAAGGAAGCAAAATTAGTTGGAGCGGAATCCAAACTCGAAGTTAACGGCAAACGCGGTACCGTAACACTTGGCTTTGATGTTATGTCCGGCGAAGATCGTATTGGCCACGGTGAAAAACGTATGGTGCTTTCCGGCCTAAGAGAATTTGACGAGCAAGCTATGACTGATGTTGTTGCCTACTATAAAGAGCGTCAGCAACAATTGTCCTAACAGAGCCTTTAGCCCTAGCCCCCTTAACAATGGGGGCTAGAAATTGAACATTAGCGAAAGCGGCGCAATGTAAAGCCAAGCAAAACGAAAGCCAGAAGAAATTTCATCACCCAAGGCATTAGGGGAACTGCAACGCTTGGCCCGGTCGGCGCCATAGCAGCCGCAAAGCCAAAATCAAAACTGTGATCATTTTGTCCTGATCGACCAGTCGTCAAAGCACCTGTACTGTTAGAAGTATCTACATTGACCTCTAACCATTGACCATTTAGCACTCCGTTGGAATCTCGCATACGCGCATTAGCTTCACCAGAATTCGCATTAGCCAACGTCGGATTGCTGGTGCCACACACAGATTCAATAGCATTTATATTTGCTACCGACTGCATATCGATAGCAATAGTACAGTTACTGTAACGTGGAATAATGCTGGAGCTGGTATTGGCCGAACTAGACCATACTGAGTCGGTAAATAAATACTGCCCACCAATATCGGTTTGCACTTCGGCAAACTCAGCGCCACAACTTAAGCGCAAAGTAACCGCCGAAATCTCAGCCTCACCTGGATCTTGAATACCATTACCGTCATTTTCAGAAAAGCCCGAACTTTGATCACACCAAACTCGATTACCTAGCTGTAAAGGTGCCGCCTCACAAATTAGCTCTGAATCACCCAGACTAGTACTTTTACCAGAAAAACCATTACCAGCGCCACGATACAATTCCGTGACTCGACTTTTACTGCCATCTGCAGTACTCAGCCAATACAAGCCTCCACTATCCAAACGCTCCGGATCTAGTGCTGTCATTACTAATTCATCAGCACCGTTCAAAACCGCTAAACCACCAAAAGCAGTCTCAAGATGGTCTTCACCTGGAGTTAGAAATTCATCACCCGAAAAAAACTCATCGCTAGCAATATTGATTACCTCAATCTGATATTCCTTATTAGCCAGTGCTGTCGCTCTCAATAACTCCCCACCACTTACCGTATAAAAAAGTGTTGTGGTATCGGCAGTATTAGTGCCTAAATTTCTACCTCCCATCTGCAAAGATGTGCGGTCAGAAAAATTAAGTAACATATTGCCATGATCATCAAACTCGATATCTGAAAGAATCGGCGAAGGTTTGGCAAAGAAATTTTCACCCGAAGTAATCGGATTACGGAAATCTGTAATTTCGTCCCCCCATGGCTGCCAAGCGCCATTTTGACCGGGATAAGGAGCTTGACGCGGATAATCTAAGGCAAAGGCAGGGACAGCCGTATGCCAATTACTGCCGTCAAAACGATAAACAGCAGCGCTCAGGTCAGTGCTAGTCCCGCCATTCTCTGCACTGCATACTACTCCTAGATAAACGTCACCTTGGTACGCTTTTACAGCCCAAGGCCTCGCTACGCCATTAACACAGCTGCCCGAGTCATGATTTGGGAAGCTGGGCAACACTAACGGAGCCTGTGAAGCATCTCTACTATCGAAGCGATAAACTGCTCTATCGTGTAAATTAACTGTATAGAAATGAATTTGATTATCTGCCATGCTGACACCACCAAGATCAACCTTGCCGACAAGATCGATCGCTAATGCATCATGATTGCCATCACTCGGATCAATTCCATCAAGACCTCTAGCACTATTACTGGGTACCGCACCTACGCTGATACCATGATCGGAAAATCGGCTAAAGACGCTTGGGGCCGCTGGGCTATTGAGGGCATTTTCCTGGACATATATAACACCTTCTCCGGCGGGCCCTAGCGCTGAATGACGCTTCAGCATTGAACTCATAAATAAGCGATCGCCGTCACGTTGATAGGCCAAGCCCCAAACGGCACCCGTTTGTTGTTTTGCAGCCAACATAGATTTATTTGCTGCAAGGTAAGATACAGCGACGACGGTATCACTAGGGTTTACAGAGCTAGCAGAATCGCCATTAACAAAACAGCTCACCGCAATGTCAGGATCGCTATGGCAGAACAAACTAGGATTATGCAAAGGAAGGTCAATATTATCGCCGTCCTCAGCAAAAATAACCTGGCTTAGCTCACCCGCGCCGGCAAATAGAAACTTTTTCTGAGTCTCGCTCAAAGTAAACTCTAGGCGAACTGGGCCAATGATTCCTGTTAAATTAAACTCACCTACAGAGTCTGTAAACTGCGGCGAGTTGCCTACCGCTGCACCATCAACGCCATAGGCACTAACCATCACATCAGCAATAGGAGGCTCATTAGCGCCATCATCCACACCATTGGCATTGTAGTCATTAAAAACACTGCCAGTGATATCGGCAAATGAATCATCGACAACACTCATACATAAGGAGATTATTGCCAATCTGAGAGAACTGCTTTTCATGTAGTGCTCAACCCTTCTTAAATCACGGATAGAAGCCCAAGACCACCTTCTCTATCTGCTCGATACGACAGATAGAATTTTATTATTCACCTTATTCTGGATTTATATCTTCCCTGATTTTTAAGTTAGCGCGAATTTATAGGAGCTAAAAGTAGCGGTCAAGATTAGGAGTAGCGAGGAAAGCAATGGCTGGGTTAGTGAAACTCTTCGATCAGAATTACTTAGGATAAATTAAAAAAATGACGAGTTAGAAGAGATGAAATATTAAAGACAGTTAATAAAAACGAATGGCATTTATAAAGTAACGTTTATAAATAAAATGCCCATCCAAGAGATCCATTAAAAAGCATTAAAAAAGGCTGCACCATGCAGGACACAGCCTGTACTTTATACTGATTTTAGTACAGTGGAACTTAAAAAATCAGAATCACTGATTGAAATTAGCGCTAATAACTAGGAGCCCAGACAGTACTGGGCTCCTAAATCTATAGCCAAGCTACTGATTTGCACCAAATACAGCTTTAACCTCTAAAAATTCCTCTAGACCAAACTCACCCCACTCGCGACCATTACCTGATTGCTTGTAGCCACCAAAAGGTCCTTTGGTATCTGCACCTGCGCCATTCAGATGAACATTACCAGTGCGCAATTGATTAGCAACATTGGCCGCCTCCTCTAAAGTCTCACCGTAGACATAGCCGGATAAACCATAAGGAGTATCATTGGCAACTTCCACAGCTTCTTCGACAGAGCCGTATGGAATCATGGTGAGCACCGGCCCGAAGATTTCTTCGCGTGCAATTGTCATTTGATTATTGGCGTTAGCAAAAACTGTTGGCTTCACATAGTAACCTTGCTCTAGGCCTTCAGGCTTTCCTGTGCCGCCCACAACAAGCTCTGCACCCTCATCGATGCCCTGTTGGATTAAGGCCTGAATTTTTTGATATTGAACATCAGAAGAAACCGGACCAAGGTAAACACCTTCAGCATAAGGATCGTTCACCGAAAGCGCTTCCGCTGTTTGCTTAGCAATGGCGACAGCCTCAGCATGTTTTTCAGCAGGTACTAGCATTCTGGATGGCGCATTACAGGATTGTCCTGAATTCATCATCATGCTTTGCACGCCTTTAGAAACTGCTTTTTCTAAATTGGCCGTCGGCAAAATAATGTTCGCAGATTTGCCGCCTAACTCTAGGGATACTCGCTTGATGTCATCGGCAGCAGCTTTTGAAATTAAACGACCTGCACGGGTAGAGCCGGTAAAAGAAACCATATCCACATCGGGATGACTTGATAGCGGCGCACCTACACCAGGTCCGTCACCATTAACCATATTAAACACACCAGCCGGTACGCCAGCCTCATGCAATACTTCAGTAAAAATCGCAGCATCGAAAGGCGCGATCTCGGAAGGCTTAAGCACCATTGTACAACCAGCGGCGATAGCCGGAGCAACTTTACAGGCAATCTGATTCAGCGGCCAATTCCATGGTGTAATTAACGCACAAACTCCAATAGGCTCTTTGCGCAAGCGAGTGCTGCCACGATTACTTTCAAATTCGTAATCCTTCAGCAACTGCAAGGTTTCATTAAAATGCGCTGCACCCATGGCTGATTGGGCCATTTTAGATAGCCAAGCTGGCGCCCCCATCTCAGCGGTGATGGCTTGTGCTAGATCTTCTTGGCGTGCAGCAAGCCCAGCAAGAATTTTCTCTAGCAAAGCAATACGCTCTTCGCGGCTAGTCTGGGAGAAAGCAGGGAAAGCCGCCTTGGCCGCCGCTACTGCGGCATTTACATCTTGCTCATTACCCAGAGCTATACGACCACAGCTTTCTTCATTGGCAGGGTTGATAACCTCTAAAGTTTTCAGCTCATTTGGCTCTACCCATTCACCATTTATATAAAAATTAAGGGTTTCCATCACTTGCTCCTGTATTTAACTGTATGTGTAAAATGGCAGACTGCTTTGAGACGGCAATATTCACCATTTTTCATGGGACCTAGACTGCCCTTTTTTCCCCTATCTGCCAAGGCTGAAAGCACATCTTTACAAGCGAAAAATGACAGCACACCACTAGCGCCTAACAAAGCAACGGAAATCACCTAAATGTTAAGACGAAAGCAGCTCATGCTGACTATAATGCATAGTTTAAATACTCTAGGCGGTTTCCATTTTTACGGAGTTAACATGGCAGAAATCTTTCTGGTTAGGCACGGCCAAGCCTCATTTGGTACCGATAATTACGACCAATTATCAGAGCTAGGATACCAACAAGGCAAACTATTAGGTGAGCACTTCTTACAACAAGAACAGCAGTTTCACGGCCTTTACAGTGGTACCCTAGCCCGTCAACAACAAACGGCTCAAGCACTTATTGATGTTTATCGTGCAGCTGCTGTTGAACTACCTAGCCTTACCATCGATGCCAATTGGAATGAATTTGACAATCATGCTCAGGTAGAAGAGCTACTACCTGCCATTCTTAAACAATATCCAGATTTAGCAAAGGACGCTGAAAACATGATGGTTGACAAAAAGAGCTTTCAAAAAATCTTAAGGGCCGTTTTTCAGTACTGGATTTTAGAGGAGCCCCAGAGCTCTACTTTAGAGTCTTGGCCACAGGCAAGGAGCCGCTTTGAGTCAGGCTTAGGCGCTGTAATGCAACAAAATAGCAGTGGCCAAAGCGCGGCGGTATTTACCTCCGGCGGCGTAATAGCCGCAGTAAGCGCTATCGTTATGGGCCTTGGTGCAGATAAAGTTTATGGGCTTTTTGAGCCAGTGATCAATGCCTCTGTCACTCGCCTGGTCCATAATCAACATGACATTAGCTTATCAAGCTTTAATGAGCATCAATTTCTGAATGCAATCAGCGGATCAACAGACTTTATCAGTTATCGATAGCGATAGCCTACTTGCTGGCTTAAAAGATGATAAAAGCTAGCAAGGGGTCCTAGGCGGGCTTTATAATAGGGCTTTTTTCTAGGTACCACCATGTCCTTTGCTCCGCTACACCTCAAATCCAACGCCGACCGACGCCTTAAACAGGGTCATCTGTGGATCTACTCAAACGAAGTGAATAGCCAACTAAGTCCTTTAAACGGATTCAGTTCAGGCCAGCAGGTGGAAGTACTTAGCAATGGCGGTAAGTCACTAGGGCTAGCCACTATGAATCCGCAAGGGCTTATTTGCGCACGCATGGTCAGCCGTCAAAAAAAATACCCCTTAGATAAATCCTTATTGGTCCACCGCATTAAACAAGCTTTATCACTCAGAGAGCTAGCCTACCCCAAGCCATACTACCGTCTAGTTTATGGAGACAGCGACCTGCTGCCTGGCTTGGTCGTTGATCGCTTCGGTGATTATTTGGTGGTGCAAATTTCTACCGCCGGGATGGATCTGCTACAGCAAGAAATCGTGGACGCCTTACAAAAAGTTTTAAAGCCAGAAGCCATTTTATTGCGTAATGATCATAGCGCCAGAAAGCTGGAAAACCTTCCTGAGTCAGTCGACACAGTCGGGGATATTCCCGAAGCCGTTGAGATGGAAGAAAACGGCTGTCGCTTCATAGCGCCAATTGCCTATGGTCAAAAGACCGGCTGGTTCTATGACCACCGAGAAAATCGTGCACTGCTACAGCGTCTGTCACCTGGCAAACGGGTGCTCGATGTATTCAGCTATGTTGGCGGATGGGGAGTTCAGGCCGCTTTTGCCGGAGCAAGTGAAGTTGTATGCGTTGATGCTTCAGAATCAGCTCTTGACTGGGTAGCCGAAAACGCAGCTATCAATGGCCTAGAAGATAAGGTATCTACTATCCACGGCAAGGCCATTGAAGTATTAAAACAATTAATTCAGTCTCAGGAACGTTTCGATATTGTTGTCCTTGATCCTCCAGCGTTTATTAAAAAGCGAAAAGATCAGAAATCAGGTGAAGCCGCTTATCGACACATTAACGAGCTAGGCATGAGGCTGCTGGGTAAAGATGGCATTTTGGTGTCGGGCTCCTGCTCCATGCATTTAGCTAAAGATCGTTTGAACGATATTGTTCGCGCTTCAGCTCGCCATTTAGAACGCCACTGCCAAATTCTTCATCAAGGTGGTCAAGGTGCTGACCATCCAGTTCACCCATCTATTGCTGAGACCGATTACTTAAAAGCGGTCTTTGCCAGGGTTTACCTACCCTAAGTCGCTTTGAATTGAGGCTCGACGATAATATTACGGATCGAGCCTAATTCTTAGCTTCTTCAATTAGCCGCTCTAAGCTTTCAATAAGCTTGGCATTCTGATTTTCTGAAATTACATTACTTTTTAGAACTGGAGACGCAGCAGTACTCTCGATAGCTTCCACTGAGATATCTAGCGCTATTGCGTTTGCAGTTTTTAGCAATTCAATATTTTCATTTAGTTGCCCTACTTGTACTGACAAAACCTTCGACCATATTTTATTTGGCCGCCAATCATCTTTAGCTTCGTCTTGCAGTACAGCAAGAATTCTTTGCTCGGCGAATACAGCGCTTGATCTTTTTATAAGTTCAATTTGCGCCAACACCGGAAGGCGATAAAAGAGCACATCAATTTGACCAGTGTCTGATAACCATTGCTCTAGGACCTTTACATCATTTGCCAAAGCCGTACTCACTATCTCTAGTAACTGCCGCCTTCTTTGGGTGTTTTGGTTTCCATTAATTTTATAATCATTTACACGCGCTGCATTTGATATATTGTCGCCCCAGAGTAAGAAGGCTAATGGCAAATAGCCCAGTATTGCTTCACTTGTATCGGTTATCGCGTGCTGCGAACGAATCGAAGATTCATTTATCTCAACAAGCAAATCGTTAACAACCCCCACCCCTTTATAGGGACCAAAATCATCTATATAACCAACAGCAATTGGATATGGATCAATCGCCAACCAGATGTTGCGCTGCTCAGCATATACGTTAGGCATCGACTGATGAAACTGAGCTGCAGTGGCCAACGCTTGATATGAAAGATAGCTCTCTAACCACTGCTCTTTTACGGCCATCAGCGACTCTTCGCTGGGATTACTCAGAAAGTCATCAACCAGCTCATTTAGAATGCTAAGCTTCTGCCTATTTTCTGAAGCCGACACCCTTATAGCCTTCCAATATTCAGCTACCAGTTTCTTTAGCTTTAGTTCGTCATCCTGGCTCAGTAGCAAGCTTTCCGTTTTTGTCTCTGGTATTGCTTCATCCTGCACCTGCTCTGGAACTTCATTGCATCCTAGCAAGCAAAACTGCAAAGCCAAAAGTACAATCAGAAAAGGTGATGATGGCAATGAATGTACCGAATTCCTTTTTTTCATCGTAGACTGATCACCGGAACATTATTTTCGTCGCAATACTTTTTGAGCTTTTCATCTGGATCTACAGCAATAGGGTTATCGACCACCTTTAGCAGGGGCAAGTCATTGTGGGAGTCGGAATAGAAATAGGCACCTGACATTGATTCATTATTTTGGGCTAGCCAAGTTTCAAGCCTCTCTACTTTTCCTTGCTGAAAAGTTGGCGTTGAAATAACCCCGCCAGTAAAGTAGTCGCCTTCTTGCTCCAGTTCTGGAGCCAGTAGCAGCTCAATACCCAAGGCATTAACAATGGGCTGGGTGATATAGCTGCTAGTCGCGGTAATCACCATAATGGTGTGTCCCTGCTTCCTATGCTCATCCAAGAGAGCCTCAGCCTTGGGTAACATTACCTTTTTTATTTTTTCTTCCATAAACTTGGATCTTGTAGATTCACGCTCGGAAGGCTCAATAGAGTTAATACCGCTAGCAACAAACTTTAAATAGGAATAAATATCTAATTCGCCGCGCTTATAGTCTTGATAGAACCTTTCATTTTTTGCACCGTATTCCGCAGCATCTACTAAACCTTCCTCTACGAGAAACTCACCCCATAAATTATCACTGTCGTCACAAATCAAGGTGTTATCAAGATCAAATAGCGCAAGGGTCATGGTACCGCTCTCTATATAGTGTAGAAAGGCTCTATTGTAGGGTAAAAGCATTCTAGTAGGCACAGTAAATTTACCTCAACTTATGGCCCTAATGTCAAACTTATGAAACAATGTTGGTAATTAAATTTTTGAGGCTGCTACGCAGATCAGCAAAATGTACCTCCGTGCCCTGCTCTTGATCGCGTTTATAGCCACCCCTGGAGCAATCCTTGATAGACGCAGATGGTTTTCGTCCCAATGTTGGGATCATAATTTGTAATGATAAAGGTCAGGCCCTTTGGGCGCGCCGAATTGGTGGTCAAGACGCCTGGCAATTCCCCCAAGGCGGGATAGACGACAACGAGTCCCCAGAGCAAGCACTTTATCGTGAGTTATACGAAGAGGTTGGCCTAGAGAAGTCGGATGTCGAAATACTCGCAGTAACACGCGGCTGGCTGCGCTATCGCCTTCCAAAGCGCCTAATCCGTAGACACTCTAACCCTTTATGTATCGGCCAAAAGCAAAAGTGGTATTTGCTGCGTATGCTCTGTGATGAAAGTAAAGTTTGCCTTAATAAAATTGGCAGTGCGGAATTTGATCATTGGAAATGGGTTAATTATTGGTACCCAATTGGCAAAGTCGTTTCCTTTAAACAAGAAGTCTATCGTCGCGCTTTGAAAGAGCTTGCACCTAGACATACAGCGCTGGAAGAGAATGGTCGTTAAGCTTTACTGATCCTGCGCCAAATTGCTGCTGATATTCAAAGGTGCAACGGCCACAAAAAAAGCCGCATATAGCGGCTTTTTTTGTGGCTTTAACTAACAGCTTAAGAAGCGGCTAGCTTACGCTCACGTTCAAGCTCATTTTGACAGTACTTAATCCAACCGTTCGCAAATTTCTTGCTACGCTTGTCTTTAGCCGCCTCTTTAAAGTGCTTGATAGCTGCGCTATAGCGTTTTTGGTTAGCATTGGCCATGCCCAAAGTAATATAAAGCTGATCTTTACGCTTCACACCACCTTTCTTCAAAGCCTTCTCACCAACCTCAACGGCCTTCTTGTTATTGTCGCTGTCTAGGTAAATACCAGCCAGGCGAGCATACAAGTCGCCACCGTCAGATTTTGACGCCGCCTGTTCCATTACTGGAATAGACTTCTTAATCTCCTGAGACATGCGCAATGCTGTTGCATAAACCTCTAGGTTTTTAGAAGTTGGCTCAATAATCTTATCCGCCAAGCCTTTTTTCATGATCTTTGCGGCCATATAGGGAACATCATCACCCATATACAGATACGCCAAGTTCATTAGCTCTTTTTCTTTGGTCAAGCCGCCCATTTGATACACAGCATCATAGGCGTACAATTGATCCTTTTCGCGGTTATCCAAGCCATACATGCCGGCCAATCGGCGCCAGTATGTCTTTTTCGGATACAAACGAACCATGCGCTCTAGGATTTCAATAACTTTCTTAGTGTTATTATCATCGTAGTGCAGGGCACTTAGGATCTGGAACCAGTTCTCTTTAGGCGTTTTACCCTTCTTGTCGTACATCTCTACCGCAGTATTGATGGACCCAATAGCCTTCTTGGTCTTTTTATTGGTGTAGTAAACCTGACCCAACATTGCGTGGGCATCGGCACCAATAATCGGAGCAATCGCCATCCATTTTTCAAGGGTTTTTTCTGCCTCAACAGTATCTTCCAATACAAACTGAAGCTGACCAACAATATAAAGAGTTTGCACTTCAAGGCCTAGAGGGATATCCGGGCTCATTGAGAGTAACAACTTATACTCTTTAATCGCATTACGATAGTCTTCCATGCTGTAGTAAGCATAGCCTTTCAGGTTATACACCTGAGCCTTCTCGTAACGGTTAAACTTGGTGATATTGATATCGTTTAAAAGCTTGATAGCACCACGGTAGTCTGGCTCACCCTTTTCAGGGTTAATCAGAGCATTCGGGGCCTCTAACTTTTTAAACACCTTCTGGCTAAGAGCCGGTGTTTTGCGCGTTTTTTGGGCAGGCTTTTTCTTCGCTTCTTGAGCGTAAGCCGCACCGAAAGTCGCGTCTTGATTAAAAGCTTTCATCACCACACTTGATACTGCTGGGGCAAGCATAAGCGGTGCCGCCAGCAGAGTGTGTTTGACGAGCTTTGTTGCCGCAGCCGTCATTTTCATGTTGTTACCCATTCTATTGTGCAATGGCGAAGGATATCTTGTTGCGTACACCAGGAACCTCAATTGGCTCACCGTCAACAACCCGTGGCTTGTACTTAAACTTCAAGGCCGCCTTCATTGCTGCTTTAGCAAAGATGGTGGAACCTTCAGGTACATGCTCTACAACTACCGGATTAGAAACCGCACCGCTCTTGGTCACGGTAAACTCAACAATTACATAACCTTCAATACCACGGCTTAGCGCTCGACGAGGATACTGGGGCTGAACCTTCACGATAGGCAAGTATTCACCATCGGAAGAGAAGCCACCAACACCAGCCACATTTAGATTTGCTTGTACCTTCGGCGCACCCATGTTGATAGCGTCTGGGCTAACATCAGGGGTATCGAATTCAGGTTGAGGCATCTCTGGTGGTGGCTCATCCGGCTCTTCGGGTTTTTCAGGTTTCTCGGTTTCGAAGCGGGTCTCGATCTTAGTTTCCGGCATATGAATATCAGCGATTTTTGTCGCCTCACCCTCTTCAGGTTCTGTCATATTCGCCGCGATCAAAGTATGCATCAAAACGAACAAGCCAAAAGTCACTGCCAATGCAATGGCTCCGGCTATTATGAGTCGTATTGGATTCATAGCTTGCCCTAGTTCTTCTCTGTCGCCACAGCAACGTCAGTGACACCCAGATCACGGGCAGCATCCACTACCAACGTTAGGGTTTCAATGCTTGCTTTGTCATCCGCCTGAACCACAATTCCCCCTTTCGGGTTTTCCGCACGCAATTGCTCGATGCGGTTACGCACCTGGCGCTCATCGATACGGCTCTTGTCGATCCAGATTTCATTGTTGTCGCTAATCGCAATCAAGATATTCGACTTGTACTTCTGCTCTGCAGTCGTCGCATCAGGTCGATTAATCTCGATACCGGTTTCCTTAATAAAGGAAGCCGTTACGATAAAGAAGATCAACATGATAAACACCACGTCTAGCATGGGTGTTAAATCGATGCCGCCTTCCTCTTCAACTTTTCTTTTTTTGGCCATGGTTACTCTCTTAACATAACCGATTAATACTTAGCGTCTGCCTTGTGGGCACTAAGCAGGCTGGCTGCTTAGTGGTCCATCGTCAGGTGATCGGCAAGTAACTGATTTTCGCGTTCGGCAATACGAGTCACTAGAGTGTTACCAAATACGCCCGAAAGCGCCGCAACCATACCCGCCATTGTCGGGATTGTTGCTTTGGATACACCACTAGCCATGGATTTCGCATCACCACCACCAGTAATGGCCAATACGTTAAACACTTCGATCATCCCCCATACTGTACCCAATAGGCCAAACAATGGCGCTAGGGATACCAGGGTTTCGATCATGCTCATATTAATGCGTACTTTTTCACTAACACGAGAGATCAGTGCATAACGAATTTGGTGGGCATTCCAAGACTGGCGCTCTGGGCGAGCTTCCCAAGTATCTAAAGCACCTTGCACGTCGCGCTTTAGATTACCCTTGAAATACCACAAACGTTCGAAAATCAGTGTCCACATGACGAAAGTCAGGATGGCGATCAGGATAAGAACCTCACCACCCGACTCCACAAAGGCCTTAATGGCTTCTAATTGATCCATTAATGCCGTCATGAGCAATCTCCTACTTAGCTTCTACGTTTTCAGCTACTAGACCAGCGCTTTGCTCATCCAAGATGTGCAATACACGCTGCGCACGACCGTTAACCAAGGTGTGCATCAATACAGTAGGAATAGCTACAACCAGACCTAGTACTGTGGTTACTAGCGCACCAGAGATACCGCCGGCCATTGCCTTAGGATCACCAGCACCGAAGATAGTAATCGCCTGGAAGGTCACGATCATACCGGTTACGGTACCCAATAGACCCAATAGCGGCGCCACAGCAGAGATAATCTTCAATAACTGCAAGCCAGATTCGATGGCAGGCTTTTCTTTTAGAACCGCTTCTTCTAGCTTCAGTTCCAAAGTTTCGCCGTCTAGGCCAGGATTGTCTTCAGCTACTTTCAATACTCGACCCAGTGGGTTATTAGTGTTGGCTTTGTCAGACTTCAACTGAGCGCTAACTTTGGCAGACATGCCAGTTAGAACGATCAAGCGGAAGATAGCCAATAGCATCGCAAATACACCAACACCGGTAATGATGTAACCAACTAGGTCACCCTGGTGCCAGCGCTCAACGATAGATGGGCTGTTAATCAACGCGCCTAGGTAAGAACCACCGGAAGGACCAGTAGGGTCAACACCAACCTTGGTAAAGGTACCAGGGGCAGCAGACTCTAGATCTTTAGCCGCAGCTTGATAAGCAGTAGGCTGACGCAGTAGCTCTTCTAGCTTGCCTTCTTTGAAAGTTAAGTAGTTACCATCAGAAACCAAGTTGTAAGTACCGATACGAACTACGTCTTGGTCGGCCTTATCACCATTTGGCTTGATCACGGTACCAGTGAACTTAGCCACTTTACCGCCTTCGATGGTTTCACGCTGAATTTCGTACCACAACTGCTCGATTTCTTCGATAGTTGGTAGCTGATCAGCACTGTTCATTTTCTCGATTAGGTTGTCCAAGAACTCGGCACGCTCACCGTACTGGGCACTAACCAAAGAAGAGTCAACATTAGAACGCAAATCACCCGCTGCAGAAGTTAGGTGACCGAATAGTTCTTTCAAAGAACCTAGACGCTCTTGTAACTGCTGGCGCTTCTGGTCAACAGCCACTTCGTTTTCTTCGTAGTTCTTCTCTAAACGAACAGAGCGAGCTTCTTCGTTGGCTTTAGTCTGCTTAGCTTGGTTTAACAAAGCCTGCTGGTTAGCCTTTTGGCGACGGAATTCGGCTTCACGCTTACGCTGATCAGCAGATTCTGCCACTTTGGCATCTTTAACCATTTTTAGCAGTTCATCCAAAGATGCCGCTTTGTCCTGGGCCATAGCAGTGCCTGCAGACAGCATGCCCGCTGCGGCAATAGCAATAACGCGCTTGGCGAAGGTCATTTTCATTGTGCAGCCTCCGGAGCCAAAATTGGTAGATCCATAATGTCGATTGTTGCTTGTTTCTTAGCGATCTTGATGCCTTTTAGGATGGCAGCACGATATTCGCCAGAGTCAATCGCTTCCCACTGACGGCTGCTAGCGTTATAAGCGCCAGACTTTTGGGTGTCAGTAGTTTGGTACATTAGGGCGATACGACCAACGCGTAGAATATTAACTTCACGCTCTTGACCGTCGATTTCTAGAGTATCTTTGTAAGTATCGATTTTACGACCGTACTCAGACTCGATTTTGTAGGCTTCTAGAACCTGACGGAACTTCTCAGATACAGGGATATCAGCACGTTCCTGGTTATTGCGCAGCATCTCAAGACGCTCTTCACGCTCAGCGGTATGGAAAGGCATATCCAAAGCAACGAACTGCTCTAGACCTTCCAGCATACGCAGAATAAGTGGCTGGATCTGACGCTCCATTACCGTTACTTGATCGATGGAGTTAGTCAGATTGTCGATAACCTTCAACTGGCTAGCAATTTGCTTTTCCAACTGCTTGTTATAAACACGCAAACCTTCGATTTGCTTGTTTACGGTTTTGAAATCTTGTAACAAACTGCCAGTTTGCTCGGCAATTTTATCGATTTTCTGTTGAGACTGTGCCCCAGATTGGGCCTTAGTCTGACCAACCTTAAGGATGGCATCAATAGTTTGATCTGCTTGGGCTACACTCCCCATGAGCGCGCCGGCAGAAAGCACGGTGGTTAAAGCCACGGCTTTCAATCGCTGCTTCTTCATATTTCCCCCAACTCGGGTGCTTCTGTCTACTAAGTTTGCGACGTTCTCTAACTGGCAAATGGTTTATAAAAATTATCCATTTGCCGAGGTCAAGAGTGCGCCATTGTAATAACAGGCTGGAGCAAGATTCAACGGTTAATCCGGCTCCCCTGAAAATTGTGTAATTAAGTATCAGCCTGGTAACACATTACCCGACTGCAATCGGGCACTAAGGTAACATATAAATTAAACCTGTCACAGGGCGGTTAAAATCAACACAATTGGGCATTTTTTAAGCAATCCTGAGCAAACACTCAGAAAATGTTACTAGGTATTTTTGTCTCCAGAAGTAACACGCTCCAATACGCAGAAAGCATATGGATACGGATTACGCTCACAGGCCGCATGTTTTTCGCAGGAAATTTCACGCCATTGGGCGGTATCTAGCGACGGAAAAAATGCATCTCCGTCAAGCTCTGTATAAACCTTAGTTAGGAAAATTTTATCCGCGCGCTCTAGTGATTGACGATATATCTCAGCGCCGCCAATAATCATGACATCGCTGTGCGGAGAAAGTTGCTCAGCGAGCTCAATCGCAGCGCCAATATTATTCACTACATGCACACCGTCATGCTGCCATTCTTGCTGGCGAGTGATAACGATATTTTCTCGACCAGGTAGCGGACGACCGATAGAGTCAAAGGTTTTGCGCCCCATAATAATCGGTTTCGACATGGTCACTTGTTTAAAATACTGCAAGTCCTTTGGCAGATGCCAAGGCATTTTATTATCAATGCCGATAACATTATTTTCAGCAGCTGCGACCACCAAACAAATACTCACGAAAATTACCCTTAATAAATCTCAGTGTTTAATACACATCTTTTAGTTAGTAACTGGCGCCTTTTAAATAGCAACTGGCGCTGGAATATGAGGATCTGGATCATAGTTTTGCAATTCAAAGTCTTCAAACTTAAACGCAAAAATATCCTTTACCTGTGAATTAATTTTAATCGTAGGTAGCGCTTTAGGGCTGCGCTGTAATTGCAGCTCAACTTGCTCAGCATGGTTCGAATAGAGATGCGCATCACCAAAGGTATGAATAAAATCACCAGGCTCTAAATCACAAACCTGCGCTATCATCATGGTTAACAAAGCATAAGAGGCAATGTTAAAAGGCACACCTAAAAAGATGTCGGCACTGCGTTGATATAACTGACAGGAAAGCTTCCCTTCAGCCACATAAAATTGAAACATAGTATGGCAAGGCGCCAAGGCCATTCTACCCTCAGCAACATTGTCCTGCGGAGACATTGTTTCGTCCGGCAAATCCGCCGGATTCCAAGCGGAGATAATTAGACGGCGAGAGTCTGGCTTGCTTTTAATCATGTCAATTAGCTGGCTAATTTGATCAATACTCTCGCTGTTAGGAGCCGGCCAATTGCGCCATTGGTAGCCATATACAGGTCCCAAATCGCCTTCTGGACTTGCCCACTCATCCCAAATGCTCACGCCATTTTCTTTTAGGTAGGCTGTATTAGTATCGCCATTGAGAAACCACAGCAACTCATGCACGATGGATTTAAGATGGCATTTTTTGGTGGTTACTAAGGGAAAACCTTGGCTTAAATCAAAGCGCATTTGATAACCAAATACACTCTTTGTACCCGTCCCTGTACGATCACTCTTTTCGGTACCGTGATCACGCACGTGGCGCATTAAATCAAGATATTGTTTCATTAAAATTTGTTCTCTATATACGAAGTACTGTTACCCACTTCTGCGGGCAAAACACAAGTCTAAGCTTCTCGCGCTCTCGCTTAACCTTCTACTTGCGCTGTTTGTTGTTGGTCTTTTTTCTTGGCCCAGCTGTAAGCCCAAATCATAAGCAAAATCCCAGCTGCTATCATTGGCAACGACAACAGCTGGCCACGTGTTACCCAACCTAGCCACAGTTGATCCTGCAAATGGGAATCAGGTTCACGAACAAATTCAACCAAAAAGCGGAAGCTGCCGTACAACACTAAAAACAAGCCACTGACAGCACCTCTTGGGCGCGGATTTTTAGAAAACCAAAACAGCAGCAAAAATAAAACCAAGCCCTCAAGGAAAGCTTGATACAACTGGGAAGGGTGGCGCGCATTCATTGGGTCATTTGGAAAATACATCGCCCATGGCGCATCCGGATCAGTAACCCTTCCCCATAATTCCTGACCGATAAAATTACCAATCCTTCCAAAGCCCAAACCTAAGGGCACCAATGGCGCGACAAAATCGCCTAGCTGCAACAGGGTTGTGTTGGTTTTGCGCGAGTAAAAGAAAATCGCCACACAAACCCCAAGCAAGCCGCCATGAAAAGACATGCCGCCTTCCCAAACTCGAAACAGCCACAGAGGGTCAACCAAAAACTTATCAAAATGATAAAACAAAACGTAACCAAAACGGCCGCCTAAAATGACCCCAAAGGCGCCAAACATAATCAAGTCTTCCACTTGATTTGGGGCAATCGGGGAAAAAGGTTTACGGGCACGGCGCATACCTAGATACCAAGCCATCGCAAAGGCTAACAGATACATAATGCCGTACCAGTGCACCTTGAGGCCAAATAGGTTAATGGCTACCGGGTCTATATCGGGATATTGCATAAAATTCATTCACTCGTTTCAGAGGGATGCCATAATACCACTAAGCATAAAGTTGAGCCCTACCAGACAAAGAAAGCCCGCAAAGCAGCGCTGCAGCAACTGCGGGGATAATTTATGGGCTAACTGGGCGCCAAAGCGAGCCGACAAAGTGCTAAATACAGCAATTCCTATCCATGCAGGCCAATACACCAAGCCAAAGCTTTGATCAGGCAAGCCTTCAATGGCCAAACCGTTATATATAAAGCTTAAGGTCCCCACAAAGGCGATGGGAAAGCCCAAGGCGGCTCCACAAGCCACAGCCTTTTGCGCCTGCACACCACGAGAGCTTAAAAAAGGCACGGTTAAAGAGCCGCCACCAATGCCAAAAATCGCTGAAGCCCAGCCTATTCCAGTTGAAACAGGTACCAGTAAGGGCCATCGAAGTGACTTTTCGACCTGTTCCTGTTTTGATTTGTTCCACATTTTCCAGGCCGTATAGAGAGCAAAAACGCCGATTATTATCTGCAAGTGCTCACCTTTGATACCCACAGCGGTAATACCGCCTAGCCAACTGCCAACAGCAATACCAGGAACCATCAAGGACACTAAGGCCCAGTCGACGGCAGCTTTTTTGTGATGGGCGTAAATTGAGCTAACCGAGGTGGTAACAATACAGGCTAATGAGGTGGCAATTGCCATATGGACCATATGCTCAGCAGGAAAACCCAGCAGGCCAAAGCTATAAATAAGTACCGGTACAATAATGATGCCGCCGCCGACACCAAATAAGCCCGCTATGATGCCCGCGAAAACACCTAGAACCGCATAAATCAAAAACAGCATGCCACCCCCAAGACTGAAAATGCTCCCTAGGAGCAGATGCGGGGCATTATGGTGCCTAGTTCTGCTAGACTCCACCAGCAATTTCTAATTTACGACTTTTAATATGTGCCTGATTCTATTTCGTTTTGACCCAAGTGCCGATCAAACTCTGATATTAGCGGCCAATCGCGATGAAGCCTATCAAAGAGCTACTGCGCGAGCCGATTTCTGGGAAGATCATAGCGACATTCTGGCGGGCCGAGATTTAGAGGCGGGGGGCAGCTGGTTAGGGCTGAGCCGCCAAGGCCGTTTCGCCGCACTAACTAATTACCGAGAATCAGTGGCGAACCCGCATGAGGGGCCCTCACGCGGCCAATTGGTTAGTCGTTTTCTCAGTGGCCAACAAAGCCCAGCGGAATTTCTCACCGAACTAGAAGACGAAGCACAAGACTACGCAGGATTTAATCTGCTGATTGGTAATACAACTGAGTTATGGCACTTCAGTAATCGCGGCCAAAGCGCGGGCCAGTTAAACGCCGGATACTACGGATTAAGCAATGGCCCCTTCAATGCACCCTGGCCTAAATCGACCAATGGCTTAGCAGAATTGAAAAGCTGTATAGAGCAGGGTAGTGAGGAGGAGGCCCTGCGCCAACTGCTGCTCGACGATCAGGCACATCATGAGAACTTACCGGATACAGGTGTCGGCGAAGAGCTCGAAATCTTATTAAGTCCACTGTTTATTCGTAGCGAACACTATGGCACACGCAGTTCCAGCGTGGTGCTCATGAGCCAAGAACAGTTTGATTTCTATGAGTACAACTACCCATACGGTGCTATGGATCAAGTTGAACGACGCCATTTCAGACAAAAACTCTAAATAAACAGGTCTCCAATAAAAGCTCAGCATGCACCAAGCCTCAAAAAATAAAGTGAATTCACTTTACTTTTGACCAATATTCCATCATCTTACGATGCACAAGATCAATGGTATTAACGGAAAAGGCATGAGCAGCGAAGCAAAGACCAAAACATTCGGGCAAAAGGCCAAACAGACGCGGCAACGGATTTTAGTGGCCGCTGCCCAAGAGCTCGCTGAGCGCGGTGGCGATTTGGAGATCGCAAATGTCGCCCATACCGCACAGGTCTCCAGTGGATTGATTTACCGTTATTTCGACTCCCGCACAGATCTAATAGCCGCCACTGTTGAGGATTTCTACGATCAATACGATCAATGGGTAATCGATATCAACCCGCTGCCGGGCGCCGATTGGATTAGTCGCGAAAGAGCGAGGGTGGAACGCAGCATCAGCTTTATACGCAAACACCCACTCGCCAAAGTGGTGTTTCTCAACCGCCAAAAAGAACCTCGCGTTGCTGCCGTAGAAAGTCGGCGCTTAGCCGCGCACCTTCAGCTTGCCATTGAGAACATTCTACTTGCCCAAGAGCGGGGTGAAATCGACAGCAACATCGATGCCTACGTTGCCTGCCCGATGATCATGGGCGGAATTCGTGAGCTCCTTGTGCAACTGCTATCTGACAGCCCACAGCTCAACAAGGACCCCAACAAGATGCTCGACCAGACTATGGCCTTTATGGCGCGAGCTATGGGGCTTTAAACAAATACTGATCTAACAAATAGCAATCTAACAAATACAATAAAGAGACGCCTGATAATGCAAAGACAAGCCGAAATAGACTTAATAAAAGAAATACTGACTTACGAAGAAAATAAAAGTACCGATATGCAGAGCGAGTGCTCCAGCATCAATGTTGACTGCTACACTCGAGAAGATCAATTTGCCAAAGAAGAACAACTCTTCAAAGATATGCCCATCATCGTAGGGCATAGCAGCCAACTGCCGGAAGCTGGTGACTATTTTACTCGCGAAATCTGCAAGGTTCCCCTCATTGTTTTACGCCAAAAAGATGGCAGCCTAAAAGCATTTATTAATGTCTGCAAACATCGCGGTGGACGCCTTGCCCGAGAAGCCAGCGGTAAAGGCTTACGCTCGCTAGTCTGTCAATATCACGCTTGGACTTATGAAACTAATGGCAATCTACGTGGCATCCCCCATCGCGATGGTTTCAGCAATATGCCCGAAGGATGCAAAAGTCTCACGGAGCTCCCTTTAACTGAGCGCTTTGGTTTTATTTGGCTGCGACTAAGTCCCATTAAGGAGGGCGATAAAGATGGTGGCTTTGAAGCCGAGCTCGATAAACTACTGGGTGACAGCATTATTCAAGACTTAGAAGACTATCAATTAGACAGTCATGTGGTTTTTGATCCGAAAGACTTCCATCGCCCGATAAATTGGAAGCTGGCGGTTGATACCTTTATGGAGAATTACCACGTTAAAAAAACCCATAAAGAAACCATCGACTTTATGTTTTTAGACACAGTTGGTAGTTACAAAAAGTTTGACCTGCAGCAGCGTAATCTCTACCCTAAAAAAACCATTACCAGCCTACGCGAAAAAGACGAATCCGAATGGCATGTCCGTGAGCACGGTAACTTTCTCTACCTACTCTTCCCAAATACACTGTTGTTGATAGAGCCCGATCATATAAACGTTTCTATTGTTTATCCTGATGGTATAGGACACACGCAACTGATTAACTTTACCCTGCTAGCCGAAGCACCCAATGAAAAAGGGGTTGCCTATTTTCGCAAAAACAATGAAATACTGTACCGAGCCCTAGAAGAAGATTTCAGTATGGCCAGCGACGTCCAACAAGGTCTACACTCAGGCGCCTGTCAGGAGTTTCTTCATGGACGCTTTGAGCAAGGCTTGCGCTACTTCCATGACAATATTGAAGAGGCTTTGAAAGCCTAGTCATCTTCAAAATTGATATTTTGAAATAGGGCTGTTTAACTGCAAAGCAAAACAGCCACCCATAAAAAACGCCGCAATTAGCGGCGTTTTTTATTGTGAGGTAAATAGCTAACTCATTAAGGGTTAACTTTTAGCAACTCAACTTCAAAAACCAAAGTGGCGTTCGGCCCAATAATACCGCCAGTACCACCCGGCCCATAGGCGAGGTTGGATGGGATATAAACCTTCCACTTTGAGCCCTCTGGCATTAACTGTAGAATTTCAGTCCAACCTGGGATGACCTGGGTCACTTTAAAAGTCGCCGGCTCGCCACGTGCAACCGAGCTATCAAACTCAGTACCGTCAATCAAAGTGCCTACATAATGTACCTGTACGGAATCATCGGTGGTCGGCTTAGGGCCACTGCCTTCGGTGATCACTTCATATTGCAAACCACTTTCAGTGCTTTGAATACCTTCTTTCTTAGCATTTTCGGCTAGGAAAGCTTGGCCAGCAGCTAGGTTTTCTTCGCCGGCTTTTTCACTCTCAATACGAGCTTTCTCAATGGCTTCTTGCTGTTTAGCCATTTGCTTTTCCTGGTACTGAGTCATTACTGACTGCATCTCTTCAGGAGTCAAACGAGACTCTTTGCCTTCAGCGATGTCTTTAACTGCTGCAGAAATAGCGGCGGCGTCTAGGCTCATCTCATCTTGCTTAAAGCGACCGGCAACATCGTAACCCAGAATATAGCTAATTTTCTTCTCCATGGTGTCTAGCACCAGCTCTTGTTCTGGTGCTTTTTTAGCCTGCTCATTACAACCTGCAACAAGCATTACAGCGGCAGCAACACCGGCAATCGCGAACTTTTTCATTATTGCTTCCTAATTGGTCCGTGAGGGGCTTGGCCCCATTAAACTTTATCGTTAACTTTATTGACTTCGTTTATTTGTCTGAGCGTCTATCTCTTGATAGCGCTTATCCACCAGCTCTTGAATTTGCTGAGCATCTTGCATCAACTTCTGAGCCTGTCCTGGACTTACAGTCATCGGCAAGGGTACAGCCTTTGCATCAGCTTGAGTAGTATTTTCAGCTTCTTCTGTGGGCTCCGGCACGGGAACCGACTGCATCAAGTTAGCATTTGGGTCTACCCAAAGCTCTTCCGCTGTTCCAGCTGGGTTGGGCGAGTCCGATAAATGCCAGTTGCCGGCACTATCTTGCCAGCGATAAGCCTTAGTTTTCCCAGACTGCTTGTCGCCTAAAATATCTCGACGCAAGCCATGCCACCAGCGATACAGCTCCAACTTAGCCTTTTCATAGCTTCCATTGACCTCAATATCGGGGGACAGTTCCGAGGCATCCATCCAAGGCAAACCATCCGGCCTTTTCAGCACAAATGGCGCCGCCAAAGCAAGCACAATGATCAAGGCCATAAGGGTAAGAAACAAACGCATAGGACCTCCAAGGTCTAGCTATAAATACTTTAGTAGTTGTTCTAGCTGTAAATTCAGGCCTGAACGATAGCTCTGACCCGGCTCTTCTTGGCGCATTAGCTGCTCACCATACATTAATAGGTTTTGCTGCGCAGCATCCGGGCCACAACCCGATGATATCTTCAGCTCAAACAATGTCTGCTGCTCCCAACGCTCTAGCTCCAACTCGAGAGACTTTGCCTGCTTATAAACCGTATCAAATGGATGATTTTTGAGCGCCCTACGCAATTCACGCATGGGTAAAAGATAGTTGTTTTGGTGCTTATCAATTAAAGCCAAGGCACTCTCTAAATCTTCTGCTGAGATAAGGCGCCCATCTACGCCCAGCCAAAGGCACCAAAGCAGAATATTGACCTCGGCCCCATATTCGTCCTGGAGCAGCAACAAGCATTTCGCAGCCTTGTCTTGCTGGTAGTAAGCAAGGCTAAACTGCCATAACAAATTTTCAGTATGGTCTGTCATTTAATACCCGCAGCAGTACAATAGCCGCCATGATTGAGATACAAGATTTAAGTTTACAGCGTGGCCATAAGCTTCTGCTAGACCATTGTGCTTTGCGCGTTCATCCGGGACAAAAAATTGGCCTAATCGGTGCAAATGGCAGTGGTAAATCCAGCCTATTCAAATTACTGCTGGGCCAACTGCAAGCCGATACCGGCAGCTGCTCCATACCCAGTAATTGGCGCCTCTCCCATATGGCCCAGGAAGTCGCCCACAGTGAGCGAAAAGCCATCGACTACGTGATCGATGGCGATCAAGCCCTGCGCAAGCTCGAAGCTAAACTAAAGCAAGAAAACGCCAAGGGAGAAGCCGCCTGCGGTGAAACCCTTGCCAAACTATATGGTGAAATTGAGCAACACCAGGGCTATAGCGCCGAATCTAGAGCGCAAGCTTTATTAAACGGGCTTGGTTTCACTCAGGCTGATAGCCAAAAGCAGGTGCATGAGTTTTCTGGTGGCTGGCGCATTCGTTTGAACCTAGCTCAAGCCTTAATGTGCCCATCCGACTTCTTGTTGCTTGATGAACCAACGAACCACCTTGATTTAGATGCTACCGTTTGGCTAGAACAATGGCTTCAGATGTACCCCGGTACACTGCTAATAATCTCGCACGATAGAGATTTTTTAGACAACGTCATCCAATACACCGTTAATCTGCACAATCAAAAGCTGGAACTATACAACGGTAACTATAGTAGTTATGAAAAACAAAAAGCTGAACGATTAGCACAACAACAAGCGGCCTTCGAGAAACAACAGACCCGCATTGCGGAAATTGAAAATTTTGTGCGCCGCTTTCGCGCCAAAGCAACTAAGGCCAAACAAGCCCAAAGCCGCCTAAAAGAACTAGAGCGCATGGAAGCTATTGCGCCAGCTCACATTGATTCTCCCTTTAACTTTCAAATTCCGGTAGCAGATAAACTCCCACAGACTTTAGTTAATCTGCAGAAAGTACAATTGGGCTATGGCGAGACAAGTATTGTAGAGAATATCAACCTCACCATTTTGCCTAGCAGTCGCATTGGCTTACTGGGTCACAATGGCGCAGGTAAATCTACCTTAATGAAGGCCCTGGCCGGAAACCTCGCAGTGCAGGCAGGTGAAATCAGCGAGTCTGAACATCTAGCCATCGGTTATTTTGCACAGCATCAATTAGAAGCTTTGGACATGCAAGCTTCTGCGGCATTGCATATTCAACGCCTAAGCCCAAATGCCAGCGAGCAAGAAATTAGAAACTTTTTAGGTAGCTTCGGTTTTCAAGGGGACCGAGCTTTTGAGACCATCGAGCACTTTTCGGGCGGCGAAAAAGCACGCTTGGCACTGGCTATCATTGCTTGGCAAAAACCCAATGTGTTACTGCTTGATGAGCCAACCAACCACCTTGATTTAGAAATGCGACACGCATTAACCGTAGCTCTACAAGCCTATGAAGGCGCTATCGTATTGGTATCCCACGATCGTCACCTCTTGAAGAACACGGTAGAACAATTCATCTTAGTGGATAGCAAACGTGCGGAAGAATTCAATGGCACCCTGGAGGATTATCAAGCTTGGATATCTCAACAAAGTAACAAGGCCGACGATGCCAGCAATAGCCCCGCCAAACCAACGAAAAACGATAAAAAAGAGCAACGTCAATCTGCTGCTGCGCTAAGGCAAAAGCTACAACCTATTCGCAATCAAATCAAAAAACTCGATCGTTCGATGGAATCTTCTCAAGAACGCCTTGAGAAAATTGAGAGTAGGCTGGCGGACAACTCTCTATATGAAGGTGACAGCACGGAGCTCAATCAGCTCTTGCAGGAGCAAGCAGAACTGCGCAAAAACCTTGATGATATGGAAGAGCAGTGGTTCGAGCTCAATGAGGAGCTGGAATCACTTAGCGAGTAGCTGTTCAAATCATCACTGCGTTCACGGGCCCTTTTTTAGAAAGGGCCGTACCAATGCAAGGTACTTTCTACGTGAATATTGTCGCAAACCATACTGAGCAACCATTAAAATAGCAATCATTGGCAGGAATAACTCTACGCCCAAACTAAGCTGCAGAAGAGCTATAAGAGTCAGTGCAGCAAACACTAGCATCGACGACACTAGCAACAACTGGGTTTTAAGCCAGCGGCTGTTCATGCCAGGAGTCAAAAAGCAGGTATAGCGAGCCTCTTCAAAACACCTAAGCTGATCAACTTCGCTTAGCCCCTTCAATTCTTCTAAAGCGGCTAGTTCCTTCCTGGAGATATTCATACCATTCTTTCCGTTCCTTAGCAGGCTCTTGCTCTCTTTTTATCTCAGTTCTAGGTTTTTAGGCATTTATACAGATACCTAGAAAACCCGGCTAATATACCTTCAAAACAACCACTTATCAGCCAACCATAAGAGTTAATTATATAGTCTATAATTGTCTACACACGGATCTAGAGCAATTTTCATGACGGGGCAAAACCAAGCTAAGGGCTTTACCTTGATCGAGCTAATCGCAGTTATTGTGATTTTAGGCGTCTTAGCCGCTGTTGCGGCGCCAAAGTTTGTTGACCTTTCTTCAGCCGCGAAGGTCGCCGCCTTAGAAGGCATTGCCGGGACCATGCGCTCAACAGCTCAAATGACCAAAGCCGCCGCTTTGGCACAAGGCATTGAGCCTGCCAGCAGTAACCCACCTAGCGGCCAATCGCAGTTTTTAGTCAATGTCGCCGGTGGAAGTTCAGAGCTGGATTGGCGAAACCTTTGCCCAGAAAGCCGTGCTGAACTGGGTAGTCGTTTTACTATGGTGGACTTTATTAATTTAAGTGGCGGCATGGATAGCCGCGTCACCAATCAATATACCTTTGTGGGTTTTGATATACCCAGCTCCGCCCCAAACGGCAGCGGATGTTACGTGATCTATGATTCCTTCGGCTCACCCAATTGCACTGTTACTGTGGTAGATAGCGACTGCTAATAGCCGGGTGACTTAGACAAAGTTTTTCAGCGTGAGCTACTAGCGTCCAAATCGATTTGACCGCTATCTTCTATTTTTATCGATGATAGAAAATTACCGGTATCTAGCTTAAGTGTCATTTTGTAATTAAGCGGCTCGGTCTGACTTTTCATCAATTTATTCAATAGCCTTACTCCTTGTACCATGCTCGCCTGAGCTTTTACATCCAGCTCCTGGCTATCATAGGCCGCGATTGTTGGGATATCTTTTGCTACGCCGTGTATTAACTCAAAACCCTCTATCTCGACACTGTAAGAGGCCCCCACAAGATCTAGGTCAAAACGGTTAGGGTTATCTACTTTGAGTTTTATCTTGAAAGAGGGCGCCAAATTGTCCCCGGGGAGCATTTGAATATTTAATACATTGAGACGAGGCTGCTCGAAGGCATTAGGTAAGTGACTACAAGCCGTCAGCCAAACAAGGCTAAATAGAATTAAACCCCGCGTAAAAAGTTGTCCTACTCTAACTTTGCTCATTAAATCCTCACTTCTTTGCGGCGGGGCCAATTATTAATAATTTAGGCTGCTTTAGCTTAATTCAATAACTTTCTCTACCAAAGCATTAATACCTAATGCAGCTTCACTGATAGAAGATGCCAGCATATACGCTGGTGTGGTCACCAATTTATTGGCTTCATCGATTACAATATTTTCAACGGAGCAGTTTTCATGTTTAGCGCCGCTTTGCTCGACGGCCGCAGCAGTTTCTGCATCATTGCCTATAGTACAGACAACATCGGCACCAAATAGTTTGGCAGACATCGCAGGAGCAATACACATCAAACCAATAGTTTTGCCGGCGGCTCTTGCTGCTTTAATAAAAGCCTCAAAATCTGCATTCACTGTCATTGCCGGGCCATCAACCGCAAAAGTACATAGGTTTTTTGCTGCACCAAAACCACCAGGTACAATGATTGCGTCAAAATCTTCAGCATTTACGGCGGCTATATCCTTGATATCTCCACGAGCGATACGCGCCGCTTCGACCAAAACGTTTCGAGTTTCCCCTTCTGCTGGTTCACCGATTAAATGATTGACCACATGCATTTGATCAATATTGGGGGCAAGGCAAGTCACCTCTGCGCCCAGCTGATCTAAGCGTAATAAAGTTAACACCGACTCGTGAATCTCAGCCCCATCGAATACACCACAGCCCGCCAAAACTACCGCTACTTTTTTAGCCATTGCTAACTCCTCTAGGTTTACTGAATCAAATTGACTATATGGGTACACTATATGGTTACTATGTTACCAGCTAGCGTATAAAAATCATGATTTAAAAAATCTTTTGCAGCTCTCGAATTTCAGGCATAAAAAAACCCGGGCTAAGCCGGGTTCTTATACCAACTGTTAGATTTTACTCTACAGTTTCTGTGCTAATTTCAGCAACTACACGACGGTTCGCAGCGCGACCTTCAGCGGTATTGTTATCAGCAACAGGGCGAGACTCGCCGTAACCCGTAGCGGTTACACGGCCAGCTTCCACATCGAAAGTCTCAACCAACACTTTAGCTACCGCATTGGCGCGACGGTTAGAAAGGGCTTGGTTGTATGCTTCAGAAGCGGTTGAGTCAGTGTGACCCGCTAGTTCGACATTGGTTTTGTTGTACTGCTTCATGAATTCGGCAACATCTTTAATTTCAGACATGTACTGTGGTTTAACAGTAGCGCTGTCAGTATCAAAGTTTACTTGTAATTCAATAGAAACGGTTTTGGCGATTTTTTCAGGGCAACCATCTTTATCAACCTTGGTACCCATTGGAGTGTTCGGACAAAGATCGCCGTAATCGAAAACACCGTCACGGTCGCTATCTAGCGCACAACCCTTACCGTCAACCGCAACACCTGCTGGAGTATTTGGACACTGATCCATGCTATCTTCAACAGTATCTCCGTCGCTATCTAGCTTTTGAGGAGCAGCGGTAGCACCCATTAAGTAAGCCACACCTAAGCCCAAAGCGTAATCAGTAGCTTCTTCATCCAATGAGTGGATAGCGCGCAAGTCACCGCGCAGAGCCCACTGATCGTTCAAGAAATATTTTGCACCACCACCAAAGTTAAGAGCAGTCTCGCGGTGATTATCACCACCATCAACATCAAAACCTTGATCGCCAGCACCACCTACCAAGAATGGCTGCCATGCACCATTACGAGCCATATTGTAAACCGCGTCTAGACGGTAGTGACGGCCATCTACATCGATTCCACCAACTTCAGTATCAGCGGCAAAACCATTGAAAACACCTTCAAGAGTCCAGTTCTCATTCAGAACATAACCCAAGCCAACAACAACACCCGTGTCATTGTCGATACCGCGCTTGCCATCGATAAATTGGCGAGCGGCACCTAAGTACGCTTCGTACTTATGGTTACTGGCACTATGACCATCAGCCAAGCTGCTCACAGAGCTAACACTAGCAGCTACACCCAGAGCTACCACTAATGCGTGTTTGTGGAAGTTTTTCATTAACATGAACTCCTATTATTGATTTAAGCGTATTACTTTAAATTTTTTATGAATTTGTCTGACTCCGCGATGGACTCCTCCATGCGCGCAATCAAGGTATTTATATCTCGGCGCAAGCCGCCGAACTCAGTCTTAAGAGAACCTATCGCTCGTGCATTCAAGTTGTGCTTTAAATACAAAACTTGATCATTAAACGTTCTCAACACTGGCGCCATTTTAGATTCAGCACTGCGCATCGTTACCAGCATATTTTTGTATTGTTTGCGTGTATCTCTTAATTGAGATTGAGTTTCTCTGCGTAAACTCGCGCTAGAGTATTGCTCTAGTTCATCTTCCCATTCTGCGAACAAGGCTTCCGCTACGTCTTCAACTTCATCAATGCGACGACTAACATTGTCAGCTTCTTGCTGACTATCTTCGTAAGCATCGCGTAGATTTTCATAAACACTTTGCAGCTCACCACCGTTGTAGCCAAGCTCTTGGCTAAAACGATCTAAGGCATCTCTGAATTGCTCTTTAGCGTCGACTTGAGCGTCACGAACGCCTTCGATCCGGCTCGTTAAAATATCGCGCTTATGCACACCTACCGATTCCATAGCGGAATAGTAGGCCGATTGGCAGGCCATCAGGCCAAGGGATAATAGGGCAATAAGCGTCAGCTTATACAAGGTATGTGGCAGTCGAATCATAAAGCTTCCCAGTCTTAAGATACGCTGAAGAATGCCCCAAACAGCATCCCGCTGCTAATTGGGCGGCATTCTAGCGTATTTTTAGCGACATTCCCACAAACGTGAAAAGGATCACGTTTTAGGCGTCATTTGCGGGTAGCAAGAGGCAAGTGTACTGAAGCGACAGTCACTAGCGCTTTTTGAACAGTAAATCCCAAACGCCATGACCAAGACGATCACCACGACGTTCAAATTTAGTTATTGGGCGAAATTCCGGTCTTTTAGCAAACAGGTATTCACCTTGGGTGTTTTCAAACTGCTCAGCGGCGCTCATGGTTTCCATCATGTGCTCGGCATAAGGCTCCCAATCGGTCGCCATATGGCAGATACCAGCAGTATTAAGTTTGGCAGCTATCTTCTGAATAAAGCCTGAATTCACAATCCGGCGCTTATTGTGTTTTTTCTTGTGCCAAGGATCAGGAAAGTACAACTGAAAGCGATCAAGACTATCGTCAGCGACACAGTCTTCTAGAACATCATTGGCATCAGCCATATAGACACGCAGGTTTTCGACACCTTCATTACCGGCATTATTAATTAGACGCCCAACTCCTGGCGGGTGCACTTCGATTCCGATGAAATCTTTTTCAGGTTCGGCCTTCGCCATCTCGAGTAGGGAATCCCCCATCCCAAAACCCACCTCAAGCACCTTTGGAGCCTGGCGACCAAATACTTCATCAAAGTTTTGACTGCCAGAGTAGAGGCTTAAACCATATTTGGGCCACCACTGCTCAAAGGCTTTGCGCTGCCCATCTGTGATGCGGCCCGCCCGAATAACAAAACTTCGAATCGATTTATCTTTGTATTCGGGTTTAAAAATAGAGTCTTGCATAACTAGTTCTTTACATCTTTATTACTGAAAGCCTGCTGTATTAGCAGACCCCAAGCCATCATTAAGGTAAGACCACCTAAAGGCGTTATTGGCCCTACCCAGCTTGGCGCGCCAAGGGCTAATGCATAAATGCTGCCACTAAACAGCAGTATTCCCAACTGCCAACCCCAAGCTACCGACATTAACTTAGGCCACGCTTTCACGGCAGCGAATGCAGCCAAAGCCAATAAAGCCAAGCTGTGGTAAAAATGGTATTGATTGGCGGTGCTATAAGCGGACCAAAGCTTCGCACTCAACTCAGGCTTAAGTCCATGGGCCCCATAGGCGCCCAAAACTACCGCGATCAAACCATTAATTGCCGCGATAGCGAGAATTGTTCGGTACATTCTCACCCCAATACAAACTCAGTTAATCCCACAATCACCACAGCAGCTTCCATCAAGCCTTTGCGGGGCATCTGTTTAGCAACTCAAACAACCAGCCTACGCATAAAAAAAGCCGCACTAGGCGGCTTTTTTACCAATATTGTTGGTATTACGCTTCAATATTGGCCTTTATCTTTTTCATCGCATTCTTTTCTAGCTGACGAATGCGCTCGGCTGACACACCATATTGATCAGCCAACTCATGCAAAGTGGCCTTTTCTTCACCCAACCAACGCTGCTGCAAAATATCGCGACTGCGATCATCCAGCTGCTCAAGTGCGGCACTTAAGCTGGCCAAGCTTTGCTGTGTTGAGTCTAAGTGCTCTAAAGCTAAAGCTGGGTCGGCAGCGCGATCTTCTAAGAAGTTTGCCGGTGCTTGAAATGCACTTTCATCATCATCGTCAGCGCCGGCATCGAAGCCCATATCGCTGGCCGCCAAACGACCTTCCATTTCGCGGACATGATTAACGTCGACATTAAGATCTTTAGCAACCGCTTCAGCTTCTTCGTTATTTAACCAAGCAAGGCGCTTTTTAGCACTGCGAAGATTAAAAAACAGTTTACGCTGGGCCTTGGTAGTAGCGACCTTAACAATACGCCAGTTGCGCAAGATAAACTCATGCATCTCAGCCTTAATCCAGTGTACCGCAAAGGATACAAGGCGCACGCCGCGCTCTGGATTGAAACGCTTTACAGCCTTCATCAGGCCAACATTACCTTCCTGGATCAGATCAGCCTGGGATAAACCATAACCCGAATAAGACTTGGCGATATGCACCACAAAGCGCAGATGAGCCATTACCAACTGGCGGGCAGCATCTAGGTTTTCGTGGTAATACAGATCTTCCGCCAGGCTCTTTTCTTCTTCGGCTGACAGTACACTGATACCATTAACCGCCTGCATATACGCGCCCAGATTGGCTCCTGGGGATAGCATACCTACTGGCTGAATGGCTGTACTCATATATATTCTCCGTTACTCGACCCTTAATACTAGCAGCTATCGGGTTTGACTGCTAATACTAGCGCGGGTTCGCTCAAAAGACCTTTAAGTCTTGTAAAGCCGGGAATCTGATCAAATATTAAGCAGCTATTTGGGCTCGATTGCTGCCAAGTGACGGCCAACGGCTAAGGCCGCACCCAACCAGCCCAATACCGAACTGGCCAAAAGCAAAAAGCCTGCATCGAACCAACTTATGCCCATCAACAGGAAGTCGCTGCCATAGGAGCCGGCCAACTTGGCTACAGGACCTGCTAGAGCAAACAGACATAGCTCTGTAAGCAGCAACGCTAAGGCACCACCCAGCAAGCCATACCACAAACCTGTATATAAGAAGGGGCGACGCACAAAGGCATTGGTACCACCCAAGGTTTTGGTGACTAGAATTTCGTCTTTACGGGCCGCAATGGCCAAGCGAATGGTATTGCCAACGATAAGCAGCACACCTAAGGCCAATAAGCCCGACAACAGCCAGATTAAGGTGCGACCAAGGGCCAGTATTTGCTGCAATCTTTGCAACCATTGCAAATCCACATCAACTTGCTCAACTTCAGGCCTGGCCTGTAGATTGGTCTGGAGAGACTGCACCTGCTCCAAGCTGAGTTGCTCAACTAAGCTAAGCTGCAACACGGGGGGTAAAGGGTTACGCTCAAGTTGACCCAAGACATCAGCAAAACCAGAGTGCTCCTCAAATTCTCGCAAGGCTTCACTCGGGCTGATATATACTCCTTCAGCAACCGACTCCTGCTGCTCTAACTCTATTAGCAATTTCTCAGCAACCGGCTGCTTAACATTCTGATGAAGGTAAACGGATAGGCTAGGGCGCCCCTGCCAACTCTGCCCAAGCTCATCGATATTGCTGACAGCAACTGAAAGTACCTGGGGCAAAGCCAAAGCAATGGCCACCACCAAACAGGTCATCAAGCTTGATAAGGGCTGTCGCAACAAGCGGTTTAAGCTATCGCGTGCGCTACTAATATGATGGCGACAATATGAACGCCACAAGTTCAGTAAGCTTAGCTGTTTTAAGCTGGCACCTCGGCTTAGCGCATCGGGAAGAGCTTTCTGAGATTCTTGGCTCACGCAGCCTCTCCCCCTAATCCGGGAACATCTGCCACCAGTTGTCCCCCCTCTAGAGTTAGTTTGCGCTTACCCATTCGCTCAATTAGCGCTAAATCGTGACTGGCAATCAGTACCGTAACACCCACATCATTAAACTGCTGCAGTAGCTTCATAATCTCTGCGGACAACTCTGGGTCTAGGTTTCCTGTCGGCTCATCCGCCAGTAGCAAAGGGGGCTTGTTGACCACGGCGCGAGCAATACCCACACGCTGCTGCTCACCACCAGAAAGCGCAATAGGATTGAGCTTTTCTTTGCTCAAAAGACCCACTTTATCTAGTGCAGCCCTTACGCGGCGACCAATATCACGTGGCTCAAAGCCCGCAATCATCAGCGGCAATGCCACGTTATCGAATACCGTGCGATCAAATAAAAGCTGATGATTTTGAAACACCACGCCAATCTGGCGGCGCAAAAATGGAATTTGGCGACGCGGCATCTTATTGAGATTCTGGCCACCTACAACCATCTGGCCGCGTGTAGCCCGCTCCATTAACATAATCAATTTCAATAGTGTCGACTTACCCGCACCAGAGTGGCCGGTTAGAAAAACCATCTCGCCGGCATCGATGTTTAGGCTTAGATTACTAAGCGCATCGAAGCCACCTGGGTAGCGTTTGCTCACATTGAGAAATTGAATCATGGCTTAGAATAGACGTCCTATTTATTCGGCCTGGCCTTGGTCAAACAAAGCACGCACAAAGCTTTTGGCTTCAAACGGCTGCAAGTCATCAATGCCTTCACCCACACCAATAAACCGTACCGGCAAGCCAAGCTGCTTAGCCAGTGCAAAGATAACTCCGCCTTTGGCCGTTCCATCCAATTTGGTTAGCGCGAGCCCAGTAACACCCGCTGACTGACTGAACTGCTCTGCTTGGTTGATGGCATTTTGGCCAGTACCTGCGTCTAGCACTAACAGTACTTCATGTGGCGCAGAATCATCCAACTTAGCCATCACCCGCTTAACCTTGGCAAGCTCATCCATTAAATTGTCTTTATTGTGCAAGCGGCCTGCGGTATCAGCAATCAGAATATCTACATCACGAGATTTGGCGGATTGTAGAGCATCAAAAACCACCGAAGCACTGTCGGCACCGGTATGCTGGGCTACGACCGGGACATTGTTTCGCTCACCCCAAACCTGTAACTGCTCTACTGCGGCAGCGCGGAAGGTATCGCCGGCAGCCAGCATCACCTGCTTACCTTGATTTTGAAAGCCCTTAGCTAGCTTGCCAATGGTGGTAGTCTTACCGACACCATTCACACCAACGACCAGAATTACAAAGGGCTTCTTTTGGGTATCTAACAGCAAAGGTTTTTGCACCGGAATTAGAAGCTCTGCCAAAGCGGCTTGCAAAGCCTTATACAAAGCCTCGGTATCGGCAAGCTCTTTACGGGCAACCTGCTCAGACAGCTTTTCCATGATCTCTTCGGTTGCTTCAATTCCAACATCCGCCATCAGCAACTGGGTTTCGAGCTCTTCCAAGAGATCTTCATCGATCTCTTTCAGGCCCATAAAGATATTGCCTAGGCCTTCTGTTAAGTTACCGCCGGTTTTGGCCAAGCCAGCACGCATACGAGCGAATAGGCCACGCTTTTTCTCTTCGGCGGGCTCGCCATAGCCCGCAGGTGCCATAAACACCTCTTGCGTGGCCTCGGTGGCTGATTCTTGCGAAGGACTCTCTTGCACTGAAGACTCAGTCTTTAGGAGCTCGTCTGACGGCTGCTCGACGGTGCTTGTTTCACTAGCTGGGGCCTCAGGCGCCACTTCCGTATCAATCGCTTGCTGGCTAGTCTCTTCAGATTCAAGACCTTCTTGCTCTGGAGATTGCTCGATCGCTGAGGGCTGCTCTTCGGTATTAGCCTTGTCAGCCTCACCTTTTGGGGATTTCTTAAAAAAGCCAAAAACCATGGTGTCTAAATTCTATTACTGATCGGATAAAGGGGCTCAAGATGAACCCGAGAAAGTGCCGCATTCTAGCACTCTATAGGCCTGCTGTCGCAGCCTTAACACAGCCCCTTGAGATAGCTACAATGGCCGGCCAATTGGACGAGGCCATGCATGTCAAAAGTAAACCCTACTCAGCAATTACGGATCATCGGTGGTCAATGGCGCGGCCGGAAGTTTAATTTCCCCAGCGCTGATGGGCTGCGCCCAACCGGAGATAGAATACGCGAAACGCTTTTCAACTGGTTAAGTTCAGACATTCATGGGGCGCGCTGCCTAGATTTATTTGCCGGCTCTGGAGCCTTGGCTTTAGAGGCTCTATCTCGCGGCGCGGCGCATGTTGAGCTGTGGGAAGCGAATAGAGCAGCCTGCCAGCAACTGCAAAACCATATCAAAACATTGCAGTCGCAATTAGGTGAACAAGAAGCCCAACTCAGCCATGGTGATAGCTTAATAAAGCTTGCTCAGCGTAATGAGGGTGCCCCCTTTGATATCATTTTTATGGACCCGCCATTCGCGGCCAATTTATGGGAAACTGCCGCTGAGCTATTAGAGCAAAACAATTGGCTGCACCCAGACAGCCTTATCTATATAGAGAGCCCCAAAAACCAGCTGCCAAAGCTGCCCGAAAATTGGCGTAATTGGCGCTGCAAAAACACCGGACAGGTTTGCTACCAACTCTATATTGCACGCTAAAAACCAAATAATTTGCTTTTTTACCTGCATTTTGCCGATTAAGTTTTGTACTGAGGCGCCAAATTGTTTACCATCTGCGCCCGATCGAGAAACCTGACGTGGAAACTAATATGAAGCGCGTGGTATACCCTGGAACATTTGACCCAATTACTAATGGTCATATTGACTTGGTAGAGCGAGCCTGCAATCTGTTTGACAGTGTCGTATTGGCCATCGCTGCTAGCACCAAAAAGAACCCTCTATTCACTTTAGAAGAAAGGGTTGCACAAGCTGAACAAGTTTTAGCCCACATACCGAATGTAGAAATTTGTGGCTTCAATGTATTACTAGCGGACTTAGTAAAACAGAAAAAAGCCCAAGCAGTAGTACGCGGCTTGCGAGCGGTATCTGACTTTGAATATGAGTTTCAATTGGCCAACATGAACCGGGCCTTGTCTCCAGAAATGGAGAGTCTGTTCTTGACTCCAGCCGAACACCTATCGTACATCTCTTCATCATTGGTGCGCGAAATTGCTTCTCTCGGCGGTGATGTAAGCAAGTTTGTTCACCCTATCATCGAACAAGACTTGAAGAAAAAGTTCGGCAGCTAATATTTAGTTGCCACCAATCTCTTTTCTTATTTTTGGCAGACGGGGCAGTAGACGCTGGCCCTCTGCACATGGCGCTGGCTTTTGAGCACAGTGCCACAGCTCAAGCATGGCTCCCCATCACGACCATAAACATTTAGTTCCTGTTTGAAGTAGCCAGGCTTCCCATCGCCACCAACAAAATCTTTTAGGGTTGTCCCACCTTGCGCGATAGCTTTTTTTAGGACCTTTTTAATATTTAGCAGTAAAAGCTCTATCTCCGCACGGGTTACTCGCCCAGCTGCACGACCGGGGCGAATTCCACTCATAAACAATGACTCGTTGGCATAAATATTTCCTACGCCCACCACCACCTTGCTATCCATAATTAGAACTTTAATGGCTTGTTTTCGCTTACGTGTTTGCTGATAAAGATAATCCGCCGAGAATTCCTCAGATAAAGGCTCAGGCCCTAAGTGTTGAATTAGCTTATGTTCTTCAGTGGGTTGATCTGTCCAGACGATGGCACCAAATCGGCGGGGATCAGTAAATCTCAGCACAGCATCCAAACCAAAAACAAAATCGACATGATCATGCTTTTCGGGCTCAGTTGCAGCTTCTACGACTCTTACACTGCCTGACATCCCCAAATGCATTAACAAGTGACCATGCTTAAAACGAAATAGCATGTACTTGCCACGACGACTCAACTCAAGCAGCTTCCTACCTTCTAAGATTTCTGCCAGCCGCTCATCTATTGGCCAGCGCAGCTGACTATTTCTAACAATAACTTGCTTTAAGGTTCGACCAACAATATGCGGCGCAACGCCACGGCAACTTGTTTCTACTTCAGGTAATTCCGGCAATGCTAAGCTCTCACTGAAAAGTTTTAGGCACCATAGCAGCGAGATTTAAACTTAGCAAACCTATTAGACAAACTCTGCATCAGAGCTTACATGGAGGTCGACCGAGTCTAGATACTGCCCCTGCTGCAGATAAACAGAGTATTCTGACCAGTGATCACTAAGGGCTTGTTCATTCACTCCAGTCGCAATACAGCTTAACTGCAAGTCCTCACAAAGTTTGATGATGAATTTCAATATGGAAGCTTTTGCCTGCATTTTTGAAGAGAACTCAGGAGCGAGCTTAATGTACTGCAGCGGCAAGCTTGGCAAATTCATCAATGGCGAGCAGCCAGACCCAAAACTTGTTAGCGCAAACTGAAAACCCTGCGAACTGGCATCGATAAGGAAATTTTCTTGTTGATCTATTACACGCTTCAAAGCACGTTCGCTCAGTTCAAATACCACATCAGTTTTATTTAATTGGTATAGCGAAAAGCATCTCGCCATGCGCTGCAAAAAACCAGCATCTAACAAGTGGCCCGAAGGAAGTTCTATTGAAACCCTTAAGCTATTATCGGCGCACTGCGCACGCAATCGCAAAAGATCAGCCGCAATCATTCTAGCTAGCTCTTGCTCAATAAACTCTTGGTGATTTGCCTTTCTGATAGCTTCACTAATTTCAAAAGAACAGAGCTTCTTAAGCAGCTGACCTGACCAATGAATATTCGCTTCAAAAATGAAGGGCTTTTTAGTCAAGGAGGAAACAACAGCGTGATAATCAAATAGGGATTTCTCCGCACACACCTGCTCATCGACTTGCTGTAAAATCCTTTGCCCTCGCATCAACTGATCTTTTACTGCATCAGAGTAGTGAACATGACGATTTCGGCCCCGCTGCTTCGCCAAGTACATCGCAGCATCGGCTTTTTGCAATAAGGCATCAATATTCTCTGCATGCCCAGGTATCGTTGCGCTTCCCACGCTAGCCGTCACCTGCAAGCTGCGCTGCTTACTGCCAATAAAGGGTTTGGTAAGCTGCTGGATAATTAACTCAGCTATTACAAAAGGATCGACACTGCTTTGCGCACCCGGTATCGCCAAAATAAACTCATCCCCACCCAGCCTGGCACATATTGCCGACTGATGAATTTCATAACGCAGAACCTTAGCCACCTGGCAAAGAACTTCATCACCAACCGCATGTCCATAGCTGTCATTGATTGGCTTAAAATCATCTAAATCGATAAAAAATATCGTGCAGCCCTTATCAATTCTAGAAGCCAACTTACGAGTAATTCCACGTCGATTATATAAGCCGGTCAAAGCATCTGTTTCTGCCGCTGCAGCGTTTTTTAACTCTACAAGCTTCCTGTCATGAATATCCAATAGGGTTAAGCTGTAGCTAGCTTGACTATTATGATCGAGCTCTGCATCACTATGTTTTCGTAATTCAACACTGTGCCAACGCGGCCCAGATTGAGTCCCGAGCAGAAACTCTTGATTAGCGCCACGTTCAATATTTAATAAAGCGGACAACTCAAGCTCGTCATTAAAAATTGAATGAAGATTTGGAACAGAGATACCAAACTGTTGCTCAAAAGGGGGGTTAGCACTCTTTATCGCGCCACCGTCATCAAATAGACAGATCATCACTGCGCCATATTCGTTGTGATTACCTTGCAGCAACTCCGAGTGCAAGCCTTCTACTAGCATCGACATATGCCCCGGCGCCGTCAAGACACCGGAAAAACGGCAATGAACTCGTTTATCAATATTATTAGGAGAGATTTGCCACCAGCGATCTATAACGCGGCCACGCTTAAATTCATCCAAATAGGAGCACAAGGTCTGCTGCACAGCGGCAGAGGAGCCAGGTCTAAAATCCCTCGCGGTTAATTCAGTTAGATTCTCAGACTCCCATAAACGAAGAGCAGCAGCGTTCGCCCAATGAATTCGGTAGTTGTGAACATCGTAGACCCAGACCGCACTCTTAAGAGCGTCCAAATCTAGCTGATCAAAATTGGCAGGCTGAACAGTTGGCACATCAATCATCACAAGGCATCGTTATTCTCTTTAAAGGTAATACATAAGTGCCAAGCTGTAAAAAATTATTTGATAAAGCCTTCTTACCCACTCCGCAAGTTAACACCGGCTATCCAATACAAAAAAGCCGCCCGTAGGCGGCTTAGCTTTGCTCACCAGAAAAACTAAAAACTGTAGCGCACCCGCGCATAGTAATAGCCACCATTGAATCCTGTTGGAGAAAACTGGCTATAACGTCGACCAGACTGCTGAGCTCCACTTGGGTTTTCATCAGGGTATTCATCCAATAGATTCTGCGCACCCAATGTCACCGAGTAGTTATCATTGATGTTGTATTCAGCCTCTGCATCGAAAATATACTCGTCGCCATAGGAGCGATCATCTTCCGAGTCATAAAACTCATTGAAATAACTCATTCGAAGCAGGAATCGCCAATCTTCTAGGTTATGGGTCATCGCAAGATTCCATCGTGACTCAGGTAAACCCTCCTGCAGCTCCCTGATCCGAGTCGCATCGATGACATCCGGAGAAAAGCTATCCACTTCTGTTTCGGTGTAGTTATAGGCCAGTGAGAACTCGGTGCTGCCACCTAGCATATCCAAACCATAAGTTGCCACCAAATCAAAACCTGAGGTTGTGGTATCAAAGTCATTGGTGAAGAAACGGAAGTTTTGCAAGTTTTGGGCACTGGTTACACCAGAGGCTACCAAATCATCAATTTCCTGCTGGGTGAGACTAAAGTTTTGCGAGACACTAATGCGATCCGTTAGCTCAATATTAAAGTAATCAATAGTTACGCTAACTTCTCCTAACTGTAAAATCGCACCCAAGGTATAGCTCTCTGATTCTTCAGGATCCAAGGGCTTACCGCCACGAAGAACAGCAACAGGGTTGGTCGAAGGAATGGTACCGTTATTTACTAGATCCCCGGTTGCCGCATCAAATTCGGTAGAAACATTAAAGGCGTTCGATTGGCCCGGAGTAGGCGCCCTGAATCCAGTACTCGCACTGCCGCGCAATGAAAAGTTTTCGGTAATTTCAAAATTAGCGGAAATCTTACCATTGGTAGTGGTACCAAAATCGCTGAAGTCTTCCCAACGAATCGCCATACCGACTAATAAACGATCAGTAACATCCGCTTCTAAATCTACGTAAGCAGCAATATTTTTGCGAGCGAAGCTGCCACCTGCTAGTGGACTAAATCCTGGAAAACCATTTGAAGCAGCTGAGAAGCCTTGCGAAGCATAAGGCCCAATTTCAAACGATGCTTGATCCCCTACAGTAATTTCAAAGGTTTCTTCTCGCCACTCGACACCCGCCGCAATATTTAAATCCGATTCAAAGGCATCAACCGGCACGGCATATGAAACATCAGCGTTAAAGTTAATATCCTGCTGAGTATAATCACCCGGATCAAATGCCGTAGGGGTCAAAGGCCCCAGCGAAGCATTGACTGTGTTTTTAATAAAGAAGTCGACATCATTTCGGCCATAGCTGGCGCTCAGCTCCCAATTCAAATCACTTGCCGTTGTGCCTCGTACACCCGCAGTCAGTGCGGCATCGTGAACCTTACCACCGAATCTTGGGGTAAAGCCTCCGGGAAACATTTCATTGAAGACAAAACAGTTGGGGTCATCCACAACTTGTTGCAAGGCCGCCGCATCGCCAACATTGACTGTTGGGCAAGCCACCCCATCATTAGGAGTAAGATCGGCCACCAGCCTCGTAACACCACCATCATTACTAAATACTCCACCGCGGGTATCAGGGTTACGGAAGAAGAAACCGCCTTCGACTTCCTTGGTAGCGTAGTTTGCAAACGCAAAGAACTCTTTACCGCCGCCCAATTCCAAACCCAAGTTAGCCATGAGTTTTAGATCATCTTTAATTTCAGGCGTACCCCAAATCTGAGCCGGGTTAGCAACAGCGGTATTACCCGCATCAATTAACGCTTGCGCATCAGCTCGTTGCTGGCTTCGATCAGTAGGATCTGTGTTACCGTATTCGAAGCTGACATTAACAAAGCCATTATCGGTAAAGGGCATACCAACGTTTCCGGCAACCGTTACATTTTCACCATCACCTTCTTTGAACTCTCCATATTTGACTTCGATACTGCCGCCTTCAGGATCGTCTTTCAAAATAAAGTTCATGACACCAGCGATTGCATCAGAGCCGTACTGAGCCGCAGCTCCATCGCGTAGCACTTCCACTTGTTTTAGGGCAATAGCTGGAATTGGAGAAATATCAGCGCCTTGTGCGCCATCTGCAACACCATTACCCAGCCAATAGATGACCGCAGCGCGATGTCTGCGCTTACCATTTACTAAAACCAGCGTGTGATCTGGCGCCAATCCTCGCATATTTGCAGGCCGAACAATCGTCGCCGCATCGCTAATGGGTTGTGAATTGACATTGTAAGAAGGCACAACATTTCTCAGTAAGTTACTAAGATCTGAATCGCCCTGATTCGCAAAATCATCTCCTCCAACTACGTCGATTGGCACCGCTGAATCGAATACTGATCTCGGCGCCCGCCGCGAACCAGTAACAACTACCTCTTCCAACTCATCTTCAACCGACTGGGATTGGGCTTGAGTATATTGCGCTGTTCCAGCCGCTGACAAAGCAACAGCCAAAGACAAAGCACTGGATGGGAACAGTTTCATAGAGCTCTCCTCGCAATTATTTTTATAGTATTTCTTATACCCGCATAGAGCGGTTTAGCTTTTTGACAGACACAAAAGTACTGGCTATTGCCTAACCCTTGTGCTCCTGAAACTGATGACTACAGACGGCAAGCTCACGACTCTATCAGTAAAATCGCACCCTTGAATTAACTTTTATTTTTATTGTTGTTTTGCACTGCAAATATCAAAACTGATTATTAACACCAGCTTTATCAACAATGCACAGCATAAACGTAGCACGAGATATAAAAAAAACCAAAGAATGCTTTGGTTTTCACGCTTAAATAATAAAAAGAAATTATAGTAAAAAAGTTTATTTCTTTATCTTATTATTTGATTTTATGAGTACAGAAAAGGAAAAGGGCGACAGAATTTTCTGCCGCCCCACAAGAGAGATGTTATTAGAAGCTTGAGGATGCCATGCGAGCACATATCGCATTATAAGATGAGATAGTCTCGTTAATAATATCTTCAGCGCTTTTCACCTCATTGATCAAACCGGCTGTTTGGCCTGCCAAAGCGACGCTTGCCTCCATATCGCCACCAAAGTACAAATCCTTGATAGTCATAAAAGCTTCCATCGGCATTTTGCCGCTATTAAAGTACTCAGCCGAACGCTCTGTCTTCAATGCGCGCACACAAGGGCTTGAGGTTTTGTTCAACATATAAGTGCCGTCTGTCGCTGCATCAACAATCGCTTGCTTATAGTTATTGTGCGCAGGGTTTTCGGCGCAAGCCACAAAACGAGTTCCCATTTGTACCGCTTCAGCACCCAAAGCAAAGGCCGCCGCCATACCACGGCCATCACAGATTCCACCCGCTGCCACCAAGGGAAGATCGACCTGCTCTGCTATAGCTTGCAACAACACTAAAGTAGAAACTTCTTCAGGGTTTTTAAAGCCGCCGCCTTCACCACCCTCAACCACCAGGCCATCTACTCCAGCTTCCGCACACTTGAGCGCAGCCTCAACAGTAGGTACTGCGTGATACACAACGATGCCGGCTTCCTTTAATGGTGCCAAAAACTTTTTAGGGCTACCTGCTGAGGTAGTTACAAAACGCACACCAGACTCACAAATAAACTTTAGCATTGAATCATCATGCAAAAACATAATAGGTAGATTCACACCAAAAGGCTTATCCGTTAGCCCAGCCATCTTTTGAATTTCGGCTTTACAATTATCAGTTTCGCCAGAGGAGGTTTCGATAATACCTAAGCCACCTGCATTAGAGACCGCTGACGCCAATTGCGATCTAGCCATCCAACCCATTGGGGCTTGAATAATCGGGTACTTTGCTCCGCTATGCTCTAAAAATCGATTCACGTTACTGCTCCGCTTTCTTTTCTTGTTTACTATTAGAGTTTGTAAATAAGCCCTTGGACCGGCTTCACTTTGCCTTCAACCATATCCTTATAAGATGCTTTGATTTCATCCTGGCCGATTACATATTCAACATTTAGCCAAGCCTCACTGTGCTTAATGAAGTTCTGCCATACCACAGCCAACTTTTCGGCAAAGCCTTTTGGCCCCCACTCCTGCATTCGCTTTTGTGCTTGAGTAGGTGCAAAAAATAGCTCCGGCTCTGGGCCAGCAAGTTTTCCGGCTTCTACTGAAGCTTGATCCCAATGGGAGGCACCTACAATGCAACTGTACTCCAGCTGATCGTCTAGGTGACTGTGGATACTTGCTTTCAAAGGCGCATTGCCTGCAAAATCAATCAGTATTGAGGGTATTCTTTTTATTTCCGCAAGATCGTCATAACTATAGACTTCATCATATAGATTTAACCCCCGCACAAACTCCACATTGGCTTTTGAACTAAGACCAATAATCTTTGGACCAGAACCGTCTAGCTCTCTTTGCTGCCAAAACGCAAACGCTGTGCCGATTGACGTTTTACTAGATGCGCTACTCATTACGACTTGCTCAGCTGAGCAATAATCACGCTCAGCAAAGAAATCTTGCAATAGAAATGAGGTGGTAAACAAAGGACGCAGCAACATTTGTAAAGCTTCAGTTGCTTCGCTATACAAAGGGTCTTGCGCGCAGCGGATATACTGATTGTAAATCACCGGTAGTGCTTGGCGGTGAGGCATATCATCGATAAAGCTGCCTTCACTAATGTGGCCAGGTTTTACAATCAAAGATTCCGCCATCGGTAGGTAACCGTACAACTTCTCCCCCTCTTTAATGGCGGAGTTGCGCGAGCGACTCACCTCGGCAAAGCCCCATACCGGAACCATCCCGTAGTTTTCAGCGGCAGGGAAAAAAGACCAGTATTGCAACATATCACCCATTACCGCATAGGTAACATTATTCGCCGTAAAGGCGTATTCTTTAATCGCAAGCTCAACTTCACCTTCGGCCAAATCTCGACTGGCCTGCTGCTGCCATTGAGTATCTAAGATCTGAGATCGATTAACCCAAAATTGATTACCAATTATCGTGCTCATCTGCGCACTCCTTTATTTTTGTTTAAGATCTGAGGCCTGTTAACACGAGTTTTTCGCACCGAGCTGCTGCGCAATCATTGCCGCAACTTTGTCTGGCGACGGACGGACTTCAGCAAGACCGCTCTGTACTAACAGCCCTTGAATAAAAACTGCTAATTGCTCCGCTAACAACTTAGCGTTCTGACCGGGGCGAATCTCAGCCATTTCCTCGGCCTTCACAATCGCCTTATTTAGAGCCTCGCAAACCAGCTCACCCCCACGTCGCATCGCTGAATGACTGGCTGCAGGAAGCGCCGAGATCTGCGCCTGACTATTGACTAGCAAACAGCCCCAATGACTATTAGGGTCTTCTAGGGCGCTAACAGCATATTGTTGAATTCCGAGCAAACCCTTATCCGCGCCAAGATATTTATCACAGCGACCTCGTACGATTTTATCGACATACATCTCAAGCGTGGCTTCGAATAAGCCCGCCTTGCTCCCGAAACGGCTGTAAATGCTGCTTGCCGGCAGACCAGTAGCCTGCTGAAGATCCTGCATGCCACTGCCTTGATAACCAAACTGCCAAAACTGCGTCATCGCAGCCTTCAATAGCTGCTCATTACTGACGGACTGAGGTCTGGACATAGTGGAAAACCTTATCACTTGCTAGTTTTGTAATGATCACTACAAAACTAAAAAATAACCAAGGTTAAAAGAGACAATTTTAAGGCAGCTTTGAAAGAAGTAACCAAAAGAGCGACATGGCGACCATACTCTTGCCAGCCCACCCAAGCAGGCGATGCTACACCCCAAACAGACGCTTTAAGAGCAACAACAAGAAAGCCCGCTGTGCAGGAGCACGTCACAACCGAGAACGCCTAAGCGTTCACCGTTGTGCGAACCCGAGAGGGCAAGCCGTTTCGCAAACGGCGCCAGCCCGAAGCGGGCGACGTTTTACTCAAAACAGGAGTTTTGAGTAAAACAGTAGGTAAAGAGCACAAAAAACCCGGCCTAGGCCGGGTTTTTAGAAATCAAAGAGACAATCAAGAATTACTTGATTTTGCCTTCTTTGTACATCACGTGCTTACGAACAACGGGATCGTACTTTTTGATTTCCATTTTTTCAGGCATGGTACGCTTGTTCTTGTCAGTGGTGTAGAAGTGACCAGTACCAGCACTTGAATTCAAACGAATCTTATCGCGCATGAGATTTCTCCTGTTCTTTGCTTAAGCGATTAAACTTTAACGCCATTGGCACGAACTTCGGCTAGAACCGTCTCGATGCCTTTCTTATCAATGATACGCATACCCTTGGCAGAAACGCGTAGCTTAACGAAACGCTTTTCTGACTCAACCCAGAAACGGTGGGTGTGCAAGTTAGGCAAAAAACGACGCTTAGTGTGGTTTTTTGCGTGAGAAACATTATTACCAGTTACTGGGCGCTTGCCGGTAACCTGACATACCTTAGACATCTTGTGGCCTCTACCTTGTATCATCACTGCCATAACCGCTTATTGCCTAACTGGCAGATAGCTGGAAATACAGCGAATCGCTACTTAAAAAATTCGACTCATTTTGGGCCTGCGGGAGCCCGACATAGGTCTTATTGACCTCAATTCACATCAGGCGGGGCAGACCCCGGCCGCAGAGAGCGGCGTTTTATACCAGAACAGCCCCCCACATTCAACTTTTGCGTCCATTTTTTATTCAAAAAGGCACTTCTCATGGACATTTAGTGCCAGAAGGGCCTGATAAACACTAGAGCAGTGAATCGCGCAACCAAATTGTTGTCCGTAGGACAGCCTGACTAACCGCTCTTCAACAAGCCTCGTTCAGCCAAAGAAACCTCTTCACCACTGCCCACTATTAGGTGGTCAAGTAGGCGCACACCAACCAAAGCCAAAGCTTGCTGGATACGCTCAGTAATTAGGCAGTCGGCCTGACTTGGCTCATTGATACCAGAGGGATGATTGTGGGCCACTATGATTGCCGCTGCATTGTGTTGCAACACCAACTTAACCAGCTCTCGAGGGAACACGCTGGCGCTATCCACAGTACCCAAAAACAACTCATCGTAGTGGATTAGGCGATGCTGACTGTCCATCAGCAAGGCCACGAAAACCTCTCGATCACGATGCCTTAGATTAGCCCTTAAAAAACAGCGCACTGATTCAGGGTTGGAGAAGACCTGCTCGCGCTCAAGTGTCTCACGTAGGTGTCGGCGGTTAATCTCTTGCCCAGCCTGCAACAAGCTAAACGAAGCTTGCCCTAAACCCGGTAAAGCACAGAATTCTTCTTCTCGGCTCTCTAAGACCGCACGCCAACCACCAAAATGCTGCAGCACCTTTCGGGCCAAATCAACAGCCGTAGCCCCAGCTGTTCCGGTACGTAAGAAGAGGGCTAACAACTCTGCATCTGAAAGCGCTCCAGGGCCCCGCTGTCGCATCTTTTCCCTTGGTCGTTCAGACTCAGGCCAATCTCTAATGCTCATTCTATTGCATAACCTTTTATAACAGCTGCAAAAAGTGCCGCAGTCATTGCCGCCGGCTCACAAGAAAGGTTATCTTAGCGCTTTTGTTTATGGCCCTAAGTCGGCCAAAGATCCCAAATTTGCCGTGTAGGCATAAGGCTGTACGAATGAGCTCCTTACAAAATAAACAGATTTTATTGGGTATTACTGGCGGAATAGCCGCCTACAAGAGCGCCGAGCTAGTGCGCCGCCTACAAGATCAAGGAGCCGAGGTCCGCGTGGTAATGACCAAAGCGGCGATGGAGTTCATCACCCCGCTGACACTGCAAGCACTGTCCGGCAACCCAGTCCACACCGAGCTATTAGACCCTGAAGCCGAAGCCGGCATGGGGCATATAGAGCTGGCTCGCTGGGGCGATCTACTTATTGTCGCGCCAGCAAGCGCCGACTTCATTGCACGCTTGGCACAAGGCCAGGGCAACGACCTCTTGAGCACACTGTGTCTTGCCCGTAGAAGCAAACTGGCCATTGCACCAGCTATGAATCAAGCTATGTATGCCAATAGCAGCACACAGGATAACCTTCGTCTTCTAGAGCAACGAGATGTGGCTATCTGGGGCCCCGCAGTGGGCTCCCAGGCCTGTGGTGATGTAGGGCCAGGACGCATGCTGGAAGTTGATGAACTGGTCGATAAGGCTGCCGCTCAATTTCAATCTGGCCTATTGACTGGTATGCGGGTTGTTATTACTGCTGGGCCAACTAGGGAAGCCATTGACCCCGTGCGCTATATCAGCAACCACTCCTCTGGCAAAATGGGCTATGCCCTAGCACAAGCCTGCGTTGAAGCCGGTGCTGTTTGCGAACTTATTAGCGGGCCGACGCAGCTTGATACCCCACCTCATTGCCAGCGACAAGATGTGGAAAGTGCACTCGATATGCATGCAGCTGCAATGAGCCGCGCAAGTGACTGCGACATATTCATCGCTACCGCCGCTGTGGCCGATTTTCGCCCCTCACACTCCGCGGATCAAAAAATCAAAAAACAGGCCGATAGCGATACTATGATTATAGAGATGGTGAAGAATCCCGATATTCTCGCCGACGTCGCAAGCTCAGAACATGCACCGTTTTGTGTTGGCTTCGCCGCCGAAACTCAGGACGTAGAGCACTATGCTCGCAGCAAACTGGAAAAGAAGAATCTAGCGATGGTAATTGCCAATGATGTCTCACAGCAGGGCATTGGCTTTAATAGCGATGACAACCAAGTGCTCGTTGTCGACCACGAGGGAAGCAGCGCCATCGAGAAGCTAAGCAAAACCGCCCTCGCTCGCCGCCTAGTGGAAGAAATCAGCAAACGCTATAACAAGCCAACATCTTAGCGGCACCGCTCCTTCAGAAAGGGGCTTTCATTGAATAGGGAATTTAAGCTTGGGCTTGTCCTAAGCTATTGTTAAGATTGGAAAACTCAATATTAAGTCCGACTTTATATGCGCATAGCCAATATTAAGAACTGGGGTAAAGCAGAAAAGCAAACCGCGGGTATTCTCTGTGGACTGCTAATCCTCTGTCTAGGGGCGGGAGCTTGGTACCACCAACGCTACGTGGTCAGTCAATCCGAGCAAGCATTGAACCAAGCTATCGACAGCATGGCCAGCACTCAAGTTGATGCCATCGGCCATTATATAGGCTCACTCAATCAAGATTTACAGCGCTTCACCAGCCGCGAAGCACTGAGCAAAGCTATCCGACAGCAAGAGCCCGTAACTATTCGAAGCTTTATGTCGAGTTTAGAAAAAGCATTTCCAAAGGCTATTGCGATACGCATTATCCCTCGCGGCACCGCAGAGATTGACCGGGAACATGATGCGCCGATTCGCTTTGCCGAACTCGACATGATCACCCGAGCGGAAAACCACCAACCTATTACTGTTGAAGCTGCAAAAATAAAAAATCGTTGGCAATTTAACCTACTTGCGCCGATCCCCCAGGATACTGATCAAACCCCTGTGGCAACCTTGATGGTAACCCTTAATCAAAATGCCATTGCCGAGCTGTTACGTGACGCCAGCCCAGACAGCGGCAAGTTTGAGTTGCTGCAACAATTTGGCCGCCACCCGGCACAACTTATTTTGGCCAAGGGTGAAGCCAGCAGCCAAGAAAGCTTGACCAAGGAAATTCCCAACACCCTGTGGAAGCTTCGCTTCTCGCCTTCGCAGAGCACGGTGGATTCAGCGAATACCAGCTTGCTGCCGTTTTTGAGCATTTGGTTCTTAGGCACCGCTCTTATCTTAAGTGGCGCTTTTCAGCTTTGTCGCCGCCAACTTTCATCTAGGGGTACAGGCACCAGAACCGTACAAGAATTCGACCAAAAAGTGCGCGAGCATCAGCTTAGCAATGGCAGGCATATGGAGGATATTCTCGATATCGAAGTGAATGCTGATGATGAAGATTTGCTCGGTGGTGGATACCAGAAATCTGAAGCGACAGATACGCTGCCAGAACTTGATCAACTTACAGAAGATGATGAAGAGCCCGCAGTAGCTATAAGCGATGAACTCATTCCCGCTGAAGTATTTCGCGCCTATGATATTCGCGGACTGGCCGACCCTTACTTAAGCCCTGAATTTGTTCAAAGACTTGGCAAAGCACTTGGCAGTGAAGCCATTGATCAGGGTGAAGATACCTTAATCGTTGCTCGGGACTGCCGTACCCATAGCCCTGAAATATGCGAACAACTCATTGCCGGCATTACCAGCACCGGCTGCCATGTTTTGGATCTCGGCATTGTGCCAACGCCTATGTTGTACTTCGCTTGCCATATGATTTCCAGCAGCAATAGCGGAGTCGTGGTAACTGCTAGCCATAATGGACCGAAATATAACGGCTTTAAAATGGTGTTCAATCGCAACACTATTAGTGACCAAGGCATTCAGTATATTAAGCAAAGAATGCAACAAGAAACCTTTGCTAGCTCTGATAAACTAGGTTCTGTTAGCCAGCAAGATATCAGCGCGGAATATATAGATCAGATCTTCTCTGATATTGCGTTGGCCGGCGATATTACAGTGGTTATCGATGCTGGTAACGGAGCAACCTCTGAAGTTGCTCCGCGCTTATTCGAAGAGCTGGGCTGTAAAGTTATCCCATTACACTGCGAATTTGATGGCCGCTTCCCGAACCACGCAGCTGATCCTAGTCGCGAACGCAATATGCGCGACTTGATTAAAGCCGTTAAAAAACACCGCGCCGATTTAGGCATCGCCTTTGATGGCGATGGCGACCGCTTAGGCGTAGTTACACCACAAGGCAAGATTATCTGGCCCGACCGCCAGTTAATGTTATTTGCCAAAGATATTGTTTCGCGTAACCCCGGCACCGACGTTCTCTTCGATGTAAAGTGCACTCGCCAGCTAAACAGCTTGGTGAGCAGCTATGGAGGGCGCCCAATCATGTGGAAAACCGGGCACTCGCTAATGAAAGCCAAAATGGCTGAAACAGGTGCGCTTTTAGGTGGCGAATTATCCGGCCATATCTTCTTCAAAGAACGCTGGTTTGGCTTTGATGACGGCATGTATTCTGCGGCTCGCCTGATGGAAATCATGAGCTTGCGTGATCAAGATTTGGACACGATTTTCTCTAGCTTCCCAGAACTCCCAGCAACACCAGAGATTAAAGTCGCGGTCGAGGAAAGCGAAAAGTTCCAAATCATCGAAGACTTGATTTCCCAAGGACACTTTGAAGATGGCCGCCTAACCACTATCGATGGCTTAAGGGTAGATTTTGCCCATGGCTGGGGATTAGTGCGAGCCTCCAACACCTCACCCGCATTAACATTACGCTTTGAAGCCAATAGTGAAGAACAATTGGAAGATATTCAGGAGCATTTTAGGGCGGAAATCGCTAAAATAGCACCCTCCATAAGCTTTTAATCAGCATTGTAGGCACTTCACACCATAGCATTGAGGCCTACATGCACAGGTGTTCCTATGTCTTTATCCCAAAAGAAGGCGATGAAAATCGCCCAAGTGCTTACTGAAGCACTCCCCTATATTCAGCGTTTTACCAATAAAACCGTCGTCGTAAAATTCGGCGGCAACGCCATGGTTGACGAAGAGTTACAAAACAGCTTCGCCCGCGATATCGTGTTAATGAAACTAGTAGGCATGAACCCAATTGTGGTTCATGGCGGCGGCCCGCAAATTGGCAAACTATTAGAAAAGCTCAGCATTCACAGCGAGTTTATTGACGGCATGCGAGTTACCGATAGCGCCACCATGGACGTGGTCGAGATGGTTTTAGGGGGTACTGTCAACAAGCAAATTGTCAGCTTGATCAATCGTAATGGCGGCCAAGCCATTGGCATTACCGGTAAAGATGGTCACTTAATAAACTCTAAAAAGCTCTCTGTCAGCCGCTACAACCCGGCTATGAAAGCGTCGGAGATTATTGATATCGGCCATGTCGGTGAAGTTAAAAGCATCAATACAGACGTTATCGATATGCTAATCGACAGCGACTTTATTCCGGTAATCGCACCGATAGGTGTTGGCGAAGACGGCCAGAGCCACAACATCAATGCTGACCTGGTTGCCGGAAAGCTGGCAGAAGTTATGAAAGCCGAAAAGCTTATGCTGCTGACCAATGTATCAGGCTTGCAAGACAAAGAAGGCGAAGTCCTGACCGGCCTAAGCACCGAGCAAGTGGATGCACTGATAGAAGATGGCACCATTTATGGCGGTATGCTACCGAAGATTAACTGCGCGCTAGATGCCGTTAAAGCCGGTGTAACCAGCGCACACATTATTGATGGTCGAGTAGCCCATGCGGTATTGCTGGAGATTTTCACCGATACCGGTGTTGGCACACTGATTACCAACCAGAAAAGCTAAACAAACTCTATAAAGTTCGACAGGAGTGCCATTAAACCGCCATAATTGCCCTATAGAATGGCAAGGGCTTGGCAGTTTAATGGCCTCGTGATGCACATCAATATACGCCGCATTAGCTGTCTATTTTGCGAGCAAACTGGCAATTTTTACGCCACAGCAATTGCAGCTTGCTGCGCTTGCCGTTAGGATGACAGTCGCCTTCGGCCGCGTTAACTGATGTACTTTCTCCACCGACTTTGGAACTTAGCGCAAATATTGGATTTGCCTCAATTGCATCTATGACTAAAAGCAACAATAAAACATCTCGTCGCCAACAAATCTTGCAAGCTTTGGCTCATATGCTAGAAGCTAGCCCTGGAGCCCGAATCACCACAGCCGCTTTGGCTCGTGAGGTCGGCGTTTCTGAAGCAGCCTTGTACAGGCACTTCCCTAGTAAGTCTAAGATGTTTGAAGGCTTAATTGAGTTTATCGAAGAAACCTTGTTTAGCCGGATCAATTTGATTCTTAGTGAGCAACCTAATGCTTTAGCTGCCTGTGACAAGATTCTTTATCTATTGCTGACCTTTACCGAGCGTAATCCAGGCATTACTCGCATTCTTACTGGTGATGCCTTGGCAGGGGAGACAGACCGTCTGAGGGCGCGCGTAGCGCAGCTTTATGACCGCTTAGAGACCCAACTAAAACAAGTCTTGCGTGAAGCTGAGGTTCGCGAGGGGCTGCGCCCAAGTATTACCGTTGGCGCTGCAGCCAATTTACTAATGGCCACAGCAGAAGGGCGTATCGCACAGTTTGTACGTAGTGAGTTTAAGAGATCACCTACTGAGAATTGGCAGGATCAATGGGCCGTATTAACCCAAGGGTTTTTCCGATAGTGAGGAACTAGCTCCCACTACCAGTAATAATTCCAAATCGCTCAATATCTTGATCAAACTTTGCGATGAGAGCCTTGCGCTCTTCTTTACGCTTTTCGATTCGGGAGATTGTTACCTCCCGTTTTAACTTCAACTCTTTAAGCTGAACTAACAAGCTTTCACCGACCTCTCGCCCGGCTCGCTCCATGTCGGCAGCCTCCATGTGCTTTTGGTGAATCCGTGTATCGATACCACCTATGTTACCTTTTAATATTTGAATGCTGCCATCAATACTTTCTAATTTGCGTTTCTTAGCATGCTCGATTTCTTTCACCGAACTGTATCTGCGACGCAGTTCGGCATCCCACTTAGCCAACTCGGCCTTTGATTTAAGATTTGCCTTCTCAGCGTCTGACGGAGCGGGCTTCACAACTCTGATCACCCTTCCACTAGGGCTAAGCACCTCATACCCATTTTGCGCATATTCAGGGGGCACGGTGGAATTGATGACCGGCACGCCGTTTTTATCGACATAGCGATAAAACACAGTCTCCCCGAGGGCAACAGGAGACGCCATAACCAGAGCTAAGCTGGCGATGGATGCTCGAGACAATCTTGCAATTAGGGCTGTTATCAACACCGTTTCTTCCTTTTCTTAGGCGGCTGCGATAAATAAGAGGGGCGCTCTATTAGACCCCATACTGTTTACGATATTCTTCTATTTTAGCTACTGTTTCGGGCATACCGCCAGTTTCTTCAAGATAAGTGACAATATCTTCGAGATTAACGATGCTAATCACGGGAATATTGAACTGCTGCTCTACCTCACCAATGGCGGACAATTCACCCTTACCGCGTTCTTGGCGATTCAAGCCAATGATAACCGCAGCTGGTGCCGCTTGGTGTTGCTCAATAATATCCATAACTTCGCGCACCGCAGTACCCGCAGTAATGACATCATCAACGATAGCAATCTTGCCATTTAATGGCGCCCCAACCAAGGTGCCGCCCTCACCATGAGCTTTTGCTTCTTTGCGGTTGAAGCAGTAGGGCACATCCCTTTGATGTTCATCAGCCAAGGCTACCGCTGTTGTAGCGGCCAAAGGAATACCTTTATAGGCTGGGCCAAATAACACATCAAACTGCAGGCCCGCATCAACAATCGCGGCGGCATAGAAGCGCCCAAGAGCGGCTAGTGCTGCCCCTGTCTGGAAACGACCGGCATTAAAAAAGTAGGGGCTGACGCGCCCTGACTTCAAGGTAAACTCACCGAAACAAAGTACTTCATGTTGTATCGCAAGCTTGATGAATTCACGCTGAAAGTCTTTCATAGTTTTCTCCACTTCATTTTTAGCCCCACTCTACCTCGAAGAGAAGCAGCACCTTAGTACCGTTACGCTCAAAGTTTGGCCAGATCAGCCGTTACAGCGTCCATTGGGGCCAAATAAACTACCAATATTTGCAAAGCTCGGTATCATACACAGTCCAGTATCAAGGGGCTATTAATGCGCATTATCAGTTTAAGTGTCGACGGCATCCACCAGGCAGCTCAGCGTGGATTGTATGATTGGCTAGCCGAGCAAGACGCCGATATCGTCTGCTTACAGGACCTGCGCGCGCAAGAATACGAGCTGGATCACGACACCTTTCACCCAGAAGGCTATTTTGCCTATTTTTTCGATTCTGGTATTGCCCATACCAATGGCGTTGCAATCTACACTCGCCATATGCCCAAAGCACTTATTTACGGCTTCGGCTTTGCCAGCGGCTTGGATATGCAAGGCCGATACCTACAGCTGGATTTTGAAAAGCTCAGTATTGGATCGTTTTTAGCGCCTCAAGCCGAAGCTGGTAATGAGCAGCAACTGGAAGAGAAAGTCGGCTTCTTTGACGATCTACAAGCCCATTTGCACAAGATCTCTAACAAACGTCGAGACTTTATCTTTTGTGGAAACTGGGCCATGGCCCGCGACCGTGCTGATGTACAAAACTGGCAGAACCACGAAGATGACGACGGTTTCCGTCCCCATGAGCAGCAATGGATGCGCCAATTGGTCGACGAGCTGGATTACGTCGACGCTTTTCGCCGAGTGAATGCCGATGCCGATGAATACAGCTGGTGGCCATCAGGCACTGTAGGTGAGGGCGACGGTTGGCGAACTGATTTACAGATCATTTCCGATGACCTTAAGCACCGTATTGAATACGGCGCCATCAACAAGCACAAACTGTTTTCCAGCCACCTGCCCTTGATTATGGATTACGACATAGAGTTGTAAGGCTAAAACCCTATTGAGCGTGGCATATAGCCGCGCCCGATCATCTGTTACAATCCCTCTCCTGACACCCACAAGGTGGCATGCTGCCCAACATAAAGCTCGCCCATCGCCCGCGAGCAAACTCGATCTCAAAGAAGATCCCACAAGCGCAGCAGGGCTTCGAGCCCATTCGCAAACCAAGCAATAGTACAACCGAGGAAGTTATGCCCGAGTATCGCTCCAAAACCTCTACCGCTGGCCGCAATATGGCTGGCGCCCGCGCGCTTTGGCGCGCAACAGGCATGAAAGATGAAGACTTTCACAAGCCGATTATCGCCGTCGCCAACTCATTCACTCAATTTGTCCCTGGCCATGTTCACCTAAAAGATATGGGCCAACTGGTCGCTCGTGAAATTGAAAAAGCCGGCGGCGTCGCCAAAGAATTCAATACCATTGCTGTAGATGATGGCATCGCCATGGGCCACGATGGCATGCTGTACAGCCTGCCCAGCCGCGACATCATTGCTGACAGTGTTGAATATATGGTCAATGCTCACTGTGCTGATGCACTAGTGTGTATTTCCAACTGCGACAAAATTACACCAGGGATGTTAATGGCCGCGATGCGTCTGAACATTCCCGTTATCTTTGTTTCTGGCGGCCCAATGGAAGCCGGTAAAACCAAGCTAAGCGAGCATAAATTAGACTTGGTTGATGCCATGGTAATTGCCGCCGATGACACTGTAAGCGATGAGCATGTCGCCGAAATTGAACGTAGCGCCTGCCCAACCTGCGGCTCTTGCTCTGGCATGTTTACTGCCAACTCCATGAACTGCTTAACCGAAGCCTTGGGTCTAAGCCTGCCTGGCAATGGCACTGTAGTGGCCACTCACGCCGATCGCGAAGAGTTGTTTTTAGAAGCCGGCCGCAAAATTGTGGAGATCACCAAGCGTCATTATGAAAATGATGACTACAATGTGTTACCCCGCAGTATCGGCAGCTTTAAAGCCTTCGAAAACTGTATCACTCTAGACATTGCGATGGGCGGCTCCACCAATACCATTTTGCATTTGTTAGCGATCGCCCAAGAAGCCGAAGTTGATTTCACCATGGAAGACATTAACCGTCTTTCCAAAACCGTTCCGCAACTTTGTAAGGTAGCACCGAACACCCCCGAGTATCACATCGAAGATGTTCACCGCGCGGGCGGCATTATGGCCATCTTAGGCGAGCTGGATCGTGCTGGTGTACTGCATAGCGATTTACCGACTGTGCATAGTAACAGCATGAAAGAAGCTCTAGACAAGTGGGACATTATGCGCAGCCCCAGCAGCGAGGTGATGGAGTTTTATAAAGCTGGCCCTGCTGGTATTCCAACCCAGCAAGCCTTCAGCCAAAGCACACGCTGGCCAACACTTGATGCCGACCGCGCTAACGGTTGCATTCGCTCATTAGAAAACGCTTTTAGTCTAGAAGGCGGTCTAGCCGTTCTAACAGGCAATATTGCCGAAGATGGCTGCGTTGTAAAAACCGCCGGTGTTGATGAATCGATTTTGGTTTTTGAAGGCAATGCTTACGTTACCGAATCACAAGATCAGGCGGTAGCCGATATCTTGGCTGATAAGGTAAAAGCAGGCGATGTGGTTATCGTGCGCTACGAAGGGCCACGCGGCGGCCCTGGCATGCAGGAAATGCTGTATCCAACTTCCTACATCAAATCGAAAGGTTTGGGTAAAGACTGTGCACTACTAACCGATGGCCGTTTCTCTGGCGGCACCTCAGGTTTAAGTATCGGCCACGTTTCTCCAGAAGCTGCTGCTGGCGGTGCCATTGGCCTCGTTCAAAATGGCGATCGAATCAAAATCGATATTCCCAATCGCTCAATCAATGTATTGTTAAGTGATGAAGAATTAGCTGAGCGCCGTAAAGTGCAAGATGAAAAAGGTTGGAAGCCTGTCGAAGCTCGCCCACGTAAAGTCAGCGCGGCATTGAAAGCCTATGCCATGCTGGCTACCAGTGCCGATAAAGGCGCGGTTAGGGATTTGTCTCAGCTGGATTAATCCTGCCATTTTTCAAGAAACAATAAGGAATCCCGCAATGTTGGGATTTCTTTTTTAAGCACTGAATAATGGAACTATAATAGTGCGCGAAAAGGCATTCGACCTTAATGGTCAAGAACTTAAGCTCGGAGACTGGGTAACTGTAGTCATCGCACCCCTATCAATTCTCGGCATGCCTAATGAGTCACTCTCTGCTTTTTCTGCTGCCATTGGAAGAAACTATCAAATTATGGATATCGATGACTATGGCATTGCCGAATTACACATTGGCAAGTTCGATACTATTTATATAGAAGCTTATTGCCTTCGACGATTTAGACGCTATCAAAAACTCAGTAAATCCTTTCAGAAACACCTAGCTCTTCTAGAGTCAATTCGCAAAAATAGTTGACTATTAACCGCCCTGATTTTTCGCACATACAAAAATATAGATTAAATGTATTGCTTTTAGCTGTGTTAATAAAAACTGGGATCATACAGCTGTAAGTTTCTGCCTATAAAATGGACTGATTTCACACTTTGGTAATTGCTGGCAATGATTACAATAAACTTGCTTATACATGAGGTCACATAATGCCAATTCGCCAGCAATATCAATATCAGCACCAAGACGGAACCGCCGTAGAGGGGGTTAAGGTCGGCCGCTTAAATGGTGGTATCACCTCAAACTTTATTGTCTATCGCATTGGCAGCGTGCTGATTGACTGTGGCCCTAGTAACCAATGGCGGCACGTCAAGAAATTTTTAGAGTCTGGGCCAGAGATAAAACAGCTTTGGTTAACTCATCACCATGAAGATCACAGTGGTAATGCATCAAGGGTGGCTCGCAAGTTTAAGCTGACTCCTTATGCCCCTATCCAGGCCCAAGAAAAACTGGCCAAGGGGTTTCGTATACCCGCCATACAGCAAATGACTTGGGGCAAACCTCAGCGTGTTGTTACTGAGCCGCTCGCTAAAACTATGCTGTTGGAGAACGGGGACAAAGTCACTAGCATCCACACCCCTGGTCACGCCAAGGATCTGACCTGTTTTTATTTACCCAAACAAAAGTGGTTCTTCAGCGGCGATCTTTATCTAGCTCGTGCCTTAAAGTATATGCGCGCTGATGAAAATCTAATGGAGCTGATGCAAAGCTTAAAGACCGTCTTGGAACTTGAGATTGATGTCGTGTTCTGTCCACACCGCGGCATCGATGAGAAAGGCAAGGCCGGCATGCAGGACAAGCTAAATTATCTGATTGAGCTATGCGAAAAGACCAAGGCTAATGAACAACAAGGCTTATCTGTCGAGGAAAGCACTGTCGCTTTATTAGGCAAACCGGAAATGATGGATAAAATTAGCCGCGGTAACTTTAGTAAGGCCAATCTTGTGCGACAGGCCCTGTCAGTAGACTTAGATTTCTTCCGCTAATTACACTTTTAGTAAGCTACTCTTCTCGTTACCATGCTCCTTAGACTTATGTTTAGAAATAGCTAAGGGACGAACATGGATACGCATCATCAAATAAACTATATCGAAATGCCCAGCCGCGATTTAGAGCAAAGCAAGGCTTTCTTTCAAGATGCCTTTGGCTGGAGCTTTACCGATTACGGCCCGGACTATTGTGACTTTCAACAAGAAGGCATAGCTGGCGGCTTCTACCGAGTAGATGCTGCCATGAACCAAAGCCAAGGCAGCGCCTTGGTGGTGCTATACAGCAATAATCTAGAGGCCAGCGAAGCTGCTGTTTTGGCGGCGGGGGGCGAGATTAGCAAAGCGACCTTTGATTTCCCTGGCGGACGTCGCTTCCATTTTCGCGAGCCCTCGGGCAATGAGTTTGCCATTTGGACTAAAACCTAAGTCAAAACATCTAGGGGCCCCACAGCACATAAACGTAAGCCGAAACCGACAAAGCTTCACTGTGCTGCCCCTAAAATGACTCACCGCCAAACTCTAGCCCCTCCAGCAACAACTCTTGTATACTGTATACAATTTTATCTATACGAGAGTTACCCATGGATTTTATCGACCAGCAGACCATCGATCTCGCCCTTCCTTTTGCCGGTTTAGTCGACGCCCTGCAACAAGCCTTTGCCAGCGACATCGAAACCCCTCTGCGTAACCATTACGATATCCCTAACCCCCAAAGCAGCCGCGAAACCACTTTGTTAATGATGCCCTCCTGGCAGGCTGGCAGCGATATCGGTATTAAGTTGGTCACCGTAACCCCAGAGAGCTACAAGTACGACTTGCCTTCGATTCAAGGTACCTATGTACTTTTTGATGCTGTGCGCGGCTGTGTGAAAGCCACTATGGATGCACCTGCCCTAACCGCCAAGCGCACCGCGGCCGCCTCGGCATTGGCTAGCCGATTTATGTCTCGCCCAGATAGTCGTAAATTGTTAATGGTGGGCACTGGAACCCTATCCAGCCAATTGATCAGAGCTCACGCCAGTGTGCGCCCTATTGAAGAGGTAATTATTTGGGGCCGTAGCCCAGACAAAGCCCAAGCGATAGCCGAGCTGGAAAGCTTGGCGGAATTTAATATCAGCGTGGCTGAAGATCTTGCCGAAGCGGTAGCTGAAGTCGATATTATTTCTGTGGCCACGATGAGCAAAGAGCCATTGATTATGGGCGATTGGCTAAAAGCTGGCCAGCACTTAGATCTTGTGGGTGCCTATCGCCCTGATATGCGTGAAGCTGACGATGAATGCATCCGTCGCAGCCGTATAGTTGTTGACAACTATACTGGCGCCTGCAAAGAAACGGGCGATATTGCGACTCCGATTGCCGATGGCATTTTGAAAAAAGAAGATTTATGTGCAGATCTCTTTGAGCTTTGCCGCAAAGAAAAACACTTTCTTCGATCGGCAGATGACATCACTCTATTTAAATCCGTTGGGCACGCGCTAGAAGACTTAGCAGCAGCGCAATTGGTTGTTAAAAGTTTAGCTTAATAGGTCAATAGAAAGTACATTTAAAAGGTAAGTAAAAATGAATTACCAACAACGTCGCGAGCTACTGCTTCAAGAACTAGAACAAGATTCTGCTGTAATTTTGGTGGGTAATACTGAAAAAGTTCGCAATAAAAATATTACTTACAATTTTCGCCAAGATAACGACTTTTACTATCTTACCGGCTTTTCTGAGCCTGATGCTGTTGCGCTTTTACGACCAAATTCAGAGCAACCATTTGTATTGTTTAATCTCCCCAAAGATGAAGCAGCCGAAGTCAGCTTTGGCCACCGCTGCGGTCAAAAAATGGCAGGCGAACTTGTAGGTTGCGATGCAGCCTACGATATTGCAGAGCTAGAAGAGCGATTGCCCGCACTATTAGAGCAACGCCAACATATTTATTTATCCGACGAACTGGGTCGCTTTTCCCATCGTATTTTCGATTGGCTACATCAGCAGCGCCGCAGCGCGAAATTCGATGAAGCAAAAATATTTCGCAGCTTACACTCAGTTTTGCCTTTTATTCATGAGCGACGAATCGTTAAAGACGAAAGTGAACTTGAGCGCATTCGTAAAGCCGTCAACGCATCGGTAGCAGGCCATAAAACCGTAATGAAAGTTGCTGCCGACGGGATTAATGAGCAACAGTTAACGGGCGCTTTTTTTGGTAAGGTATCAGAGTTTGGCTGCCAAGATGTGGGTTACCCAACCATTATGGCCTGCGGCAACAATGCCATTTGCCTGCACTACACCGAGAACAATGACGATCTTCAGGACGGGCAAATTCTACTTATAGATGCTGGTGGTGATTACCAATACTACACGGCCGACATAACCCGCAGCTTCCCAGTAAATGGTAAGTTTAGCGACACTCAAAAAGCCGTTTATGAAGTTGTGCTAGCTGCTTTAGATAATGCTATAGCGCTGGTAAAGCCTGGCGCTCCCTGGAACAAGCTATATGAAACTGCCATGAGTACTTTAGCGCAGGGCCTAATTGATCTAGGAATCCTACAGTGCAGTCATCAAGAAGCCATGGAAAAAGAACTTTATAAACGCTACAGCGTTCATAAAACGGGCCATTGGCTCGGCCTAGATGTTCACGATGTGGGGCGCTATAAAAATGGCCAAGAGTGGAAAACACTTGAGCCTAATATGGTGTTCACTATCGAGCCAGGTTTGTATTTTGAGGCCAATGATGAAAGTGTAGCTCCAGAGTTTCGTGGCATGGGAATTCGAATTGAAGATGACATTCTAGTCACCCAAGATGGTTACGAAAATCTATCGGCGGGCGCACCACGAACTATCGAAGATATTGAAGCCTGGATGGCTTCTTAAACTAGGTTTAGCTGGCTACTGAGTAGATCCGGCTAAAAATGCAAAGACCGCTAAAGGCAAAATACCCGTCTTTAGCGGTTAGCTGAGTTAGAGCTAACATTCGGCTCGTAGTCAGATTCAACTCGCCCCAACCAGGTCAACAGTTCCACCACAAGCCCAATCATCAGTAATAAAAGCAGTCCCTGACGAAAGCCCAACATTAGGCTCACAACAGCCAAAGCCGACAAGGTCAGTAAAAGCAGCAGTCTTAGCTTGTAGTTCATATTCCATTTCCTATTCGGCGCCGCTATTAACCGGCCTTTTGGGCTCCATATTGCCCCATCAAGCGTAACGGCCACTCAATGTAAAAACTGAGCCCAGCTCTATTAAATGTCACAAACAGACCGATATATGGCAGCAATTCTGCTTGTGAGCTTAATTTTAATGAGTAATACTCATAATATATTTGTGAATCCGCCTATTATGGCGCCAATATACTGAATATCGGCCAAACAATATGAGTTCTGCTCAGTCAGAAAAACGCAGTCAGTCCCAACGCCGGGAAGCCACACGAATGGCCATCTTGCAGGCCTGCAAAGAAATTATGGCGGAAGAAGACTTCGCCAATAGCAAAACTGGCACCATAGCCAAGCGAGCAGGCGTGGCTGAAGGCACGGTCTTTCTCCACTTTGAAAACAAACAGGGACTACTGCGGGCTCTAGTGGACGACTTCTTTGTCACCATGCACTGTAATATCGCAGAGATTCATCAGGCCCACTCATGCCCTAAACAGCGCTTAAAGGCCATGGCGCAAGACTATATTGAGCAGCTGGAAGCACAGTGGCCATTAGCAAGGCTGGTGGTTAGCAGTCACGCCCGCTACGGCGACGAACTTACTCAGCAATCATTACGCAGCCACAACCGACGCTATACCCAATTTTTTATTGATGCCTTGGACGAAATAAAACAGCAAGAAGTCGACTGCGATATTCCAAGCCAGGTATTCAGAGACGCCCTGTTTGGAGGCATAGAGCATTTTGCCATTGCCAATTTTAATACCGGTAAAAGCCACGACAGCCAACAATTCTTAGATCAACTATGGCAATTGCTATTCCGTGGAATTCTTAGCCGAGAATCCAAAGCCACTGAACAAAATAGTATTGAACAAAAACTAGATCAAATAATTAAAAAGCTCGATGCCTGATAAGGGAGCCCACAATGACAGACCCCAGAGAAGAAATTTTTGCTGAATTGATTGTAAAAACCAAGGAAGGTGACCTTGGTATTATTGAAGAATGCGGTGAAATCGAAACAAAAATTTATCACTGCGATGATGTCTTGAAAGAAGAGCAAGAGAATGTATTCCGCGATAGCGCCTTTATCGTCGGACACGAGACCATGTTGAAACAATCTGGCGACCATATGGCCTTTGACCATCTAGGGCAGCCCATTATTTTAACTCGCGCAAAAGATGGAAAAATTCGTGCTTTTTTAAACGCTTGCCGACATCGAGGCGTACGCCTAGTGGATGGCCATGAAGTGAAGCGTCGTCCCAGTATGGTTTGCCCATATCACAATTGGGCTTACGGTATGGATGGCAAGTTGATCGCCGTACCACTCGAGGAGTCCTTTCCAAATTTGGACAAAAGCTGTCGCAGTTTAAAGTCGCTACCCTGCGAGGTACGACACGGCTTTATCTGGGTTAACCCTAATCCTGAAGGCGAACTGGATCTTGATTCCTATCTTGGAGAAATAAATCAGGACCTTGAAGCATTTGGAGTTGAAAACGAAGTATTTTTTAAACAGTCATTAAAACGTAAAAAAACCAATTGGAAACTCATCATCGATGCGTTTTTAGATGGCTATCACGTAAAACGATTACATAAAAACACCGTTGGTCCATTCTTTATCGATTGTGCAGCTGTTACAGAGCCCTGCGGTATTCACATTCGTTCTACGGTTGGGCGCAATGAATTAGCAGAAGCCTTTGAGCTCGATCGCGAAAAGTGGGATTACCGTTATCACTGCACCTTCGCTTATCTTATATTCCCCAATACCATACTGATCTTCCACCCCGATTACAGCAGCATACTTTCTGTCTATCCAGTAGCGCCCGATGAAACACTCGTTAGCCATATCTGCCTAACACCGAATGAACCCAAAGATGAAGCGGAGCAGGCCCACTATGAGCGGGCATTCAATATTATTGAAAATGGGGTATTTGAAGCTGAGGATTTCTTCGTCTGTGAGCAGGCCCAAAAAGGCATGCTAACTGGTGCCAATGATACATTTCTAGTCGGTGGTCACGAAGCTGGGCTACAAGTCTTCCATGACATATTGAAACAGCAACTCAACTCTAAGCAGGCGTAAAGACAGAAGTAAAGACAATCAAAGCTGCCCAAGGCAGCTTTAGTCTGACAGGTAGTACTCAACCGTGGAGACCACACGAACATTTTTAATATGCGGATTATTTCGGTCACGATCCTGTATCGAGAACTGGCCTTGGCTCGCACGCTTGATTTTTCCTAATCGGCTATTGGAATCCGCTGCAAATTTTTCTGCAACTTGGCGAGCATTTTTGGTGGATTCCTCCACCATTGCCGGCTTAATTTCATTAAGCTGATTAAAAATATACTCTGGGCGACCATCATAATTATCGCCCTTTAATACCACACCTTGCTTACCCAGCTCACCAATGTTTCCCATAATGGAACGAACTCTTTTTACTCTCTCACTGTAAACAGTAACTGTTTGCCAGCCCACAAATCTAAACGGTGAACTTTGATTGCCATATTGCTGCGCCGATTTATCAGTGACAGCGGGAGCAGAAATACTCATCTCTTCGGCGGCTACGCCTTTTTCAATAAGAAACTTCTGTACTACTTCTGCATTGGCTTCTAGTTTGCGGTATAGATCTTCTAGGCTATTACTCGCCGAAGAATACTGAATTGGCCAGATAACAACATTGGCTGGCAATTCTCTTTCAGCTAAGCCCTTAACTCTCACTACCCTTTCATATTCTTTAACCTTGACCGCTGACTGACCCAGTAAGAAGCCTAGCGCCACAAAACCCAAGCATAATAGGGCACCCAGTATTAGCGCACTACTGCGACGATTTGCCATAGTGAAATCCTCTATTTCAGATTGAATAGTTCATCTAAACGATAGACCACATCAGGGCTGCTTTGATTCAATGCTAAATGAATTAAAGCCTGAGCGACCTCTCTACCCTCAATTGGCCTATAGCGCTTTAGCAAGCCAATCCCATTGAGTGCTGACAGGAATACATCGCCAATACTCTCACCCATGCGCTTATCTTTTCGAGTTCCGCGCAACAGCGAGGGCTGTAATATCGCTAAGCGATTAAACTCGAGCTGTCTCACTTCGATCTCCAACTCACCTTTCATTTTAAGGTAAGCACTGCCACTAGCAGCATTAGCGCCCGAAGAAGACACTAACAACATATGCCCAACGCCAGAAGATTTAGCCATTTTTGCAGCTTGCAGTTGATAATCAAAATCCACCCTGCGTTGCGCCGCAATCGAACCTGCTTGTTTACGTGTCGTTCCCAAGCAACTAAAAAAACAATCGGCTTTAAAGAGCTCAGGATAATCTTCTAGTTGCTCAAAATCTATGACCGCGTTCACCACGCCCTCAGGGCAGTCATTAAGAGCTCTTCGGGTAATCGCAGTTATCTTGGAAAAGCTTTCACATTGGTTCAGCATGGTTAACAATGCTGAACCAACCAGCCCTGATGCTCCAATAATCACTGCGGAGTGACCTGTCTCAGCCATATCTTATCCGTACTTTTTGGTCATGGCCTCATAAGAGGCAGAAATAAGCTCTACGAGTACCGCTTCATCAATGGCCTTTAGCGAGCTGATATATAAACAAGATTTTCCCAGCTTGTGCTTTCCAAGTTTTTCTAATAACTCAGAGTATTCGGAGAACCCATTCATGATATAAATAGAGAAGTTTTGTTTACGCGGCGAGAATCCCGTTTTAAACCAACGGCCACCTGCACCGGTATTTTGGTATTCATAGGCGCCAAAGCCGACAATTGCTGAACCCCAAACAACAGGTTTAAGACCGGTAATATCCTGCATCAAAGCAATAAGTCGCTTGCTATCATCCAGCTTTTTCTCAGGGACCTGAGCCATAAATTCGGCCAGGCTTATTTGATTGGCCTTGGTTTTCAACTCACTCATATATCACCTCCAGCACTCTCCGCTCACGTCTCAAAGAAGACTACGCTTTAAGCGCAGCATATCTTGGCAAACAATACCGTTCTCGATAATTTTAGGGCTATAAGCCGAAAAGAAATCTGGGATAATTTCAACAAGGCGAAAGCCCATTTTTTGATACAAGGCCAGCTGCGACAAACTGGAATTCCCGGTACCAATCCACATCTCCTGGCAGGCAAGGTCCTTCGCAATATCTATGCAGTGCTGAATCAAACGCTTGGCTAATCCTTGACCTTGAAAATCTTCCGCCACAGCGATATTAATTAATTCACATTCTTTTGGAGACGCAGAATCTTCAGCAGCATCTTTCTCAGCAACATTTTGCAACAGAGCTATAGCAATGGTTTGAGCTTGCCGCTTAATGCTGAAGATACGACAGGATGGTAAGTAAGCCAGTATTTTTTCGCGCTCCGGATCAGCGCTCAGCAACAAGGACCAGTGATCAGCACTTAAGTCACTGGCCTGAATTTCAACAATCTGCTCTTCATTGTTAGAGAGTTTAGTCACCCGTCTTTCCATTAAGCTTATGCCATTGCCAAAAGGCCAAGATACCGCGCGCACAAACAAAAGCACCTAGGCCATTGAGCAAGGCGCCACCATAACGCCAATAATCAGAAGGCCATAAACTTGGATCTTTGGTATAGGCTGGCAAAACCGCCGAGCTGGCGATTAACAGCAATAGTACGCTTGCCAATAGATACAAATAGGGCAGTCGCCAAGCACCAATAAACAGCGCCACCCCAAACCCCGCCAAAATGGCAATTGCGCTTGTCGATGCTGTTGGCCCTAAAGCCTGCTCACCGTTAGCTAATAAGATTATTCCCGCCACATTCCAGGCAATACAAAGCATCAGATAATTAAACTGATAGGCTAATGGGGTTTTAAGGTGATTAAGTAAGGGTACTGCTGTGCTCATATTTGGGCTCTCTTTTTTTCTCCAGCTTATAGCGTCCGCTATACACTTACAACGGCTGAGAGCCCAAGTTTTAAAGCTTTTAATTGAATCGAGAGATGGAATAGGGCGCCAAATCTAAGTCGGTTGTTTCTCCGGCCATATGCTGAGCAATTAAGCGCCCTGCGATTGCCCCCCAGGTTAAACCCAGGTGCTGGTGTCCAAAGTTAAAGAATACTCGCTGGTGCTTTGGAGCGCCCCCCATTACAGGTAAGGAATCTGGCAATGACGGTCTACAGCCCATCCAGCGAACAGTGTCTGCTCCAATTTCAAAATTCTGCACATCATCAGCGTTTAACAGAGCCTTTGCGTGGGGTAGCAACATCTCCGCCCGCTGGTAATTTGGTTCAGCCTTTAAGCCGGCAAACTCTACGGTGCCAGCCAATCGCAAACCTGCTGACATCGGCGTCATGATAAATTTACGCTCCGCCGAAGCCACCGGACGGCTCAACAGCTTTTGCGCTGGTAGCATTAGGTGATATCCACGCTCGGTATCGAGAGGCACTTTATAGCCAAGTTGATTAGCAAAGGGCTTTGACCAGGCACCGCTACTAATAAGCACATTATCAAACAGTAACTGAGATTCAGCCCTGCTCTCGTCCTCTCGCTGCACGAACAAACTAACTGCGTTATCTTGCTCCGCAACATTTAATACTCGTAGCGCTTTAAATTCACCACCTTGGGCCAAAAAGTAATCAGCAAGTTTATTACACAAGCGAGCGGGATCTGTGCTGTGACCCACCTCAGTAAAATACAGGCAGGCGCTCACACTATCGGCCAGAGCAGGCTCAAGCTCTAAGGCCTCTTCACGATTTAGATATTCAACCGCCACACCTTGCTCTAAATAAGCCGCTTGCTGCTTTTTGATTTCAGCTTCGTTGGTACCCTCAAAAGCTAACAGACTACCCGACAACTGCAATTCAGATTCTAATTCGCAATTCGACAGTAGCTCTTGATAAGCTGCAATAGCCGCTTCATTTAATTGTCGAATTAGCTTGCCATTATGCCGTGCTCGCGAGGGCAACATATTATATAAGAAACGGAAAAACCAAGGCAGCGCCTTAAAGAAGTAGCTCGGCTTTACTCGAAAAGGCCCCTTGGGATCTAGCAGAATTTTCGGCAAGGCAGGAAGTAGCGAAGGGTCTGCCAAAGGAAAGACCTGCTCTGTCGCGAAATGCCCCGCATTGCCCGAAGAAGCCTGTGTAGCAAGCCCATTGGGGTCTAGCAGACAAACCTCAAAGCCTCTACACTGCAATTCAATCGCCGAGCAAATTCCAATGATCCCAGCGCCAACAACCGCTACTCTTTTTACAGCCATTACAACACCACTAGCGAATCAAAAAGCCATGTTTGAGTGGATCATCACTGTCTACCAAAAACTTGTTTACTCCGGTAATAAAGGCTGTACCGAAGACACGCGGAATAACCGCCTGCTTGCCCGCAAAGTCCAACTTACTAGCGATCTCAACCTGCATTGAGCTGCCAATAATACTTTCAATCTTGATTCGCTCTTGATCAACCACCTCTCCACGGTGATGTAACAAAGCAATGCGCGCGCTAACACCCGTACCGGTAGGAGACCGATCCACTTCACCATCAGCAAAGATACAAACATGACGTGAATGGCTGTTCTCATCGTCAGTTTTTTTCGAAGTGAAGATCGTGCCATATAAAAAGCCTAGATCTTCTTCGGTAGGATGTACTAAGGGGTAGTCCGCCATCACAGCGTGTTTAATATCACGGCCTAGCTGGATAAGTTGCTCAGAATTGTTGGGGCTGCAGTCAACGCCAATTGCATCGGCATCCACATAAGCATAATAAGCGCCGCCATAAGCGATATCGTATTTCACCTCACCAAAACCAGGAACTTGCACCTTACGGTCGCAAACTTCTACAAAGGATTCAACATTATCGAAACTAACAGCCAGCTCACCGGATTCGCAGCGCTCAGCGTAAGCGGTAATTTTTCCAGCAGGGGCATCGATACCCACGGTGCGACGCTGACCCGCCAGCACTTCAAGATTGGCGTATTCAGCAGCCATTGTTACAGCGGCGATAATGCCGTGGCCACACATGCTCGAGTAGCCCTCATTGTGCATAAACAGAATTCCGAAATCTGAGCCTTCCGTGGTGGGCTCGGTAAGCAAAGCACCGTACATATCGGCATGGCCTCTTGGCTCATACATCAATACCTGGCGCAGGTGATCCAGCTCGGACTGCAAATAGCGGCGCTTGGCTAGGATATTGTCGCCTGGCACCTCTGGATAGCCATCTAAGATGATTCTCAGTGGCTCGCCCTCAGTATGGGCATCAATTGTTGTAAGAGTTTGAAATTGTTTGATTTTCTCGTCATTAAGAGACAACTTAAAGCTCATAGGAAGAACGCCAGAAATGAAAAGTGATTGTTATTGTATACAATATACACTATATTTCAATTCATTCATTGGCTCTGATGGGGGCTCCTCCTGCCCGGCGTTTTTACTGCCTCAAATCCAGCAGAGCTAATACTTATATCGGCCTTTAATTACATTAGCGATGTAGCAGAGGCCAGCATTTACTCGCTTTAGAAAGAAGGCCCCTTTTCATGCGCAAAGGTACGTTTTTTTGCATAGATGCCCACACCTGCGGCAACCCGGTTCGACTGGTCACTTCGGGCCACCCTGATTTGCAGGGTAACAACATGAGTGAAAAGCGTCAGGATTTCCTGAACAATCACTATTGGATTCTTGAGTCATTAATGTTTGAGCCACGTGGTCATGACATGATGTCAGGCTCGTTTCTTTATCCACCTTGTAGCGACAATGCTGATGCCTCAATACTTTTTATTGAAACTTCTGGCTGCTTACCTATGTGCGGGCACGGCACCATCGGCACCGTAACCGCTGCGCTTGAATCTGGATTACTGCAAGCCAAAACACCGGGTCAATTAATACTGGATGTTCCCGCAGGCCAAATTCGCGTCGAATACGAACAGCGTGACGGCAAAGTGTTATGGGTAAAAATTTATAATATCGCCTCTTATTTAGCGCACAAAGATATTCAAATTAATGTTCCAGGCATTGGTGATCTTAAAGTTGATATTTCCTATGGTGGTAACTACTACATTATTGTAGAGCCACAGGAAAATTATCCTGGCCTAGAGAATTGGTCGGCCGCGCAAGTTTTGCAATTCAGCCCCATTATCCGAGATATCATCAACGACACTGTTGAATGTGTACACCCAGAAGACCCAAGCGTTTGTGGCGCCTCACATTTGTTGTGGACAGGAAAACCGCAACAAGAAGGATCAAACGGTGCCAACGCGGTTTTCTATGGTGACAAGGCTATCGATCGCTCGCCTTGTGGTACTGGTACCAGCGCAAGAATGGCACAGCTATTTAGCCGCGGTGAGCTATCTGTCGGTGAAGAATTTACCCACGAAAGCATTATTGGTAGCCAGTTCGTTGGCAAAGTGGAATCAGCAACCGAAATCGCCGGCAAACCCGCAATGATGCCAAGCATTAAAGGCTGGGCAAAAGTCTTCGGCAAAAACTGTATTACGGTAGATGACGACGACCCATATGCCTTCGGTTTTCAGGTGAAATAATTTAAACCTTTTAAACAATTTTACAGCTATATAAGCACAGTTACACACAGGAAAAATTTATGAGCATTACTGGTAAGAGCTTGGTTGCAGGCGTATGGCTTGGCAATGAAGCAGAAGGACAATTTCAGGCCTACAATCCTTTAGCCGGTGAAAATATTTCACAAAGCTACTTCAACGCTAGCAGCGCCGATATCGATCAAGCTGCCCTGCAAGCCGCCGCTGCCTTTCCAAGCTATAGCAGCTTAAGCAATGAAACACGCGCTGATTTTATCGAAACTATCGCTGAGGAAATTCTAGAGCTAGGCGATGAGCTACTCGACACTACTGCTGCAGAGACTGGCTTACCTATGATGCGCCTACAAGGTGAGCGCATGCGTACGGTAAACCAATTGCGCATGTTTGCACAATTTATTCGCGAGCGCAGCGGCAATGAAATCGTTGATGAAGCCGATCCAAATCGTGAACCTTTACCGAAACCGGAAACTCGCCTACGTCACATTGCCTTGGGCCCAGTAGCCGTATTCGGCGCTTCAAATTTCCCTTACGCGTTTTCTACTGCCGGTGGCGATACCGCTTCTGCACTTGCGGCCGGTTGCCCAGTAGTCGTAAAAGGCCACCCTGCGCACCCAGGTACTTCAGAGCTAGTAGCGCAAGCTATCGAAAAAGCGATCAACAAATGTCAGCTACACAGTGGCGTATTCTCACTAGTACAAAGCAGTAAGCCAGAGGCAAGTGTGCAACTGGTACAGCATCCTGCTATTCAAGCTGTTGGATTTACCGGATCCATTAAGGTTGGCCAGTTACTACAAAAAGCCTGCTGGGAACGCCAACAAAATATACCATTCTACGGCGAGCTTGGTGCGGTCAACCCTCAAGTCGTTATGCCGGCCATGGCCAGCGATAACGCTCAAGCTATTGCGCAAGGTTTAGTCGACTCATTAGTTATGGGTAACGGCCAATTCTGTACTAATCCTGGTTTATGGTTGGTTCCTGAGACGGCGGATGAATTTCGCAGCGTCGCCAGCGAGGCGATAAGCAAAGCCAGCACAACGGCTTTGTTAACTCAGGGCATCAGTGCAGCTTATAGCGCGAGCACCATTAAGCTGGCGCAAACCCAAAACGTTGAGTTGCTTGCTAGTAATACGCCAGAGCAGCCACACTTTTCAGCGGCGAAATTGTTTAGCACCAGTGGTAGCGCTTTCCTAGCGAATCAGGAGCTGCACGAAGAGGTATTCGGTCCAGCGGCATTAATGGTGAGTTACCGCGATGAAGACGAGCTTAAGGCGATTATTTCGTCTCTAGAAGGCCAGCTAACCGCCAGTATTCATGGCCTTGAGCAGGATTTAGCTTCTGCTCAAGAACTAAGCCAGCAGCTTGCTCATAAGGTCGGCCGCTTAATCTTCAATCAAATGCCTACCGGTGTAGAAGTGTGTTACTCCATGAACCACGGCGGACCTTTCCCGTCGTCGACAGATGTGCGTAGCACATCCGTGGGTACCGAAGCTTATCACCGCTTTGTGCGCCCAATTTGCTATCAAAACGCCCCAGCTCACCTATTGAGCTAAGGCGGTACCGCATCTTATTCCTGTAGTGTTTGGCCAGCTTGTCTGGCCTTTTTTTCGCTTAGCCGCCAGCTAAATAAGTCCGGCGGCGAATGCAGCTAGGTAGGGCTGTTTTTTGCTATAGCGTTAAGCGGTATACTATAAGGAAGTCATTGCGACACATAACAATTGAGAAGCCTAATGGCCATAGTGCATAAAACCCGTAGCCAGCTGGTGGTAGAGTCCATCCGCGAAAAAATCCTTAACGGTGAAATCAAGTCCGGAGAGCCTCTGCGCCAGGCGGCCCTTGCCGAAGAGCTAAATGTTAGCCGAATTCCCGTTCGAGAAGCCCTTTTGCAACTTGAGGGTGAAGGTTTAGTGCACTTTGAGCCCCATAAAGGCGCAACAGCTACTGAGGTTTCAGCGGAGCAGGTTGATGAGCTTTTCGAGCTTCGGGCAATGTTAGAAGCCGAACTTTTAAAGCACGCTTTTGAAAATCTTAGTGAAGACGACTTTTTGAAGGCCGAGCATATTCTTGACAGGCTGGCCAAGCAAGATGACGAAGATACCCAGAGCCACAGTGGTGAATTGAACTTAGATTTCCACCAACATCTATATCAAAAGGCCAAGCGCCCCCAAACTCAGGAGATGGTGAGAACCTTAAACAAAAGTGCCGATCGCTACGTTCGTATGCACTTGATGTTAGCAGGCGGCTTTACCACCGCGGCACAGGAACACCGCAAAATACTAGAGCTATGTCGAGCTGGAGAACGCGAGCAGGCTTGCGAATTCTTACAGCAGCATATTTTAAACGCTAAAGACGACATCAAGGCTCTGCTCTTGAAAATGGAAAACTAATTTCCAAGCACGCTTAAGGATAAGCAGTTAATAGGACCATGGATATTTTAAAAACCCTCAACACTCTAAACATTCACAGAGTACAGCAAGCAAAACCCCATCAGCTAGGAGGGCAAGCACATGCTCTCTTGTAAACACTACGACATCTTAGAGATTTGCTGCATCTACAAGCTTGCGATAAAAGTCCAGCTCTGCAATGGTCAACTTATTCAGGGTATCGCCATTAACCTCGTTAACAATGCCAATAATGAGGAATGTATTCGACTTCAGTTGAGCGCCGGCTTAAATAGAGTCACGCAAGATATAGAGCTCGCAAAAATTCACGACATCGAAGCCTTGGTAAAAAACCCGCATTTTGATCGAGTAATATTTAGCGACAGCTAACTCCTTCACGGCCCGAATGGGAACTTTCGCTTCTCGTAGACACTCTTAACCCCACAGTACACAGGGGGTTAACGATGAAACTGCTTAAAAATTTATCTTTTATACTACTTAGTTTTAGTATTTTGCTCGTTGGGATTTGGCATCTATACTTGGAGGACTATCAAAAGCAGCGTATTCAGGTTCAATTTGAACGCTTAACAGCTTCTCAGTCCACGACTAGCTAAAAATGCATTATGACTTTGCTTAATGAACAACTGATTCTTCAGGCTTGGAACCATAACGCCTCACCATGGCTTGAAGCCCTAGAAGCTCGCGAGATCAGAAGCCGCGAGCTGGTTACCAATCAAGCTATCTTAGAGACACTGCAAGATATACCCAGCCATACCGTACTAGATCTTGGCTGCGGGGAAGGCTGGCTCAGCCGAGCTCTAGCCGCTGAAGGCAGGGAAGTTACCGGTGTCGACGCCGTGCCCATGTTTCTAGAAACAGCGAAAGCCAAAGGTGGCGGCGATTTCAAACTCTGCCGATACGAGCACATTTGTCGGCGCACGGTGGGCAGCACTATCGATTTGGCGGTGGCCAACTTTTCACTGCTTGGACGACAATCAGTTGAGCTGGCATTTAGGCGCCTGCGACCACTGTTGAATTATGGCGGCCATTTTGTAGTGCAAACCTTGCACCCCCATACTAGCTGCGGCGAACAGCCATACCGAGATGGCTGGCGTGAAGGTAGCTGGACGGGCATCAGCGAGCGCTTCAAGGAAGCCGCACCTTGGTATTTTAGAACCCTAGAATCCTGGCATAAATTATTTGCCGATACAGGCTTTAAGTTAATCCAAATAAAAGAACCGGTTAACCCACAAACACACAAGCCCGCATCGATAATTTTTGTGGCACAAAAAGTCGACATTTAGAATTTAAACTAGGAAGGGCTTATGAAGGAAGCACAGTTTTACTGGGGCCCCTTTGCTAGAGGCTGCTATATAGCGGCTTGGTGGTTTTGCCCATTTTTTGTATGGACCAACCCCAAAGTTCTCGTATATTACTTTCCCGCACTTGTTTTAATCGGACTTGGCCTGCGCCCACTGCTTGAGCGAACGGGCCTTTATAATTTGTTTCAAGCTCTACTTATAAAGAAAGAAGATGCCTCTTGGTCAAAGATTAATAAGCAGAGACGTAGAGAGGTGGAGCAACAGGAGCGTAGCAAGACTTTGAAACAGCAACGAATTCAAGATCCGCGCCTACCTAAGAACTGGTAGACGCAGAGCTTTGTTAACCCGCCGCTCGAACATAACGACGGTTAAACCACCACAATCCGGCGGAAGTCAGCAGACCAATAGCTGCAAAAATACTCCACATTAATTCTGGCTGTCCCCATTCTTTGGCAACGGTACCGTAGCCCCAACCCGATAAAAGCCCTGCAAACAAAAAGCCCAAAGCCATCGATACAAAGTAGTAACCCATATAAAGCGCTGCTTGATTTTTAGGGGCAATATTGGCGACATACTCCTGACTCTTTGGCACGGTTACCATTTCACCAAAGGACATCATCACAACCGCAAGTACAATCGCACTACCACCCAGTGCAACGCTACCGGACAGCAATGCAACCAATAGACCTAGAATAAATATGATAACCCCAGCGATAATGACGTTAATCGCTTTGAATTTTTGACAAACATAGCTCACCGCAATCTGCCCAAAGATAATCATCGCAAAACCAATATTGACGATATATTCAGGGTTTATCTGGCGATAAGATTGCTTCCACTGCTCAGCGATCGATTGCGCGGATCCACCTTGTCGAATAGATTCTAGAGCCGTTGCTATTTCAGCTTCTGGCACCATGACCTTCAAATGAACCAGCTCTAAACGCAAGGCCGCCAAACTTTCTTGTGCATCAGCGGCCGCCGCCAGGCTTTGCAGTTTTTCTGTTAACGCTTCTACGTTAACGATGGCAAAGAAATCGACCGCCTGCTGACCAAAGAGGCTGATAAAAACAAGTACATCACGAGTATCAATATAATCACGCAGATACAGTGGAAGGGTGTAGAACAATTGATTGTAAACCGCCCAGAAGCCGGAAAGAATACCGAGGTAGATCGCGAACGGAACATTACTAACATGGATTTTCTGTTGCCACCAAGATGACTCGGCTCCCCCACTTACCGCGCGGTTCCAGACAACATTCAACAGTAACCAAGCTACAATACCGATAAATGCCACTGGGTAACTTAGCCAATCAGCGCCCGCGCACATCAATAAAATAATGCAGGGAAAAATCATCATGGCAAAGCGCGCATTTCCTAAAACCTGCTGCGCTTCTTGCAAAACTTCTTTTAGGCTTTTATCCGCCTGTTGTTGAGTATGTTCTTCATCCCTCGGGTCGCGATATAAAAATGCGGCCGGAAGGAAATTGATACAAATCCACAAGGCCGACATCAAAAACACCGCATCCCAACTGATTGCCCTAACGTAACCAGCGACAAAGGGACCTAGAAAGCCTCCGACATTCACCATGGTATAAAAGATACCGAAACCCAAACCGCGATTACTTTCATTGGTGGTCAGCGAAATGGTGCCTTGCACCACCGGTTTAAAGCAGGCGGCGCCAAGGGCCACAGCAAAGAAAGCCAAGAAGAAGCCACCAAAGCTACTGGCCTGCCCAAGCAAATAGTAGCTGGGCGCCATAATGGCGAAGGACAATAAGAACATCTTCTTAAAGCCATATCGGTCTGCCAGGGCGCCTGTGATCACCGGTAAGATATAGAGGAAAAATGGAATAATTCCTTGTAAGGCACCACGTTGAGATTCACTAAAGCCCACACCACCTTGATCTACTGGCGTGGTCATATAAAGAGAAGATACGGTGAAAAAGCCATACCAGGCTAATCGCTCGAAAATCTCCATGCCATTTGCGACATAGAAAGAGCGAGGGAAACCTGCTTTAGCCACTGAAGCTACTGTTGTTGACATGTATTGCCGCCATCATCTGTTGTTATTGTTGATTTCGCCCGAAGACCATAGCTTCCAGGCTGAACAAGCTCAAGCTGTGAGTTCCTTCTACGCTAGCTCCCACTAAACATCACTTACTAATGTATGGTTTTCTAACATATGTCTTACTAACACAGCGGCTAGACCACAAATCCAAGCTTCAGCCCTTGTTCTACAAACAGGCATATTGTATAAAATATACAATCCAGTCAACAAGCAAGGTTTCGCTATGGCGACTCAGAACAATAAGATCAGCTCTAACCCTAAACCGCTAGACAATAACGACCCTATTTCGAAAGCTGATGTGCAGCCCAAGTCGCAGTTGACTCCTCGACTTATAGACCTGCAGCCCAGTCATTATTTTAAGGGGCTTAGCCTAACTGCAGCCTGCCTGCTGACAGCATTTGGCCTAAGCTCCTGCAGCCCTCAGCAATCAAGTACCAAAGAGCGCAGTCAAAGCCCAGAGATTGCCCAACCTTCAGTAAGCGCCATCATACCTAGTCCAGATCAAATGAGAGCCAAGATAAAGGTAGAAGGGCGTCTATCGACCCTGCTGGAGATGGATATCCGCAAAGTCGGCCGCCAAATCCCCTATACCTATAGCGCCGGCAAAATAGCCAATAGCCCAGGCTATGAATGGTGGGTAAGTAAGCACTTTGCCATCAAAAGTGATTTGCCCGAGGAAAAGGTTAAGCTCTATCTCGAGCTATTAGAGATGTCCTACCCTCATTATGTAGAGTTGTTTGGCGCTGAACCGGCGAATATCGAAAACCAGCGTATTGCTGTTGTCTACGGCAAAAGCCGTGTTAGCACCCGCAACACCATGCTGGATGATGGCTTTAGACGCGGCGTGCATAAAAACGCGGGTGGCGAAACCATGTTTTATAACCGCGCCGGCTATAGCTTCCCGTCTAGCCGAGAGCAACACCAACGCTATATCGTCATTCATGAAACCATGCATGCCTTCCATATGGCCTTAAGTGGCCACTCAACCTGGGCACCGAACTGGATCACTGAAGGCTTAGCCGATTCTATCGCCAGCCATGTCTATTATCCTGAGCGCCAGCAGCTCGCCGTGATGGTGCGTGACCGCGCCCCAATGAGCTATTTGATTAGCGGTTTAAAACAATATTATGCGGGTGGCGAACCCAGCATTGCCGAAATTAATGACAACCCAGCACTTAAGCGAGGATTGAATTTCTTCATCATTCATTTCTTGCTAAGCGACCCAGAGCGAGCCCAGTATTTTGCATGGTTCCGCGATAAATTGATGGCAGCCAACCCCCACTCAGAGGCGACCCTGCCCACTGCGAACCGCTTACTGAAAGAAGTATTTCCAGATTGGCCGGCACTAGAAAAAGCCTTTGCTAGTTACGTCAAAAGCCAACACAGCAGTTTTCATATTGCCTCAGGCCCCTGGGAGCAAGACGGCAGCGCCTATTGGATTCGCGTGCAAGAAGAAAAACAGCAACCGCGCTTAGATATTGGAATCAACCCTCAGGGTAAGCCACTGAGTGAAATGAGCAATGCCGTGGACTTTCCCGGCCCGCAGGCGAGCCCCTTAATTGACTCTCCAAGTGGTTCTCAATTTGGCCTGCTTGTTGATTACCAAGAAGGCCAACTGCATCGTGGCCAGGTTGGCTTAGCCCTTGGTTTGGAGCTGAGCGAGGCGAACCTTGCCTATCGCAAAGACTATCAAGCCAGCAAAAAAGACGACAAAGTTAAACGCCCTGACTATAGCAAAGATAGCTATCAGCCACTCTGGATAAAAGAGGGGCGCTACTTGATTTTTGAAGGTGCAAACCATCAAGCTTTTGCCTTTAGCCCAGAGTTATTATCTGCTTTGCAAAAAAAAGATGAACAAGGATCACAGCTTGGGCTCAATGTAACTCTTAACGATCAGTCCATCGATATTGAGCTTCGAAGTTTAGATGCCGGCAGTGTCATTAGCCAAAAAGAACAAATTCAACTTAGCGAACAGGAATATCAATCCATTAAGCAGCAAGGAATTAGCTTGTTGGCAAATGATGTTAGCCACCGTTTAACCCCTTATTTACAGTTCCCGAAGCATGATGTTCAGGCTAACCCTAAGGCCGAATTGCAGCTCAGCAACCCCTGGCAGTTTTCGGATATCGCGCTCTTGCAAAGAGTGTTTAGAGCCTGCTTAGCGGAACAAGAATCAGGCGCTGAAACAAGCTGCGACAAGGACCTTATGTCGGCTTACCCCTTGATTGCCGATAATGCTCAACACAGCAAGGCTTCCGAGCAGCTCTTAGCAATCGAGAATGGCTTATTAAATAGCGCTAACCACAACACGCTCCAACAGCTTTCCGGCATTCAAAACCATTTGCGTTACAACCGTGGCAAACCACAATTGCTTAGTAAAGTTGCCGGCGAGGCTAAAGTGCAAAGCCAGTTAAGTTGGATACAACAGGGAAAAAGCTTAGATCAGCAGCTCGCTATAGACCTTAATAAGCAATCGGTATCAGAGTTACATAGCGTAAAAGCCGAGAAACTGCAGCTGCAACAAAATATTAGTTGGCGTGGTAAAACCTTTTCTCTATCACAGGATTTTGACAAGCCAGGCTTTGACGGAGTTTGCTTAGTCGATAGAAATAATTTACGCGATGGCCAGCTGCAAAACCTAGTCAAACTTACTGGCCCTTACTCTGGAAAAACCAATGGTAAATTGCGCATTGAAGTTATGCCAAGCCATGCTGTATTGGGTAGCGTCAAATCTCAAGAAGTGAGTATCGCTCCTTACGAAACCAAAAGTTTCAGGCAAGCTTTTGAGCTAAATCCAGATTTCCAAGGTGAGATCACCGTCCACAGCTCCGCTCATTTGGAAGTCGATGGTGAGGCTATTTATCTCAGCAAAGAACAGAGAATAAAAAGAACAGAGAATTAATAAACCTTAAAGCTTTACTGGGGGCTTATGCCCCCATTCTTTGAATACGTAGTTTGCCATTCATATCTGTGCTTTAATGCCCTCCAAATCACTCAACCTTGAGCAGAGCAATGAAGCTACATCTTAGCCTCGTCATTCTAATGAGCACTCTTTTTAGCCACCATATTAGTGCCGAGCCGGTAAGTAGCTGGCAGCTATTCACCTTTAAAGTGGGCATTCGAGCTGGCTGTATGGAGGCCGAATATCGTGATAGCCAGTCGCTCCTGCAAGCATGGCAACATTGCCAATGTGTGATGGACACATTCCATGAGCAACTGTCTGCTGGCGAATGGCATATAGTAAGCCGTGAAATTATGCAAAACGGCAAAGCCCTAGAAGAATTGAGTATATTGCGCCCAGTATTAGAAAAACTTCCCCTTTGCTCAAAAGACTCGTCTAATGAAGAACCAACTTCATTAGACAGTGAGTAATGCTATGAGTAATAAAAGCGATCGCGATATTGAAAAAGCCTATTCAACCGCCGAATTTGTATCCAAACTACGTCGCCTAGCCGATGCCTTAGAAAGCGGAGACAAGTTTGAGATTCAAATCGCTGGCGAGCGTATCTATGTGCCCGTTCGCGCCATCTACAATATTGAGCACGAACGCGAAGGCAATGAAGAGGAAATCGAGTTTCAGATTAAGTGGCAAAACGACTAAGCCCCTTCATAGTTAGCCTACACATACCATCCCAAGCTGCAATAGTCCGCTAAAGTCCATGCCTTGGCTTTAGCGGCTTGCTTGCTCAAGCAAATTCACGAGCTTGAGCTATATTTGTATTAACCCCTTGAATCGGCCCAACATTTGAATCGGACCCATTTATGAGCAATGCGAGTGAGATGCAATTTCAAGACAAAATCGCCCTAGTAACCGGTGGCAGCCAAGGTATTGGTTTAGCGACAGTTACCCAATTGGCAAGGCAAGGCGCAACCGTCATATGCTGTAGCCGCAGCCAGAAAAACTGGGATAAGGCGGTCGCCGACAACCCAGAGCTCAAGGAAAAGGTCGAGTTTATCGCCACAGATCTCAACAACGAACACGCAACCGATATTCTATTTAAGCGAATCGAGCAGAATTACCGCCGCCTAGACTTAGCAGTGAACAATGCCTCGCCAACGGTTGCTTCTCATGGTTTGTTTGGCAATGTGCCAACTGCCAAGCTTAAGGAGACTCTTGATGCCGATTTATGGTCGCAAATGTTTTGCCTGCAAAGAGAGATTGGCTTAATGGCTAGCGGCGGCAAGATCGTCAATGTTTCTTCCGTAAACGGACTCTCAGCGACCCCTGGCGCAGCGGCATTTAGCGCGGCTAAATTTGGTTTAGAAGGTGTTACCAAATCCCTGGCCTTGGAATACATCCAGCAAGGTATTCGTATCAATTCAGTGGCACCCGGTGCAACCTTAACGCCAAGGGTACAGCAACAGATCGACGGCGCGCCCAGTCCCGAGAATCGCTTAAAGGAAATTGAATCTCGCATTCCCTTGAAGCGCATGGCGCGCAGCAATGAGGTTGCCAATGCGATCTGTTGGTTGTGCTCAGATCAATCCAGCTATGTGGTTGGCCACACCCTAGTAGTTGACGGTGGCCGCTCGCAAAGTTAATCGCGGCGGCTTATTGCCTACATCAGCTCGATCTATAAGGCTCCCTCTGGAGCCTTTTCTTCACCACGAATCCACAGCTTGGCGCTTTCAAGCAATAGAATATTCACCGGCACCAAAACTAATGTCACCAGGGTGGCAAACAAAATCCCAAAGCCCAGAGAAACCGCCATTGGTATTAGGAACTGAGCTTGCACCGCCTTCTCAAATAATAACGGCATTAATCCTAAGAAAGTGGTCAGAGAGGTTAGCATCACTGGGCGAAAGCGTGCCGCACCCGCTTGCAATACCGATTCCATAAGCGCTTCGGCAGAAGACATAGTTGCTGCTAATTCCTGCCTGCGACGATTGCAGAACTCCACCAAAACCAAGCTATCGTTTACCACAACACCGATGAGTGCTAGCAAGCCTAATAGACTCATAATGGTTAAATCCATACCCATGATCCAGTGGCCTACAATCGCACCAATCGCACCAAAGGGGATAATCGACATTACAATAAATGGCTGCGAGTAGGAGCCAAAGGGAATCGCCAACAAAGCATAGATAGCAAATAAAACTAAGGCCAAGCCCATAGCAAGAGAAGAAAAAGAATCTCTTTGTTCTTGAGCTTCACCCACCAAGCTATAACTGGCCCCGGGGTACTGCGCACTTAGCTCGTCTAAAAACTCGCCAAGATCTCGGTATAACACCGTGGCATTGGTATTATTTTTATCAAAATCCGCGATAACACTCGCTGTGCGACGCTGATTAATACGATAGATTGCCGATGCCCCTCTATCTGGCACAAGACGGGCAAGCTCATCTAAAGGCACTAAACCGGCAGGAGTTTGAATATCGATATTACGCAAATCGCTAATTGCACGTCGCTCATCAGCAGGTAGGCGAACCATAACACGAACCTCGTCGCGCCCACGTTGAATACGCTGTACTTCGATTCCGAAAAAGCCTTGCCTTACTTGGCGGATAATTTGACTGCGGCTGATACCGAGCGTTTTCGCCTGTTGAGTTAGCTCTAGGCGCAACTCTTCCTTACCATCGGATAAGTTATCCGAAATATCAAAAACAGTGGGATATGTTGCTAGGCGTTGCTTTAACTGCTCAGCCATTTGCTCTAGATCGGCGACGTTACTGGAGCTCAATCGCACATCAACTGGGTCACTGCTGCGGCCAATTTCCGCACGAAACGTTAGTGATTCAGTTCCTGGAATTTCCCCAATCAAAGCTCGCCACTCTCTTACTAAACGTGCCGTACTTAAATCAGGGTCCCGCTCCTGCGATGGAACCAGTTCAAAACGCACATTACCATTTTCAGCGCTACCTCTGTGACCAGTGCTGGAGTAAATATTCTTTACCACACTTTCACCAGTAACTTCATCACGATAGCGGTCTTGAATACTGATCGCAGCATTCACCATTTTCAGAACAACCTGATCGGTAACTTCGAATGCTGTACCGGCAGGCATTGCTACTGATGCTCTGGCGGTATCACTTTGAATTCTCGGAAAGAATACAAAACGCGTCCAACCTGTCATGATCAGGGCCAGAATTAAACCAAACACCCCACAGAACAGCAGCAAAGTATTCAGGCGATTGCGTAGAGCAATAGCCAACATAGGCTTATAAGAAGTCAATATAAAGCGTTCAAAACCCTTGGCAAAATTTTGCTGCCAACGGGAAATACGACCCGGCTCTTTTCGAAAGCGCACATTTTTCAAGTGGGCTGGCAGTACAAATTTTGACTCTATTAAAGAAAAGATAAGAACAGGTACAACAATAAACGGAATCTGTGCAAAGAAAGCGCCCCGACGGCCTTCCATAAAGGCAATCGGCATAAATGCGGCTACCGTGGTTAGAATACCAAAGGTCACCGGCACCGCCACCTCGCGAGTGCCTTGAATAGCAGCTTCTAAACCACTATCGCTTCGCTCAAGATGACTATATACATTTTCTCCTGTCACGATCGCATCGTCGACGACAATACCCAGCACCAAGATAAAACCGAATAAAGACATTACATTTAGGGTGACGCCAAAGAATGGCATCAATATAAAAGCACCCATAAAGCTCACAGGAATTCCCAGGAAAACCCAAAAAGCAATTGAGGGGCGCAAGAATAAACTTAGCAATGCCAATACCAGTATGCCGCCCTGCATGGCATTACTTAGCAAAGTACTTAAGCGGCCTTTTACGATTTCTGAATCGTCGTCCCAGTAACTTAGTGCTAAACCATGTGGTAATCGATCTTGCTGGGCTGCTATGTAATCACGTACTTTCTCGGCGACTTCAATAGCGCTTTGATCACCAACACGATAGACCTCAATCATAACCGCCAGCTCGCCGTTAAAACGGCTGCGTAATGGCGTTTCTTCGAAGCCATCACGAACACTGGCTACACTGCCTAATGGGATAACACTGCCATCACTGTTGGTTTTTACTGGAATGCCTTCAAACTCGTCACGAACATAAGCTTGCCCTTTTGATCGCACTAGAATCTCACCAGCATCTGTTTTTACATTGCCCGCCGATAGATCTAATGAGTCATCGCCAACCTTTCCGGCAATATCATTTAAGGTAAGGTCAAACTCTCTTAGCGTATTTTTGCTGACCTCTAAGGTCATTTCATAATTACGCACACCCACCAGCTCTAGCTGAGTGATGCCGGGAATCTGTAATAAATCATCGCGAACCTTTTCAGCGTAACGACGCAGCTCTTGTTCGCTCAACTTACCTGAAACGGCGACGGTGATAACTTCTCGCTTACGAATCGCTAGCGCCACAATCGGCTGCTCTGCTTCAACTGGAAAGGTATTGATTTCATCGACTCGTGCTTTCACATCCGCCAGCAACTCGCGCGGATCGTAATCGTCCTCAACTTCAATGCTAACAGTGCTACCGCCCTCTACCGATCGGCTGCTCAGTTCTTTAATGCCCTCTAGATCGGCCACGGCGTTTTCAATCCGCATCGCTAAGCCTTGTTCAGCATCTTCTGGGCTTGAACCTCGCAAACTGACCGACACATTGATCATATTGGGTTCTACACTCGGAAAGATCTCCAAGGGTATTTGAGTCTTTAAGGAAACCACGCCGGCAATAACAATAATGACCATTAAAAGGTTGGCGGCAACGTGGTTTTTGGTAAACCAAGCAATCATGACTCACCTCGGCTTTTGGCTTTGCGCTCTGCCTTAGCAGCGCCATTGGGCGCTCGACGTATTGCATTTTGTTTTTTCGACCCAGCTTTATCCTTCACCGATCTTACCGCGGTTCCAGATGGCAATTGCCCTAAGCTGGTCATGATAAGTTTGTCGCCAGACTGTAAGCCTTCACTAATAAGCGCTTCTGTTTCATTCTGCCAAGCAATGTGTATGTCACGGCGCTGCAGTTTTCCATCGATCTCTACATAAACATAACTGCCTTGGTAAATGACTCGATTGGGAATCACTATTGCATCAGCAAGCGTTCGCCCTGTTATTTTTGCCTGTACATATTGCCCAATTTTTAAAGGTGCTTTTGCTCGATCGCCATCACTGATGGCAGCTGCTCCATAGGGGTCTTTAATCTCGGCAATGACATACAACTGGCGGCTGCCAGAATCAATTGCGCCCTCGGTTTCAATCACCTGCCCGAACCAATGCTCGGGGCGAATTAACGTTGAGATAAATTCGACCACGGGTTTTTCCTGGGGGCTCTGATTAAATCGGTAACGTTCTGGTAGGTCCACAAAAGCTAGATCACGACTTTTTAATGGCAGCCTCACCTCAATAGTATCAACACCGTATATTGTTGCGAGGGTGGTTCCGCTATTCACAAACTGGCCTAAATCTACCGACTTGGATAATACTCGCCCGGCGAACGGCGCTCTAATATGGGTGCGCTCAACATTCAGCTTGGCCTGATCCAAACTGGCCTGTGCAGATTTCAAGTTGGCTTCGGCTGCCATCAGCTGGGGTTTACGAATCACAATATCAGGAGCTGCACCTTTTTTACCGGAACGACGCCAATCTGCTTTTGCCTGCTTTACTCTGGCCTGCTCTTCATTTAGCAATTGCTGCGCTGACGCTAAATTTGCTTGAGCCTGTATCAAGGCAAGCTGATAGTCTCTATCATCTAGACGCAGTAGCTCTTCACCTTGTTCAAAAAAGCCACCGGCACGGAATTGTGGACTCACCCAGCTTACTCGAGCCGAAACTTGCGGCAGCAGTTGGCTCTGGGTTCGTGGGCGAATCAATCCATAGCTGTCCAATTTGATGGTATATGGAGCCGCTTGGATCAACTGCGTATCAACCGCTATATCCGCAGGCGGTTTGCCACTGCGGCGTTTAGCGGAAGGCGGGTTAATGCTGACAAGAATAATGGCTACGGCAAAAACCGCCACAATGGCGATAGAAAGAACTCTTTTGCGCATCTAAGCTGCTCACTGTTGTTTTGAGTATTGGAATAGGCAGCGAGTTTAGAGGAATCGCTCGATACAAAAAAGTGAGCCTACATTAGCTGATATTGCTAACTTTACAAAACTTCGACAAGATGAATTTTTCAACGCCATTTTGCTTCAGCTTAGCCCTTTAAACAGGGCATTTAGCGTTAATTCCATAAGCCATAGGCAAGTTTCAGAATCTCAGCTAGCTTTTTGAGTGTCGAAAATTCACAAAGAATTCACATTTAGAAAGGTGATTTACCAGGGGTGTCGCAGGATAGCGAAAAGATAAACCAGATAAAAAAAGCCCGCACCTAAATTAGGGCGGGCTCTAGCAGGCACATCGGAATTGATTAGAATGCGTAGCGCGCGCCAATGGTTACACCACGGCCTGGCTCCGGTGCGATTTCACGCAGGAAGGAACTGGCGTTACGAATTTCTTCGTCAAGCAAGTTATCGCCACGCAGGAACACCGTCCATTCGCCCATACCGCTTTCTACACGGTAATTCATGCTGGCATCCAAACGTTTGTAGCTATCAGTCGCTTCTTCGTTTCGACCTGGCTTATCCTGCTCTGCCACATGGGTGTAACGCAACTTGGCATCAAAAGCGTTACCGGCAATAGCACCATGGTAATCAAATTGCACACCTAGACGGCGCGGGGTGATGCGCGGCACGTCTTCACCAGAATCAAGTTCTGCGCGAACACTATCGGCGAATAATTGAATATCCCAGCTATTCCCGTTGTTACGGTATACCGGCAAGGTTACCTTGGCCTCTACACCTGAAAACTCTGCACCTTGCTGACGGTATTGGTACAAAGGCTGCTCTTCACGAATATCACCGGTGTTATCACGGTAGATGAAATCGCTAATGTCGTTGTAGAAAACACCTAGATCAATTTCTACATAGTCGCTGCCCATAGGCACATGGTATTTGTAGCCCAATTCAATATTCTGGCTGGTCTCTTCATCAAGATTGGCATCACCGAGCTCGTAACTTTGAGTCGCTACGTGCACGCCATCTGAGAAAAGCTCTTCGACAGAAGGAGCCCGCTGGGCACGGCTCAGTACAATGTTCAGCTGTTGCTGATCACTAAAACGGTACTGACCTGCCAAACTTAAGCTGTGGGTATTGAAGTCGACACTGCTGTGACCTTGGGCGTCTACTTCAGTGCGCTCTAGGCGCGCACCCGCTTCGATCAACCAGCTATCCAAATCCCACTCTTCAACCAAGAAGACACCCACACTTTGCGTGTCACTGCCTGGGATAAAGGCTTCGGCGCCCACCGCCTGGAAGTCTTTATCTAAGAACTGCAAGCCGAAAGCACCACGCGCCTTACCATCCATGTAGCGATCGTGTACCAATTCGATACGACCTTCAAAGGCCTCACTATCGAATACGGTGCCTACTTCAACGCCCTCAAGCTCTTTATGCTGATAATCCACATAACCTAAGCGTAGGGTCATTTTCTCAACCCCATCGATAGGTGTTAGGAACTGACCTTTGATGTCGTAACGAGTTTGCTCCATGTCGATACGTACTGGAGCTTCGCCATGACCGTGCTCATCTTCTTCATGTTCATCTTCATGCTCGTCCTCATGATCCTCGTCATGATCTTCTTCGTGATCATGCTCATCTTCATCATGATGATCTTCCTCTTCTTCATGGGCATGAGCACCGGCAGGTATGCCATATTCATTATCCAAGCGGCTTACGCTAAAGCCGATAAAGCTGCCATCGTCACCAACCCAACTTAGGCCAGCGGTAAGGTTTTTACTTTCGCTGTCGCTGTTTTCGATAAAGCCATTAGTTGTATCTTCTGGGTGCTCATCACCATGGATATCAGCAAAACCTGGAATTTCCACATCATCGCTACTGCGGTACAAGCCATCTAGGTGCCAAGCCAGGTTGCCAGAGCCACCTTCCAGTTTAAATACTGTGGCGTTTTCTTCGTTAACGCTGCTGTAACGGGTTTCGATGGTGCCATTGATTTCATTGGGCACTGTCGACGGAATTCGGTTATCGATGATGTTAATCACACCACCAATCGCGCCGCTGCCATAGCGCAAAGTTTGTGGGCCACGCAGTACCTCAATGCGTTCTGCTAAGAGTGCTTCTACAGCATTGGCGTGGTCTGAAGAGGCATTTGCAGCATCTAGTGTATCTAGATTGTCCTGCATTACTTTTACGCGATTACCTTGCTGACCACGAATCACTGGCGTACCGACACCTGGACCAAATGATGCGCTTGCTACGCCTAGCTGGCCTTTTAAGGTTTCACCCAAGGTTGATGCCGCCTGCCGACGCAATTCGTCACCACTGAGAATAGCCGCCGGACGAGTATTGTCAGAATGGCTTTTATCCAGCGGTGAAGCACTGACGATCACTTCTTCAATGGTGCTCTTGTGCTCCTCATGTTGTTTGCCTGATTTTGCTGCATCTGCATGTAAGTTAGCACTTGCAATCACTAAAGTGCTCGCCATAGCAATGGCTGAGCATAATGGGCGCTTTTTCATCGGTTTTCCAAATGTCGTTTAGGTGCGTGGCGCACGGTAATTAGATGGCCGCAAGCACTGGGCTTGGCCATGGTTGTTTAAGCTGTAGAAGCTCGGGGAGCTTTAGTTTTTTGGTGGGGCTCGAATAGAGAGTTTTTGAGCTTGCCCTTGCTGGGCGGTCACTAGCTTGGTCACTAGTGCTATGTCGTTAAGGCGCCTTGCCGGGGAGCAGTAAGCTGTGGAAGCAAGGGCGTCGGAAGCACTGAGCTGTTGGCAGCTCATACACTCGTGGGGAGCGTGATGATCTAGGTGAATATGCTGAGCATTAACAATCTGGCCCCACAGTAATACGCTGGCAAGTACTAGCAGCCAGATCGATTGGGGAATTGTTTTACGCACAAGGACATTCATTCTGTTATGTTATAACAACTCAATTAGTTTGGTAAACCACCAATAAACCCGTATTTTGACCATTTCACAGCATAAGCTCGGAGATATCCTCCTTGGTACACGGGGGCTGAAAGGCTATAATCCGCCCTCTTTTCGCGGGCTCGGGCGGGTTTGAGTCGGTGAAAGCCATAGCAAAACGAAGTAGCAGCACAGAACAATTTAGATAAAGAGGATCGCGAGATGTCCGATCGTTGTGCCAGCGTTAAGCGCGACACCTTAGAAACCAAGATTAGTGTAAGCCTCAACCTCGACGGGACTGGCAAGGGTCAGTTCGATACCGGGGTTCCTTTCTTAGAACATATGATGGATCAGATTGCCCGCCATGGTCTGATCGATCTTGATATCACTTGTGATGGTGACACCCATATTGATGATCACCATACGGTTGAGGATATCGGTATTACTTTGGGCCAAGCTATTGCTCAGGCTGTGGGCGATAAAAAAGGCATTCGCCGCTATGGCCACGCTTATGTGCCTTTGGATGAAGCTTTGAGCCGTGTGGTTATCGATTTCTCTGGCCGCCCTGGTTTGGTGATGAATGTGCCATTTACGCAAAAGCGCGTAGGGGCTTTTGATACTGAGCTGTTTAGTGAGTTCTTCCATGGTTTTGTGAATCATGCTCAGGTGACTTTGCATATTGATTGTTTGCGCGGTGCGAATGCGCATCACCAGATTGAGACGGTGTACAAGGCTTTTGGTCGTGCCTTGCGTATGGCTTTGGAGACGGATCCGCGGATGGCGGGAATGATGCCTTCTACTAAGGGTAGCTTGTAGAGCTTAACCCTTGAATAGATGAGATGTAGCCTATAGAACGTGCAGGGGTAAGAGCAGGGCACAGCAACCAGGGGACGCCGTGAATACATCCCTGTAGGCTTGGCCTTTCGCTTCCCTGCGAAAGACACCCCTGGCTGCTGCGCCCTGCTCTTATCTTCGACATCGCTGTAAGCCAGTAAAGAGAACTAATTAGGGTCGTAGCGATAAGCTCTGACTCCAAACCCGGCACTGCGCCGAACAAAAAGTATTGAAAATTAAACCATGAGCAAAGCAACAATCGCCGTTATTGATTACGGCATGGGTAATCTTCACTCCGTCGCCAGTGCCTTAGAGCATGTAGCCCCTAATCACGATATTGTGATCAGCAGCGAGGCCGAAGTGATCGCTAATGCTGAGCGAATTATTTTTCCGGGCGTTGGCGCGATGCGCGACTGCATGGCAGAAATTAAGCGCTTGAACTTTCACCGTTTAGTACCTGAGTTAATTGCCAGTGGCAAACCGGTGCTGGGGATTTGTGTGGGCATGCAGGCCTTGATGACGCACAGTGAAGAGAATGGTGGGGTAGAAGCCATTAATCAGCTGCCAGGCGAAGTGAAATTTTTCGGCGAGGATTTAACTGAAAACGGTGAGCGCTTGAAGGTACCTCATATGGGCTGGAATACCGTCAGCCAGACGGCCGATCACCCTATTTGGCATGGCATTGAAGATAATGCCCATTTTTATTTTGTGCACAGCTACTACGCCAAGAGCGAAAATAAAGACACTGTGATTGGCCGCTGCCAATATGGCTTGGAATTTGATGTGGTGCTGGCCAAAGATAATTTAGTCGCGGTGCAATTTCACCCAGAAAAAAGCCACAGCAATGGCTTACAGTTATTGAAAAATTTTAGTCAGTGGAATACTGGCGCATAACAAATATACGAGAACCATAGCATGTTAATTATTCCAGCAATTGATTTAAAAGATGGCGCCTGTGTGCGCTTACGCCAAGGTTTGATGGAAGACTCGACCGTTTTCTCTGACGATCCAGCGGCCATGGCTACTCAATGGGTAGAGCAGGGCTGTCGTCGTTTGCACTTGGTCGATTTAAATGGTGCCTTTGAAGGCAAGCCGATTAATGGTGATGTTGTTACCGCGATTGCCAAAGCGCACCCAGAGCTACCGATTCAAATTGGTGGTGGCATTCGTAGCGCTGAGACCATTGAGTATTATTTAAATGCCGGGGTGAATTACGTCATCATCGGAACTAAGGCGGTAAAAGAGCCAGAGTTTGTTAGCGAAATGTGCAAACAATTTGCTGGCCACATTATTGTTGGCTTAGATGCAAAAGATGGCTTAGTGGCCACCGATGGCTGGGCCGAAGTTTCTGAAGTTAAGGCTACTGAACTGGCTAAGCGTTTTGAGCAAGATGGCGTAAGCTCAATTGTTTATACCGACATCGCTCGTGACGGCATGATGCAAGGTGTTAATGTGGAAGCGACTGTAGCCATGGCACAAGCATCTAGCATTCCCGTCATTGCCTCTGGCGGTGTAACCAATATGGATGATATCCGCGCATTAAAAGACGTCGCCGATAAAGGTATCTGCGGTGCTATTACCGGCCGTGCCATTTATGAAGGTACTTTGGATATGGCTGAAGCACAAAACTACTGCGATCAATAAGCTGGTATTTATTTAGAAGGTTTCCCATGGCATTAGCTAAACGCATTATTCCCTGCCTAGATGTAGAAAACGGTCGCGTGGTAAAAGGCGTGCAGTTTGTGGACATTCGTGATGCTGGCGATCCAGTAGAAGTGTCCAAGCGCTATAATGAGCAGGGCGCTGATGAGATCACGTTTCTCGATATTACCGCCACCCATGAGGGCCGCGATACTACTGTACATACGGTAGAGAAGATTGCCAGCGAAGTATTTATTCCGCTTACTGTAGGTGGTGGTATTCGCACTGTCGATGATATTCGCACTATGCTTAACGCCGGTGCCGATAAAGTTAGCATTAATTCAGCGGCCATTTTTAATCCCGACTTCGTAAAAGAAGCCGCCGACCGTTTTGGCTCTCAGTGCATTGTTGTAGCCATTGATGCGAAATGTGTTAGCGCTGAGGGCGAGCCTAAGCGCTGGGAAATTTTCACTCATGGCGGCCGCAAGCCTACTGGCATTGATGCTGTTGAATGGGCCAAGAAAATGACCGCCTTTGGTGCTGGTGAAATTCTATTAACCAGTATGGATCAAGACGGAATGAAAAACGGTTTCGACCTTGATGTCACCTCCGCCATCAGCGAAGCTGTTCACGTACCGGTAATCGCATCGGGCGGCGTAGGTAATTTGCAACACTTAGTAGACGGCGTAAAACTCGGTAAAGCCGATGCCGTACTCGCCGCCAGTATTTTCCACTTCGGTGAATACAGCGTGCCTGAAGCCAAACAATATATGCGAGACCAAGGTGTTGAAGTGCGGCTTTAAAAGCCCGCTTCAATGACAGAGGCAAAACTACGGGGTCAGACCCCGTCCCAAACAAATAACTAATCTATTCAACTTAGACTTTCTTATTTAATGTGGGGTCTGACCCCTTACCCTTCCAACGAAGCTCTTTACAAGGATTGTAATGAAAACATTAGTCACGCTCGCCCTCCTATTCTTTTCGTTCCAAGCATTTGCTTTAGAAATTGTACTCATTGGCTCAGTTCACAAGGCTTCGGAACATTATTCAGAAGAAAGTCTATATCAAGCCATCAAAGCAATCAGTCCAGATGTCATCTTAACTGAGGGGGATGACTCTATGTTTGATAATAACGATCGAGTGAAACCAGGACTAAAGCCCTTAGAAGCCAAAACTTACTTTAGGCTTCAACAAGAACTCAATATTCCTGTTATTAATATTTCTATGAAAGATAGAAATGAAAGAATGATGGCCATTAATTACAACAACACCTTAAACGCAGGATTTTCAACCGTTCAAAGCCGGTTCGATAACAAACAACTGCGTTTACATGAAGAGTTCGAAGGCATTCTAAGCACCTTTCCCGACAAGAACTCTTGTCAGGATCATTCTACTCTTCAACAAATGAACACTGGTCATTGCTTGAGCGTCGTTCAAAAAAACTACAATGCTATTTTTAATCGCATGGGCAGCGTCATTAGGGCTGAAAAGGACTTAATAGAACTCTCGACAAATTGGGAAAAAATCATTGCTTTTCATAAGCTAAGAGATAAATCCATGGCTGAGAATATTTATAGCGCAATAGGCCGGACAAAAAAAGTAAATATGTGGTCGTTGTAGGCTTGATGCATCTTAGTTAAATTTATCGCGAGCTAACGAACGTATTCGCTGGAAAATGCGAAATAAAATTACTCAACGAGATAAAGCATCAATATGCACCGGGGTCAGACCCCGCCTCAAATAAGTAAACCAATTTATTCAGTTTAGGGGTTCTTTTTTAAGATGGGGTCTGACCCCTCTTATCATCCCGAAGCTAAAGATCCCTACCTTTGAGCCATATTATGTTTTGATCCTTTTCATTATTATCTTCCCAAATTATTTTCACTTAAGGGAAGAAATAAATAAACCATTAGCTCACTTAGCCTTTTTCTTGCTCGTATCCGCTAGCATAGATAATATCCACGCAGACAGCTTAGCTCTAGATAAGGAAGTTAAAAAATCCATTCTTGGGTATTGCCTTGCTTTTGAAGAAGTTGCCGATGATATCAAGCTCGAGATCACCTACCCAAATAACAATGGTAAAACTACAAATTTCAACAGCAACTGCTCAGCCTACCTAAAGATGCAGCCCACTCAAGCCCAAGATAAACTCAAACAAGAGGTCGACCTAGCCGATATGCGTGCTGCTTATTGTCATCTATATAATGCACTGGGTGGCCTAGGTGCTGACAAAGGTTTTTACTCAACAATGAGTCCACATGAAACTGAAGATGGCAGCGCTAAAGAAATAACATTTCGCTTTAATAAAAACCCTTGCTGATGACGTCGAGGCAAACTACGGGGTCAGATCCCAGTCTAGAAAACAAACGATTTGATCAACATAGGCTTTCTTGTTTAGTAAGGGGTCTGACCCCTAGCTATTTAACAAGACATTAGATCTATTCGGCTTAGGTTTTCTTGGCCACAAAATGCAGGCAAAAAAAACGGCTACCCGAAATCCTCCGCAACGTGGACCAAAACTCCGAACAAGGCCAACTCCTACTCCAAAACCTCCACGGCTCCTACAACACAGAAACCATAAAACTCGCCATCCAAAAATCCTTCACAGAAAGTGCCAAAATCCTTACAAAATCAAGCCAAGAAATCCAGTCTACCTACCTCGCCCAAATCCAAAAGCTCACTCAAGATTCCC
>JAOXRT010000121.1 GCA_025800365.1 Cellvibrionaceae bacterium | reverse complement strand
TCAGTCGGCGTCAAACAATCGGCCTACACAAGCAAGCCGACGGCAATGGCGTCGATCGGGTATCAGGTGAATTTCTAACGAGAGCCAGAATGGAGATTTTTAGCGCATGCCAACGTAAGGCCTATTTTACTTTAAAATTTTTGGGGAGGGGCCTGTTTTGACTGAGAACGTTGTTTGTCCGGCAATCCCCCCGAAAATTAAGGGTGTGCGCAAATAGAATTTTCTCGAATGATGAAAGAGAAGATTCTGATAAATAAATCAAAGTACAGCGACGCTCAGGTCATGAGCATATTGAAGCAGGCCGAAGGGGGTTTGTCGTTGGGGATCGGTCATTGAACTGTTCATTGTAGCGTTGGTCAACGCAACTAGGTCGGTGATACGACATTGAAAATTGGCCACTTTCAGGCCGCTTACCAATCTCAGTATGCGGTTGAATCAGGCATTTCCCCTTTCGTCATGGATGGTTTTCGTGAGTGTATAAATCCTGAAAATCTTCTTGTGTCGCGAGCCAAGCTCGAACGGGCAACCGGGTAGGTTACCGACGACTAAAATTCGAACATAGAAAAGTCCGCGTTATGCGGGCTTTTTCATAGCCTGAGCTTGTCGAAGCTTCGCACGCTTATGGTTTCAATTCGCACGCCAATGCTGCTGAGAGCAAATAAAATAGGCTTAACATATTGATAAATATTGAAGTTTATCGGCTCATTTTTGGCTAAATCATAAAAAATCGCACTCTTTTGCCTCGTTGGCACCTCCCGTGATCGAGGCTGGGCACGGCTGATAGGCGGTTTGCAATTCTGCAATGGGCTGGTGATGCCCTCAGACTGGGGATACCGCATCGGGCTGGGGATGGCTGGTTTCAATCTCTGGAATGGGGCTGCGGCAACCTCTCCGCCAATCTCCGACGTTTGGGGTATATGTATATAATAGTGTCGGCTCCCGATACCCACAGCACAGAAACCGCCAATTTTAGGCCATTATCCAAATCGTCAAATGATGGCCTCGGCGGGCTTGTGGCCGGTCTGGGCTGGCCGCGCCTTGAGGCTTGTCGGAGCGGGTGTCGAATTATCCAATTAGTCCAGAGCGTTGCGGGTTGTGCGGCTTGTCGTTCATGACGAATGTACTGCCCGAAATGGACAATCCTATCGGACGTGCCGCAACAAGCCATCGTCTAAAACGCAAAATAAAATACAATTAAAACAATATTTTAGCGCAAACTGACAGCATTCCCCATGCTTAGAGACACGTACCGAAATTACTGAAATCTATGGTTTGAGGGAGTATTCAGATGGACGTGTCGCGGTTTGATGCCGCTCCTTTGATTGCATTTATTACAGCAAAGGAGACGAACTCTGGGACTGAAACGGATTGACGAGTTCCGCGCTGATGCTGTGGGGATTGCGCTGACCAGCGGGCTGACACGAAAGCAGGTCGCCTCGGATTTGGGCGTGGGGCTATCCACGCTGAACAAGTAGGTGACGGCGCATCGTGACACTGAGTTGGTGCCCGACCAAGATCTCGATCTTGCCGGTGAGAACGAACGACTACGACGGGAGAACCGTATCTTGAAGGAGGAGAGGGAAATCTTAAACTGAATAGGATCAGGAATTGATCCGGGGGATCAATTATCCGATGAAGGCAACGCAGTTCTTCGCGGGCCAAAAGTAATGAGGTTCCGGTTCATCCG
>JAOXRT010000119.1 GCA_025800365.1 Cellvibrionaceae bacterium | reverse complement strand
GCTTGTTCGGTCAACTGATGGCGGAATATATTTTTTTTGGTGTGTTTATGGACCAAGTCGAAATCTTGACAGAACAAGCTTGGTAATAACCGATATTCACAAATCCTGACTTTCCTCTATAGCTGCAGCGTGGTCGTTTGTAGGCGCGGTGATGTAGTGGTTTGTACTCCGGCTTTCGATCAGAGGGTCGGTGGTTTAAGTCCCGGGTTCTGCATACATCGTGTTGTTTACTAAGGCAAAAAACATCACACCACTTTGCCTCTCTCTACCCGGAATAAATGGGTACCAGTGGGCTATTAGGTAAAACCTAAGAGAATACTGCTGGTAACCCTGCTATGCACTAGCATGCATCCCATCCGGGGGGGGGAGCAGCCGAAATGCTCCAAGTCGCTTCATCCTGCAGAAACCGGAGCTAAGCGCTATCACAGTGAGCCACATAGCTTGCTCAATCCGTTGGACTGGACATAGCCTGCGCCGGACTGGGTCCCCCCGCTATATTCCTCTTTAGCATATACCACACAAGTGAATAGTGCTTTAAGCGGGGTCAATCTTAACTACAGATTTAGAGTTGTTGCTAAGGGATTGCTAAGGACAATATTTTGTGGTATGCTGTTTTGAAACGTTTTCTACCGCAAAATGACGAATTGTTTTAGGGAGGACACCTACTTTGAAAAAACGGTCATTGCGCGCGCAAGACTAGTGCCAGTCCCAAACCGCGCGTCAGATTTTAGAATCCCTAAAACTCTGAGGAAAGGAGGTATGCTTCCGATTTTTTAAACGAACAAGAGATAACATAGGTTTCTTGATAATCTCACG
>JAOXRT010000114.1 GCA_025800365.1 Cellvibrionaceae bacterium | reverse complement strand
GGTGTATTTAATGCCGAAGACGAAAGCTACGATAAGCTGCAGCTTTGGCAAGATCACAACCAAAACGGTATTAGTGAGCAAGGTGAGCTTATTAGCCTTGCCGAAGCAGGCGTAGCTTCAATCAATTTGAATGCCACCGCCATTGCAGAAAGCAATAACGAAAACCATATAGGCCTACGTTCCAGCTGGGCCGATACAGATGGTAATCAACACGATATTGATGATGTATGGTTTAACACCCTGGACTCGGACAGCGGCATCAGTGAATCCGATCTTTTATCTGACGATAGCCATGAAATAGAAGGGCTGGGTGATCAGGCAGAGTATGCTCAAGGCGCTTCTTCGAATGAAGCCCCTCTTGCCAGTGCAGAGTTTATTCAGGCGGATGATCTTTTATTGGAACAGCTTTCTAATAACGGCTCAAACGTCTGCTATTTTTAAGGCCTTTGTAAAGCCAAATTACAAAAACAAAATCAAAAACAAAAAAGGCGAGCAATGCTCGCCTTTTTTGTTTTGCTTAATTAAAGCCTTACTCAATCACCTCAACGGAATCCACCTTCTGGAAACCTCTTGGCAATTAATTACCACGACGGCCGCGCTCGCCCTTGTAGTGCTCTAGATCAGCGACTTTCATGCCTAGATGGCGCTTGCCGGAATAGATTTTTAGTTGCTGGCCTTTGCTGATAACCTGCACTGAAATTACAAACTCTTCGCGGGCTTGTACGCGCGCCGAAGGGATGTTCATAATTTTATTGCCTTTACCACGGGCTAGTTCTGGCAGCTCGCTGAGCGGGAAGACCAGCA
>JAOXRT010000110.1 GCA_025800365.1 Cellvibrionaceae bacterium | reverse complement strand
TTCTGATATATAGTCATTCAATGGAGGAGCATTGGGGACATTTGCAGCATGCACTTGACAAGCTGCGTCGGGCCAGGCTTTATGGGCGCCTCCATAAGTGTGAATTCTTAAAAGATAAAGTGGACTACCTCGGGTTCGAGGTCGGCCGCGATGGGATTCGCACCTCACCTGAAAAGGTGAGAGCCATTTTGGATTGGCCTCGGCCGCAGTCAGTGCATGATGTCAGATCATTTTTGGGGTTAGCTTCTTATTATCGAAAATTTATAAAAGGTTTCAGTCAGCTAGCAAAACCGATGACGGACTTAACAAGGGATAAAGTTGCATGGAGCTGGGGAGATGCTCAAGAACACAGTTTTATGGCTTTGAAGGTTGCAATAGCTACGGCTCCTATACTGCGTCTGCCTGATTTTGAACGTCAGTTCATTATCACAACAGACGCCAGTGACGTAGCTATAGGGGCAATACTCGAACAAGATTTCGGGTCAGGCCTGCAACCTATTGCATTCTCTAGCCGTAAACTGAATCCCACGGAAATACGCTATTCAGCGTATGAGCGGGAGTTACTGGGCATCGTGTGGGCTATTGGTCAGTGGAAGCATTACTTCCAAGGCCCACACCCCATAGTTATTCAAACTGATCACGCTCCTCTAAGGCACCTCCCTAACCAAACGTCTGTAAACAGTCGGGTTTGGCGTTGGCTAGCGGTCCTTCAAGGGTATGATGTCGATATTCGACACATACCGGGGAAAAAGAACCCTGCGGACTCGCTTAGCCGCCAACTGATCTCTGACGCTTTGGTAAGGAAGTCTTCGGTTTCTGATGCTAATGCTAGCTATGTACAAAAGTTGAGAGTGGCAAAAGATGCCACAAATGAGGAGATACAGACAGCCTTGCATCAATTATTTAATAATGGCCCTCAAGGCCTTTCAAGACATCAAGATCAATTAGCCCCTCAAGGGCATACAGTTCAAACGTATCCTCAAGATACACAATCAGTTCAAAAATCAAGCCCTCAAGG
>JAOXRT010000087.1 GCA_025800365.1 Cellvibrionaceae bacterium | reverse complement strand
GTACATCCTATTATTGGCAGACGAGACACCATCCATAACGATATTTATCACATCATCTTTACCGTCATTGATATGCATCACTTTTACCCGATGATAGGTGCCATCCAAATTTTTATAGAGATGATATATATCGGTCTTTACTCCCTCCGGTCCCATCCCCGTAGGATCGGTAAACATAATCGGATTGGAATAGGTGTACTCATAAGGAGGGCGGTGTGCGCCTACTTCTTCCCAGAGTGGGTCTATGGAAAGCCATTGGCTTATCCTCGGATTATAATACCTCGCCCCATAGTAGTACAGCCCAGTTTCCTCATCCAATTCCTTGGCGTTGAATTTATAGGGGGTGTTCCATCTGGCATTTTTGGATTCTATGAACACCTCTCCGAAAGGAACGTATTCCAGATGTTGTACGACTTCGCCTTCTAAATTAGTGATAAATGAGGAACTGCCCAAATGATCGGTATGGTAATAATATTGTAGCAATTCCGGATCTTCGTTTTCAAAGAGTTTTCCGCCTTGGGCTTCTGCGTTTTTGGCGGAGGCTTGGTCGCCGCAGCAGAAGCTGGTGCCGCCAGTATAGTCGTCATTGTCTTTGCCGTGGTAAGGCACGTTCAAAGCAGCGTATTTGCGCTTGATGCTGACTATTGATTGTTTGTACTTACTGCCAAAGTCTATAGATACGCCCTCGGTGGCTTCTCCTGCTTTTTCTATGCGTCGGGGGTCTTCCCCAAAGCTCTCCAA
>JAOXRT010000082.1 GCA_025800365.1 Cellvibrionaceae bacterium | reverse complement strand
CTCTGCCGAGCGTATTCAACTGATCCAGCAGAATATCGACAGCCTGCATCCGGATGCATCTTCAGAACTGAAACAACAGATTCTTGAAATTGCGATTAAAGCGATTGAGAACCAGATCTTTGTCGAAGGCGGCAGCTTTATGATGGGGGATTTTGGCATGAAGTGTAAAAGTGATCGCTATGCGCCGACCTGGGAAGAGGGAACTGAGTGCTATGCGACCTTCTATCAAGATGACAAACCCGCGCACAAGGTCACGTTAACCAGCTACTCCCTTTCGAAGTATGAGACCTCGCTGTATGAGAAAGAGCGTTATCATCTGGCGTATGACCTGCCTCTACCATACCCCAAAATGCGTAAGAAAAAGCCGAACCACTGGACGCTTAATCCTAAAATTGCTGCCGGTACAGGTAGCTGGCAGGAAGCTAAGGATCAGTGTTTATGGCTAGGGAGCCTCACCGGCTATGCTTTCGACCTTCCGACCGAAGCTCAGTGGGAGTTTGCCGCGCGCAACCGTGGGCAGAAGATTTTTTATGCCACCAATGATGGCACAATCGTACGTGATGTTAATACACCTACCAAAAAGGTATTTCCCGTAGATAGCTTCCCACCTAGTCCATTAGGCTTTCACCATTTACAAAGCAATGTTACCGAGTGGGTTAATGACTGGTTTGACGATAAATATTATCAACATAGCCCCGAATACGATCCCCAAGGCCCAGAAAAGCCCCCGATAGTGAAGCTCACCAATAAAAATCCTGGGCATTTTAGAATTGTGCGAGGAGGTAACACTAGCTGGAGCCCGACGGTTATGACTAACCGAGCGCCAACCCCCCCCCGACTTTCTGTCGAATACTCTTCAGGAACAGGATTTCGCTGCGCCGTGCAATCACCAACCCCTGTATATTAATTTGATTTAGGCATATCTTTGGTCGTCTGGAAGATCATTATTCCAGGCGATCATCACCTGCTGGCGTACCCGCCCATACTTAATATGCGGCTGGTTGTGCGGCTGAAAAGGCAGTGCAGCCATACGCGTATCTGCAGTTTTCTGTCCCGGCTGCCGATGAATTTCAGTAGCTGGAACGGCGGGTAAACCCGCCTTGCTCGTGGCTGGACGGAATGCACAGCATTCCTTGCTCGAAAAAGCATTTATCCCTGCTCAATCAGCCTTTTACAGGTAAATCCTCAACACTTAGATACCCACCTTTACTCGATGTTTCCTATTGCTTTGCAACACTCTAGAATACGACAATTAAGGATTTTTTTGTTAAGGACAACACCATGCTACCTACCCCTCGCATACTCGCTATTGCCGCGCCGGTTGTGGCTATTACGGTTGCTATTACAGCTAGTCTGACCGCTTTTTTTGCTACCCAGGCCACCGCAACCGTCACTAGTGATAAAGCCTCTGCCGAGCGTATTCAACTGATTCAGCAGA
>JAOXRT010000074.1 GCA_025800365.1 Cellvibrionaceae bacterium | reverse complement strand
TCCACAGGCTCTCACTCTACCTGGCCAACGCAAAATGACTCCCCCCACACATAAAGAAATCTGACCCTGAACTCTTATCATGAGCTAACTTGTCCAAGCAAACTGGGTACGACCTAGTTAAGCCACACGATTGAGTCATTCTTTTCCTTTTCAAACTGCACAGGGCTCTTCAATAGCCCAAATAGTACTGCATTTTTTATCTCACAACACAATAAAGCCGATAAATTCTGCGATGCATTTTCGAAAATTCGCTTTGCAATCTGCATAATCGCCCCAAACGAAAACTGATAAGCAATTGATTTTATTATATTTAAATAAATGGCATCGATCTTGTTTAAGGTCTAAGGACGATAAACCTGAGCGACAGGCCTAATTGAGGCGTCCTGAGCTCACAACCAATTAAAGACTGATATTTGGAGTTCATTATGCTTACTGCAATTAAAGATATGCCCCCTTGGTTCTTGCTCTTGGTTAGTATGATCTGCGCCGATCAAATCATTGGCGCGCCGGAAGCGTTTAATACGCCATCCTTTGCTACGGAGGCAAATATCAGCTCAAGCGAACTAAGCGCCACAGCTCAGGTAATGCCAGCGTATAAAGTAAGCTCTCTGGCTGGCTACATAGGAGTCGCGCTTTAATGGC
>JAOXRT010000043.1 GCA_025800365.1 Cellvibrionaceae bacterium | reverse complement strand
CATCCCAATTGACGTTGTAGGCGAGTGACTTTAATAATCATTTGACAGACACGGTAGGTACACGGTAGGTAGGTCGAAAGACACGGTAAAGGCACCGTATGAGCATATGGGCATTGGCGATACCGGACGAAATATCTGCAGCTATGTTGGTACTCAAGCGCACCACTCACTGATGTGATGCAAGGGAGTTAAAGAGAAGGACACCTTTTGTTTCCAAGCAGTGCGTGCTACTTTTATGTTACAGATACATTCGGCGACCCCTATCTCGATCTATCTAAAACCTTCAGTAAATAACTGCGTAGATGTCAACCAAACAGGAGTAACTTCAGCCAAATTGAGAAGCCCAGCCAATAGTGCTGCAGGGCAATTGGATTCCCAAATAATACTTACTCCAACTCCAAATCAGACTCACAGATCGGCTCTGACAGTCCTTTAAGCTCGCATAATAAGCTGAAAGCCGTAATCTACTACATGGATTTGCTTATCGAGTTTTATGACATGCGGCTTTAGGTAGTTATATTCCAGTGCAAGGCTATGTGTCTACGCAATGTTTTAAATGAATAAGCTATCTTTTTGATAAATACGTAATAGTTTTAACCAAAAGAGAATTGTTTCCGAAATAAGGAAAGGCATCGTCGCTCAGCGACAATTGGCTTGCAAAATACATATATGCGAAGCCTGCGCTGTGGTCAGAACGTCACGGGGAAGTCGTAGTCTGCAATATTTTGTCAAC
>JAOXRT010000039.1 GCA_025800365.1 Cellvibrionaceae bacterium | reverse complement strand
CCGTATCAAGAGTGGACGAGCTGCCTATGATCCCTGCTCGCGCCTTCACTATTTTTCATAGCCAACGCCCAGGCCCCGTGCAACTTTCGATGCCATTGGATGTGATCACCGCAGATGCCAGTCATGTAGAGGTGGAAACCTGGCCATTACCAAGCCGACCAGCGGCTAATGAAGCAAGCATTAAAGCGGCGGCTGAGTTGCTAAACCGCGCGGAAAAACCGGTACTAGCACTGGGTGGCGGTGCCGCAGATGCCGCAGAGCTCGCCTTGGCCCTCGCTGAAAAACTGGATGCTCCTACCACCTTGACCCATAACGCCAAAGGTATTCTGCCACCCGAGCATCCGCTATTGATAAATAGCAGTCCAAGCTACCAGGCTGTACGCGATCTTTATTTAGAAGCAGATGTGATCCTCGGAGTTGGTACTGAATTTAGCGAAACGGATTACGACTTTTTCTTTGACGGGGGCTTTGCACTTGGTGGCAAGCTGATCCGCATCGATATTGATGCCACGCAGCTGTGTCGTAACGCTCGCCCTGATATTGCAATTCAAGCCGATAGCAGTGCGGCCATTACCGCACTTCTGCCCGAATTAGATTTTACCGCACGCGCTGGTGCGCAGCGCAGCAAAGCTGTGCGCGAAAAACTCGCCCCAAGCGTTGATGAAAATTACCAAATCTTTTTGGATGCTCTATACGAAGCGCTACCCGAAGCGGCCATTTTGGGCGACTCTACTCAACCCGCCTATTTTGCAGCGGCACAATTGCAAGCACGCAGCACTCGCCGCTTTGCTTCAGCCGCAACAGGTTACGGTACGCTTGGCTACGCATTACCGGCCGCTTTCGGTGCAAAACTCGCAAAGCCAGAGTTGCCAGTGATTAGCTTAATCGGTGATGGCGGTTTGCAATTTACCATCAATGAATTATCAACAGCCGTTGAAGCACAGCTGCCCGTCGCAGTGGTAGTGTGGAATAACCAGCGCTATGAAATGATTGCGCAAAATTTTGAAACGGCCGGCATGCAGCCCATCGCCTGTGACATTCACACGCCAGACTTTTTAGCGATTGCTTCCGCTTATGGCTGTCGTGCCGCTCGAGCTGAAAACCCCACTCAACTTATTGAACTACTGCGTGAACACGGTGAGCACAATATGCCCACAGTTATTGAAGTTCGCGAAGCCGATTTTTTACCTCAATCATAACGAATTAAGAGCCCATCATTATGACTTTCAATGCCCGTATCAGCCAACTATCACAGCGCTTGATCGAAGAATCCTCCGGTGTTTGGGCCGTACACGATCAAGCTTGCGAACAATTCGCTAATGGCGAAGATGTTTATTTGCTATCGGTCGGCGACCCTGACCTCGCCACCCTCCCATCAACGATTCGAGCGACCATTGATAGCTTAGAAAAAGGCCGCACCCATTATGCGCCGGGAATGGGCGAGAAGCATTTGCGTCAAATTATTTCCGATATTGAAATCAAAGCCTCTGGCAAACATTGCGACCCTAGCAATGTAGTCATTTTCCCAGGTGCGACAAACGCTATTTATTCCGTTATGGCCTGCCTATTAAATGACGGCGAAGATATTATTGTGGCCGAACCTATGTATGTTGGCTATGAAGGGATTTTCAAAGCATTGAATGTCAATGTGGTACCTGTAGAGCTGGATGTAGAAAACCACTTTGAGCTTGATATAGAGCGTGTAAAAGCCGCAGTAACCGAAAAGACCCGAGTGGTATTTGTTAATACACCCGGTAACCCAGCGGGCAATATGATCAGCGAGAGCCAACTTCGTGAACTTGCCGAATTTTGTTTAGAGAATAATTTATGGCTGGTTTGTGATGAGGTTTACTCGATGATCACCTTCGATGAAACCCACACCTCACTGCGCAAAGCTGCGGCGAGCTTGGAAAACGTTGTTATTATCGATGGTTTATCCAAATCTCATGCTATGACTGGCTGGCGCCTAGGTTGGACTGTGGCCAGCACAGAGTTTTCTCAGCGATTGCTGGACTTCACTTCATCTACGATTTTTGGATGCTGCCAGTTTGTGCAAGACGCAGCCGCCTTTGCCTTGAGCAATGATGAGGAGTATATCCAAGGTGTGCGTGAAGAATATCGCCAACGGCGTAACTATGTTTGCGAGCGCGTAAACAGCATTCCTGGAATTTCTTGCCAAACTCCTAAAGCAGGCATGTTTGTTATGATCAGGGTCGACGACCTAGCCGAAAACGGCTTGCGCTTTGCCGAGGACTTATTAAAGAAAGAAAAAGTATCAGTGCTGCCCGGCATCGGATTTGGTCAAAGCACCACAAACTATGTGCGAGTTTCCCTTGCTCAGCCAATTAATGTACTCAAGCCAGCATTTGATCGTATTGAGCGTTATGCTAAAGCCTTAACAAGCTAAAGACTTCCTCAGCAAAATGAACAGGGCCGTATAAGGCCCTGATCTCGCTCTAAAGAAAACTCCTACCATCTATCTAGCTATCCACCATTTGGAATACAACCGTTTATTCTCACCCTATAGAATATTTCAGTAACGATCGCCATTCATCGATTAATCATCAATTATTACCACTCATCTCCATAAAGTACTAGATTCTAATATACAGGTATCTTTTTTGTTCGCTGTCATGCGGCTTTAAAGCGTAGTTGCCTAAGAAATCACTATGCAGGAGAGACTTGTGTTTCAGTTCAAAAACTTAGCTATTCGATATAAATTACTACTGATTGTCTTAGCACCTTTATTACTCGCCCTCTTTTTTATTGGCAGTAAACTCATTCTTTTAAAAGAAAGCTCTGACCAAATGAGCAAGAGTCGAGACCTAAGCATATTGGCTATGAACGCCAATCAACTGGTACACGAAATCCAAAAAGAACGTGGCATGACAGCTATCTTCCTAAGTAGTCAAGGGGCTCGCTTTGCCGACAAAATCAAAGAACAACGTCAAAATACCGATAAGCTTCTTAATGCTTATAGAAAAAGTTATAGCGAGCTCAGCTATACGCTAAGCAACCCAGAACAGAAAAAGCTTGGCCGGTCCATCAACCAACAGCTTAATGACCTATCTGAAATCCGTAATAAAATCGATGCTTTCAACATTCCACTCAACGAGGCGTTGGCAAAGTTTACGGAAAAGAATAAGAACCTGCTGGACCTAAACACCCAACTTAGTATAGAAGTCAACGATCCAGACCTATCCAGATCCGCTACCGCTTATGTCTACTTTCTTCAAGCTAAAGAAAGAGCCGGAATCGAACGCGCTGTAATAGCGTCAATACTCTCTACAAGCGGCGAGCAAAGCAAGCTGCGAAAGAAAGCCACCACACTGGGAATCGAACAAGAGAAGTTTATGGAGCTATTTAAGAGCCTTGCCAGTGAAAAGCTCATTAACAATGCCGACAAACATCGCGATGCACAGCTTTGGCAGAATATACAGAGTGTTAGAGATGCCGTTTCGGAAGGGCGTGCTGACAATTCGGTAGAAGCTTCAGATTGGTTCGATATGGCCACCCAAAGAATAAACCTTCTTAAAAAAGCAGAACTAGCGATAGAGACCGACTTCCAGAAGATGATGAGTGACAAGAAAGATTCTAGCCAGTCAGCCTTCTACACTATTTTAGTTGTCGCCATTGCGGGTATTACCATAGCTGTTTTGCTTTGTAGTTATACCGTAAAGGGAATTACTGAACAGCTAAAAACCATCTCTTCAGCGATGTATCAGCTTGGCGAAAAATCAAATTTAAAGGCCCACGCCCAAAGCAATAGTGATGATGACCTTGGCCAATTGGCCGATTCGTTTAATGCCATGGTCGCACAAATGCGCTCACTCATTAATAACACTAAAGAAGCCGATAGTTCATTGAATAAAACCGTAAGCACATTAGAAAATATTTCAGAGGCGGTAAACGAGCAAGTTAATTCTGGGCTGGGACAAACTACGATGGCTGCTGTCGCGATGAACGAAATGGGGTCGACTGTACAAGAAGTCGCTCAAAATTGCGCCCAAGCTGCTTCGCAATCTGAGGAGGCCAATAACTCGGCTGAATCTGGCAATCAGATGTTACAAACTGTGCTTACTGAAATGAAGCAATTAAGTAATGAATTGAGCAGCACGAATCAAGTTATTCAATCTCTAGCTGAAGATAGCAGCGAGATAGGGTCAATCCTAGACGTAATTCGAGGTGTTGCAGAACAAACCAATTTGCTGGCATTGAATGCTGCTATCGAAGCCGCCCGAGCCGGAGAGCAAGGCCGAGGCTTTGCCGTCGTCGCGGATGAAGTTCGCTCGCTTGCCTCCAAAACCCAAGAGTCTACCGGACAAATTCAAGACAATATTGAAAAACTTCAACAGGGCAGCTCTAAAGCAGTAAGTGCCATCAGCAGCAGCTTGGAGCTTGCGGAGAATACCGCCAATAGCCTAAATAACAGCAGCGAAAATATTGGCATCGTTATCCAGCAGATCTCAAACTTAAATAAAATGAACATTCAAATTGCAACGGCTACCGAAGAACAATCTATCGCTGTTGAAGATATCAACAAAAATGTACAGTTTATTCAGGAGCAGTATAATAAAACCAGCAACAGCTTAACGTCTTTAAACGCAGCGACCGATGAAGTCAGCGATCTTTCGAAGAATCTATCTGAAAACGTTAAACAATTTCAGGTTTAGAACAAAAAAACGGCGAATAGCTCATCGAGTTATTCGCCGTGAATCTTTAACCTAGGAATGAAACTTAAAGCTATCTTAAATCAGGCAGTAATTCGGCCATCAATTCCAGAGTAGAAATACCTAAGTTTCTAGAGCGCTCTGGAGACCAGCCCTCTTTTTCATCAGGAATATTGGCATTATCCTTAAAAGGCATCTCAATAGTGAAAGACAAACAATCAAAACGCTGGCCTACCTGATTACAAGCGATACGCAAGTCTGCCTTGCCAGGCTCATCTTTGTCATAACCATAAACAGACTGAAAATCTGGGTTTATCTCTTGATAACGGCGACGGAAGCGCTCTTCCAGCTCCTGTAATCGTAAGGAGTAGCCAGGATTACCTTCACAGCCCGCGGTAAATACATAAGGCAGCTCTTCGTCACCGTGAATATCTAAGAACATATCTACGCCGATTCTGTCCATGGCGTTGCGCACCATAAGCACTTCTGGGCTGGTTTCAGCTGTAGGATCTTGCCAAGCACGGTTAAGATCGGTACCTGCGCCATTGGTGCGAAGGTTACCCGCCCATGAACCATCAGGGTTCATATTTACCACAAAGTAAATATCGGCCCCCATTAGAAGAGCTTCACTATCAGGCATTGCGAATAGCTTTTCTAGTAAACCTTCCATAAACCATTCCGCCATGGTTTCACCTGGGTGCTGGCGGGCAATTAACCACAAATTACGTTTTTCAGCAGTTTGTGCAGTGCTTGCAAACTTAAACAACTCAACACTATGACCATCCACCGTTTGGCACTGATCGATTTTTTCACAGCGCTCATGGCTATTGATAGTTGTTAACAGCTGCTCGTGGCGGGCCTTATCATAAGGTGCAAAATACGAGTAATAAACTTGATCTTGCTCTGGCTGGTGTTGCCATTTCAACTGGCCATCTTGATATTGAGCAGGGACTCGGAACCAGCTTTCGCGATCATATGAGGCGACAACATTATAGTTATCCCAAGCATCGGCATAGGAAGCCTTGCTGGCGTTATCAAGACTAAAGCCCATCGCCTGGCCGGCACAATTTGATACCGAAAAATAAAACCACTGAAAGTAATCAGCCGCGATATCACGACGGATCTCTAAGCTTATCTGCTCTGGATTAGTAGCGTCCTTGACGACAATATTGCCACCATCAAAATCACTGGCAATTGAAATAGTTGTGCTCATAGCATTCTCACTGTATTTATCAACACGCTAGGGTAGGGTCCCCAGCATGTAAAAGTGGCGTTCTTATTAATGACGCCTAATGTATCTAGCGTCTCTTTAAAAGTCATAAAGAATCGCCATAAAATAGCCGCACAGTTAAGCAAATTTTTAAACATAAAAAAAGCCCAACTCAGCGGATATTCCACGAGTTGGGCGAAAGATGCTTCGGCTTTACAGCCGTTGCGGGAGATTTGTTCGCTCTTAGTCTTCAGAGATCGACATTAAAGAGGCATTACCACCAGCGGCTGTTGTATCGGTAGTAATGGTCTTTTCGATAAACAAACGTTGTTCAAAGAACGCCGCATTGGCTTGCAGCTGCGGCAAAATAGCGCCTTCACGCTGTGCCAATACAGCTTGCAACTCAGAGCTAAATGCCGGCACTAAAACAGCGGCCAATTCTGGGCTTGCCAATACAGCCGCCAGCTCACTTTCACTTACCGCACAGATAAGATCTGTCGGCATATCCGCTTGCTTGGCAAAAGCTTGCAGATGCTGAAACAGCTCTTGATCACCCTCTTGCAGGTGAACCAATAAGGCATTACCGGCCAATAGCGCTGAAATCAGTGGCGCAAAGAAATCACAGTAGCTCTGCCTGTCTTCTTTTAAAGCCAGCAAAACGCCACGGGCATCGTGCCCCAATAAATTGCTTTCACCCGTAGGGCCTGGCAGTTCTTTAATTTTGGCGAAGCGATCATCCATCACCTGCAAGCTATCTTGACTGCTGTGTAACATCGCCTCTAGATTCGGGAATGAGTCCAAACCTGCCATATTGGCAAGCAGCCTGCGCAATTGATTTAAGCGTCCGTCAAAGCCAATTGCACTCCAACGTGTTTGTGCGGATGAAACTTTAGCCATTAGGCGATCTGCCGCCGCATCGCGTTTTGGCTCTGGTAATTGTAATTGGATAGTGTCTGCTGCAGAGTCACTGCTACTCTCCACTAGCGCCTGCAAATAAGCTGGGCCACCGGCTTTAGGCCCGGTACCAGACAAGCCACGACCGCCAAATGGCTGCACACCGACAACTGCACCAATAATATTGCGATTAATGTAAACATTACCTACTTTGGCTTGCATCGCGACCTTATCGCAAACGGCCTGAATTCGACTGTGTACACCTAAGGTTAAGCCAAAGCCCGCGCGATTAATTTGCGCAATAACATCATCCAGCTCATTGCCCTTAAAGCGCACCACATGCACTACTGGGCCAAAAACCTCTTCGTGCAATAAATCCAAGCTCTGCAATTCATATAAATGCGGCGCAAAATAGTTACCACTTGGTAAATTGCTATCGATGCCACAAGCATAATGTAAGCGCGCTTTTTTATCGGATAGCTCCGCCAAGCGCTGCTGATGCGATTGCAAACGCGATAATGCTGCTTGATCGATAACGGGGCCCACATCGGTACTTAACCATTGTGGATCACCCACATGCAGCTCTGCCATCGCGCCTTTAATCATGGTGATTACTTTATCGGCGATATCTTCTTGCAGAAACAGCACGCGTAATGCCGAACAACGCTGGCCTGCCGACTGAAAACCTGAAGACATAACATCATCAACCACCTGCTCCGGTAGCGCGGTTGAATCCACAATCATGGCGTTTTGACCGCCTGTTTCCGCCACCAAAGGCGCCGAGTTTTCTTCACGCGCGGCCAAAGTTCGATTGATCCACTGGCCCGTCGCAGTTGAGCCGGTAAACATGACTGCCGCAATGCGTGCATCGGGCACAAGCTTTTCACCCACCGGCTTACCAGGGCCAATAATTAGCTGTATCACATCGACAGGCAAACCTTGCTCCCGCCACAGCTCAATGCAGCGCAATGCCACCAAACTTGTTTGCTCGGCAGGCTTTGCTAAAACCGTATTACCGGAAACCAAAGCCGCAGCAACTTGACCTAGGAAAATGGCCAATGGGAAGTTCCAAGGGCTAATACAAAGCACAACACCGCGTGCTTGCACTGCATTTTCATTGAATAAGGCTTCTGCTTGGCGAGCGTAATAACGGCAAAAATCAACGGCTTCACGAATTTCCGCAACCGCATCTGGAATTGATTTACCAGCCTCTTTTACACACAAGGCCAAGAATTCATCACGATTAGCTTCAAGCGCATCAGCCATTGCATTTAATAACTCTGCACGCTCAACTGTTGGGCGAGCCGCCCAAGCTGACTGAGCCGCCTGAACTTGCTGCAGCTTCTCTTCGATTGCCGATTCGCTATCAAACTGTAGATGACCAATAAGCTCATCTTGATTGGCCGGGTTGCGCACTTCGCAATCACCTTCGGCTGTTGCGGCCGCCGTCAGCCAGTTGTCTAATAAAGCGGTTAAAGCAGCTTTGGCAGGCTCGGTGTGATTACAATCGGTAAGGTCAAATCCAACCGAGTTTTTACGGGCCACGATATCTTCACTTACTGAAGAAAACTCGTTTTCAAAAATATCTTCCGGCAATGGAATTACTGAATTGCTTTTCTCTTTCCAAGATTCCACTGTGGCAAAAGGATCTTCCAATAAGGATTCAACCGGAATCGATTCATCAACAATATTGTTTACAAAAGAGCTGTTAGCGCCATTTTCTAGCAGGCGGCGAACTAGGTAAGCCAGCAAATCGGCATGCTCACCTACGGGCGCATAAATTCGACAGCTAATACCTTCATCGGCCACCATATTTTCATAAAGCGCCTCACCCATACCGTGCAAACGTTGGAATTCAAAACCCTTACGCTCGCTATCCATAGCTAAAATGCTCGCGACGCTATAGGCATTATGGGTGGCGAACTGCGGGAAAATACAATCTCTAGCGGCTAATAATTTTTGAGCACAAACCTGGTAGCTAACATCGGTAGAGGCTTTACGGGTAAATACCGGATAGCCTTCTAGACCTTCTTCTTGGCTCCATTTGATTTCCGAATCCCAGTAAGCACCTTTCACTAGGCGAACCATAATGCGGCGACCGCCCTTGCGAGCGAGCTGAATAATCCAATCGATTACCAAGTGGGCGCGCTTTTGATAGGCTTGAATTGCCAAGCCAAAACCTTCCCAGCCAGCGAGATCCTCATCGAGATAAACCGCTTCGATAATATCGAAAGAAAGATCTAAACGATCAGCTTCTTCGGCATCAACCGTAAAACCGATATCGTAGTGCTTTGCCGCTAAAGCCAATTCTTTTAGGCGTGGAACCAACTCATCCATAACACGCTGGCGATGAGAAAACTCATAGCGTGGATGAATAGCAGACAACTTAACAGAAATGCCTGGGCTCTCTTCTGGCCCAGCATTTGCCGCTGCTTTACCAATGGATTCAATAGCATCCATATAGCTTTGGAAATAACGTTGTGCGTCAGCATCGGTACGCGCGCCCTCACCTAGCATATCGTAAGAATAGCGATAGCCTTTGGCTTCCTCTTCGCTAGCGCGCTTAAGAGCCTGAATAATGGTGGTGCCCAATACAAACTGAGTACCCATAATTTGCATAGCATAGCGAACTGCGCGGCGAATAACGGGCTCGCCAACGCGACCCATGGTCTGCTTAAGAATGCCAAAGTTACGGCGATTATTTTCATCGCTGTAAGTCACCATCTTGCCAGTGAGCAATAGCCCCCAAGCGGAAGCATTTACAAACAAAGAATCTGAATTACCGAGATGTGAATCCCAATCACCGCCTGATAATTTATCGCGAATCAAACGATCCATGGTGTCCTTATCTGGCACGCGCAGCAGCGCTTCGGCCAAACACATCAACACAATGCCTTCATCAGTAGATAGCGAGAATTCTTGCAATAGCGCGTCAACACCGCCCTTGCCTTCTTGCTCTTTACGGATATGCAAAATCAGCTCGCGAGCTTTTTGCCAGATTTTGGCTCTGGATATAGCGTCGATCTGATCCTGGGCCAATAATTCCTCTACGACCTGACCTTCGTCCATACGATAAGCATTGCGTATGCTTTGACGCAATTCGCTCTGGGCATTGTGATTTTCTGGGTACAGCATGAAAGCTCCAAACTACCGAAATTCGAATGTTTGGCATTATAGAGATTACACATCAGAATTAGATTGCAAAAATGGCAATTAAATAGCACAATATTTTGATCTGCATTAGGTATGCGGAATTATAGACTTTAATAACAATAAGAGATTAACGCCTGAGACCAAATAATCCCTTAGGATTTATGTACTTAGCCCCAAGCGAGCATTGATCTATGAGCCGTAAAATTAAGAGTGACAAGCCCTTTAAGCCAGATCGTACTGATCTGGTGATCCTAAATACCCTTCAAAAAGAAGGCCGCATCTCTAATGTAGAGCTGGCTAATCGGGTACATTTAAGCCCTAGCCCTTGTCTGGAGCGTGTACGCCGCCTAGAATCTGAAGGCTATATCCGCAGCTACGGCGCCAAGCTTGATGCCACCATGTTAGATTTGGCGATGGTTGCCTATGTGCAGGTTACGCTCGATCGCACCACCGGTGACGTGTTTGATAACTTTAAACAAGCTGTCGTTACACTTCCTCAAGTGGCTGAGTGCGACATGGTTGCTGGCGGTTTTGATTACCTTGTAAAGCTGCGCATGAAAGATATGGAATCGTATCGAGATGTTTTAGGTAAGCTGGTTGATCTACCTGGGGTAGCACAAACCCATACCTATATTGTTATCGAAAGTGTCAAAGAAGATGCCGGCCTGCCTATCGGCGGCAAAAACTAAGACAAGCAAATAGAGCTTACGCAAATTAAAGTGCTCGCAGCTGCTCACTCAGCGGATGCGGGCGCCAAAAATACTGCTGCCGAATATAATCACTTCCCCAAAGCTCAATTGCATTGTGTAATTCTGCAATAATAGGCTGCAATGCCTGCTCACCCAAGCGATAGGCGTGCATCTGCCCTAGCAATTGCTGACTTTGATCTGTACTAAGCTGCTGTTTTACGTAACCCATAATGTGCATTAAGGCATTAACCATCGCACCACGACTGGGCTCTTGCTTAAAGATCTCCATAAAGCCCAGACGATACTCCTCAAACTGAGCCAAAAAGTTATCCGCATTGCGGCAAGCCAACAATTTACCTAAACGTTTATAGGCGGGCACACTATAAGCCATCACCAAATATTTATAGCGACTATGGAAATCCAACAACTCAGAAAAGGACTGAGACTTTTGAATACTGCCTAGGCGGTGATGAGCATAAACCGCCACAAGAAAGCGATCCAAACTCGGTCCATGGTGCAAATCGCACTCTTGCACCACAGGCAAGGCTGGCTGACGACGTTTTAACTCGGTGGCAAACACACCATCTATGTGGCGCGCTTCTGAATTGTCTTGCTGAGCAATAAGCTCTGCACTTGCCAAGGCACAGCTAGGCGAGCGCTGCATAAAAATATAGCCATCTAAATTTTGGCAGGCCTGGAAGATCTCCTCACAGCTCTCAATCATCGCGGGCGCTAGATTCTCTTTTAGATCTAGATACTCTTGCTGACCAGGGTTACGTCTTAGCTCGACAAGGCCAGCTTCCTCATAAAGACCGATCGTTGGCCTAGGCACCCCAAAACCGGCGCGGAGCTCTGGGCAAAAGCCACGCATCGACACTAGGCCAGACAGACTAGCTTGCAGCAATGCTGAACGCTTATGGGCACCATCATAGCGAACCGACTCGCCCAATAGGCAGGCGCTCACGCCTAGCGCAGGCCTATCGGCTCCATTATCGAGCTCTAAATTGTCCATTTAAATTCCTTAACTACGCACATTTTGCGAAGCCACGACGGCAAGCAGCAAACTCATCCAAAAATCCCGGCAGCTGTCTTGGCTTAAGCGTCGCCGCAATGCGACTGGATCCAATATCTATAGCGACCTTAACTGGCTTCTTTAGCAAAGGCCTTATGCAGCATAATTCTCTAAAAAACTGCCCGCAGCCGACATTTATACTAAATTGAGGCTTCTAACTATAGATTGATTGCCCACCAACAGGCAGCCTTATAACATTGCGCCTAATAGCCCCTACTAGGGTTTTAGCAGCTACTCAAACTGTACTGGTCTTACCGTACTAGTCTTACCTACATAGCCGAATGTTGATATCGATAGGAAAGTGTTATGCCGAGCTCAAGCAAGAACGAATTTTATCACAGCCTGCAAAGCCAGATTGAGCAAATTAAGGCTGACGGCTTGTACAAACAAGAGCGTTATATCAGCTCACAGCAAAGCACCTCAATCGAAGTTGCCGGCCAACAAGTTATTAACCTTTGTGCCAATAACTACCTAGGCTTAGCCAACCACCCAAGCTTAATAAAAGCCGCCCAGCAGGCCGCTGACGATTACGGTTTTGGCGTGGCTTCAGTGCGCTTTATTTGCGGCACCCAAACCATTCACAAGCAATTAGAAAATGAGCTAAGTGATTTCCTTAAAATGGAAGATACCATTCTTTATCCTTCTTGCTTTGATGCCAATGGCGGCCTATTTGAATCTATTCTTGGCCCAGAAGATGCCATTATCAGTGATGCGCTTAATCATGCCAGTATCATCGATGGCGTTCGCCTATGTAAGGCCAAGCGCTACCGCTATGCCAATAACAATATGGGCGAGCTGGAAGCGCAATTGCAAAAAGCCGATGAAGACGGTGCTCGTTTTAAATTGATTGCCACCGATGGTGTGTTTTCCATGGATGGCATTATTGCGGACCTAAAATCGCTTTGCGATCTAGCCGATAAATACAATGCCTTGGTTATGGTCGATGACTCTCACGCGGTAGGTTTTGTTGGCGCCAATGGCCGCGGCAGCCATGAATACTGCGATGTAATGGACCGTGTAGATATTATTACCGGCACTCTAGGTAAAGCCTTGGGCGGTGCATCTGGTGGCTTTACAGCAGCCAAAAAAGAAGTAGTCGAAATTTTACGCCAACGCTCACGCCCCTATTTGTTTTCTAACTCGGTAGCGCCTGGTGTTGTCGCGACATCTTTGAAAGTGCTGGAGCTTTTGCGCGAAGAGCCACAATTACGCGAGCAGCTGTGGAAAAACGCCGAGTACTTCCGTGAAAAAATGAGCGCTGCAGGCTTTACTCTCGCTGGCGCGGATCATGCCATCATCCCAGTGATGATTGGTGATGCCAAACTTGCCGGCCAAATGGCGGACAAGCTTTTGAGCAAAGGCGTTTACGTAATTGGCTTCTCATTCCCAGTCGTACCGCGCGGCGAAGCACGCATCCGCACTCAAATGTCGGCCCTGCATAGCCAGGAGCAATTGGATCATGCCATTGACGCCTTTATCGAAGTGGGCAAAGAGCTAGACATCATCTAAGCCGAGTTTAAGAGATATAAAATGAAAGCACTTTCAAAGTTACACCCAGAACCCGGCATTTGGTTAACCGATGTAGAAGCACCGAAACCTGGCGTCAATGATCTTTTGATCAAAACCCGCTTAACGGCTATCTGTGGTACCGATATACATATTTACAACTGGGATAGCTGGTCGCAGCAAACCATTCCAACACCAATGGTAGTTGGCCATGAATTTGTTGGCGAAGTGGTTGCGGTTGGTGAAGGCGTAAAATCTTTCCAAGTGGGTGATCGTGTTTCTGGCGAAGGCCATATCACTTGCGGACATTGCCGCAACTGTCGTGCAGGCCGTCGCCACTACTGCGCCAACACCCAAGGTATTGGGGTAAATATTCCGGGAGCTTTTGGCGAATACTTAACACTGCCAGAAGAAAATGCCTTTAAGATTCCTGAAGATATCAGCGATGAAATGGCCTCTATCTTCGACCCATTTGGTAATGCCGTTCACACCACCTTAAGTTTTGATCTAACCGGTGAAGATGTATTAATTACCGGCGCCGGCCCTATCGGCATTATGGCGGCAGGTATTGCTCGTCATGTTGGAGCCCGTCATGTGGTGATAACCGATATCAACGATCACCGCCTAGCCATGGCCAAGACTATGGGTGCTAGCCGTGTAGTGAATGTTGCTAAAGAGTCACTGCAAGACACCATGGCCGATCTGGGCATGACCGAAGGCTTTGATGTTGGCTTGGAAATGTCTGGCGTACCTAGCGCTTTTCAAAGCATGCTAAGCAATATGATTCACGGCGGCAAGATCGCCATGCTGGGCATTCCGCCCGATGATATGGCCATTGATTGGAACCAGGTGATCTTTAAGAGCCTTACCATTAAAGGTATTTACGGCCGCGAAATGTTCGACACCTGGCACAAGATGGCTTGCCTACTGCAATCAGGCTTGGATTTAAGCCCGGTGATTACCCATCAATTTGATGTTGATGATTTTCAGGAAGGCTTTGACACCATGTTGTCAGGCCAAAGTGGCAAAGTTATTTTAAAGTGGTAAGACCCTTTTAAAGTGGTAACTACTTTTTAAAGTGGCCTAACCACAATACAGCAACAACAATAAAAACAATTTTAAAAACAAATTTTTAGCCGAGGAAACTGATCATGGCCATCAGTGTTTTTGATTTATTCAAAGTGGGCATTGGACCATCCAGCTCACACACTGTTGGCCCAATGCGGGCCGCCAAACAGTTTTGCCATGCTTTAAAGAAAGCCGGTCTACTAAGCTCCACGGCACGTATCCACTCAGATATGTATGGTTCACTGGGCGCCACTGGCGTTGGTCACGGCACAGCCAAAGCGGTTATTCTCGGATTATTAGGCGAAACCCCAGAACATGTCGATGTGGATAAGATCGCCCGCATGGTAGCCGAAGCCCGCGAAGAGAAGTATTTAAATTTGCTCGGCGAGCACATCATCGACTTTGACGAAGACAGTGATTTAATTCTTCATCGCCGAAAAACCCTACCCTACCATCCCAACGGTATGGGCTTTCAGGCTTTTGATAAAAGCGGCGAGCTTTTACTGGAAAAAACCTACTACTCAGTAGGTGGTGGATTTATCGTGGGTGAGCAAACCGCCCAGGCGGATGCCGTAACCGACGACCCTCGCCCTGAAGATTATAAATTTGATTCCGCTGCACAATTACTGAAGATATGCCAAGACAAAAGCATCAGCATTTCAGATGTAATGTGGCACAACGAAGCCGCCTGGCGCGCCGAAGAAGAAACCGCCAAAGGCCTAATGGATATCTGGGCGGTAATGCAAGAGTGCGTAAATAATGGCTTGCGCCACGAAGGCTTACTACCAGGCGGACTGAAAGTAAAAAGACGCGCTCGCGAAATGCAGCAACAGTTATTGAGCCGCCCAGAAGCCTCTCTGGCCGACCCGCTCACCACATTGGATTGGGTAACACTCTACGCACTCGCCGTTAATGAAGAAAACGCCGCCGGTGGCCGCATGGTAACCGCCCCCACCAATGGGGCTGCGGGCATTATTCCTGCGGTATTACATTACTACATCCGATTCGTGCCAGGCGCTAATGACAAAGGCGTACAAAATTTTCTACTGACCTCAGCCGCAATAGGCACCCTCTATAAGCGTAACGCCTCTATCTCTGGCGCCGACGTAGGCTGCCAAGGCGAAGTTGGCTCTGCCTGCTCCATGGCAGCCGGCGGCCTCGCTGAAGTATTGGGCGGCAGCCCAGCCCAAGTAGAAAATGCGGCCGAAATCGCCATGGAACACAACCTAGGTCTAACCTGCGATCCAATCGGCGGCCTAGTACAAGTCCCCTGCATCGAACGCAACGCCATGGCCGCCATCAAAGCCATCCACGCCGCCCGCATGGCATTAAGAGGCGACGGCTCACACTTCGTATCGCTGGATAAAGTGATCAAAACCATGCGCGACACCGGCCGCGACATGCAAGAGAAGTACAAAGAGACCTCTCGAGGAGGTCTAGCTGTGAATGTGTTGGAAGTGCCTGTGAATATTATTGAGTGTTGATTGGCACCACCAATCAAGCAATAACATCAAAGCTCGGCGAAGTCTTTGAAAGAACTCTCTCCGGGTGCGTAACATATGTCGCCACTGCGATAATTCGAAGTAATTTTAACCCTGACGCAACCTCGGCTTTTATCAATTTCACCACGCAACAAAGCAGCCGCAGCCTCTACACTCGTGGGCAAATCTCGATACTGGTCGGACCGAAAACGCGCCGATGCCTGTCCGTTTAGCTCAGCCATAAATTCAGAGGTAACAAACGTAGCCTCCTCACCCTCTACAGCCACATAGGCTACAAGTGGACGCCAAGCAGCCAATAAACCACTGGGCTTTTGCTTTTCTAAAATCGCCGAATCGACACCAGCAACAGCAAAGCTCTCTTCATTTAACACATGAAAAGTATCGAAGGTGTGCACTACCGCTAGGGGACGAGCCTTATATATTAAAACAACACCGACCAACAGAATTAAAAACTGAATCAAAGCGACAATGGCTAGATCACGGCGTAATAGCGCCAATGGTTTTTTGGGCCTGAATACTACCGCCAAAAACAACACACCAAGGGTTAAATCGATTGGCACAACGAGCTTCACACCATCCCATCCGCCGGCTAGAAAAAATAGACCACTGGGATACCAGAGCAAGTTCAATAGCGCAAATAGGCAAGATAAAATGAATAATATTACGCAACCATATGAGATTAATAAGCGGTAAGGG
>JAOXRT010000031.1 GCA_025800365.1 Cellvibrionaceae bacterium | reverse complement strand
GTTGGCACTAACTGATAGCGTTCATCCAAAACCACAATGGCGAGATTTCCTTTTACGAGCTGCTTTTGCTGCATATCGGTAATGTAAATGGTTTTAACCTTGCCATTATCGGCAAAGTTATATGCCAATTCGCCCGCAGAGTGGTCAATCTGGTTTACTTGTATCAGTTGCTTAATTTGGGCTACTAGTGCTTTTTGGTTTGCTTCGGCTTGGCGTTGCGCATTCAACGTCTTATCGCGCTGTAGCTTCTCTTGCTTTGCTTGCTCTGCGGCAACCTTACTTTCATCTACCATAACCTGCTTGGTTTTATTGGCCTTCTTTCGCTTTTCATGGCGCTCTTTTTTAGCTTTACCGACCTGCTTTTTATCAACAAGCCCTGCTTTCAGTAATTGGTCTGCGAGTGACATATCTGACTTCCTAATAGTGAGGCATGCATAGTAGGAAATTTTAGGGGGGTAGGGCAAGCGTGAAGCTCTTCTATGAGCTTCACATAGAGGAAATGCTAAGCACCATTACGCGAGAGCGTAATAAAATCAGGGCCTAATCCAGATGACCACAAAATCACCGTGAAAGCGAGTGTCGCGACAAATAGCACCAAACTGCATGTGACAAGTGAGCTGGCGTAAATGAAGCCTCTCTCTTCAGATATGTGCATAAGAATGGGGACACCGGAATAGAGCAAGTACACCGAATAGGCTACCCCCAATAACCCAACGAACATCACAAACATCGGATAGGGGTAGAGAAAGCCGAGTACCGACATAAACAGCGGAGTCGATGCATAGGCCACCAAACCAAACGATTGGCTGTATGACGGTGCTGAGTCAAATGTGTGAGACATCCATTTGACTAAATAAGCCAGCACCGCCACACCAGTGATAAGTGCCACATAAAGTGCACTTATAAGATACAGCGCACTGCTAGGTGTTAAAAACGCCTCTATCTCGGCTGTGAGCTTCCACCCGATATGCACGGTGGAAACGTAGATACAAACAGCAGGGATCAGTGCCGTTAACAGAACGAACCGAATACTTTCAAAGATGTCTTCATGACTGTGTTCGACGAATTTCCATTCTTCTTTTGGGCTAGTATAAAAGCCCCACAAATGTCTGATTACCATCTTGAGATCTCCGTATGTTAATGGGGGAGCAACGGGCAAAAATAGCGCCCAGTAACATAAAGTATGGAACAGGATCGTGATGTTGGCATCATGACTCATGATAAGTTGCTGCTTAATCGAGGTTGCAGCGGTGGCCTTTGGCTGGATGAATAATCAACAATCATGAGAAAATGAGCGACTTAGCGCGTGTTTCTTCCTCAAATTGGTTAACATGCAAGCAGTTGAACACATTAGACGATATAATTGCTTGACAGTATCCGTACACAGGTTAGAATGCCCGCCGTCTGCATCGTTAGGGATTGCCGAATGCACTTGCGTGTATAGCCAATCTTACTAATATGCCTCCCGATGCCCGGGTGGTGGAATTGGTAGACACAAGGGATTTAAAATCCCTCGCTGGTTACAGCGTGCCGGTTCAAGTCCGGCCCCGGGCACCATTTAAAATCAAGCACTTAGCGAAGGCTGTCTGTTTGAATTTTCCCCTCTTCATAATATTTCAGAATATCTTTTCAGAATATTTTTAGCGTTTTTGGCCATTTACGGTTACCGCGAGCTTGGTCTTTCTATCGTAGTTGACGGTCTAGCTTCTGGTTGTAATGAGTTCAATTATAGAAAAACAGAAGCAGTATAGAGATCGTGTTTTCTGTGTAAGATTGTGAGCTAGCGAGATTGCATTTTCATCCTACCTGATTGGGATGGGTCTTTATTATTCAACTCGTTGACTAAGGAAAGTCCGTGAAAATGAGAAATGCACAAATTCTCTTTCTAAGAGTGGTACATTCCAACCTGCGTGCTATGGTCAAAGCTATCATCTAAATGCAGCATCACCTGCTCCGCTTCCCTTCATTTAAATCACGCTCGTCAATCGGTGTTGTTGACCAAATCGGTTGAACTTCTTCATCTGGCGGTGAGCTTATCTTGCAAGTGTAGCACTAGGTCATCACAGATGGGCAAGAGCAGATACAAGATCACTATTTCAGGGCATAGACAGCCTATGATATTTGTCGCGTATTAAAAAAATGGTAATGTTTAGTCTTGCTCAGGATATACAGATACAAAAGGATTTCTACTATTGTTTGACTTGATGTTTGCACTCTACTGCGGAATTGTAACCCTAATTGTATTAGGGGGGTTCAGTTGCATCTATGAGTATCGGACTCGCATTGATGTAGAAGCTCGTCAAACTCCCCCTGGAAAGTTGATCCAATTGCGCGAACACAAGTTGCATATGGTAAAGAAAGGAACTGGTGGACCAACCGTTGTGTTTGAGGCTGGCCTTGGTGGGGCTGGCCATATGACTTGGTGCCTGGTTCAGAGTGCTCTTGCTGAGCATGTTACTACGATTTCTTATGATCGAGCGGGATACTTTTGGAGTGAGCGAGGCTTCAATCCCAAAACTGGTGCAGCTATGGCTGAAGAATTGTATTGCATGCTTAAGGCTGCTGGAGTTAGCAAGCCATATATCCTGGTTGGCCATTCCATGGCTGGATTTAGCCTGCGCAGTTTCGTTAGTCAATACCCTGAAACTGTTGCAGGCGTGGTATTAGTTGATGTGTCGCATCCCGAACAGGATGAGCGTTTACCGCCAGAGGTACTAGGTAAGAACTTGCCTAACTGGCTTGCCTTTTTAGCTCTAAACTTGGGGCTAAAAAGAATCACCCAGATGATGTTTGAACGCAAACGGTATCTTAGCAACCCGTTACTCCAGCTAAAAGAGATATGCAGTAAGCAGCTAATACATAAGTGGATACCAACTGCTCTTGAAGAGGCTGGTAGATTCTCAGCACTTGCGGCAGATGCTGCTGGTATCGCTACTTTCGGCGATAAACCTCTAGTGGTATTGACTGGAACCCACCCTGCCCGTAGAGACTACTTGAAGGATCCTGCGATTATCAGGGACGCTAACAAAGTTTGGTTGGAGCTACAAGAAGAGCTACTTTCGCTTTCGAGCAACAGTACACACGTTCTAGTTCCACAAGCTGGCCATTCAATCCAAGAAGACCATCCACAGGCAGTAGTAAATGCGGTGCTTGATTTGTTGGATATGCAAGAACTGAATCGCCCCTAGTTTGTCGGAGGCTAACTTTCTTGAGAGAATTAGCCAATGAGCAAAAGAGGCGTTGTTTCTCAAATTGGTTGAACCTTTTCGTCTCTCAGTGATCTGATCTTAAAACCACAGCATCAGGTCATCACAAATGGGCAAAGCAAAAGGCAAAGTGTCGAATTGGAGGGAGTACAATCGGGCTCTCATTAACCGTGGCTCACTGACCTTCTGGATGGATGAAAAGGCCATTACCAACTGGTACAGTAATACCCTGTCTGGACGCAGAGGAAGAAGTAACGAGTTCAGCGATATGGCGATAGAGACGGCTCTGATGTTGAAGGGAATATTCAACCTGCCCCTGAGAGCTTTGCAGGGGTTTATCGATTCCCTGTTTGAATTGATGGATGTGGATTTACGCTCTCCCAACTACAGCAGTATCAGTAAACGTGCCCGCACCATTGATGTGAAGTATCGACCACAGTCCAGAGGCGCAGTGGCTCATCTGGTCATTGATGCAACGGGCGTGAAAGTGTTTGGTGAAGGAGAGTGGAAGGTCCGCAAGCATGGCAGTGAAGGCAGGCGCACATGGCGTAAGGTCCACTTTGCTGTTGATGCCGATAGCCATGAAATCGTATCGGTATTTGTGTCTCTGGATAGTGTTCACGACAGCGAAGCGTTACCGACTTTATTCAACCCTCTACGAAGGAAGATAAGGCAGGTATCAGCTGATGGCGCTTACGACACACGCGGCAGCTACAAGATAATAGGTAATAAAGGTGCAAAGCCAACCATTCCGCCAAGGAAAAATGCAGGGTTATGGAAGGGTGACCATCCGCGCAACGAAGCGGTAAAAGCACTGAAGAATGGTCAGCTTGAGCAGTGGAAATCGGATAACGGCTATCACCAAAGGTCGTTGGCGGAGACTGCCATGTATCGATACAAGCAACTGCTCAGTGGCAAAGTCTCGCTGAAAAAATACAACGGTCAGGTGGGTGAAATTCTGGCAAATGTGAAGGCGTTAAACAAACTCACTACCCTTGGTATGCCTGTTCGTCAGGCAGTGAGTTAAGCAGGGGAAAGCCAGAGGATACTTGCGTCCTGGTATCCGAATTGATCAACACCGCCATGTCAATCACGAAAACGAATATAGCTATATGTCATATAACGTCTGCACTGAATACACTATTACAAGTTCAGATGGTGGGCGCTGGACCGGTAATATCTGTTATTATGTATATATTAACTATAAACGGCTATGAGCGGTGTATATTATGGGTATTCGGATCAGAGCTTTAAGGATGCTACTATCATTCGTCATTTTTTTTGTGCTGTTGATAGTTATTTCTTCGTGGATTTCACATATTCCTTTGAAACCTATGCGAGAAAGCTTGGGAGTAACTGCCTCTGTTATGATGAATATAATGTTTGCAGTTAATGTTGCCTTGGCCTCTTTACCTATAACTTGGCTGCAAGTTAAATTTTGCTTGAAACCTGTAGATATGCTGGTTTATTCATCCTTGTTAGCATTATACAGCGTTATAGTAAAAGTAGCTCCTATAACTATGCATGAATGCATAGAAATTGTGTTGTTGATAACAATACCTCCAGCAATAGCACTTATAGCCTACAAAATTATTGCTGTTGAGAGAACAACATGAGTGTTTAATTAAAAATTAGTTGCTTCCCCCCCTAGCTGGTTAAAGTCCGGCCCCGAGTACCAACATTAGGCCAGCCATGAGCTGGTCTTTTTTTCCCTGTTGTATGGGGGATTCCTTGCTTACCTCTCGAATTTACTTATAGCCTTATGAGTATATTGGCTTAATCTGCTCTTTCATTTAGCATTTGCTGGAATGTAAGTACCACTTTTTTCTATCTTTATCCATCTAAGCTTATGCATTCAAATGATAGTAACTATTTGCTATAGTTAAAAATTCAGGTTATCTGGTTGCAGGCTTACTTGTCTTTCAGATGACATACGGAGCATGTTACAGCCGCTAATTGTTCAGTGGTTCATTTATTAAGGGAGATATATGGCTAATTGTAAGTTCTGTGGTGAGCCTGCTGGATTTCTTCGCCGTTCACACAAAGCGTGTAAAGCCGGTAATGCTGAGGGCAGAAAAAGCGTAACGGCTCTGGTACAGGAGTTTGTTTCAAAGCCGAGGCATGAGAACATTACATTACTCGAAAAAGAGATCACTAGCATTGCTCGCAATAACCATATTAACGTTGATAAGTTGAAAGAGTCCGTTCTTGAAGGGTGGGAAACGGCTGTTGAGAATGCCTTTGCAGATGACATTTTGGATGAACAGGAAGAAGAGAGGCTCTTGGCAATTCAAGAATGCTTTAGCCTGACTCAAGATGAGCTTGATCAAAATGAATCTTTCACTCGAGTGGTCAAAGGCGCGATACTACGCGATGTGCTTAATGGTAATGTCCCTGAGCGGCTAGCCATTCAAGGAGAAATGCCATTTAATCTGCAAAAGTCAGAGTCTATTATCTGGCTTTTTCAAGATGTTGATTACTTTACGCAGAAGGTTCAAGCGGTGCGTGTTGGCGAGACATCAGGGTTCAGCATGCGTATTACAAAAGGACTTTATTATCGTACTGGGTCTTTTCAGGGGCGGACGATTGAGTCAACCGAAACGGTGTATGTCGATAACGGCACGCTCGGCATAACCGATAAGCATGTCTATTTTTCTAGCCCTTCAACAAGCTTTCGCATCCGTCTTGATAAGATCGTCTCGTTCATTCCTTATGAAGATGGCATTGGTTTGCATAAAGATACAAACAATGCGAAACCGCAAACATTCATTACCGGAGACGGCTGGTTTACTTATAACCTTATAGCTAATGCTGCACAGCTTTAGCGGAGCCGCCTGCCTGTCTATCTATCGCTTTTAGTTATTTGAGGGGCAGTATTGTTAGCTCGGTTAATATCCTCTATTAATCGAGCATGTTCAATCAAGCGACAGTTGTAATTACTTTTTTCGCCGATTGGCCAACCAAGCGATTACTCCAGTC
>JAOXRT010000027.1 GCA_025800365.1 Cellvibrionaceae bacterium | reverse complement strand
GCAACAATGTGGAAGCTCCTGGCATAGCAATTCCTTATTCTTCTCTAAAGCGTTTTTCGGGCGCGTAGGGGCTATTGTATGCCAAGCTAGAAGCTCGCGCTAACGCTATAGCAAAGCTTGAGGCAGCTCTGAATAATACAGGTTTTGCTCAGCGGAGCTCTGAAGCGCTTAGCTACAAGGAGCGCTTCGCCGGCAATGGCCGCAGCCCTAGGCAAGAAGCACCTCGATTACGACATTGGCGTGAAGCCTGAGCTAATCTGCATTACTTAACGATTAGGACATATGGCTAAGTTTTTAGCTGCTGTAATAGGGCTTGATGAAAGCCATGACCTAGCTGTTTGAAGAATCTTAGATGCTCATCATCGAGCTTTTCATCTTGTACTAGCATCAACAAAGCTGCGGGCTTATTGGTCACTAAGATCGACATTAAGGCGATTTCTTGCCCTGGATGAAGGAGTGCCTTTAGCTCAGCTGGGAGGCTTGGGTGCTTGGCATCGAGGCGCACGCAAGCGGCTTTTTGCATGAGGCGGTGGCATATATCGCTGCGGCTGTTACTGAGGGTGAATGGGCTGGGACTGATGCCCTCCCCAAGGCCATAGTGGTGCCGGCTTTTGAGTTCTCCACGGCTGTACACCCAAATTAAGCCGGCCTTGCTAGCAAGGCCTCGTTTTAAGCTTTGCAGGGTAAATTCCAGCAGATGTTTGCTGCTTTTAAAGGCTTGCTTACTTAATAGCCGCTTTAGGCTGCTTTTAAGTATTTCGCCATTGATATTCGATGGTTTAGCTTCGTAATGGGAGGCCTTGTTTGCGGTTTCCTCAGAGGTGGCGGCGATAAACTTCGGCAGCCAGTTACCAAGCTGCCATTGGCAATGTTGCCAGCGCATTGGATGGTAATCTAAGGAGAGGCTAGGGTGCCAGGGCATGCTTAGCATGCTGCTTTGCAAATGGTCGTGAAGTTGCTTGCGGCTTAAACCGCTGATGCCGCTTAGCAAGCGCAAATGTTTTGCAAAGCTAGTTGGATTCCACAGTTGTTCAATAAGCCCATGGCAAGTGACCAGCAACATCTCTGCTTGAAGTGGCATGGAGCTAGGACGGCCTTTTTTGCGCTGTTGAAAGCTGCGCAGTGCTTGGCGAAATTCTTGCTGATTATCTTTGTTAAGATATTGCCAGCTGCGGTTGAGCTTATTTAAAGTGGCGCAGTACTGACTAAATTCCGCCATGACTTCACTGTATTGGCAATCCAGTAAGCTGTGTTGAGCTTGTCGCAAGCTGGCGCCATTGTGTTGCAAAAATTCCAGCTGAACTTGCATATGGGGAGTGTCGATGGCAATTCCCCATTCCGGTAATCTAAAAAATAAGCTGCTCAGTTCGAATTGTTTGGCGGTATCACTATTGTTGACTGAGGCAATACGACGGAAGAGTTCACTGGCCAGGCTGCTGTTGATGAGGCTTCGGCTTAATACCGCGAAATGTTGCTGCAAATCTTCTGGTTCGAGCTCTTCGCAGGTGCGGATAGTTTCGATAACTTGTGGGATGCCGATTAAACTAATGAGCTGTTCAAGTTGTTCTGGCCATTTTGAACGATCATTAATGAGCTGGTTTGCACGGCGGCTGAGTTGCCAGCATAGCAAAGGATCTTGTCGGCATAGGCTGGCGATAGAGGCGGCAGTTGCGCTGGGTTTTTGGCATGCGTTCAAGGTGAGCTGCCGACTGCCTGGCAGTATTTTCCAGTGTAGTTCGCTAAGTTTTTTGGACCAGTAGTGAAAACCCTCTGCCTGAGGCCGGATTACCAGCTTGGCTGCTGCAGACATGCATACCCCTTAATTATTCAGCGCCAGACGCTTTGAAGTGGGTAGCTTGTCTTTAGCTAGGCTACTCCTCAAAACTCCTTAGGATATGATAGTAGCTGTTTAGCCTTTCCGCTCGAATACTTCCTTCAGCGGCGGCTTTTTGTAGGGCGCAGCCGGGTTCTTTTTCATGTTGGCAATCCCTGAAGCGACATTGGCCAATATACTCTTTTAATTCTCTAAAGCCTGCCATCAGCTCATTGACCTCCAGAGGCCAAAGCCCAAACTCGCGAATACCAGGAGAATCAATCAGATGCCCGCCGCCAGGGAAGTGCAGCAGCAGGGCTGTGGTGGTGGTGTGGGTGCCTTTTTGTCTCGCAACAGATAGAGCGCCGGTACGTAAATCTAGGCCTGGTATCAAGCTATTTATAAGAGAGGATTTACCAACCCCAGATTGGCCTACAAAGACACTGGTGCCTTGTTTTAATAACTCGGTCAGCTCATCCACACCTTCCCCCGTAGCGGCGGATAGCTGCAGAGTTTGGTAGCCTAAGTCTTGGTAGAGTCCAGCCAGTTTTAATACTTTTGCTGATTCAGAGCCACCGTCGAGCTGGTCGCATTTATTGATCAGTAACAGTGGTTCAAAGCCAAGCAGCTCAGCGACAACTAAATAGCGATCGATAAGATTGCCAAAAGGTTCAGGGTAGGGCGCTACCACAATGACCAGTCGATCAATGTTTGCCGCAATGGTTTTGATATTGCCATGGCTATCAGGGCGGGTTAGTACGCTGCGGCGCTCCAATACAGCTTCAATCACACCAATAGTCTGCCCTTGACGCCATACTACTCGGTCACCGGTAACGATGGAGCCTAGGTTGGCCCTTAAGTGGCAGCGTTGACTGATTGTCTCATCTTGATCCAAGCTTTCGACCTCAACTTGGGTGCCGTAATGAGCGATGACTAGGCCATTTTGTTCGTCACCCAAGCTGTCGGCTTCTAGGCTTTCTAGCTCCTTGTTGCGCTTTTTGTTGGCCCGTTCAGCCCTTTCGGCTTGGATCTTTTCAATACGCCAAGCTTGGCGGCGGCTGAGTTTGCGCTTCGACATACAATATGAGTGCTAAAATTAAGTTAGAAAGATCGCCATGGTGCCAGTACAATGCTCTGGCAACAAGTCTTTCAGTCGCTGCGCTTAATAAAGAGGACACTCAATGCCAGTATCGGATACTCATTTAATTTGGATCGATCTCGAGATGACAGGTCTGATCCCAGAGAGTGATGTGATTATTGAAATCGCTACTATCGTGACCGATGCGGATTTGAATATTCTTGCCGAAGGCCCTGTGCAAGCGATTAAGCAGCCCAAAGGGCGAATGGAAAAAATGGACGCTTGGAACACCAAGACCCATGGTGAGTCAGGTTTGACTGAGCGAGTATTGAGCAGTCAGGTGAATCTAGGACAAGCCGAGCAGGAGACCTTGAGCTTTTTACGTCAGTGGTTGCCTCCGGCTGTGTCGCCCATGTGTGGCAACTCGATTTGTCAGGATCGACGCTTTATGGCTCGCTATATGCCGGAGCTGGAGGCATTTTTCCATTATCGGAACCTTGATGTCAGTACCATTAAAGAGTTAGCCAAGCGCTGGCGACCCAGTGCTTTAGAAGGTTTTAGCAAACAAGGCTCTCACCTAGCCCTTGACGATATCCGTGAATCGATTGCTGAATTAAAGCACTATCGCGGACAATTTATCGACCCTGAGTTTGGCTAGTCCTTCTAGTTCTTAGAGCCCTCGGCGAGCTTACAAGGCCTCAGTAAAATTTTATTACTGACGTTTTATCTTTCGCTTACGCCTACGCCCAGGCTGTTTTTGCTGGGCTATCGCCCAACTAAAATGCTCGTTGAGCACTGCATCAGCTTCAGGCAACTTTTCCTCTAAGGCTTTAATGATCAAGGCATTGCTGTCGGCATTGGCCAGGCCAATACTTAAGTTTCTTTGCCAGCGTTGAAAACCGATGCGGCGTAAAGGCGAGCCGGCAGTACGCTGTAAAAATTCTTCCTCTGTCCAGCCGAATAATTCTAGAAGATCGCTGTCATGAAGTTTGTGGCGCGGTAAAAAATCTTGCTCTACGGTGTTGTGGGCATATTTATTCCAAGGACAAATGGCTTGGCAGTCATCGCAGCCAAATACGCGATTGCCCATAGGGTCGCGAAATTCTTCGGGAATAATTCCATCAAACTCAATTGTTAAATAGGAAATGCAGCGTCTTGCATCTAATACATAAGGCTCAGGGAAGGCATCAGTAGGGCAGACTTGCAAACATGCCTTGCAGTCTCCGCAATGCTCCTCACTGGGTTTTTTATTAATGGGGAGTTCTAGGTTGGTGAATATTTCACCAAGAAAAAACCAGCTGCCCACCTCCCTGTCGATCAGCAGGGTGTGTTTTCCTGTCCAGCCAAGCCCTGCTTTTTCAGCCAGTGGTCGCTCCATTACCGGGGCGCTATCCACAAAGGCTCGAGCTCCATGTTCGTGCCCGATAAACTCTTCAATTTGTTTGGCGAGTAGACTTAAGCGTTTACGTATTAATTTATGATAATCACGCCCTAAGGCATAACGAGAAACATAGGCTTTGTTTGAGTCTTTCAGCACTCGAATGGGCTCGGTCGAGGGCGGCAGATAATTCATTCTTGCGCTGATCACCCGCCGGGTGCCCGGCAGCAACTCCTCAGGGCGACTGCGTTTATTGCCGTGTTCACCCATCCATTGCATATCGCCTTGGTAGCCTTTGTCCAGCCACTGTTTGAGTTTGCCTTCTTGCTCTTGCAGATCTATATCGCTGATGCCGACTTCCTGAAAACCCAGCTCTCGCCCCCAAATGGGGATCATTTGCGCGAGTTGCTCAAGTTTATCTGGCTTAGTCATAGAGTGTGCCTATCGCCTGCAGCTGTGGCTTGGGTATAATTCGATAACAACATTAGTGAGCCTTGGGCTAATAATGAATCCGCTGGCTCAATAGATAGAGAAAACCATGCAAAACCATACGCAAAGCTCCGCTCTTCCAAGCGCATTATATACTGCTGAACAAGTAAAAGCCTTGGATCAAGAGGCGATTAATCGTCTTGCTGTGCCCGGTATAAAATTAATGAAAAGAGCTGGCCGAGCCGCTTTTGTAAAATTATTAGAGCACTGGCCAGATCTCGATAGCCTGACGGTTTTTTGTGGCGCCGGAAACAATGCCGGAGATGGCTATGTGGTGGCGGCGCTAGCGGCTCAAAAACGCATTGCTGTTGATATCGTGCAGCTGGCGGATCCAGAAAAATTACCAGCCGATGCCCATAAGGCTTATCAGTTTGCGCGACAGGAAGGTGTGATCATGGCGCCCTTCCAGGAGCATGGAGGCATTGCCGGTGAGGTAGTTGTCGATGCCTTGTTGGGGATCGGAAGCCGTGGCGCGCCACGAGGCGACTATGCTGCAGCCGTTGCCCAGATTAATGAAGCCAATAAGCCTGTACTTGCGCTCGATATTCCATCGGGCCTATGCGCCGACACGGGGCACGCTGAGGCCGCGGTAAATGCCGATATCACAGTCTGCTTTATTGGCTTAAAGCGCGGCCTGTTGACCGCCCGAGGCCCGAAGCATTGTGGTCAGCTCTATTTTGATGGCTTAGGGGTGGCTGACGACTGCAATTCCCAAGTCGCTGAAGTGGAAAGGGTGAGCAGCGCTCAACTATTGGAGCGCTTACCGGCCCGTGAGGCCGATGCCCATAAAGGTCGCTTTGGTCATGTCTTGGTGATCGGTGGTGACCATGGCTATGCCGGTGCAGCTTTACTGTCTGCAGAGTCGGCTGCGCGCTGTGGCGCAGGTTTGGTCAGTGTGGCTACTCGAGCCGAACATATTGCCGCAATCGTTAGTCGACGTCCTGAGTTAATGGCGCAGGCGGTGGTTTCAGGTCAAGAGCTTGCGCCACTGTTGGAAAAAGCCTCTGTCGTGGTTATCGGGCCGGGCTTGGGACGCAGCCCTTGGTCCGAGCAACTTTTGCAGCAAGCTGCGGATTACTGTGCTGAACAAAACGTGCCGATGGTGATGGATGCTGATGCCTTGAATATGTTGGCTGAGGCTCGTGTTATCGAGGGCGCTAGAGACAACTGGGTATTAACACCACATCCTGGAGAAGCGGCCCGCTTATTGGCCTGCGAAATCAGCGATATTGAACAAGATCGCTTTGCCAGTGTTGCCAAGCTGCAGCAAAAATATGGTGGCGCGGTGCTGCTAAAAGGTGCGGGCAGTCTAATTTGTTGTCATCAAGCGACGATTGGCTTAGCCAGTGTGGGTAACCCAGGCATGGCAAGCGCCGGCATGGGTGATGTTTTAAGTGGTGTTATTGCGGCTCTGATCGCGCAAGGGATGTCCCCTGGTGATGCTTGTCGCTTGGCGGTGTGTTTGCATGGCGATGCCGGTGATTTAGCGGCCGATGAGTTTGGTCAACGAGGCATGCTTGCCGCGGATTTGATCCCCTACTTATCTGAGTTATTGGCGCAAGTTTGATGATGAGACTTGGATGGTGAGACTTGGATGGTAAAAGTTCGATGGTGAAAATTGTTAAAGAATTGGTAGATGAGGCTGCCAGCCTTGCGTTGGCTGCTGAGTTTTCAAATGCCTTGCAAGAGCAGTTAAGTGCGACAAAGGAAGAGCTTTCGCTGAATTTTCCAGATGGCTTGGTGGTTTTTCTTTTGGGTGATTTAGGTGCCGGAAAAACCACATTTAGTCGCGGTATTTTGCGTGGCTTTGGCCATCAAGGCGCCGTTAAAAGCCCCACTTATACGCTTGTTGAGCCTTATGATTTAACTGTGCCGGTGTTTCACTTTGATCTGTATCGCTTAGCGGATCCAGAAGAGTTGGAATATATGGGGGTACGAGATTACTTTGCTCCAGGGCATCTATGTTTGATCGAGTGGCCGAGTCGAGGGGAAGGCTTTTTGCCAGAGGCGGATATTGTTATTGAAATAACGGTTCAGGGAGCGGGCAGGAGCATAGAACTGCAGGCACAAAATCCCGCTAGTGAACGAATTTTGAAAAAGCTGGCCTAATAAAAAGCGGCATACTGCTGGGGTGTTAACAGCACACAAAAAAAGCGGCTATACTAAAGCTATTAGTTCACCTTTAAAGACTAGCAGCATAAGCTAGCTATAAGGCCATTTAACTGCCATAAGTTGCAGTAAGTTAATTATAAAAGAGCGTGTGCATCTACGAGTTTCTCGTAGTTGTGTTTGACCATAATCGGGGGAAGCGATGGGCTTTCGAGCAAGTAAAATTTTGCTGCCTAAATCCTTGGGTTTAGGGCTTCTCCTATTGTCTTTGCTGCATGCTTCCTTCTTGCAAGCTAAAGCTCAAATCGAAGGTGTGCGTTTGTGGCGTGCGCCAGATCATACCCGGGTTGTATTTGACCTATCGGGTCCTTTAGAACATAAATTGTTCAGTCTAGAGAATCCTCATCGCTTGGTTTTGGATATGGAATCGGCTGGCAACCAATTTGCGCTTGCTGATATCGATCTTAGCAAGACACCTATTCGACGCATTCGCAGTGGCGCGCGTGACAAGCATGATTTACGTGTGGTGCTGGATCTCAATGAGGCGGTGAAGCCGCGTAGCTTTTTATTGAAAAGCCACGGCGATAAACCTGACCGATTGGTGCTGGATCTATTCGATAAAAATCTGCGCACTGAAAAAAAGTTGGAGCAGAGTCAGCCCAGCCAAAAGCGTGACATCATTATCGCGGTTGATGCAGGGCATGGTGGTGAAGATCCTGGCGCTATAGGGCCAGGCCGCCTACGAGAGAAAAATGTAGTGATGGCTATCAGTAAAGAGCTGGTACGCCAAATCAATCAGGTGAAGGGCTACAAAGGTAAGCTGGTTCGCACTGGCGATTACTATATCGGCTTACGCAAACGCCGGAACATTGCTCGCGATATGCGCGCCGATTTATTTATTTCAGTGCACGCTGATGCCTTTAAACACCCTAGTGCAAGTGGCGCCTCGGTGTTCGCCTTATCTAGACGTGGTGCAACCTCAGAAACAGCTCGCTTTCTCGCCCGCAAAGAAAACGAGGCCGACTTAATCGGTGGTGTGGGGGGCGTAAGTTTAGAAGATAAAGATGAGGTATTAGCGGGCGTTTTAGTGGATCTATCGATGACCGCTAGCTTGAGTTCAAGCTTGCAGGTGGGCGATAAAGTACTTAAGTCGATGGGCAAGATTGCCAAATTACATAAGCGCCGTGTTGAGCAGGCTGGCTTTGCGGTGCTGAAATCACCAGATGTGCCTTCGATATTGGTGGAAACTGGCTTTATTTCCAATCCTAAAGAAGCTAAAAATCTAGGCAGCAGCCGTTATCGTAAGAAGATGGCCAGCCAGATCTTCAAGGGGGTTAGGGCCTACTTTGATGATAAGCCTCCGGTAGGCACCTATTTGGCATGGGTGAAAAACGGCAAGCAAAATGGCCGATCCAAAGAGTATATTATTGCCAGTGGCGATACGCTTTCTGGTATTGCTGTGGAATACAATACCTCGGTAGCGGCCATCAAAAAAGCTAACAAGTTAAGCAGCTCCCGTATTCGAGTTGGTCAACGCTTAAAAATCCCGACCTCTTAAGCACCTTCTGAATCTAGCTTCTAGCTCCTTTCCGACAGGGTCAGCTCATACTCTTTGGGGGTGATAAACTCCTCGAACCTCGTTAAACTTCCCGCCTTGTCTGTACGGATCTATTGCCCATGTCGAAAATCAAGCTACTTAGCCCCCGCCTTGCTAACCAGATTGCCGCTGGTGAGGTAGTCGAGCGGCCCGCCTCTGTGATTAAGGAGCTACTGGAAAACAGTCTAGATGCCGGTGCCACTCGAGTTGAAGTAGAGATTGAAGCTGGTGGCGTTAAACTGATGCGTGTTAGGGATAATGGCGGCGGCTTGGCAAAAGAGGATTTGCCACTCGCGCTCTCTCGCCATGCCACCAGTAAAATCTATGAGCTAGATGACCTTGAGGCTGTGGGTACTTTGGGTTTTCGCGGTGAGGCCTTGGCGAGTATAAGTTCGGTTTCTCGTTTGACTCTCACCAGTAATTCTGTGGAGGCCGGGCAAGCCTGGCAGGCCAGTGCCGAAGGGCGGGATATGGTCGCTGAGCTCAAGCCTGCAGCGCATCCGCAAGGCACTACGGTTGAAGTGCGAGATTTGTTTTTCAATACTCCGGCTCGCCGTAAGTTTTTGCGTACAGAAAAAACTGAAATGAATCGCATCGACGATGTCATTAAGCGCTTGGCGATGTCACGTTTTGATGTCAATTTTGTGCTTCGTCACAATGGCAAAGCTATTCACAACCTCCCTGCTGCTAGCAATCAGCATGAAAAAGAACGTCGCCTGGCGCAGATCTGTGGCCCAGCGTTTATGGAAAATGCAGTGCATTTGGATATCGAACGCAGTGGTTTGCGCTTATGGGGCTGGGTGGCCTTGCCAAGCTTCTCGCGCAGCCAGGCAGATATGCAACACTTTTATGTTAATGGCCGTGCGATTAGGGATAAATTGGTTACCCACGCAGTAAGGCAGGCCTATCAAGATGTCTTGTATCATGGCCGCCACCCAGCTTATGTCTTATATCTAGAGCTCGATCCAGCCACCGTGGATGTCAATGTCCACCCTACCAAACATGAAGTGCGCTTCCGCGATAACCGCATGGTGCACGACTTTTTGTTTCGAAGCCTGCATCGTGCTCTTGCCGAAGTTCGCCCTGATGATCAATTGCCGAGTGCTGATGCCAATGTTCTGCAGGCCACTACAGCACCGATTAGCGGTGTAGCGGCTGGAGAATTTAAACAGCAAGAAGCGATGGATTTTCGTGCTCAAAGTGCTGGTTTTAGCAGTGCCAATATGACGCCAAACCAGCAGGCCTTTTCGCCACCCTCGGCGCCTGCTTATACGCCGGAACGACCTGTCGAGCATCAACTGCGTGAGCAGATGGCAAACTACGCCCAAGTTGTTGCACCAAGCTCACAGGGCAGCTCGCTGGAAAATATAGAAGCTCAAGACGAGCAAATCCCGCCATTGGGTTATGCGATTGCGCAATTAAAAGGTATTTATATTCTGGCTGAAAATGCACAAGGAATGGTTGTTGTTGATATGCATGCCGCTCACGAAAGGGTGGTGTATGAGCGGATGAAAATTTCTTTTGCCGCCGAAGGCATTAAAGCTCAGCCCTTGTTGGTACCGCAAAGTTTAGCGGTAAGCCAAAAAGAAGCCGATTTTGCTGAGCAGTTTAGCGATAACTTTAGCTCCCTGGGCTTTGTTATCGAGAGAGCGGGCCCAGAGACTTTATTGGTTCGCCAGGTTCCGATGATGTTGCACAAGGCCGATGTGGAAACCTTGGTGCGAGATGTGCTCTCTGATTTAATTGAGTATGGTGATAGTCGTCGTATCACCGAGCACGCCAATGAAATTATGGCGACCATGGCCTGTCATGGTTCGGTGCGAGCGAATCGCAAACTTAGCATTGCAGAAATGAATGCCTTGTTAAGGGATATGGAGGCCACCGAGCGTAGCGGCCAATGTAATCATGGGCGTCCAACCTGGTCGATGCTAAGCCTGGACGAAATGGATAAGCTCTTTATGCGGGGACAGTAAGGGAATCGTTTTCCCTTTGCTGTCTCTGGGCATTTAACAGTTCGATAAGTTCTTTCTGGGTGAGGGGTTTGGCGAATAGATAGCCTTGACCATAATCACAGCCATTTTGATTTAGGAACTGATGCTGTTCTGGGTTTTCGATACCTTCTGCAACAACTTTCAATTGCAGCTTGTGAGCCATAGCGATAATCGCCGCCGTAATTTCCATATCGCTTTGGCTGCTAGGAATGTCCATAACAAAGGAACGATCGACTTTTAGGATATCTACGGGCAGTGATTTCAAATAGCTTAGTGAAGAGTAGCCGGTACCAAAATCATCTATCGATAGGGTAACCCCTAAATCACGTAGCTTTTGTAAAAGCTCAAAGCTCTCTTCCATATTGCCCATTACCATAGATTCGGTAATTTCCAGCTCAAGATGCTCGGTCGGAAGTCCAGTGGCTGCCAAAGTTTTTTCTACCGATCTTAAAAATCCTGGGTCGGTAAATTGCCTGGCCGAAATATTTACCGCGACCTTAATGGGCGGTAAGCCAGCCTGTAACCAGCCGGCAACTAAACGGCAGCTTTCTTTTAGAATCCATTCGCCCACGGGAACAATTAAGCCAGTTTCTTCGAGTGTGTCGATAAACTGATCTGGGTATTGCATACCCTTGCTTGGGTGATTCCAGCGGATAAGAGTTTCCATGCCGCATATCTCACTGTTGTGGATATGCACCTGGGGTTGAAAGTAAAGTACAAACTCACGGTTGGCTAGAGCGCTACGCAATTCGTTTTCAAGGGACAGCTGGCGGGCTGCTCGCAAGGTAAGATCCTTACTAAACGGACAGTACTTATTGCGACCCATAGCTTTCGCTTGATACATCGCTAAATCCGCGTTCTGCAGTAGTTCTTCGGTGGTAATGCCGTCATTCGGTGCAACAACGATTCCGATACTGGCTGAAATATTTATCTCAGTTCCAGAAATATGGATCGGCATGATAAGTGTGCTAAGAATGTGCGATGCCAGCGAGTGAGTTTCGCTGGGATCTTTTACGGTGTCGATTAATATGCAGAACTCATCGCCGCCTAGTCGACCTACGACATCTGCCGCACGCACACAAGATTTTAAACGGTTTGAAACAATGCCGAGTAATTTGTCTCCGGCGCTATGTCCAAGCGAATCATTAATGCGTTTAAAATTATCCAAGTCTAAAAACAGTAAGGCGAAACCTGTTTGGTTGCGCTTGTAGCGTCGCTGGCGCAGTTTTATTTCCTTTAAGAAACAATAACGATTCGCTAGGCCTGTTAGGTTATCAAACATGGCCAGGTTTTTAAGCTCGTCAGTGCTTTCCTGTAACTGCATTTGCAGTTGATCCAGTTGGTTGGATAACTCGCCTTCGGCTTCCAGGAGTTGATCAACTTCGTCGGCAAAGAAGCGGCGTGGCTTTTGCTTTTTCAGCAGGCTTGATGCCAGTTCATATTCCCCTTTGATTAAGGTGCGCATAATTTTAGTTTGACGAATTATGCGATTGAGAGGAAGTATCATTGTTAGAAATAATGCTACGCAACCGGCAAGTAGAGGAATAATGATTTGGCCTAATGAGTGCTTCTCTGCCGCTTTTATTTGGAGATCTCTATGTGTAATGTCGGTTAAAATAACGAAATTAGTTTTTTCGTTGAGAAAGTGAGGTGTCTTGAAAATACTAATTTCAAAGGTTCTCGAATTGGCTGTCAATTTTTGAGAGGTTCCGGTGACCTCAGAAAATGGTGTTAATTGTGAAAGTCTAATGATATGGGATAGATTCTTTTGTTCATTTGTCAGGTGTAAAACCGATTTTCCCCATATTGGAATATTTTTTTTGGCTGCTTTCGAGTGTTGTGCTATCAGCCCAATGTCGCTTTTGGTGATTTTTCTGAAGTCATTGAGAAGTTGATTAAGCTGGACGTTGATCTGTATTAAGATAGGACCGCTTGGTTGAATGAAGGGCACTAGCATGGATTGGGTGCAATGACTTGAGCAGCTAATAATAGACTGGGAATAATCACCCGACATGGCCGATTGTAGTATCTCGGCTGGAAGCACTGGGTTATCTCCCCAGCTATGGGATGATTTTGTGTTTTTATAAAGGCTTATGCCTTCAATATTCCAGTCAGCTTGTAGATATAGCCAATACCTGTCGATAACTTGTTGGATGCTTAAATCCGGAGAAGACTTTAACGCCTCAGGTATCCCGCTACTTACCTGAGCAAGGTGAGCTTCTGATTGTTCTAGGAGTCCATTCAGCAAATCGACATGTTTGCGCTGCATATATGCGCGCTCATTTGCGTCTACGTGACTTGCCCTTTGATCAATAAAGTAAAAGAAGACGCCACATAAAAACGCCAGTAATAGACTAACGGCAAGAGTGGCTTTCCATCTTAGGCTGATAAACATTGTGTACTCTTGCTGGCTTCAGGCATTGGGCTGTCTTTTTGGCTGTTGCTCAGCCGTCCTAGAGGATTCTGCTAGGGGTGCCGGCGATGCGGCTCCCGTTTATTTTCAATCCATTGTTACTGCGACACGTGCAGCGATCTTCGCGCCGTACTCCTAAGCATAGTCTAGTATTAGAATCATTTACTGCATTATTGGCTGCTACGCTTAATGGTAATACCTTTTTGCAGCGCATGACGTTGGAACAGACGATTATCCCTAAATAACAGACTAAATTATGGGGCGCTGTTCAAAAATGGAAACCTTGTCATGCTTACTTAACGATTATCGGCAGATAAGCCCTAATTATTAAGTTCTATATAGCGAGTTTTTGCACTAAATAGCGCGAAGGCGAGAGAATAATTTAATTCGCAGTTATACTGAATATATGACGTTTACTATATCTTTTGGAGATAGCACCCTGCCACAAGTAGTGTTTTTAATGGGGCCGACGGCCTCTGGCAAAACGGCCCTTGCCTTGGAGATAGCAAAGCAGTTGCCGGTAGAGATTATTAGTGTCGATTCCGCCTTGGTCTATCGCGGAATGGATATTGGTTCGGCTAAACCGAGTGCTGCTGAACTTGCACAAGTTCCGCACCATTTAATTGATATTCGAGACCCTGCCAGCCCGTATAGCGCTGCCGATTTTCGTGTCGATGCCGAAGCTTTGGTCGAGCAGATTATCGCTCGCGGTAAAACCCCTGTTTTGGTGGGTGGCACCATGCTTTATTTCAAGGCGCTTCTTGAAGGCATGGCCGACATGCCAGCAGCTGATCCTGCAATTCGTGCAGATATTGAACAGCTGGCACAACAGCAGGGTTGGCCAGCTGTGCATGCTGAGCTGGAAAAAGTGGACCCTGTAGCCGCTGCCGCTATCCATCCAAACCATTCTCAACGCCTCAGTCGAGCTTTAGAGGTGTATCGATCTTGCGGTCAGACCATCACCGAGCTGCGCAGGCAGCAGCAGGCGGGTGCAGGGGATAGTTTTCAAGACCGTTACCAAGTATTGCAAATGGCTATAGCACCCCACGATCGGGGCTTATTGCATCGTAGAATTGAGCAGCGATATCGGCAAATGATCGAACTGGGTCTATTGGATGAAGTTAGGGCAATGTACCGACGGACTGATTTGCATGCCGCTTTGCCATCCGTGCGAGCTGTGGGCTATCGTCAAATTTGGCAGTACCTAGATGGCGAGTTAACCCTGGATGAAGCCGTGGAAAAAGCCATTGTGGCAACCCGTCAATTGGCTAAAAGGCAATTGACCTGGTTAAGGGGCTGGCCTGAACTAAACTGGGTTTACATAGACAAAGAAGATGGGCAATTGTTACCGGAAGATGAAATTATCGCCCAAGCAATGGGATTTATTGCCCGAAAGGACATATAATGTTTATGTCAGTTGTAAAAGGCCTCATTTGAGACCTTTATTACGCTTGTTTCTGCCTCTTTTGAGCCGTCCCCAGCGATTTTTGGCTTTGAAGAGTGTTTTTGCAGGAAGTTTTTTGCTTATTTTTAAGGAGAATAACAATGTCAAAGGGGCATAGCCTACAAGACCCTTACCTGAATGTGCTTCGTAAAGAGCGTATTCCGGTGTCCATCTACTTGGTAAACGGTATTAAGTTGCAAGGCCAGGTCGAATCTTTCGATCAGTTTGTGGTTTTGCTAAAAAACACCGTTAGCCAAATGGTTTATAAACATGCAATTTCTACGGTTGTTCCTTCTCGCCCAGTTCGTGTACCTATGTTGAATCCAGCAGCAGGTGAAGGCGAAGAAGGTTAATCAAAGAGGGTAACCTTGTTTTTTGATCGACCTGATTCAGGTGAGCTGGCGGTTTTGGTTCACCTGGATCTCTCTCGCAGTGATGATTCAGACGACCCGCGCGAATTTGAAGAGCTAGTGCTTTCAGCCGGCGGAGACCCAGTTGCCTTTTTGACTGGCCAGCGTCAAAGTCCCACCTCAAATTTTTTCATTGGTAGTGGCAAGCTTGATGAGCTCAAGCAGCTAGTGCAGCTGCATGGTGCCCAATTGGTTATCTTTAACCATGTATTGAGCCCCAGCCAAGAGCGTAACCTGGAAAAAGAACTTGAATGTCGGGTGCTAGATCGTACCGGCTTAATCTTGGATATCTTTGCCCAGCGTGCCCGTACCCATGAAGGTAAGTTGCAGGTTGAGTTGGCTCAATTGCGCCATATGTCTACCCGCTTAATTCGAGGTTGGACTCACCTTGAGCGCCAAAAGGGTGGTATCGGATTACGTGGTCCGGGTGAAACTCAGCTTGAAACGGATCGCCGACTCTTGCGTGGCCGTATCAGTGCCATCGAAAAGCGTCTAGAAAAAGTGCGCAAACAGCGTGATCAAGGCCGCCGCTCTCGTCAGCGAGCTGATTTGCCCACCTTATCCTTGGTGGGCTACACCAATGCGGGCAAATCCACGCTGTTTAATATCATTACCGAAGCCGGTGTGTACGCAAAAGATCAGCTCTTTGCCACCCTTGACCCGACCATGCGTCGTGTCGAGCTAGATGGGGTGGGGGCTGCCGTGCTTGCTGATACCGTGGGCTTTATTTCCCATTTGCCTCACAAATTGGTGGAAGCTTTTAGAGCGACACTCGAAGAAGCAGCCAATGCGGATTTATTGCTGCATGTTATCGATGCCGCGGCCGAAGAACGCGATCGCAATATTGAAGCGGTGTCTGAGGTATTGGATGAAATCGGTGCCGGAGAGATTCCGTCGCTGAAAATCATGAATAAAATTGATTTGATGGGTTTGCCAGCTCGTATAGATCGCGACGATACCGGTCAACCGGTGGCCGTTTGGCTTTCGGCTCAGAGCGGTGAGGGTGTGGACTTGCTCTTGCAGGCCATTGCTGAGCGGGTGGGCCGCGATATGATCCATCAAACCTACAGCATGGCAGGCATAGATGTAGCGGCCAGTGGGCGCTTGCGCTCACGCTTTTATGCCAATAACGCGGTATTGGCAGAAGGCTATAATGACGAGGGCGTCATGCAGCTTGAATTGCGGATGCCGCGTAGTGACTTTCGTCGAATTTTAGCCGCAGAAAATATAAAAGAAGCCGATGTTGAAATAGCGGCTAGTGCCACAGGCTAAGTTTTACTTTGTGCTTTTTGCCTCAATTTAGCGTAGTGCTGCGCTATTAAGTTGCGTAAGTTTGCTTGTAAAATGGCGCATCAGCCTTATATTGATGAATAACAATTCACAGGTGGTTTACCGCCTTTTGACTGGAGAAACTCTATGGCCTGGAATGAACCGGGTGGGAATAATAAAGACCCTTGGGGCGGTGGTGGTAACCGCGGCGGTGGCAATAAAAATGATGGCCCACCGGATTTAGACGAAGTGTTTAAAAAGCTCCAGGATCGCCTCGATAGCGTCTTTGGCGGTAATGGCGGTGGCAGCTCTTCAAGCAAGGGCAGTGGTTTACCGTTTATGCTGATCTTTATTGTTCTGGGCGTGTTTTACATTATTCAGAGCTTCTATCAGATTGACGAACAAGAGCGCGGTGTTGTCCTTCGCTTGGGTGAATACAACCGTACTCTAGAGCCAGGCCTAAAGTTTGCCCCAGCTTTTATCGATCAAGTTTTAATCGTTAATGTTACCAAGCAGCGTACTCACTCTGCTCAGTCTTCAATGTTAACGAAAGACGAAAATATCGTGCAGGTAGATTTGTCGGTGCAGTACAACATTGCTGATCCGGAAGCTTACACCCTACGAGTCAGAAATCCGGATAACACTTTAGTGCAGGCCACTGACTCAGCCCTACGTCATGTGGTGGGTTCGTCCCGCATGGACGATGTGCTAACGGTGGGTCGAGAAAAGATTGCTCAAGACGTACAGATCCGCCTACAAGAATATTTGGACAACTACCAAACCGGTATCTTAGTCAGCAAGGTAAACATGGAAGGCGTAGAGCCACCACGTGAAGTGCAAGACGCCTTTGATGATGTGATCAAGGCCCGTGAGGACAAGACTCGTACTGAGAACGAGGCCCAAGCTTATGCTAACGGCATTATTCCTGAAGCGCGTGGTAAGGCCCAGCGTATGGTTGAAGAGGCCAATGCCTATCAGGCTGAAGTGGTTAGCCGTGCAAAGGGTGAGGCAGAGCGCTTTACCGACCTGTTGGTTGAGTACAAAAAAGCCCCAGAGGTAACTCGCGAGCGCATGTATCTCGATGCGGTTGAGCAAGTAATGGCGCGTTCATCTAAGGTGATGATCGATGTAGAAGGCGGCAATAATATGCTGTACCTACCGCTGGATAAAATTGCTAAGCCAAGTAGTAGTAGCTACCCATCCAGCCAGGTGGTTTCACCGGATGTGGTGCGTGATATTAAAAACCGTGTGATCGACGAGTTGCGTCGTGATGCTGCTGCCAGTCGTCGTCGGGAGGTTCGCTAATGAGTACTAAAACCTTATTTGGCTTGCTGGTCATGGGTGTTGCTCTGCTCATTGGCTCTAGCAGCTTATATATCATCGATGAAACTCAGCGGGCGGTAATGCTGCGTTTCGGTGCAATCGAAAAAGCCGATTTAGAACCTGGTTTAGGCTTTAAAGTACCTTTCATGAATAATATTCGACGTTTCGATGCTCGAATCTTAACCTTGGACTCACCACCAGAGCGTATCTTCACCATTGAGAAGAAAGCTCTAATGGTGGACTCTTTCGCTAAGTGGCGCATCACTGATGTTGGTACTTACTATCAAGCAACCTCAGGTGAGGAGCGTACTGCCGTTCGTTTGCTTAGCCAGCGTGTTAACGAAGGCCTGCGTAACCAGTTTGGTGGTCGTTCGCTACAAGAGGTAGTGAGTGGTGAGCGTGATGAGTTGATGGCTGATCTAACCCGCGATCTGAATGAGATTACTCAGAAAGAAATCGGCGTTGAGCTAGTCGATGTACGCGTTAAGAAGATCGATTTACCTGATGATGTAAGTGGCTCGGTATATGACCGTATGACCTCAGAGCGTGAAAAAGAAGCCCGTGACTATCGTGCGAAAGGTCGTGAGCAGGCTGAAGTTATTCGCGCAGATGCAGATCGCCAAAAAGCCGTACTTGAAGCCGAAGCCTATCGCGAATCTGAATTGATTCGTGGTGATGGTGATGCAGAAGCGGCGTCTATTTATGCTGCTGCTTATAATCAAGATCCGGAGTTCTATTCATTTGTCCGTAGTTTGAATGCCTATAAGAACTCCTTTAAAGGTCGTGAAGACATGTTATTGGTGGATCCAAAGAGCGATTTCTTCCGCTATTTGAACGATTCCCAAGGCAAATCTTCCAAGTAAGCCTTAAATAGACCATTGTCCATGAGGAAATAGCCCAAGGGGCTATTTTCCATGGCAAAGAAAATGGTAAAATCAGAAAAACCGGGCCTTGGTCCGGTTTTTTTGTGTGCGGGCCAAAAATGGCCCTGAGAAGAGTAGGTTCGCAAGTGGTGAGCTGGGCTTGTCCAGTTCTAAAGGCGTTGAGGGTGATCCCTAACCACGCTGCCACCATAGGCACCACCCGGTCGTACAAGGGCCCGGTGAATGATTCACACATTCGTAAATTCCTAGCTCTGAGATGCTGGGGCGGGCGCTCGATATGAGCCCGGTAAATGTACCTGAATTAATTAAACGTGAAGGATTGTCACCATGAGCACTGGCCCGGCCAATGTCGACCGCTGGTTATTGCCCGATGGCGTGGAAGAGATGTTGCCCGCTGAGGCGGCAAAAATCGAAGCTTTACGCCGCCGTTTGATCGATACCTATCGTAGCTGGGGTTATGACCAAGTTATTCCCCCGCTGATTGAATACACAGATTCACTTCTGATTGGTCTTGGGCATGATCTTGATCTGCTGACCTTTAAAATGACCGATCAGTTAAGTGGCCGCACCTTGGGCATTCGCGCGGATATTACTCCGCAAACAGCCCGTATGGACGCCCACAGTTTTCGTCGTCAGGGGCCAAATCGCCTCTGCTACGCTGGCCATGTTCTGCACACCAAGCCAAAGGGGCCACTGGCCACTCGCTCGCCGATTCAGGCGGGTGTTGAGCTGTTTGGTGAAGCAGGCTTAGATGCCGATATTGAAGTGGTTTCCTTGATGTTGGAAACACTCAAATTAGCTGGAATTGAAAAAGCCAATATCGACTTAGGTCATGTTGGTATCTATCGCGCCGTTGCCGAGGCTGCAGGCCTAGATGAACAAGAGCAGCAAACCTTTTTTGACCTGCTGCAACACAAAGCGATCTCAGAACTGGAACAATGGCTAGAAGGCTTATCGCTGTCTGCTGAGTATATTGATTTGCTACAGCAGATGCCGCGTCTTGCTGGAGATCAGTCGGTGCTGGCTAAAGCTAGGCAGTGGTTCCAAGGTGTATCTGAAGATGCACTTGCCGCGCTGGACGAATTAGAGGCCATTGCGCAGGTTATCGAGCAGCGCTATCCGGATACCCAGATGTACTTCGATCTTTCTGAAGTGCGTGGTTATAACTACCACACCGGTTTGGTATTTGCGGCTTATGCCGATGGCGTTGGTCAGGCGATTGCCAATGGTGGTCGCTATGATCACATTGGTGAAGTGTTCGGCCGTGCGAGGCCTGCGACAGGTTTTGCCGTTGATGTGACTAAGTTGGCGCAGTTGTTGGAAGCGAGTCCTGCCGCAGTGAAAGGCATTTACGCTCCAGCCAGTGAAGATCCGGCTCAGTGGCAGGCAATTCAAACATTGCGCAGCCAAGGTGAAAGAGTAGTTTGTGGTTTGGCCGATCAAGTGGCCATCCAGGAAGAGTTGGCCTGTGATCGCCAGCTAGAGTTAATTAATGGCGACTACCAAGTCGTTGAGTGGCGCTAAGCCAGCAAAGCTTTATACAGTTAAGAGCGTGAAAACATGGGCAAGAACGTAGTTATTTTAGGCACCCAGTGGGGCGATGAAGGTAAGGGTAAGATTGTTGATCTACTTACCGATCAAGTTTCCTTGGTGGCTCGCTTTCAGGGTGGCCACAATGCAGGCCACACTTTGGTTATTGAAGGTGAGAAAACCGTATTACACCTGATTCCTTCGGGTATTTTGCGCGATGGCGTAACCTGCATGATCGGTAACGGTGTGGTATTGGCTCCCGATGCTTTGCTAAAAGAAATGGCCGAGCTGGAAGCTAAAGGCGTGCCAGTTCGTGAGCGTTTGCGCTTGTCACCATCTTGCCCTTTGATCCTGCCGTACCATGTCTCTTTGGATCAGGCTCGTGAAGCTGCACGTGGTAGCAAAAAAATTGGTACTACCGGCCGCGGTATTGGTCCTGCCTATGAAGATAAGGTCGCTCGTCGCGGTTTGCGTTTGGGCGATTTAATGAACGCTGATCGTTTCGCAGCGAAGCTAAAAGAAGTGTTGGAATACCATAACTTCGCGATCGAGCATTACTACAAGGCTGAGCCTTTAGATTACGATAAGGTTTTGGCCGATGCTTTGGCTTGGGGCGAGGAGTTACGTCCATTAGTCGCTGATGTAACCGATATGCTGCACAATGCTCGTGAAGCTGGCGAAAACATTTTGTTTGAAGGTGCTCAGGGTTCTTTGTTGGATATCGATCACGGTACCTACCCGTTTGTAACGTCTTCAAATACCACCGCAGGTGGCACTGCTACCGGTTCTGGTTTTGGTCCGCTTTATTTGGATTACGTTTTGGGTATCACTAAGGCCTACACCACACGTGTCGGCTCTGGTCCTTTCCCTACCGAGCTATCTTGTGAAGTTGGTAAGCATTTGGGTGTTGTTGGCCATGAGTTTGGTGCAACTACTGGTCGTGAGCGTCGCACAGGTTGGTTCGATGCGGTAGCGGTTAAACATGCTATTCGTATTAACTCTATCTCTGGTTTGTGCCTAACTAAGCTTGATGTTTTAGATGGCTTAGAGAAGGTATGCATTTGTACGGGCTACCAAGACAAAGCTGGCAATGCTATTTCTGTACCTTTTGATGCGGAAGGTTGGGAAGAAGTGCAGCCAATCTATGAGGAGATGCCAGGTTGGACTGAGTCTACTGTGGGAGCTCAATCGATTGATGCATTGCCGCAAGCGGCGCGCGATTATATTGCGCGTTTGGAAGAGCTTGTTGGTGCGCCGGTTGATATCGTTTCAACAGGCCCTGATCGCGTAGAAACCATTATTTTGCGCCAGCCATTTGCGTAATAATTAGTTTGTTCGTGAAGTTCAAAACGCCTGGCTTATGCTGGGCGTTTTTGTTTCTGGGATTTACAAGGGAGTAGATGTCTTCCCGCTTTTTGCCCCTGTAGAGCCTAATCTGGAACGCGCTCAAGCCGTCCGGGGCGCTCGGGTCGCGGCGTCCATGCCGCTTTACGGTTCCTGATTAGGCTCTACAGGGGCAAAAATCTACATCGGTGAATTCAACGCGTAGCTTTGAGCACAATTATTTTTTGAACAGGAGCATTGCCACTAGCGGAGGGAAAAGCAACCAAAACCCTGAGGCGGGCATTAGAGTTACCCCTAGGCAATTAATCACCAATAAGACTATGGCTGTTGCCTTGGGTGCGGCTTGGCCATGCTTCTCAATGCTCAGCACCAATAGACCTATCACAAACAGCAAACATCCAAACAGTAAAAACCATGCGGCAAGGCTTTGCTCGATATTATTGATACCGTTTATAAAACCTTGCTGCCCAATTTCATGCAGCTCCTTAGTAAAACTGCTGATGCCAAAGAGTGTATGCAGTAGCGCAACCACAATAATCCATATGCCCTTCCAGTTTTTCATATTAGCCCTTTATTGTTTTGTATTGACCTTAGCTTAAAGCCTTTGAGTTTATAATGGTATTTTATATGCCCTAAGATAGCTCAAATTAGTGATATCGCGATTGTGTTAATCTTTCTTGAAGCGAGGCATACTGTCTGTGTAGTGAAAAAGAAACTGAACTAAGAAGTAGCGAGCATTGCGATGTACAAAGCTGCCATTTTTCCTGTGTTACTAGCTGTCATAACTCTGGCGGCATTTCCCATACAATTAGCTGCGGCTAATTTACATGCCAGTACGAGCTCTGTGCCCCCCTATGTTTACCGAAGCGAGGGTGAGCTTTCTGGACTTGCCATTGAAATTATTCGTGAACTAGAACGCCGCCTAGATTTACCCCCTATAGATATTCATATTCAGCCTTGGAAGCGTGCGCTGCGTGATGCTGAGGATGGGCGAAGTAATTTTGTATTTATGTCTGGGCCTGATAGCGAGCGTGAAAAGTGGGGCGATTATATGAGCACTCCTATCATTGTTGAGCGCTATAAACTGTATCGTCTTAAAACGAAGGCTATTAGTCTGGCGAGCGATTATCAGCAAGCGAATGCCTATCGTATTGGCACCGAACGAGGCTGCCTTTATGGTCATGGGATTTTAAGAAGAGCAATTGATCAGAAATTTTTTAGCAATACCATTTCAAGTGATACCGAAGCTAATTTAAAAATGCTGCTGTCCGGCAGGGTAGATGTTATTGCCGGGGATGAAAGAAGAGTGCTCTGGAATCTGAAAAAGATGGGCGTTGAAGATAAAGTTGTAGCGAATGGTTTTAGTGATAATGCTGAAGAACTTGTCCTTGAATGGCCCACCTACATTGTGTTTTCAAAAAAACGCAATCAGCAAGCTTTGAAAGCTCGTTTCGAAAAGGCTTTGCTGGAATTTAAGCAAAGCCAGTCCTATTTAGAGCTGTTAGAAAAGTACCAGTCTAACTGATCGTTTTTATGCTAATCATGAAAGCGAACGGTTTCTCCATTGCTGGCGTGTACCAATACTTCTACGTCTTCAATCTTATCGGCAAGCTGTAGTTCACCAAAGCCTGCATGATTGTATAGAGTGCGGCTGTTTTTGTTGTTGGGGCGCCTGTGTTTGATGCGCATTTTTCGGCGTTGAGTAAACCAGTTTAAAGGTGACTTTGAACCATAGAATAAGCGATTTAGTCTGTCCAGCCAGCTCAGTAATTTGCCAGGGAAGGCATTCTTAAAGCCGCTTGCGGTAGCCTGCAATATACGAGGACTATTCTTTCTAAAGCGTAAGCTAATGTCATAGGCGAAGGAGTAATGCACATCACCTGAAAGGATAATAAAGTTTGGTGGTGTTTTGCCATGCAAAAATATATTCAGCATGACATTGGCTGCACCAGGATGTGCCATCCAGTTTTCGGCATCCACTAAAAGCGGTTTGCCAAAGAAGGTAAATATTCGTTGAATGACTTCGATCAGTTTCACCCCAAATACTGGTGCAGGTGAAACCATGATGACCGAGTCTTCGCCAATCAGTTCTTGCTGTAGTTCACTAAGGCTCTCCCAATCCATTAGGCCTGAAGGTTTTCCTGGGCTACTTTCCGAGCGCCAGCGATGAGTCCGAGTGTCCAGTACGATGACTTTGGGTTTGGTGTCTATGCAGTAATGCCATTCTTGCCAATCTAAAACAGTGTCAATAAGTGATTCATGCTGCTCGATACCGTTTGGAGTAAAGCAGTGGCGAGTATCTTCTCTTAAGTCTTGCAATTTTTCTGGACGGTTTCCCCAGGCTTGGCAAAGCCAGTAAGCGATTAGGGTGTTGCCGATAATGCGCCGTGATAAGGGGTTGTTGTAAGCGGCCTCTTCCCAGCCTCGGGTTAGGTTCCAGTCGTCAGTGACATCATGATCGTCAAATATCATATAGCAGGGCAGGCTGGCGAGTACTCGCTGAACTTTGGGCAGTTCGCGAATAAAACCGTCGAGTATTTGCTTTTCCTGATCGTAACGAGCTAAATATTCGGCGGGAATTTTATCTCTGGCGCTTTGCCAATTGATCAGCGGCCAAAGACTAGGAGACCAGCAAAGCAGGTACATAGCAATGCTCTCGGCCAATGTGATCAAGTGGTTATGGGCACCGGCCGACGTAAAAATTGGTTTGCGAGCACCGCGGAAAAAGCTGTCGGTAACTTCCTGATTACTTTTATCTTGGGGCAGTAATTTCTCTCGCTGGTAGTAACAGTAAGGGTGGTCCAGCAAGGCCGATTGGCTATTGGCCATCGCGCCTTCCCAAGATTCTGTAAACAGGCCAAGTTGATCGATAAGTTGGTGAATTGCAGCGAGCATGGGGCCGGCCACATCGTCAGCGTAGATTTGATCGCCGCTCATCATTAGTAGTGCAGGTCTTTCGTCGCTGCTTTTCATTTCGGCTAAACGATCATCCATGCTGGCGATAGCATCGCGCTGTGGGTGGTGGGGTTTGCGGCAGGAGCCGTGCCAAATACGATCGATTTCGCTCTTCAGGCGAAAGCGGGTAGCCTCATCGCTACTGTATTTTAGCGATGAATTGAATGCTTCGCTTAGAGCTGTCAGTTGATAAAAGTAATCCTGCCCAGTGTTCAATGCCACTTTTACGTTAAGTAATTGAATAAAGCAGTGTTTACCAAGCTGAATGTGGTCACAGCTGTGCTCATCAATGTTAATGCTTTGTTTATCGCCTTGTTCACTTTTAATAATGAGCTGGCCAGTAAGCGGCTGGCTGGTAGCAATCCATAAAGTAAAATTTTCTTGGTCAATATGGCGCAGTATTGGGCCCGCCAGTACATCAGGCAGTGTGGCTGTGTCTTGCATTATTCTTTAGCCCTTCTGGGATAGCATCTGGTTTAAAATCTGACAGTCGTTAACGACTTGTGCTGCGTAGCTTTTTGCCGCCTCGACAATACTTTCTTCATGCCCTTGCAGTTTAGCTTGTACAGCCTGCTCAAATAGTTTTGATCTTCGATCACCTCGGCAGTGGGCTAATGCTAGAGCTTTTCCGCAAGCGGATGCGTAATCGGTAAAACCACCTTTACAGGCCTTTTTACCTAAGGCGATATCCTCCGGATCAAAACCTAGGCGAGCATGATGGCGTGAGCGTATTAACCAATGGCCATCGCGCCATTCTGTTTCGTCGAGAACCATATCAGGCGAGCGCTGCATACGGCGTTGGCACATTACTGTTAGGTGGGCAGGGTTTAGGCGATTATTTGGGCTTAGGTCTGGGAAGTAATAAATAGGTGCGGCTTCACGTTGCTGTTTAACTTCTACCAAATGACAGAGTTCAAGTTGGTCGGCATTGGCGTCTTTTGGGCCAACCAAAAGATAGTAGCGATCCATATTGACCGATCCCGTGCCAGCATTCAGGCGTTTTACGATATCTAAGATAAAGTCGTCCACAAAAGGCGATAGGTCATAATGAATGCTATCGTATTCTTCAGAGCTTAGTGCTTCAAAGCGATCTGGGCGATTGGCAAAGCATAGTGGAGAGGCCTCGAGATCTACTGACTTTGCTATAGCACTTTTACGATAAAAATCTTCTCCCTTGGCGGAGCGTCGTTGGGCTTTGTTGAAGCTCTTAAATAAAAAATGTTGTTCGTCGACTTTATCGAGGCCGTCTTGATAAAGTTTGCTGTCGGAGCTGAGGCAGCTGTCCACATAGCTGCGTACAAAAGCCAGTGCGGCAAGCTCGGCGCCTTCTTGGCTAACAAAAGCTTTTCCCTGGCCTTCTTCGGCTTCGACTCGACCCTCGCTAATAGCCTGGCAATGATCGGCACATAAAAACAAACTGCAACTAAATCGAATGAGATCCCAGCTCGCTTGCCCCATGCAGGCATCGTCAAAATCATTGGGGCTAAAAATAATATCGCTACTATGGGAGCCCTCTTCACTGAGAAAGCCAAAATTGGAGCTGTGGCAATCACCCATAACCGTGGTTAAAGGCATGTCTAACAGGCTTTTGGGGGCCGCTAATCTACCCGAGGCAATATCCTGATAAAACAAAGGTGCTGAGCCGCGAAAAAAGATAAAGGGGCTGCGACTCATCTTGTGATGCTTGGGAATGCCTAATTGTTGATCAACCCGCTCGAGGCAATCTTGGATTTCTTGTGCTCTGGCTTCTGATTGGGGTCGGTCTTGGTTGTGGCTTGCTGACATGCTTTCTCCGTCTAGAATCACTAACGAATATTTAGACGAGTGTAGCAGGCTAAGGGTTGAAGGGATAAGGTAAGGAAATGCAAATGAGTTGTGTGGCGCAGCTGGGGTGAGCGCGCACAATCTAAGGCGCCCGCTCGATACTGTCATCCAGACATGCGCCCGCTCTTGCGCCGTCCATGGCGCCCGCTCGATACTGTCATCCAGACATAAAAAAACCGCTAGGCCTTGTGGCTTAGCGGTTCAAAAAAATCTCTAAATATTAGAGAAGAAGCGATGATGAAACTGACTGATAAGTAAGCCTCGCAAGCTTACTTAGTTAAATCCTGTACGGCGATGAAGGCCAACAGGGCTAGATAAATACCGAACGCTGCTTGCAACATGTGTCTAATCTCCTGCTTAGTGGTTTGCGGCGAGTTATTCGCTGCTTTCTTTAAGATGTGTGTAGTCTAGTTATTGGCCTGTTATGTTTCCAATGGTTTAAATTACTGACTATAATGAATTCAATTCATAACAAGATAAAAACGATATAAATAGCGATGGATACACGTCAGCTGGCCAGAATGGACTTAAATCTTCTGGTGGCATTTCAGGTTTTGTTGGAAGAACGCCATGTTTCAAGGGCAGCCGATCGCCTTTTTATTACTCAGTCGGCGATGAGTAAGACCCTGGGGCGTTTACGGGATCTTTTCGATGATCCGCTGTTTACCCGCAGTTCTCACGGCATGGTGCCTACTCCTAGGGCTCTAGAGCTGCAGTCACAGGTGCAAGGGGTCTTATCCCAGGTGCAGTCGATTACCGCTGGGCAACAATTCGACCCCAAAACCTATGAGGGTGAGATTTCAATTGCGGTCTCGGAATATGTAGGTGTTGTGCTACTGCCGGCACTGATGCAGCTATTGCAACAAGAAGCGCCTTTATTGCGGGTAACGACTTTATCGAGGGTAGAGTTGCAGCTGGATGAGCTAACTGATGGTGGCTTAGATTTCGCTATTCATGTGCGTCGCAGTCACTATCGCCCGGAGTTTAATCTCAAGAACTTAGGCTCCACCAAGCCGGTATTGCTGGTGCGTAAAGGGCACCCTCTATGGCGTCAGCGCAAACCTGACTGGAAAGATATCAGTCAGTACCCTCGTGTTGCTCTGTATATGCCCAATGTAGAGGAGATGGAGCTGATTGATCAGGTGGGTGAGGTGTTCTATCAAATGGAGCATGATATGCGCGAGGTGTTTGAAACCTCCCACCTTTATACGGCAATGGAGGTCGTGCGTCGTACCGATTGTATTATGATGGGACCACCCTTTTTAACTGACTTCGCGCAATTTGGTGGTGGTTTGATGAGCCTGCCCATCCCCACTCATCAAGAAGTACAAATCAATTATGTCTTGGTGTCCCATAAGCGGACGGAGAATTCGCCCTTGCATAGTTGGTTGGCTGAAAAAATTGTTGGCCTATCGCAACTATTCAATGTTGAGCCAGAAGAAGATGACAACCCCTATTCGGCCTTTGGGCGAGCAGGGCAGCGCGGTCGCTGGACAAGGTCTTAACTTACAAGGTCTTAACTTACAAGGTTTTAACATACAGGGTCTTAACTTTCAGGGTCTTAACTTAGATGAGCAATATTCTAGAGCAGCTTAAATCTGTTGATGCTACCCCCTTGTTTAGCTGTCTTAGCGAGGCTGGGCCGCTGTCCTTGCGGCAGGCAGAGCAATATCGCTTTCTGGAAGTAGATGGTTTTATGCAAAGCGTGATGGATTTGCGGCAGCCTACAAAGGCTTGTCTGCCTCATGCCCAAGTCATCAACCTAGCACAGCTTGCTAGGCCAGAATCAATCTTGATGGCAGGTCTTGGTGGTGGCGATTTGCTGCGTCAATTTGCCTCGCCGATAGGGACCAAGCAGTTTACTTGTTGTGAAATTTGCCCTGACATTATCGAGCTTTATCAAGCTCATTTTGATAGCCACTGTCCAGTTGATAGCCTTCAGTTGCTGCAAGAAGATATCAATGATTTTATTCCCCAATGTCAACGACAGTTTGATTTAATCATATTGGACGTTTTTACTGGAGCACAGCAGCCCGAGTGTTTGCAGCAGGAGAGCTTTTTCAAAGAGTGTTACCGCTGCTTAAGTGATGATGGGCTTCTCGTTGTGAATGTCAAAGTAGAACAACAGTCGCAGTTGTTGCAGCTAGCTTTGAGCTTAAGGCGCGTCTTCGACAAAAAGATATTGATGGTGCCCGTTCAGCATTGTGACAATGTCATTGTGTTTGCTTTTAAGGGGAGCCCCTTTGCTGAGTCAAATGTCGATTTTGTTGCGCAGCTGGGTGAGCTTAATTCCACCTTGCCCTGCCCGGTGCCTCTTACATTAGGTGAGCTGCAGGCATGTAATGTTCAGCGGCAGGATGGGGAGCTTGAACTGTGGCATATAAAAAATAATAAGTAGCGAGTGAAATATGTATCAGCGTATAAAAGAGATTGCCAATGATATGCACCATGGTAAGGGGCATTTCAATGAGCTCTTAAGCGAAAAAGAGGGTGCTGAAACAATCCATTTTTATCATGCAACAGGTTATCCCTTTGGCAGTTATGCCGATATGCTGTCGCGCTTGTCTGATGATTACAATATTTTTGGTTTGGCCCATCGCGGTTGCTGGGAGGATCAAGCCGAGCCGCAGGCCAATGTTGCTTGGCATAACTATGCCGATGACCTTATCGAGTTTTTGGACAAGCAAAAGCGTGGTCCGGTTATTGGCATAGGGCACTCAATTGGTGGCGTTACCACGATGTTTGCAGCCATCAAACGGCCAGATTTATTCTCCAAAATAGTTTTGATAGACCCAGTGTTTGTCGCGCCGCCGCTTTGGTATATGTCGCGCTTGGCGCGCTTATTCAATAAACCTGTGCCAATGGCAGCCGTGGCAAAAAAGCGCCCTAATCAATGGGCGAGCCGAGAAGAGGCTGTTGATTTTCATCGCTCTAAGAGAGCTTTTAGCCGTTTTACTGAGAGGTCGATGGAGGCCTACGGCCATTTCGGTATTAAAGAAACGGATAAAGGTTTTGGTTTGCGTTTCAGTCGTGACTGGGAGGCGCATATATACAGTTCAGTACCTTATATCTGGCGCCAGCTGCCCAAGTTGAAATTACCTGTGCTGGGCTTGCGGGGTGAATTTTCTGACGTGCTGATGGATAAATCCTGGGGGCGCTGGCAAAAACTACGGCCGCAAGATGAGTTGTTTAGCTTAGCGGAAGCTGGCCATATGCTGCCCCACGAAAGGCCATTGGAATGCGCTGAGCACATCAAGGCGTTTCTAAATAAATAGTTGATTATTAGCGTTTTCTATTTTCGTTACTGATTAAAAAACTTGGCGAAAAACGTTAGACTATCGCCATGATAGAAAGCAAAGCCTCACAACAAGAGCTGCCGGGTATTCAGCTTATTCGCAGCAAGCGTAAAAGCTTGGCGATCACCATTGAGGCAGGGCAGGTTATCGTGCGTGCCCCGCTTCGACTTCCCAAGTCTGAAATTCAGGCATTTATTTTAAAAAAGCAGGCGTGGATATTACGTACGGTAAAAGCCCAGAGTGAGCAGCTTGCTGAAGTTCCTCAGCGGCAGTATATCGATGGTGAATATCTTCCCTGGCGGGGGCGCTCCTTGTGTCTTCGATTAAAGCCAAGAAAACGAGTTACCGAAAGAATCGGCGATGAGCTATATACCTCAATAGCAGAAAAAAGCCAGATTGAGGAACGAATACAAGCCTGGTATCGCAAAGAGGCTAAGCTCGTATTAACTCAAAAAGTCGAACGTTTGACGGCCGCTCATGGGCTGAAATTTGCTGAAGTAAAAGTTAGAAAAAACAAGCGGCGCTGGGGGCACTGCACCTCTAAAGGGGTATTGCAGTTCAATTGGCTGATTATGTTGGCGCCAGAGTCGGTGATTGACTATTTGGTAGCTCATGAAGTGGCTCATTTACGTCATTTTAATCATGGCCCAGAGTTTTGGCGTTTGGTGGCATGTTTTGAACCAGATTACCTAGAGGCTCAAGCTTGGCTGAAAGAAAATGGGCATCTATTGGTGTTGTAAGAGTTATTATGATTTTTTGAGAGTGCACGAAAGTGCAATAGAACTAAAAACAAAAACGGGGCTCGATAAGCCCCGTTTTTGTTTTGGCTATAATATATTTTTTATAGCCCGTCGACATCAGCGCGGTTGATTGACTTGCTGTCCGTCATCCACTTATCCAAAGAGTTAATATCTTCAGGGGATAAGGTGCCCGCAGCCTGCTTAAGGCGTAGATTATTCAGGATATAAGCGTAGCGAGAGTTGTCGTAGTTGCGTTGTGCGGCATACAAACGCTGCTGTGCTTGCAATACGTCAACGATATTACGAGTACCCACTTCATAACCTGCCTGCGTGGCTTCTTGTGCACTCATATTGGAGGTTAATGCTTGCTTCTGCGCTTTAACCTGAGCCACATCAGTCACAACTTGAAGGTGGGCAGAGCGAGCCTGTTGAATGGTGTCGCGCTGAGACTTGTTCAATAGCTCTTGGGCCTGCATCCAGTTTTGATAAGCTTGACGACGTTTGGCGGAGGTGCCGCCCCCAGAGTAAATTGGAATATCCAAAGTTACCGCAAAAGTCGTCCCGTCTACTGTGCGACTATCGGAAGCTGTAGTGGTACCCTGGGAGATAATGTCAGTATTGCTGTCGTCATAATCGGTGTATGAGATACGGCCGTTTATGGTTGGGTAGTGACCGGCTTTGGCCGTTTTCGCACCTTGCTTAGCAGACTCGGCGCTCGCCTTGGCAACTTTTAGTGAGTAGTTGTTTTTCAGGGCGAAATCAACCCAGTCGGCACGTGCTGCTGGGGTAGGGTTTACCACGGGCAGCTCGTCGGATAGCGGCGCAATGGCGTCAGCTTTTTTGCCGGTCAGTACTTCTAGGGCTTCAAATTGAATGCCTACATTACCTTGACCTTGTAGGGTGCGAGCATTGGCCGAATCATAAGCGGCTTGAGCTTCGTGTACATCGGTGATTGCCGCAAGGCCTACTTCGAAGCGCTGCTTGGTTTGCTCTAGCTGATGCGAAAGCGCTTTTTGCTCGGCTTTGGCTGTACTTAAGGTATCCAATGCTTGCAGCACATTTAAGTAGGCTTCTACGACGCGAAGAATCAGAGATTGCTGTGCGGCTGCAAATTGATATTCAGCTTGTTTGGTTTGTGCTTTACCCTGCTGGTAGCCATACCAAGCCGCCATATTGAATAGGGGTTGGTTCAAAGTGGCAGTATAAGCTTCATTCTCACGTTCGATAGCCGTAGTAACGGAAGGGCCGCCAGTAAATAGTGCACCCACTGAATCCTGTTCGGTCTTGGAGTAACTTGCACGTGCGGTCACATTGGGTAGTAGGTTTGCTCGGCCAATATTTACCGCTTCCTTACCTGCTAAGAAAGCCGCTTCGTCCGCCTTTATTTGATGGTCATTTTTCAATGCTTGCATATACACTTCCTGCAAGCTGTCAGCGTAACTTCCGCTAGCTGCTACTAGGCCGCTGATGGCGACGATTAGGGTTTTTCTTAACATAGGTTTTGTCCCTGGTATTAAAGCAAAGTGCCTAAAGCACCGATTTGCATATTAGACGATGCTGCGGCGAAAAAGAGCAGGCTGCTTTTGAAATTTAGCCGCTAATTTTAGCCAGTTCACCGCAACTGGTCGACTCGATAGCCTTTAAGGATAGCAAACAAGCCGTAAATAATTGTTAATCGAGCGATTGCAGCAATGGATTTCTCTGTTGGCTACGCCATTGTTGCGGGCTAATCCCCTGCCAGCGCTTAAAGCTGCGAGTAAAAGCGCTTAACTCCGAGTACCCCAATACCGCGGCTACATCGGTAAGGCGATAATGAGGTTCGGAGAGGTAATCCAAACTGAGTTGGTGCCTAACGCCGTCAATCATATCTTGGAAGTTGGTATCCTCTTCTTGCAGGCGTCGTTGTAGGGTGCGCTTGCTGTATCCGATAGCACGCGCGACGCTTTCCAGTTTGCATTGGCAACTTGGCAGCATGATGCAGATAACATGTTGAACCTGTTCAATCAGGCTGTCTTTATGGCGGTGCTCTAAATACTGGCGTAATAACTGCGGCAGTGCCCGTGCCGACTCGGCGATGGGTTGCTCAAGTTGGCTGGGTTCAAACGATAGGCCAACAAAGTCATGATTAAATGCCACTGGGCATTTAAAGAAACGGCTGTAGATACTGGCGTGATCGCAGCCATCATGTTGCAAATAGGCTGCACGCAGTCGCAGTGGCTCACCGTACAAAATTTGCAGCAAATTATAAATTAAGGCCAGTGCATGATCTTGCAGGGCTTGGCTCTTGGCTATGGCCTCATACTCACAATGAATTATGAACTGTACGATTTCACCTTGCTGCCTGAGTTCAAGGCGAATCATCTGCACATTAAATTGCAAATGGTCGGCGAGCATCTGCAAGGCTTCGCCAATAGTCTGGCTTTCAGTGGACATGATGCCAATTGGGCCGTATACCCCAACCGCTTGGCGGCTGGCCAGCTCTAAGCAAAAGCTTGGGCTCTTAAGGCGTTCGCGGGCCAAGTCCAGCAATCGCACATGGCGATCGAAAGGATTGAGTGTTCCACTTTGCAGGTGCAGGGTTTTGTTATTTTCTGGCAGCTCAAGGCCAGCCTCGCGATACAGTGCCGCAGGGTCGCCTCCCAGCTCGCTAACATATTCGCTGAAACCGTCTAAATACTCACTGTTGATCAAAGGAGCTGACATGGCAAAGTATCTGTGATGAAAAGCCCAATTGTGTTTTTCTGGCGCTAAAAGTCAATACGAATTACGAATCTTAGCGGCACGCGCTTATCATATTGATCTCTGCAAAGACCTAGAATAATCAATAAATAAGGATTCTTTATGAATATTGTCGCTATTTATATGTTGTTTAACCTGCTGCTCTTAGTTTTTAGTAAGGCGCCAGTCGCTGTCGCGATGGCCAAGCAGGGTAGTGGTTATGACAACGCTAGCCCTCGTGAGCAACAAGGAGAGCTTGCCGGTTGGGGGAAGCGAGCTTTGGCAGCCCATCAAAATGCCATAGAAGCCATTCCTATTTTCGGTTTGGCCCTGCTGACAGCATCGCATTTGGATCTGGAGGCTGCTCAAATTCACCTATATGCCGGTGGCTTTGTAGTCTCTCGTGTTGTGTACCAAATTTTCTATCTGGCAAATTGGGCAACTCTACGTAGCGTGGCTTGGATAGCAGGCTATGCTTGTTGCATTGCCTTGGTGGCATTGGCCTTGTAGCGCTTTGCTTTCGTTTGAAAAACTACATAAGTGCGGTGGAGCGAAACAGTCGCTCTTCGCGGAAAAAGTTCGACATGATGTCGGCCATAACACCTCGCAACCATAAGTGGGGCTGGCTATTTATGCTTCGGCGGTGCTGAATAATGACCATCTCTAGCGTTGGGTAGCCAAGCTCTATTGGCATGGTTTTATAGGTATATGCCGGGTTTTGAAGCTCTTTGTGATTATCCGCTGTTACCAGTAGGCAGTCGCTTTTAGCGACCACATCCAAGGCCGAAGATAGCGATGAAGTCTCTAAAACGATGTCACGCTGTTGGCCGCTTTGGTTGAGGATTTCATCTACTACACCAATATTGGCGTGAGTAATTTGAGCGATATACAAGCGCACATGCGGAAAGGACAGGTAATCTTCAAGGCTAACTTGTTCTTGTGCTGCGAGCGGGTGATCTGCGCGCATTGCGCAAACAACTTCGCCAAAGCCGACGCTGGTTTTGACTAACTCTTCGGGCATTGAACGGTTGATATGAATAACAAAGTCGAGCTGGCCCGAGGCAAGCTGCTCTGTAAAGTCGGTGCTAACCTCTGAGATGGTCAAGCTTGCTCTGGGTGAGTGATCTTGTAAGGCTAGGCTTAAATCCGGAATAAGCTGATCGAGGATGACTCCTGGGCCTGCAATATTGAAGCGCCCATTGTATGAGCCGGGAATAAACTCTTGAGGGTGCACCAGATTACTGATTTGATCGAGCAAGTCCGGTAGCTGCTGTTCTAGCTGCTTGGCCCTAGGGGTTGGGATCAAACCATGAGAAGAGCGAGTGAATAGCGGGTCGTTTAATTCCTCGCGCAGTTTTTGCAAGGTTTTACTCATGGCGGGCTGCGAAACATGCAGTCGTTTGGCGGCATGGGTCACATTGCGCTCTTCAAGTAAAACACGCAGAGCGCTTAAAAGGTTTAAATCGGGACGCATTGTTTGTCTTCCTAGATAAGAAATTCCTTGAGGTTATGCTAAAACAGGTTAAAAGCAATTTCAATTATATCTGCAATTTGTTTAAAGTAGATATAGGCTGTAGCCATATATAAAGTGTATTCGCATAAGTAATGACTCAGCTGCCATCATAGCCAGATGTACCCTTGGCGTGAACGATAACGACTACAGAGGCCTAAATATCATGCTTAAGTCCATTCTGAGAGGGGTAGCTTGTGTTCTGTCCCTGGGAGCCAGCTGGACCGCTCTCGCCCAAGATCGTCCCAATATATTGGTGTTTTGGGGTGATGATATTGGAATTACCAATATCAGTGCCTATAGCCATGGTTTAATGGGATATAAAACCCCAAATATTGATCGAATTGCTCGTGAAGGGGTGATGTTTACCGATTATTACGGTGAGCAAAGCTGTACGGCAGGTCGCTCCGCCTTTATCACTGGCCAGAGTCCAATGCGTACCGGCTTGTCTAAGGTGGGTTTGCCGGGTGCTGATAAAGGTATTCGCAAAGAAGATCCAACGCTGGCTTGGATGCTGAAATCCAAAGGTTATATGACCGCACAGTTTGGTAAAAACCATTTGGGTGATCGCGATGAGTTTTTGCCCACCAATCATGGTTTTGATGAGTTCTTTGGTAATCTATACCACTTGAATGCGGAAGAAGAACCTGAAGATCCAGATTATCCAAAAGCGCCGGGCTTTCGTAAGCGCTTTGGTCCACGTGGTGTAGTGCATTCTTATGCGGATGGCCGAGTTGAAGATACTGGTCCGCTAACTCGCAAGCGTATGGAAACGGTCGATCAGGAATTTGTCGATAAGGCCATGGGCTTTGTCGATAAGGCTCATAAGTCTAAGAAGCCATTTTTCGTTTGGGTGAACACTACTGGTATGCATTTTCGTACTCACCCAGCGGCGGATACCAAGGGCAAATCTGGGCAGGGATTTTACAATGATGTAATGGTGGCTCACGATGAAAAGGTGGGCGCAATGCTAGATCAGCTGGATAAGCTGGGTATTAGCGATAACACCATTGTGATGTACTCCACCGACAACGGTGTGCACTACAACACTTGGCCAGATGCGGGTATTACGCCATTTCGCTCTGAGAAAAATACCAACTGGGAAGGCGCCTATCGTGTACCAGCTATGATTCGCTGGCCGAGTAAAATCAAGCCGCAGGTTTCTAATGAAATCGCATCGCACTTGGACTGGTTCCCTACCTTGATGGCTGCTGTTGGCGAAGGCGATATCACTCAGCAGTTGCTGAAAGGTAAAACTGTCAGTGGCCGTAAATATAATGTGCACCTGGATGGCTATAACTTGCTGCCCTATCTAACGGGTAAAGAGAAGAAGTCGCCACGCAATCACTTTATTTACTTGTCGGATACCTCAGATATTGTTGGCTTGCGCCGTGAAGATTGGAAGCTGGTTTATGCAGAGCAGCGTGCCAAGCGCTTCGATGTTTGGCGTGAGCAGTTTGAATTTTTGCGTATACCAAAGCTATTTAATTTGCGGCGCGATCCTTATGAGCGTGCCGATGAGCACTCAAATGCTTATAACGAATGGTGGGCGGATAAGGTGTTGCCGCAGTCTGCAATGGCCTCAACCGTCTTGATTCCGTTTTTACAGTCCTTTAAAAAGTATCCGCCAAGACAGAAGCCGGATACCTTTACCATCGATCAGATTGTAGAGAAGGCACAAATTTGGGAAAACGTGCAGTATAAGTAAGGCTTATCTCGCACCGTGCTTGTAAATCGACAGATATTACAGGCAGCAAAAAGCCCAGCCCAGTGCTGGGTTTTTTGTTATGCTTTCTTTGGCCCTTAAGCGGCTTTTGACGCTAGGGCCGACCAATAGCAATAACTCATAATAGGTTTCGTCATGGATGCTTTGCGTCAACAGTTTGCTGAGCTGCGCAGCAGTTTGCATCAACGCTTAATTGGCCAAGAAGCTCTGCTAGATTCGCTTCTTCTCGCGCTATTGTGCAATGGACATATTCTCCTTGAAGGTTATCCGGGCACAGCAAAAACGCGTTTGGTAAAGCTGCTAGGGCAGAGCATTCAAGGTGATATGGGGCGAATACAGTTTACCCCTGATCTTTTACCGGCCGATGTTACCGGAGCCGAAGTGCTGCATCAGGAAGCGGGGCAGCAAAGTCTTAGTTTTCAAGCTGGCCCAATTTTTAACAATCTGATTCTCGCTGATGAAATCAATCGTGCGCCTGCTAAAGTGCAGTCCGCATTGTTAGAGGCAATGGAAGAGCGGCAAGTCACGGTTGCGGGTAAAAGTTATGCTTTGCCCACGGTGTTTATGGTTGTCGCTACTCAAAACCCCATTGAGCAAGAGGGCACCTATCCACTGCCCGAGGCGCAGTTGGATAGATTTCTATTAAAAACTTGTGTGTCATATCCTGATGCCGAAGAAGAGTTGAACATCATTCGTTTAGTTCGTAGTGAAGAGCAGCAAGCAGAGCCATTGTCTTGCACCATCAGTGAAGATAACTTGCTGGCGGCTAGGCAGGCCTTTCAACAAACACATGTGGCGCCGGCGATAGAGCAATATATTGTTAATCTTGTCATGGCAACACGCCAGCCCGAACTGTATCAAGACAGTCGCTTGCCTCAATATATCCAATTAGGCGCTAGTCCAAGGGCCAGTATTGCTTTAGACAAATGTTCTAGGGCGAGAGCCTGGCTTGCAGGTCGTGATCATGTTTTGCCTGAAGATGTTGCCGCTGTGCTACCGGAAGTCATGGCCCATAGAATCCAACTTAACTATCGCGCCCAGGCCGAGTCCTATAGCAGTGCAGATGCTTGTGCTGAGCTATTGGAGCAGGTTTTGGTGTAACGGTAAGTATTCCATGACAATACTTTTGGGCGGCATGTAATGGCAATCGGAAACGCTAAAAGTCCAGCTTCCAAAAAGCTGCTTGAAGCGGGTATCCAAGTGGATATGGAGACCTTAATTCATCAATCCGAGCCTAGCAAAAGTTTAATGCCGTTGTTTCTGGAAGGCTTGCTTGGGCCTTTGCTTGGTCATCGTAGTGGTTCGCGCAAAGGCAGTGGTCTCGATTTCGCTGAGCTTAATCACTATCAGCAAGGTGATGATATACGCCACGTTGATTGGAAGCTGAGTAGTCGCAAGCAGAGTCCCTATGTGCGCCATTACCAAGAAGAGAAAGAGCAGCGCTTTGAACTGCTTGTCGACCAAGGCGCGAGCATGTTGTTTGGCTCGTTGGCTGATAGTAAGGCGGCTACAGCGGCTAAACTGGCGGCTCAGATCGGATGGCAGGCTATTCACCAAGGGGACCCTTGTTCTTGTTCTGTAGTTTCCAGCTCCGAAGTTCACTGGGGGCGTTCGAGTCGAAGCCTTCAGTCTTGGTTGCTGGCTTTGTCTGATCTACAAAAGATTAATCAAAATATTAGTGCAAGGGCAGTGGCTTCAGATCAATTTCTGTCGTCCTGCTTAGAGGAAATGCTCAATCGTCGTTATCGCGGACGTCATATTTATATCGTTAGTGATTTTATGAGTTTGCTGAAGGAAGAACAGAAAAAACGATTGAAGCAGCAGTTGGAAGCCTTATCTCAGCATAATTCACTTCGTTTAATTTATATTTTTGACGAGTTGGAGCGGAGCTTTCCGGAGGCAGGTTTTTTACCGATATCAGATGGATATCATCATGCTGAAATCAATAGTTCCGACCCGGATATGCAACTTGCTTTGCAGCATACATTTTTTCAGCGCTTGCAGTTCTTATCGCATATTGCCTCCTCTCTACCCAACATTAAGCTGTTGCCTTTTGATTGTGCTTTGCAATATCGAGGAGAGCTCTTGTGAAGCAGGAAGTCTCTCTAAGCGATCCGGAAAATAAGCTTCTCAATGCTGAGGCGCAGGAAGAGCAGCTGGCTGCATCCATTGAAGGGGCAAGGCCGGATTTTTGGTTTCAGGGCTTTGGTAATGATTGGCTAGAACATTTTTACGAGCTGGAATCAGTGGCCGGTGAATTGCCTAGCGGCCTGCAGATGTATATTCCTAAAACAGAAATCCTATTGCTTGGGCTTACCTTTTTATTAATTGTATTGCTGAGGTTTTGGCTGCTAGGAAGATTGCAGGGGCAGTTGGATTATTACCGTTTGGAAGCACAAAGCGAACTAGAAGATGTTGCTGCCGCTATCGAAAAGGGTGAGTTGGATAATGCGAATCGATTGGCTGAAATCCTGCAGCGTTGTTTGTTGGTATTCACAGATCGTAAAACATTGAACTCCCTTTCTGAGCACCAGAGGCTTGAGCTTATTAATCAGCTTTTACCGAGCGATGCTCCTATATCGATCAGGCTAGAAGAACAAGAGCTAGCTGCTTTAGAGAGAGCCCGCTTTGAAAAAACGACAAAGCAGCTAGATCAAGAACAACTAAAGGCCTTGCATAGTAAGATGTTGTATTGGGTAAATAATCATAAAGTGGGTGAGTCGCATGTTGTCCTTTGAGCAGCTCTGGGTTCTGCTTCTATTGCCCTTGCCTTGGTTAATAAGAAAGTTAGCTCCTGCTTACGGTAGCCAACGCCGCTCTCTTCAAGTGCCATTCTTTAAGGCTTTACTTAAAGAGCAGGGGCAAGTTTTGCAAACTCAAACTGTTCAGCGGCGACGTAAAATCCAAGTATTTTTGTTGTTATCGGTATGGCTATTGTTATTGCTGGCCGCGGCCAAGCCAGTGTGGTTGGGCGAACCTGTTGAGCTGCGAGAGCCAACCCGTGATCTGTTAATTGCTGTCGATTTGTCCGGCTCAATGGCCGAGCTGGATTTTGCCCCAGAAGGCGAGCAGGCCATGTCGCGACTGCGGGGAGCTAAGCAAGTATTAAGTGCGTTCTCTGAGGCGCGTGAAGGCGATCGACTGGCCCTGATGGTCTATGGAGACGCTCCTTATTTGCAATTGCCTTTTAGCGAAGATAAAGCGCTTTTTAATACGCTGTTAGAAGAAAGCCGAGTACGAATGGCGGGGCCTAAGACCATGCTGGGTGATGCTATTGGTTTCGCCTACAAGCATTTTATGGAAGAGAAGCAAGCTAGCGATGCTATGGCTGCGGATCGCAGCCGGGTATTGTTGCTATTAAGTGATGGCAACGACTCTGGCAGTCGAGTGCCACCGAAAGAAGCTGCACGCTTAGCGGCCAGTGCTGGAATAAAAATTTACCCTATTCTATTGGGTAAGCTGGAGGCTGTCGCGGAACAGGCGGTCGATGAAGGGCAGTTGCAAAGCCTTGCTGATATCACTGGTGGACGCTATTTTCATGCTGAAGATGCAGATGCCTTGACTCGAGTATCTGAGCTTTTGGATGAGCTAGAACCGAGTCGATTCGCCGTACATTACTATCAACCGAGCCACAATTTATTTTATTGGCCGGTACTACTGGCTGTATTGCTGGCCTATCTCGTACATTTTTATTTAGCTAGCCAAGCTTTTAATCAGCGCAGAAAGAGTGCCTTAGCTTCTAGCCTGGAGGCAGGCAATGATTAGTTTCTGGGAATACTGGCAAAGCTTCCACTTCTTACGCCCTTGGGCTTTATGGTTGCTGCTGCCGGCAGTGCTTTTGTATGTGATGGCCTTATTGCAGGCCCGCTTGGCTAGCCGCTGGGGACAGATCATCAAGGCAGAGTATCTGGACATACTTGCTGTGGATAGCCGCCATCATTCTGGGCTAAGCCCGCTAATGTTAATGTTGTTGACTTGCAGCTTGGCGGTAATGGTCGTTGCAGGCCCCAGTTGGCAGCTCAAGGCTAACCCGCTAAAACAAACTCAAGAAGCAATTTATCTTGTCTTGCAGCTCAATGAAGGGATGCAAGAAGATGAGCAGCGTTTGTTAACGGCGAAATTAAAAATACGATCCCTATTGCAAGCCAATAAAAATATGCCGGTTGCTCTTATGGTGTTTTCCGGCAGTGCTCATAATGTATTGCCGCTTAGCCGAGATCATCAGGCGATAAACTTATACCTTGCCGATCTGTCAGCGGACTTAATGCCGGAAGATGGTTACCGACCCGACTTGGCCATGCAGTATGTACGGCAGCAGCTGGATCTGCGGCGATACCCTCAAAGCACGGTTGTGGTGATAGGCAATAATGAGAGCCTCGTTGAAGCCAGTCAGTTTGCTGGTTTTAAGTCGGAGCTATTAAAAATCTACTGGTCTTATGATGCACAGGAGATGCCCGCGTTCTTCTCAGAGTTAAACTTCGAGGCCTTGCAAATGAGCACTGGTGATAGCGACCTTAGTCACTTTAAGTGGCTGCTAAAGAAGCAGCAACGCAGCTTGGCTTATGGTGAAGAAGATGATTGGCAAGATGCGGGCTACTTTCTATTGTGGCCCTTATTAATCTTGGCTTTGCTATGGTTTCGGCGTGGTATGGTGCTCAGTTGGACTTAAGCTATGTATAAAACAAAGCAGCAACAAATCAAACGAATCAAAATGCTTTTTGACGTAAGTCTTATGGCATTTTTATTGTTGTTGCTTGTCTTACATATAGTATTTGCCTTTAAGCCTGGGGTAAGTCCTAAACAGTGGTGGTGGACAGAGGAGCAGCTTGCGGCTCAGCACTGGCAGCGAGCTGAATATTTACAGGCTGCTCAGCTATTAGGTGGGACGCGTCAGGCAGCCATTGCTTACTATGCGGCTGAAGACTTTAGCAAAGCTGAGGCGTTGCTTTTGAATGAACACGATGAGCTGGCTTACTTTGCTCTGGCCAATAGCTTGGCTCATCAAGAGCGCTATAGTGATGCAATTATTGCTTATCGTATGGCATTGGCTCTGCAGCCACTTTGGCCAGAAGCGGAACACAATTTAAAGCTTATGGAGGTCCTGCAAGAAAAACCTCGTCAGCGCCGCGATAAGGACCAGGATAGCAAAAGTGATTTCGCCGCTGACGATATTTCTTTCGATCTAGATAAGGACAGCAGTGATCAGCAAGTCGATGATGCCTTAGCTAGCGGTGATCTCAGCGAGACAGCATTACGACAACTTTGGTTGCGTCAACTAAATCGCAAGCCAGTGGACTTCTTGCAAAGAAAATTTGCCTATCAATGGCATCAGCAACAGCTGAAAGAAAGTGCGGGGGGCGAACAATGAATCCCCTGATTTCTCTATGGTCCTTATTCCTTGCCTTACTAATGTCCTTAGGGAGTCCATTTGTTTTTGCGGCAGCAGAGCAGGATCAGTCTCTAGCTTTTGTGCGTATAGCTTTGCTTGATGAACCTGAAGACGCTTTGCTTGGGCAAGAGAGAATTTTAAGTGTCAAGCTATATAGTAAAACTTGGCTCCGAAAAGCGCCGCGTTATCCGGAGATTGAAATTGATGGTGCTTTAACCGTACGACCATTGTCTTTTGCAAATCATAGTCAAGAGCAAATAAACGGTGTGGAATATATTGTCCAAGAGCAGCAGTATCGAATATACCCCCAGCGCTTAGGAGCCTTCTATATCCCCCCTGTGGTGCTGAAGTTAACGATAAGCGTGGCAGGGGAGGAGCATCGCTTATCGCTGCAGAGTGATGATCTAATATTTACTGTGAAGGAAAGTGCACCAGCAATCGTGGCGCGTAATTTACAGCTAGAAGAGAATTACCAGCTTTTGCGACAGGGGGAGTCAATAGATTTGCCAGAAGAGCAGGAGTGGGAGCTACAGCTGGGTGATATCTTGATTCGCCGCTTGTCTCTGAGGGCAGAAAAGATTAGCGCAGTGCTTTTGCCAAACCTTCATTTATTAAATCGCCACTCCGATAACTCGTTGGGGAGTAGTGAGGGGCGCCAGTTTTCTCAGCAAAGCAATGAGCTTGGAGCGCTTTACACCGAGCTTAGCCGCTTAGAGGATTTAGAAAATCGCGGCGAAGTCAGCGCTATTCGTGAAGAGGTATGGCGTTATGAGTTTAGCTCTGCAGGCCAGCTGGAGATACCAGCGATAGCCTTATCTTACTGGGATAGTGATCTGGCAGAATTCCAGTACAGAGAATTGGCCGCTAAAACGATTCATGTTGGGCAGCTTGTTCCATGGCGGTTGCTCGCGACCCTGATGCTTGTATTGTCTATTTCGGTGCTTTTATATTATTCAGCTGCTGCCCGGTCGTTACTGAAGAAGTTAAAGCGACAGCATCCAGCAAGCTCGGAGAAAAGCGTATATGACGAGTTGCTTGGCGCGCTAAATCAAAACGCCGCCCAGGAGGTCTCTCGCATAATGCCCCTGTGGTTACAGCATTATGGTGTCGACTCAGAGGTTTTAGAGCCGTATATTCATCTAAGAGGCTTCTTATCTATGCCCTATGAGTTACAAGGCGCTGCTTCTGAAAATGATGAAGGTGCTGAGCGAACTAAGATAGAGTACATAGAATTAGAAAAAATTAGAAACGAAATAAGGTCTTTGCGTTCAATCTTGCAGGGGCACAAGAAAAAACAAAAGCTTGATAAAAATATATGTTTACCCCCTTTAAACCCCTACAGCAAAAGCTAGCTGCCACGCTGTTTATGCTTTTACTGTTGTTGCCGGCTACCCTCTATGGGGATTGGGTTGGCAGCGAGCAGTGCAAAACTTGTCATACTGAGGCCTACCAAGCTTGGCAGGGCTCTCATCATGATTGGGCGATGAAGCCAGCTAAGTCAGATTATGTATTGGGTAATTTTAACAATAGCCGCTTTGATCACTTTGGTGAGGTGACTGAATTTTATACTCTGGCTGGTGATTATTTTGTAAAAACCCAAAATGCCAAGGGTAAAATGCAAGAGTTTAAGGTGGCCTACACCTTCGGCTTTTATCCTTTACAGCAATATTTGCTAGAGATGCCGCATGGAAAATTGCAGGCTTTAACGGTTGCTTGGGATTCGCGCCCAAGCTCCGAAGGTGGTCAGCGTTGGTTTCATCTTTATCCTAATGAAAAAATTCCGGCAGGCGATCCGCTGCATTGGACAGGGGCATACTTTAACTGGAACAGTCGCTGCGCCGAATGCCACTCAACAAACTTGCAGCGAAACTATGACCCGCTATCCCAGAGCTATAACACTCAATGGTCGGAAGTGAATGTTGCCTGTGAAGCTTGCCATGGCCCTGGCCAAGATCACCTCGATTGGGCGAACTCGGGAGCTCCGCAAGGCGACAAAAAGATTCGACGTTTGCATGCTAAGGGGCGATGGATTCTAAGTGCGGGTGATGTCATCGCGAAGCGAGAACAAGGCCCTCGTGCAGCGGGTGAAATAAGCGAGCAAATTAATGTTTGTGGTAGCTGTCATTCTCGCCGCCGTTTACTACACGAAAAGCGTGAGCCAAAAGCCGCAGAGGATTTTCTTGAGCAACATGCTTTGCAGACTCTGGTCGAGCCCATGTATCACCGTGACGGTCAAATTCACGATGAAGTCTTTGTGCTGGGCTCATTTATGCAAAGCAAAATGTTTCAGCATGGGGTGGAGTGTAGTAACTGTCACGAGCCGCATAGCCTAAAATTGCGTGCGCCAGGGAATGCGGTTTGCGCGCAATGCCACGTGCCAACTGTTTATGATCAGCCCAAGCATCACCATCATAAAGCCCAAAGCACTGGAGCACAGTGCGTAAACTGCCATATGCCAGAGACTCACTATATGGTGGTGGATCCTCGTCGAGATCACAGTATTAGAATTCCTCGTCCAGATTTGAGTGAAGAGCTTGGCAGTCCCAATGCTTGCGTGCAATGTCATACGGATCGCGATAACAGCTGGGCCAGTAAACATTTTAAAGATTGGCTGCGATCCGCGGGTAAGGCCTTACCAGAGAAACCCGCTTTGGCCGAATCGAATCCACGTAAGCTGTTGTCTCGTATTAGCAAAGAGCCTGCAATTATCGCGGCCAGTATTTTAGAGCGCTTAGCCCAGCAACCAAGCAATCAATCGCTATTGGTTGCTCAATCACGATTACACCATCCAGAACCGATGGTGAGAGAGGCCGCGGTGAACTTTATGGCTGCCTTGCCTCTGCCGCAGCGATTACAAGAGTTGCTGGCCAGTTTGGATGAACCAGTAATGGCTGTACGTTTAGCGATTGCTCGGCAGACTCTGGGTGCCGATACGGCCTCATTGGATGCCTCGCAACATCGAGCCATTAAGGGTTTATGGAATGATTACAAAAAAAGCCTGATGTTCCATCAGGATACTGCAGCTGGGCAATTGAATTTGGGGCTTTATTTTTTAGCGCTTAACGATCTGGCTAGAGCTGAGCAAAGTTACCGAAAGGCCATCGACTTAGAGCCCTTGCATCTAGGTGCCCACTTAAATCTCGCTGATTTGTTGCGTCAACAGGCTAAAGCCGAGCAGTCCTTAGCCTTATTGCGTCAGATTAGTCGTGCTTTACCTGATGCGGCCGCCGCACAGCACGCTTTGGGCTTGGCGCTGGTGCGAGCGAAACAATACCCGCCCGCCGTGGCGGCTTTGGCACAAGCGGCTGATTTAGAGCCAGATAATAGTCGTTACTCGTATGTTTATGCAGTGGCATTGCATTCCACTGGGAAAAGCATCAAAGCTCGTAACGTTCTGCGTGAGATGGCTGCTAAGTCTTTGTTGGATAGCCAAGGGCGCCGATTTTTAGCACAACTAGAGCAAATTACCCGATAGCAATTAACCGGATGTTGATTAAATCATGGACTCAATAAATGAGAAGCCGCTACTCACCGAAAGCCAGTTCGAGCAAAGCGATGTTGAATATGATCAAAAGGAAGTTGCCTACGGTGGCTTTTTTGAGATGCAAAAGTGGCAGCTGCGTCATCGTATGTTTTCAGGTGAATGGACTGAAAACTTTCAGCGCGAAATCTTTTGTCGAGGCAATGCTGTAGCTGGAATTATTTATGACCCGTGGCGCGATGAGATAGCTTTGATTGAGCAATTTAGGGTTGGTGCACACGCTCATCCTACTGGTCCTTGGTGTTTGGAGGTGGTAGCAGGGATGATGGATAAGGGCGGTGAGAGCCCCGAAGAAGTTATGGCTCGCGAACTGGAGGAAGAGGCTGGCTTGCAAGCTAAGGATATGGAGTTTATTTGCCGTTATTTATCTAGCCCTGGCGGCACCGATGAAGAAGTATTTCTATATGCGTTGTTATGTGATCTTAGCAAGGCTGGGGGGATTCATGGCCTTGATGAAGAGCATGAGGACATTCGTTTGTTGGTTTTTCCAGCGCAAGAGGTGTTTGCTGCTATGCTTAACGGAAGGATGAATAACGCGGCTACCTTGATTGGTTTACAATGGTTGCAGCTAAACCGGGAAAGACTCCGTGGCCAAGCCTCTGTAGTGGAGTGAAATTGCAACTTTAAGTCGAATGTATTTTTATGAAACCGCGTTATAAAGTAGACCTACCAGGACTGCAGGCATTATGTGGCATGAACTATGCCAAATTGCTGCGCTTAATGCCCGCTAGGGACTCGCGTGATTGCTGGGAATACAGCGCCAGTGCCGATGGTGCACATAAAATAAGCATTCGTATTCTAGAGCGAGCACCATACACCACCACGGTAGTGGTGGAGCAGCAAGGCAATATCCACAGGTGGCTTAGGGAATTATCTTTGGCGGTCCGTATCTATCATGATGCAGAGATGGCCGAGGTTGTAAATTGGGCACAGTATCGTCAATTTTTAGGACGCTACCCATACCCCAATGAGCAAATGCATCAAATGGATGAAAAAACCCAGTTAAATCGATTTTTATCGGACTGGCTGGGCCTCTGTCTTGCACAGGGTCACAGTTTGGAGTATTCCAACTTCACTAAACTAGGTGAAGGGATATAAAGTGAAATGAGGGTTATTGTGCCAACGGCGGCTATATTAAGTCGTTGTTCAGTCTTAGGTGCTAGATTTGCCCCAAAGAACGCGCCCCAAGGGCGGGTATAATTAAAAGGTGTAGCGGTGATTCTACCCATCAATGCAGAGCGCCCAATTAGGGTGTTGCAGATTACAGATTGCCACTTAGGGGCTGAGTCTAGCGAGACTCTGCTGGGCTTAAACGTGGAAACCAGCTTTGTCGATGTGCTGGAGCATGCCCTTGTCCGTGAAGAAACCCCCGATTTGATTTTGGTAACCGGTGATATTGCTGGAGACCCAAGTGCCCAGGCCTATCAGCGCTTTGTTTACCACCTAGAAAAAGCCTTTCCCGAAGTGCCTTATGTTTGCATACCGGGGAATCATGATGTGCCGACAACCATGGCGGCGGTGTTCCCTGAGCATTCTCTACCTAAAATGGTCGAGCTGGGTGACTGGCTTATCCTGCTACTTGATTCAACCATTCCCAACAAAGAGCATGGCGATCTCAGTGCGCAAGAGTTGGATTTCGTGCAAAAAACCTTAATGCATAACCCTGATAAGCGCGCCATCATTTGTATGCATCATCAACCGGTAGCGGTTGGCTGTGAGTGGATTGATCAGTATAAGGTTGCTTCTGCCGCGCAATTCAAAGCGCTATTATCCGAGTTCGATAATGTTGAATTGGTCTTGTGGGGCCATGTACATCAGGCGTTTGAGACGGAAGTAGAGGGGGTGCGTTATATGGCCAGCCCTTCTACCTGCATACAATTTAAACCAAACTCCGCCGATTTTGCCCTAGATCGCTTAATGCCGGGCTATCGTTGGTTTGAACTGGATAATCGCGGCCAGCTTTCAACTCGTATCGAGCGCATCAATCAAAGGGATTACCCCATAGACTACAGCAGCAATGGCTATTAATATTCTTGCTTTGGAACAGCGGCATAAGGCGGCTGTGTTTTAGGATACAAGAATGCCCGCACTGCTCTACATCCACGGTTTTCTCAGCTCTCCAAACTCCTTTAAAGCCCTACAGGTAAAAGACTGGCTGCAGCAGTATCGTCCGGATATTGCATACCATTGCCCCTTTTTAACGGTCTACCCTGATCAGGTTCAGGCTGAGCTTGATCGTATTGTGGCTGAGGTGAAAGCGCAGGGTGAAGAGCTGTACTTGATGGGAAGTTCTATGGGGGGCTTTTGGTGTAGCTATTTGGTAGAAAAATACGGCCTGCCTGCCCTACTTATCAACCCTGCTGTGCGTCCTTCAATGCTGATGCCGGAATATGTTGGTAAGACATTAAAGAATTACCATACAGACGATAGCTATACCCTTGAAGCTAAGCATATAGAGCAACTGCGTGCTCTATTGCCTGAAGAAATTACTCGCCCAGATAATTACTGGGTGTTACTGCAAACAGAAGATGAAACCTTGGACTATCGCCAAGCGGCGGAGCTGTATCAGCATTGCAAGCTCACCATTGAAGAAGGTGGTGATCATGCCTTCCAAGGTTTTGAACGTTTTATCGAGCCGGGCATAGAATTTTTAGCCCAGCATTATCAAAAGGCGTAAACGCTCAACGATAATACAGAAGCAATTAAGGACCCTGTATTTATGGCAAATTATAGTGCCGAGGATATTGAAGTACTCACGGGCTTAGACCCGGTTAAAAAACGCCCGGGCATGTATACCGAAACGACACGCCCTAACCACTTGGCCCAAGAGATTATTGATAACTCAGTGGATGAGGCGCTAGCAGGTCATGCTAGCCAGATCGAAGTGGTATTGCATAAAGATAATGCCATGACCGTAACTGATGATGGTCGTGGTATGCCGGTGGACATTCACCCAGAACAAGGCCGCCCTGGTGTAGAAGTTATTCTTTCTACTCTGCACGCCGGTGGTAAGTTCAGCAATGATAATTACCAGTTCTCAGGTGGTTTGCATGGTGTGGGGGTGAGTGTTGTAAACGCTCTCTCAAAGCAGCTATTGGTGACGATTCGTCGTGGTGGCGAAGTTCATCAGATGGAGTTTCGCGATGGTGATAAGCATAGCGATCTAGAAGTTATTGATAGCTGTGGTAAACGCAACACCGGTACGGCGGTTAGGTTTTTGCCTGACCCTCAATATTTTGATTCCAATAAGTTTTCAATCTCGCGCATGCGTCACGTTTTGCGCGCAAAAGCGGTGCTGTGCCCAGGCTTAAAAGTTGTTTTTAAAAATGAACAAACCGGCGAGAAAGACGAGTGGCATTATGAAGATGGTCTGCGAGATTATCTAAAGGCAGCAACTCAGGGCTGGGAAGTTTTACCCGCGGATCCTTTTGTCGGCAGCTTTAGCGGTGACAGTGACGCAGTCGATTGGGCTGTGCAGTGGTTGCCCGAAGGTGGTGAAGTTACCCAAGAAAGCTATGTAAACTTAATTCCAACAGCGCAAGGCGGCACCCACGTAAATGGCCTGCGCTCTGGCTTGCTGGATGCGGTACGTGAGTACTGCGAATTCCGTAATCTATTGCCGCGCGGCGTCAAACTCGCGCCCGATGATATCTGGAATAATTGCTGTTTTGTTTTAAGCACAAAAATGGGCGATCCACAGTTTTCTGGTCAAACCAAAGAGCGTTTATCTTCGCGTGAAGCGGCGGCCTTTGTTTCCGGTGTGGCAAAAGATGCATTTGGCTTATGGTTAAACCAGCACACTGAAGAAGGCGATAAGCTCGCCGAGTTTTGCATTAGCAATGCCCAAAAGCGTGTACGTTCCTCTAAAAAAGTTGCCCGTAAAAAAGTTACCCAAGGCCCAGCCTTACCGGGTAAATTGGCAGACTGTTCCAGCGGCGAGCCAGAGCGTGGTGAATTGTTTTTGGTAGAGGGTGATTCGGCAGGCGGCTCCGCCAAGCAAGCCCGTGATCGAGAGTTCCAGGCGATCATGCCCTTGCGCGGTAAAATTCTAAACACTTGGGAAGTGGATAGCTCGGAAATTTTGGCTTCCCAAGAAGTCCATGATATTTCGGTTGCCTTGGGTATTGATCCTGGTAGTGATGATTTATCGAAGTTACGTTATCACAAGGTTTGTATCCTAGCGGATGCGGATTCTGATGGTTTGCATATTGCCACCTTGCTATGTGCGCTATTCCTACGCCACTTCCGCCCGATGGTTGCTGCAGGTCATGTCTTTGTGGCAATGCCGCCCTTGTACCGCATTGATGTGGGTAAGGATGTTTACTATGCCCTCGATGAGGCTGAAAAAGCCGGCATTCTAGAGCGCATTAAAGCTGAGAAAAAGAAGGGTAAAGTAGGCGTGCAGCGCTTTAAAGGCTTGGGTGAAATGAACCCGCTGCAGTTGCGTGAAACGACCATGGCGGTTGATACTCGTCGCCTCGTTCAGCTGGTTTTAGAGCCAGGCGATGATACCAATCAGGTAATGGATATGTTGCTGGCCAAAAAGCGTGCGGGCGATCGTAAGGCTTGGTTGGAGCAAAAGGGTAATTTGGCTGAGGTGTAGCTAGAGCTTTAGTTCTAGAAGCACTCAGTTGTTAAGGGCGGGCAGCTTATGCTGCCCCAAAAGGAGAGCTAATAAATGGAAAGTAATCATCTGAAGGCCTTTAGATCACACAAAAAGATAATGCTGAGAATTGCCGTATTGATGGCCTTGGCTTTCGGCTTATTGATGGTTCTTAACCTTAAAATGAACATTGGTCTTACTGATGGTCATGTGAAAATGCTAACTTCAGTATTGCCGCTTTTGGTTGCCATCCCTTTTGGCATGTTGGCAGCTCACAGTTGGAAACTATACGAATTGCTAAAACAGCAAATGAATCAAAACCCTGAATCTATAAAAGCTATTGCGGACTCTAAATAGTCACTGTTTTGTCCTTGTGTTTCATAGCCTGCCTAATAAATTACATTAGTTGGGCTGTGGCTGGGCTTCTGTCCTAAATTTGATTTCTGAAACATAGTTCTCCCCACGCTTTTCAAAACTAACTGTCCAGCCATGATGCTGACAGATGCGGTTAATAATCTCCTGCCCATAACCATAGCCTTCGCGATTCTGCTGCTCGGCGATATTGTTAGATAAGCGAATAAATTCATTGTTAGCTTCAATGCTTAGCTGTTTGCAGCCGTGATTTACGCTGTTTTTAATTAAGTTATGAATGGCAACGCTGAGCATCGCTTCATGGGCTAATACTTGGCAGTTGGGTGTAATTTCCATCTTTGCCGTCATGTTTTTTTGCGCCATGATGTTTTCTTGCCTGTGCAAGCTGTGGCGGATCATGTCATCTAAACTGCAGTATTGCCAGTGTTGGGCCGAGGCGGGACGGTCGTGTTCTCGGCCCAGTGCTAAGAAAGTATCGACTAAGGTTTCGATATCATTGCCGGCATTGCTTATACGTTTTAAGTTGCGTGCGTATTTTTGCTCATCTAAATCTTTTAACTCTAAGACTGATATGGCATTTCGGATGATGGCGGCGGGAGTACGCATCTCATGACTGGCATGGCGAGTGAAGGATTTTTCTCTTTCCAGCTGGCTGGCATTTTGCTGCAGTAGATGCGCCAAGGCTCGGCTTAGAATTCCCAGTTCATCTTTTCGATCTTGTCCATGTAGGCTTTGTCCAGGTTGCCAGTGAACACTTGCATCTTCTGCGAGCTCGACTATTGGTTTAGCCAAGGTGCGTGCAAGAATTGCAGCAATAAAAAAGCTGGCAAATAGGACAACACTTCCGATCGCAAATAATGTGCCTGGTATGGTGTTGTCCAGTTGGTGAATCGAACCTAGTTGGTTTTCGTCCAAAACGATAAATATTTTGTCATTGTGATTAGGTAATTCCGCTATAGCAATATGATTGTTGTCGTCGCCCAGTTCGTGAATGCCGTTTTCGAGGGATAGGTACTCTGCGGGCGTGCTGCCTTCACTTTTACGATAGCTTTTAAAATAGCTGGTGCTTGGTAGTTTACTTGGCCCTTCTTGCAATACTCGATCGAGTTCTCGCTTTAGATAGCTTTGGGCAATATGGTCCTCTGTGCCGTAGATGGATAACTCAATCAATACGCTGTAAAAAACCACAACGAAGAGTGAGAAGGGCAACAAATTGGCAAGCACTCGCCAGAAATAGGAATTAATCGGGTATAGCAAGACGGTAGCCCTTCCCATGAATGGTTTTGATTAGCTGGCTATCAAAAGGCTTGTCGATAGCCATTCGAAGTCGATAAATATGTGTCCGTAAGGCATCGCAGTTTGGAGGCTCACCTTGCCAGAGCTCTTTTTCAAGCACCTCTCGGCTAACGGGTGCGGGAGCATATTGGACTAGGGTTTCCAGTAAGCGGAACTGAATATGGTGCAGTTCAATGGCTTTATCTTGGCGCTTTATCTGCTGCGTTTGCTTGTTGATCTCAATATCCCCTAGCTGAACTAGCTTGGCCTTAGAGTTACTTTTACGCTGGGCGAGTACTTTGAGTCTTGCGGCTAGCTCGGCTGGAGCGAAGGGCTTTACTAAATAGTCATCACAGCCCGCTTCAAAGCCAGCCAGTTTGTCTTCTAATGTATCGCGTGCAGTGAGGAAGATAATAGGCGTGCTTAAGCCATATTGCTCTCTCAATATTTGGCATGCACTCAGGCCGTCCATCTGCGGCATGTTTACATCCATAATCAAGACGTCATAGCTATTGTCCTTACATAGCTCTAGGCAAGCTTGACCATTAAAGGCAAAGTCGAGCTCGAAACCCACTTCCATTAGATAGTCGGCTAGCGACCCTGCCAGCTCAGAATCGTCCTCTACTAGGAGTACAGTAATGCTCATTCGAACACCTCTTGCTAGGAACGGCACATAGAAAATGATGAGCTATGACCATGAAAATTTCAAATGGTTGCGAAAAAAATTGCTTATTTTCAGTTCACATTCGGATCACATTATCGTTGCTAGGCTTGCCCGCCAAGAGGTGAGGTATGGGCAAGTTTTTCTTATATTTTGGCGCAAGTTCTGCGGCTACATTGATGCATTACATTGTTTTCTATCTGTTACTTGGCCTTCTGTCGGCGGTCTCAGCGAGTGTTGTCGCGTCTATTGCCGGGGCACTTCAAGCATTTGTTTTAAATAGAAAATATGTCTTTAAGCCTCAATTTAACAAAAGCTTGAGCCTACAGCGTTTTATGTTGGTTGCCAGTTTGTCCTGCCTTATTAATTTCTTGTTGATGTGGGTTTTGATAATGGGGCTGTCAGCAGGGCCGTGGCTCTCTCAAGTTATCGCAAGTTTAGCGACGTTTGTGCTGGGCTATTTTTTAAATTCGCAATGGTCCTATGGTCAGTTGCCAGAAGAGGGTGTTTATGAATAAACGACATATAGAAGTCACTATCGTTGTGCCTTGCTATAACGAAGAGGCTGTGCTGCCGAGTTTCCATGGGAGAATAATGAATGTGTTGGCCTCTACTGAGGGTTGCTGTGAAATTCTGTATATCGACGATGGCAGCCAGGATGAGACCTTTAAGTGGATCTCTGAATTTTGTTTGCATGAGCAGGTGCGCGGTATTCGATTCAGTCGTAACTTTGGCAAGGAGTCGGCAATTCAAGCGGGTATCGATCATGCCAAAGGACAAGCGATTATTCTTATTGATGCGGACCTTCAAGATCCACCAGAGCTAATTCCCGATATGATCTCAGCATGGCGCTCAGGCTATGATGTGGTCAATATGCAGCGCGAGTGTCGCGGCAAAGAGGGCTTGGCAAAAAGGCTTAGTGCCAAAGCCTTTTATCGTCTTATTGCCAAGTTAAATAAACGTTTGCATTACCCTAATGAAGTAAGTGATTTTCGTTTGATAGGGGCAGAGGTTATTCGCTCCCTGCGTGCTACCTCAGAGAATTCTCGAAGTTTTAAATCTATGGTGAGTTGGTGTGGTTTTAATAGCGTCGAGTTACAGTACAAGCGTGACGAAAGATACGCCGGTGATACTAAGTGGAACCTTTGGTCTCTGAGTGATCTTGCGATAGAAAGCATAATGTCGGTATCAAGAAAACCTCTAAGGATTTTTAGTTTTATCGCAGCGCTACTATTTGTTTTTAGCTTGCTTATCAATCTTCTGAGTCTTTGGTTCACTAGTTTTAATGTGGGCATTTTTTCTTTATTGCTGCTTTCGTTCTTAGGCTTGGGCTTGGCCATAATAGGTGAATACCTAGGGGCTACCTATCAAGAGATAAAGGGGCGGCCGGGTTACCTAGTCGCTGATTTTATAGATAGTGAGTTTGTAGAGAATACGTCGAAATTAAATTTCATTGATCAGCTTTACCCTGTTAAAGATTTACCAAAAGTGTGTGAATTATAATGTCGTTAACGAATCTGGGAGCTGATCTATCGGTAAATAATAAAATACATTTATCAGGTTGCTTGAAAAGTGAGAATTCCGCGCTTTATTTATTGTTGTTTGTGGTATTGCTATTTCGACTTTGTCTAATGGCCATGTATCCCTTGTTGGACACCAGTGAGGCACGTTACGGTGAAATGGCTAGAAAAATGGTTGAGCTCGGTGATTGGGTTACCCCGATGTTTGACTACGGTGAGCCTTTTTGGGGTAAGCCGCCCTTATCGTTCTGGATGCAGGCATTGTCGATATCGCTGTTTGGTGAATCAGAATGGGCTTTACGTCTGCCTTCCTTTCTTTGTCTCTGCCTTAGCTGTTATTTGCTAATTCGCTGGGGACGGGATGAATACTGTGAGCAGAGTGCTGTGCTCGCTGCAATTATTTTAAGCAGTTGCAGCTTAGGTTTTGTTGCCTTTGGAGCAGTGTTAACCGATCCCATGTTGTCTGTATCTTTATTATTGGCGCTCTATGGCTTCTGGCGTGCGGTGCAATATCAGGACAATAATTGGGCCTTGCTCGGCTTCTTCGGTTTAGCCTTAGGAATGCTTGCTAAGGGGCCAATTGCTCTGGTTCTATTTGTTGTTCCTGTATTTCTATTTTTGCTTGTCAACAAAGCTTGGGGGAGGTTGCTTTTATTGCCATGGGTGGGGGGGCTGATTTTATTTTTTCTAGTTTCCATGCCGTGGTATCTAATGGCAGAGTGGAAAACACCTGGGTTTTGGGAGTACTTTTTTCTAGGTGAGCATGTTTATCGTTTTTTGAAGCCGGGCTGGAGTGGAGATCTCTATGGTAATGCCCACCTTCATCCGCGTGGCTATATCTGGTTGTATGCTTTAGTAGCAAGTCTTCCTTGGTGTCTACTGCCTTTCTTTAAGTTTGGATCTTTTGGAAGATTAGCAGGACTATTTGAATCTAGAGCAACATTGTTTCTTGTTTTTTGCGCGTTAACTCCGCTGATTTTTTTTACCTTGTCCAGAAATATTTTGTGGACTTATGTGTTGCCTGCGCTGCCGCTGTTGGCTCTATTGCTGGCCGTGATCTTGGTGCGCTTAGTTGTAAAATTTCGATATTTAATGATTTCGGCTGCTGTCACACCACTAGTAGTGGTTTTGTTACTGGCTGATGGTCGCAAGTTTGAGTCTTGGAAGAATCAAAAGCCTGTTATCCAATATTGGCAGGAAGTTAAAAAAGACGGCGACTTGCTCTATACCTATCAGCGGCGCATCTACTCGGCGGAATTCTATAGTGGAGGCAAAGCTCGTCAGCTGCCGACAGAACTGAGCAGTCTTGTCGGTCAAAGCTTTTACTTAATCGTACGAGAGAGTTATTCCTTGCAAGAGCGTATTTTGCAGCATGCCTGCGAGCTTAAGAACACGCTCAATGGCAGTCGCATTTACTACTGTAAGATGTGAACCGAGGGGATGATCAAATAAAAGTTAAAAGATGCTCACATTTGATCAGCACAGCATTCGGCCTGCAAAAATTCGATCAGGGCTTCAAAGTGCTCGTATTCGGCTTGGCAATACAGCGTTCTGCCGTCGCGGGTTTGGGAGAGTAGCTGGGCTGAGGCTAAGCTAGCTATATGATGGGATAGGGTCGAGTTGGGTATCTTCAGCTCTTCCTGTAGCTTGCCTACGGCCATGCCGGGCTGGCCTGCTTTGACCAAGCGCTTATAAATCGATAAGCGAATAGGGTGCCCGAGTTCTTTTAAGGCCTTGGCGGCTATTTCAATATCCATTGTGTCTCTGTACTGCGGTATTTGATATTTCGATATTAGCAGAAATATCTTGACCTGGCTTTCTTTTAAAACTATATTTCGATAGTTCTGGAAATATAGTTTTATGGTTGTTGGAGTTTTGCAGTTATTTCGGTTTTGCAGTTATTCCTGTTTGGCCGTTGTTTCAGTTTGAGAGATATAGGAGGACAAGATGATGACTCAGTCAGCCATTGTGGCGAGTTTGGAAATGTTTGTGTTTTTGGCGGTTGAGCTAACCTTGCTGTTTTTAGTGGTGAGCTATGCTGTGGCTTATTTGCAAACTCGGCTGCCGCCACAGAAAATTCAGGACATTCTGGGCGCCAAGCAAGGCAAAGGCTACTTCTTTGCGGCCTTGCTGGGGTCAATTACCCCATTTTGTTCCTGTTCGACCATCCCTTTTCTAAAAGGCCTGTTAAGAGCTAAAGCGGGCTTCGGCACCATGATGGTGTTTCTCTTTGCCAGCCCATTACTTAATCCAATTATTATCGCGCTTTTCTTTGCTACCTTCGGTGCGGCGGTAACATTGTTTTACTTTGTGATGGCAATGGGTGCATCACTAATTGCTGGTATTGCTCTAGAGGCTATGGGCTTTGAACGTTTCATTAAAGCACAATCCTATGAAATACCTGATTCAACTAGCTGTTCTCAAAGCTGTGGCCAAGAAGTTCAAAAACAAAGCCTATGGCGTAAATTGTGGGAGTCGACTTGGCAAGATTTTAAAACGGTGTTGCCCTATTTGATGGCGGGCATTGCAATTGGCTCGGTGATATATGGATTTATGCCCACCGAGTGGGTGGCTAAATTTGCCAGTGCTGAAAACCCCTTTGCCATACCGGTAGCCGCGATTATTGGAATTCCACTGTATATACGAGCTGAGGCTGTTATTCCGCTGAGTGCTGTATTAGTCACTAAAGGGATGGGGCTGGGGGCTGTAATGGCCTTGATTATCGGTAGTGCTGGGGCAAGTCTTACCGAAGTGATTTTATTGAAGTCTATTTTCAAAAGCCCGTTAATTGCGGCCTTTTTATTGGTCATCGTTAGCATGGCGGTTATATCGGGTTTTCTATATGGAATGATCTTCTGAGGGCCGTTGGAGGCATGAGCAGATTGCCTTGCTAGTGGTTTATGCTGACTATGGAATCGATTCGGCTTAAACTGCTTAAGGCAGCTCTGAATAATGGAGGTGCCTTAATAGTTAAGAATAATAATTTGCTGGCGGGAATGCTCGCCCAGCAACTCTTACGCAGGAGCCTCCAATGCATTTCTCCGTTGAATCTTTTCCTCATTTTGTCAGTGAGGATATTTGCTTGCAGTTTAACCGTGTCTGGCAGCGATTGGCTGAGCCGGGTTACTGGTGGACAGCACAGCAGCGCAAATTAATTGTTGAGGCTATGCGAGCGGCGAAGCCTAGACCAGTTTACGACCGCCAGCGTGAAGCGTTGTCGAATCTATCTCATGAAGAATCATCTCCAGAATACTTGAGCCCACTGTTGCTCGATACCATCGAGCGCGTTAGCACTGAGTCGGGGCAGTTGGATGGCGAATGGTGTAAATCCGTCTGCGAAAGAATTGGCGAGGGTGCTTATGTAGAGCTGGTAGCCTTGATTATCTTGGTGTTACCTATTGATCGCTTTTGCATGGCGCTGGGGCGTGATTTACAGCCTTTGCCTGAGCCTCAAAAGGGTGAGCCCTTAAGAGCTTACCCTGAGGATGTTGTAGAAAACGGGGCTTGGGTGCGCCAAACAAAATCAGCGGTTGCAAATAAAGAGTTAGTGAATGTTTCACGTGCCTTAAGTATCTGCCCGATTGAAAATGTCCTGCGTCGCGATCTTGTTGATGCTATGTATATGGAGGGGCATAGTTTTTTCGACAAGCTGTGGCACAGAAAGTCTTTATCTCGCACTCAGTTGGAAATTGCGGCCACCCGCACCTCTGTCATCAACAGATGTTTTTATTGCGCCAATGGGCATACCATGATTTTGGATATGGCGGCCAAGGCTAGCGGTGATGCGGTTGATTTGAGGTCCCCGCAGGGCCAAGAGGTGAATGACATTGGCGTTGAGCATGGTGAGTTAATTTTAGACTATACCGAGTTCGCAAATCGAGAGCCCGAAAAAGCCTATGAACAGTACGCTAAACTCATTGAGGTGCTGGGCGAAAGAGCCGCCATGGAATTAGCCGCGGTGGTAGCTATATTTAATGGTTTAAATCGAACTAGCGATCCAACTGGAGTTCCAATGGAAGAAACCCTGATGGCCTATGGGCGATTAGGTAATAAAACTGAAAACCTAGGCTTATCGGAAATGACAGGTATCAATAATACCGAGCGCCCTTCTTTGTTGCAGAGTATTTGGATTTTAGTGAAGTTTCAAATCCGGCGTATTATGGGTGAGGGGCAATAGGCGCTGCTGCTATTGTCCAGCGAGGTATTCTTTCAGCTCTTCAAAAGGTAGGGCGGGGCTAAACAAAAAGCCCTGTAGCTCATGGCAGCCATTACTGCTGAGAAACTCTTTATGGCTGTTTTGCTCTACCCCTTCGGCAACTATTGAAAGTTCGAGGCGTTTAGCCATCTCTATAACACTTAGAATAATTTCCCTGGCGTTTGCGCTTTGATCAATTTCTTGGGTGAAGGATTGATCTATTTTAATACGCTTATAGGGTAGCTGTTTTAAATGGCTTAAGGATGAATAGCCGGTTCCAAAATCGTCAATGGTAAAGCCGATGCCAAAATCGTTGAGCTGACTCATAACTTTCATGGCTGTGTCGATGTCTCGCATCAATGTGCTTTCGGTAACTTCAAACTCTAGGCTTGATGGCGGAAGGCCAAGCTCCATAACAATAAGTTGCACACGGCTGACAAAGTTTTCGGATAAAAATTGCTGAGGTGAAATATTAAGGCCCATTTGAATATCTTCATGGCCCAGTTCGCGCAATTGTTTTAAATGGAAGCAGGCCTTCTTTAAGACCCAGTCGCCAATTACCGAGATCATGCCCGAGTGCTCAGCCACAGGAATAAAACTACTGGGGCTGATCCAGCCAAGTTTTGGGTTCTTCCAGCGCAGTAGGGCCTCAAGGCCATTGCAGCTACCGTCGCGTACGTCGATGCGAGGTTGAAAGTGCAATTCAAATTCCAATCGGTCGATAGCGTGGACCAGAGCCTGCTCCAGCTCATAGCGGGCCTGTACTTCTTGGCCGATGGTTTCCGAATAAAAGCAGTAACTATCTTTTTCGTCCATGCGAGCTTTGAACAGTGCGGTGGAAGCATTGCGCATTGCCTCCCCAGCGTCGTGACTGTCTTTCGGCCAGCAGCTTATGCCCATATTGGGTGATAGGATTAAGCTCTGGCGGTCTCGGGTAATTGGGCGGCTGAAGCTGGCATCTAAGCGCTCTAGCAAGTCGAGGGTATTTTGCCCTTGTTGATCGTCGCTAACTAAAAAGGCGAAGTCATCACTATTAAGGTGCGCCATAAAATAGCCAGGACGATTAATTTCACGCAGCTGCTCGGTAATTTGTAGTAGCCCTGCTTTACCCAAGCTCTGATCATAAATGCTGTGACTGGCATCGCTCCAATTAAAGTGGCAGATAATCAACGCGACATGCTGGCTACTCTGAGCCTGAATAATACTGGCAAGCTCCCGCTCGAGAGCTCCTTGGTTGGGTAGCTCGGTAAGCGGGTTGCGGCTACTTAGCTCGTCCAGTTTATCTTGTAGCTCCTGCTGGGTTTTAGCTTGGTAGTGTAGGCGCCATAAGTTCCACAGTGGCCAGCAAATCATTAGGCAAGCAATGCTGGCGGCCGGTGCAAACCAATACCCGCTAGCTAAAAGCATTGCCGAAAGCGTTAAGCTTGCGCTGATAAAAACGAGGGTAAGTGAGAAGCCGTAACGCAGCGGCGCCAACATGATGGCGCTGGCCCCCAGTAAAATAATCAGAATGCTGATTAACCACTGCTGCCAAGGATTTAACTCTTGCAGCACTTTGCCTTGTAATAAACCATTGAGCTGCTGGGCGAGCAGTTCTACTCCAGGCATTCTTTCGTGCTCTCGGTATGACGGGGTAGCAATTCGGTCGCCAATCCCGGTTGCCGTTACACCTACGAATAGATATTTGTTATTCAGTTGGTTTAACTTGATACGCTGACGTAAAACATCGGCATAGGAAAGCCGTGTTGCTTGATCTTGGCGTAAGGTGAATGGAATTAAGCCTCGCTTGTTGCGTACCCAGCCAGCAACGATCCTGCCTTCGGTATTGTGATTCTGCAATTGATCGAGTTGTGGTACCGGGTCTTTCGCAAACTGTGCCATGGCTAGGGGCATTGATGGCCAATGGGCATCGCCCATACCGCCATAGGCATGAAACTTTCGATTTAAGCCGTCCAGATCAAGCTCTACATCCACATGGCCAATACCGGCCGCGCCAGCGGCAAGGCTTGCCATTGGTAATAACTCGCTAACCCCGGATCCTTGGCTAAGCAAAACGGGAGCAGTGATCAAAAAGGTTTTGCCATTTTTTTCAATCGCCTCGGCTAGCGCTTGGTCAGCGCTGGCTTCTTGGGGCTCTGAAAAAATAATATCTAGACCAATGGCCTTGCTGTCGTATTGGCTCAGGACATTCAATAACTCGGCGTGAATATTTCTGGGCCAAGGCCAGCGGCCAAGCTCCATGATGCTGGCATCATCGATATCGATAATGACAATATCTTTGGACATCTGTGGTGCCTGAACCGGCAATAGTAGATCGTAGCTGAGGGTGTCGAAGCGATTGAGGAGATTGCTATAGCGCAGCCCGCTGGCCAATATTAAGAGGCCAGCGAGAAGCAGGATTGCAACGCCCAGTGTCTGTCTGTCTCGCCCGGGCATATTACCGCCTGCTTAGATGATCAAAATGGCAATAATACCAAGAATTAGCGCCCAGTGGCTGTTATCGGGTAAGCCTTCAATAACTTGTGTGCTACCCCAAGGGCTTTCGTAGCCATCAGCTTCAATAGTTTTTACACGCATATAGCGCTGATTACCTGTGTGTGGGTCAAAGGCAAACTGCGGTACATCGGTGGTTTCATCCACAATAATGCGCTTAAAGTTTTTATCTTTGGCTAGTTGAACTTTGTAGCGCTGTCCTTCGCCGGTTTTTTCCCAACTGGCCAGCAGCTTGCCATCATCGCCACTGGCAAGGGCGGTCTCGGGCTCTTTTGGTATCGGCTTTACGTTGTAGTGGCGAGTGACTCCAACCGGGCCATGCTCTCCGTCGGCAGCAATACTGGTTAGGCGCCAGTAGAAGTCGCCCAGCTCGGCTACTGCATTGCTCTCGAATTGTCGGGCTTCGGTTTCTTCTTTGAGCAGCAAATTGTTGAACTCTGGATCACTGGCTAGCTCAAGTAAATATCGCTGAGCATCGCTGGACTCGGTCCATTGCAGAGTTGGCCATTCGGCGCGGTAGCTCTGTTTGTTGTGCGGTTTCAAAGGCAGTGGTGGCTGAGGTCTGGCATCCAGCACGAACTGAGTCATCTTTTCGAGGCCTTCTAAGCCCAGCTCATCGATGCCGCGCACACGCACAAAGTACTCGCCATCGGGCAAGTCTGGTAAAGCCGCTTTGTTGTACTCGCTGACACCTTGCCACAATAAGGTTTCAAAGGCTGCGTTTTCGCTGACTTCTGTTCGATAGGCTTTGGCACCATCGAGCGCATGCCACTCTAAGCGCCAATTGAGCTGTCTGATGGCGCTGGGTATGGCTTTAAATTTAGGTGCTGGTAGCAGCTCTTTCGGTTTGCTGGGGGCTTCCCCCGCTTTTACCTGAGTGCCGAAACCTGCCGGAACCAGTGTCTGGGACTTGCCGCCAGCAACAGCGACTTTGCCTTCCACTACCTCGATATTGGATACCTCGCCGTTGTCATTGGCGACGGCGCGGTAAGCGGTGCCTCTAACCGCACTAATGGCGGACGGGGTGTGGATTTCAAAACGCGAGCCTGGGCCGATCGCGGTGGTGACTTTTGAGCTTAAGCGGCCCTGAAGGAGCTTAATACGTGAATCCACCATGCCTGTGCTGCCGTGTGCGCTAAGGTGATCAAATCGCACAATGCTCTGGTCAAAAATGGAAACTATAGAGTTATCTGCAAAACGGATTGCAACGCCACTGTTTTCGCCAGTACGTATAACATCGCCCAGGTAGATTTCCATGGCTTTGCTGGCATCTAGGCGTTCTTTGCTTTGGGCTCGTTCGATTTCAGCTTGGCCGGTAATTGAATGAATACGCGCAGGTACTAAATTTGATTTAATCCAAGCCATAGGCACGCGGATCACTGAGCCTGGCTTCATCCGAGTTGGATCGCTGATATTGTTTATCTTGCGTAATTGCTCAAAGCGGGTGACCTTATCTAGGTGCTTTTTACTGAAGTTCCAAAGATTATCGCCATCTACTACGGTGTAAACCCATTCGTCAGCGAGTGAAAGGTGTGTAAAGCACAGGCTTAAAAGGCACAGTGCAAGCTTGTATCGCAGGTGTTTGCGCAACATAGTGTATTCCAGCTAAACCGCTTAATTTGAATTTTCTAGGGCGTGAGTAATGCGCCAGGCCAAGTATTGGCAGCTTTATTTTTATAGGAAATGTTAAATTCCTTAAAAAGACTGCTTCTCCTTGTATTTGGCTGCGTAGTCTACCAAAACTAGGTATAAATCCCATTGAAAGTGCCCTTAGTAGGCCAGCCAAAAGCTTAATTTGAGAAGGAGTACACGCCGGATGATCTCGCGGCCTAGACAATTGCTCTGGCGTTTGAGTCGCACTTCCACTGGGCAAAGCTCTACATGATGGGCTCCCTAAGATGAATATAAGCTGAAAGTACTAATTTATGTTCCGAGCTAGATTGTCTCTTGGTTCTTTAGGTGCAAATTCGACTTCTCTATCCTCGCTAACTGGCCGCCCGTCAAACTTTAGCTAAACTTTGAAAAAAACCAATAAAAAGTACCAAGACTTGATCCTCAATTTAAAGGACTATTAGCTTTCACCAGGCTTAGGTAAAAAGGTCTATTTGTTTGAGTTAGGGTGCGATTAAATTAATTAGAAAAACTTAGGGCGGTTAGCAATGGATGCAGCTACTACAGCAGTAATTCTTGTGGGTTATCAGAATGATTACTTTTCGGCTGAAGGTATTCTTCATTCAGCATTAGAAGATAATAGTCGAGTACAAGAAGTGCTCAACAACACCTTAACTTTACTGGAGGCTTTGAAGCCCAGTTCAGTTCCGTTTATTCATACGCCAATCGTTTTTACCGAAGACTATAGTGAATTGGTGGAGCCGGTTGGTATTTTAAAGATAATCAAAGATACCGGTGCTTTTAAGCGAGGCGCTCCTGGGTCGCAAACGGTGCCTGAGTTAATGGCCTTGGGGGCGCGAATGTTAAGTTTGCCCGGTAAGCGGGGCCTGAACTGCTTTTCAAATACTTCTGTGCATGAACACCTTCAGCGAGCAGGCGTAAGCGATGTGTTAATCGTCGGTGCGGTAACCTCATTATGTATTGATACAGCAGGAAGAGAGGCCGCCGATTTAGGTTATCGAGTACACATCCTAGAGGATTGCATGGTGGCTAGAACCAGTTTCGAGCAGGAATATTTTGCAAAAGAAATTATGCCTCTGTATGCCAATGTTATCGATAGCAAAGCAGTAATCGCGCAACTATGCGCCTAAGCGTTTAGGTGCGTCAAATGTCCAGCAGCAAAAGCACGCTACAAAACGAACTTTTAGCTCAGGCTCAAACTCGTTTGATAGAAGAGCTGCAAAGTTCTCAGCGTCATTACGCACATTTGGTCGATCACCTAAAGGATGTTGTTTTTCACTTAGATGAAAATCTCTCCTGGAGTTTTTTGAATCAGGCCTGGACAGAGCTCGCGGGGCAAAGCGTGGAGCAGAGTCGCGGGCAGTCCGCTCTTAATTATTTTCGAAGCTCAGACGCAGAACCTTTCGAGCAGGCTTTATTGCAATTGCTTAGCGGCGAGTTGGCTGATCTAGAAGCGCAATACTATCTATTGCGATGCGATGGAGGCGGCCGTCATGTTGAGGTTTCTTGCCGTGCAATGCGAGATGATACTGGGCGTCTAAGTAGTGTGGTTGGTGTTATACGAGATGTTTCTGAACGCTTAGAGAGCGAACAGAAGATATATCATATGGCCTATCATGACTCTTTGACAAACTTGGCCAATCGTCGACAACTTATGGAGCGTCTATCGAGTGTCTGTGTGCCTAGCAGCTCTCGGTCAATTGCCTTGCTGTACTTGGATCTTGATGATTTTAAAGACATCAATGATATGTATGGGCACTCTGTTGGAGATGCGGTCTTACAAGAAATCGCGCAGCAGTTACTCGTCGTTAGCTCCTCTGAAAAAAGTTTGGCAGCCCGTATCGGGGGTGATGAATTTATTATCTTATTTGAACAGTTAGCAAGTCATTACCCAACGGCTCGTGCTCATTTGTCAGAGCTAGCAAACGGTTTGCTTGAGAACATCACGCACATTAATAAGCATGTTGGAACCTTTAACGAAATAAAGTGTAGCATTGGCATTACTTTAGTAAATAGCCAGTCCATATCTGCTGAAGAATCTCTGAAGCAGGCTGACTTTGCTATGTATCATGCAAAGCGTGCTGGTAAGAATAGAATACAGTTTTATGATGCCGAGCTTGCTAAGCAAGAAAGTCGTAGGCAGCAACTGCAAAGAGAACTATGCGAAGCTGAACGATATGGCCAGTTTACCGTGTTTTATCAGCCACAAGTCGAGGCTGATAAAAATAAAGTACAAAAAGCTGAAGTGCTTCTGCGTTGGCAGCACCCACAGCGTGGCTTGCTAATCCCGAAAGATTTCATCCATGAGCTGGAAAACAGTGATCTTATTAAACCTCTCGGGCAATGGGTGTTGGATCAGTCTCTGGCACAGCTGAGTGCATGGAGAAAAATGGGCTACGAGAGCTTAAGCCTTTCGGTTAATGCCAGTGCAGGCCAGTTTCAAAACCCTGAGTTTGCTGACGATGTTCGACGCTCCCTACAGCGCTTTGATATACCCGGCGAGTGTTTGGAAATTGAAATCACTGAGACAACAGCGTTAAACAATGTCCATAGCGCGATAGCCAAGATGCGTGCCTTAAAAGATATTGGTGTAAAGATAGCCTTAGATGACTTTGGTACAGGCTATTCTTCCCTGTCTTATTTAAAACATTTGCCCATCGATACCATTAAGCTAGATCGTAGTTTTGTGCAGGGTTTGCCCGACAACGGTTACGATAGTGCGATCGTACAGTCTACTTTGCTGATGTCTAAGCACCTTAAGCTGAGCTCTGTAGCTGAAGGTGTAGAATCCGAAGAGCAGTGCCAGTTTTTAAAGGCTCTAGGCTGCGAGCTCTACCAAGGCTATTTGTTTAGTCCGGCTATCTCTGCAGATCAATTTGCTGAGTACTTGCTGCAGCGTAGCTAGTCTTTCTTTTCTCCTGCTCTTTCTCCGTTTGCTTATTCGTTGATCCGGGTTTGGACGCCTGCCGGGATGGTGGTATGGTGTGCCCAAATTCAGTTCTGTTTCATCTCAGGAGAAACTGCCTTGTTGTTACTAATCACCTTTATGGTGCTGGCTATCGCTATTTCCTTCCTATGTTCGGTTATGGAGGCGGTGCTGCTAAGCATTACCCCTAGTTATATAGGGGTGCTGCGCAAAGAAAATGAAGCATTGGCTAATCGGGTGCAGTCATTAAAGGACAATATTGATCAGCCGTTGGCTGCGATTCTGACTCTAAATACGGTTGCCCATACGGCGGGTGCTGCAGGTGTGGGGGCGCAAGCAGCTGCAGTATTTTCAGACGCGGCAGTCGGAATCGCCTCGGCCATTATGACTTTGCTGGTATTGGTGCTCTCTGAGATTATCCCTAAGACCTTGGGAGCCAGTTATTGGCGCGGACTAACACCCATCGTATCTTTGAGCTTGGTTTTCTTGGTAAAGGTATTTAAGCCATTTGTTTGGATGTCAGATCGCCTGACTCGCCTGATCGGGAAAAAGGAAGATGAAGCCCACTTTATTCGTCAAGAAATTGAAGTGATGGCTGAGCTGGGTTCAGAGGCTGGCGCCTTAAACCAAGATGAAAGCGATACCATTCGAAGCTTATTAAACTTTAGAACCGCTAGCCTAACCGATATTATGACGCCACAGACTGTGCTCTTTAAGGTGCATAAAGATATCACAGTGGATGACTATCTTTCAGAGCATGGCTCAGTGCCCTTTTCGCGGGTCTTAGTCTTTGATGAAGATGGTGATGATGTGGTGGGCTATGTCCATAAAAATGACCTGATGTTGGCCTATCACCGCCTTGGGCATGACTATCGCGTGGGTAAATTAATCAAATCTCTATATACCGTTCCTGAAACTTTAGCGGCCCCTAGCTTGTTTCAAAACTTGCTGCAACGCCGTGAACATATAGCTTTGATTGTTGATGAGTATGGAGCTGTGCAAGGTATTGTCACTCTAGAAGATTTATTGGAATCTTTGATTGGTGTGGAGATTGTTGATGAGCATGACCGCGTCAGCGATATGCAAGTGAAAGCGCAGCAGTTATGGAAAGAGCGTAGCGAAGCTCACGATAAAATTATTGATGATAGTGGCCTCTCTGATGACTTAGCTAGTGATCAAGAAGACGATAGCCAAAATAACAGTGTGCAAGATAACGGCGATCAAGGTAACAATAAAACAGATTAAAACGGGATAACCATGTTTATTCAAACAGAAGAAGAGTTGCGTGAGATTTATGGTTTTCCAACTGGGAGAGCCAAGGACAAGCAGCTGCCTAGTTTGGAAAAACACGCAATTAACTTTATCGCTCACTCGCCCTTTATGTTGCTCTCTACGAGTAATGCCGTGGGGGAGTTAGATTGTTCCCCGCGCGGAGGCTCGCCTGGTTTTATTCATGTTAAAGATGAGAACTGTATTCTGATTCCCGATGCTAAAGGGAATAATCGCATTGATAGTCTGGTGAATATCGTAGAGACGAAGAGGGCGGGTTGTTTATTCCTGATTCCGGGGGTTGACGAAACCCTTAGGGTTAACGGTCTTGCAAACATCAGTACCGATCAAAGTTATCTTTCCTATTTTGAAGATCAAGCTAAGCCTGCGATAAGTTGTATTGTTTTACAGATTGAAGAGGTATTTTTGCATTGTGCAAAGGCTCTGATGAGATCAAGATTGTGGGATACTAGCTCGCAGATTAAGCGTGACGAATTTCCGACAATGGCGCAAATGATGAAAGATCAGTTGTTGCTCGAAGGTGAGCCAGAGAGCCAAATAGATATGATTCAGCGTTATATGAAGGATATTTAAGTACAGTTAGTCTAGCCCCAACAGTGCTCTATAAAGTATAGATTTCATTAGTATTTCTCGTTTCCATTTTTACGAACATTTAATTTTTTTGTGCTTTATCACAGGAAATAAGTTTTTTCAGTAAGCCCTAATTTAGCCAACTACACTCCTTTTGCATCGAAATTTCGACGCAATAAACATTACTTCCTCTTTCTAGTAGTAGTTAGCTATGAATTCATTATTGGAAACATCTCGATTTCTTATGCAGGCAACTCTTGGCTACGATCAGGCCTTGTTGCAACAAGTGTCCTCTGGTGGCATTAGCAATTGGTTGAGCACTCAGCTTAATGCCCCAGCTTTAGCAAATGATCATTATCAATCGTTGACGAACTCTATTTGGCAAGACTTTCGCTCTCAATGTTTAGCAAAAGCGGCTAACGATGAGAGTAAGCTGAATGGGGATAACAATAACCCCTGCTTGCCATACAAATGGTATTTTCGTATGGCGTGGTGGCAGCGCTGTATTGAGAATAATAGCTCCGATATTTTGCGTCGCAGAGTGGCTCAGGCCTTAAGTGAAATTTTGGTGGTGTCCGATAACTCCGCGTTGGAGTTAGATGCGGTGGGTCTAGGAAGTTATTACGACCTGTTGTATAAGCATGCCTTCGGTAGCTATAAGGATCTACTGTTTGACGTTAGTATGCATCCTTGTATGGGTGTCTATTTAACCCATATGAATAATCGTAAAAAGGAAGCCAATATTCACCCTGACGAAAACTATGCTAGGGAAATTCTTCAGCTTTTTACCATTGGCTTGTTTGAGTTAAACCCAGATGGTAGCCGAAAACAGCTCGCGGGAAAGGATATTCCTACTTACGATAATGATGATATTAAAGAATTGGCTCGGGTGTTTACCGGCATTAAAGCTGCGAATTATGAGTATGAGTGGACGACACCCTTCTGGGATAAAGCTGCCTTGAATGGTACTAGTGTTAGCTTTGTCGATTCTGTCAGCAAATCTTATAAAACGGTTCCCTACGTAAATATGGTAGACCCCATGGAGGTTGATGAGGCATTCCATGATCGCGGAGCAAAATCTCTACTGAATGGTTATCTACAGTTGCCCGCTAATGTAAATGGAGCTGTTGAGATACGCAGCGCTGTCGATAAATTGGTTGAACACCCTAATACTCGTGTATTTGTCGCCAAAAAACTGATTCAACAATTAGTGACCTCCAATCCAAGTGGCGCCTATATTCAACATGTGGCGAATGCCTTTGGAAGTGATGGTGATCTGAAAGCTACGGTTGAAGCTGTGTTGACTTATCCTCTTACAAACACAGTGGCCGCACAAAGATTCCCTTCTGCTTATAGTCAGGGGGGCAAGGAAGTACAAGCTCAAAAGCTAAAGTCTCCGAGCCTGCGCCTGAGTCAGATCTTGTTAGCTTTCTCTGCCGACAACACCAGTAAAAAATACTGGATGACAGCTGAGGATACTATGTTTTCCTTGCGACATAACCCGCTGAGCTCGCCTACGGTATTTAATTTTTATAAGCCTGACTATGTCCCTCATGGAGCGTTGGATCAGTTGGATTTGGTAGCGCCGGAATTTGAATTACACGATTCGGCCACATCTATTGCCTATGTGAACGTGCTTTACGACTGGCTATTTGGTGGAGCCCTAGCCTCAGTTAGCACGGAAGTTAGTCGGGAGAATAATATTTTTAATATTCCAGAATTGGACGAGGTTAAGCTTTTCGACAAATTAGATAATCGCTTAAATCTGGATTTGGCCGCTTATGCAGCTCGAGCCAATAGCCCTGCCAATCACGATGCCTTAATTGAAGAAGTAGGCGTATTGCTAACGGCAAAAAATAATCTTCCAGTGAAGCCGCACATCCTAAATGCCATTAGTACCTATCAAACAAATGGCGAGTGGGTTATGCAAACCATAGTTTTTATGATTGCTGCATCACCAGAATTTACAGTGATGGAGGCTTAATGATGAAAGTAACGCGTCGTAATTTTCTCGCTGCAGGTAGTGCTTCAGCGGCTGCAATGGGTTCCCTAGCGCCTCAGTTTTCAATCGCTCAAAGCCTGCAAAAGGTACCGCTTAAAAGTAATAGTAAGGTTTTGGTTTACATTATGCTGGATGGCGGTAACGACAGCTTCAATATGCTGGTGCCAACAAGTGCAAGCCATTACGCCCAATACAGTAGCACTCGTGATAACTTGGCGGTACCTCTGGCTGATTTGTTGAGTTTAAATGGCTTTAGCGATAGTGAAGGTCGCAGCTTTGGCGTGCATAAGGCAATGCCTGAAGTACAGAGCTTATTCAATAACAAGAAGCTCTCTTTCGTTGCCAATGTTGGGCCTCTCGTTGAGCCTGTGGATCGGGCAGGGATGCAGGCGGGCACTGCCAAATTGCCTTTGGGCTTGTTGTCGCACTCAGATCAGTTTAAGCATTGGCTAACGGGTAGGCCAGACGAGCGAACTAATACCGGCTGGTTTGGGCGTTTTGCCGATTCAGTACAGGCCAATCGCCAAGCTAATCAAATACCGATGAATATATCATTGGCGGGAAGTAATATTTTACAAAACGGAGCCGACAGCACTCACTATACGGTTAACAAAAAGGGCAGTGTTGGCTTGGCGGTAAAAGATAAAAGTACGCCAGCCAATCAGGCTTTAAACAACGCACTTCTCGCAGGCTTTGAAGCGATGCTGAATCAAAGCTATGGCGATGACCCAATGCGCGCTGCTTATATTGCACAAACTCGAGAGTCTCAGGCACAGCACGAGAGGTTTAAGGCGGCTACCAACACGGTAACACTGAGTAGCGCCTTTTCAGACAGTAATTTGTCTCAGCAGCTTAAGAAGGTCGCAGAATCTATAGCCAGTGCTGATCAAATGAATCTGCAGCAGCAAACCTACTTTTTGCGTTACATTGGCTGGGATCATCATGACGGATTGTTGGATAAGCATCCCAAAATGCTGTCAATTTTAAGTAAGGCTTTGTTTGAGTTTCAAAGAGCCTTGGAGGAGCTAAATGTAGAGGATCGAGTAATCACCTTTACCGGCTCTGATTTCGGACGTACTTTAACTTCGAACGGTAATGGATCTGATCACGGGTGGGGAGGAAATGCCATTGTGATGGGTGAGCCAGTTGATGGTGGAAAAGTGTTTGGAGAGTTCCCTAGCCTTGAGTTGGGCAATAATAATCCGCTCGATGGTGGTGACGGAATGTTAATTCCCTCTATGCCGCTTGATAAAATGTTTGCAGAATTGGCTATCTGGTATGGCGTCGAAGGTAGTGATGTTAAAACGCTTTTGCCAAATATTGAGAAGTTTGGTGGTATCGAACACCGCAAGGTGCCGGTAGGCTTTGCGCTTAAATCTAGCGATGTCACTGTATTGCCTGCCGGCGCGTCTGGCTCGGCGACAGCGGTGCCAACAATGGGGGCAGCAGCATCTGCTGTAACTATGGGTGGGCTCGCTTTACTTGCAAAAAGTTATCACCGACGCATGGACGTTGTAGATTCCGAAGGGCAGGAGATAGAAGCTGATAATTGATAGGCTCGGCTTTAAGTGCTGGAAACATGCTCGCTTAGAAAACTAGCATGTTTCCACTTGCTCTATTTTACACTGAGTTTCGCCAGCTCGATCAGTTCTTTAAGTTCCAGTTCATCATTTGCTAGGTCTTCAACTGTGGCTGAGTAGCCGAGCTTTAATAGCTGCTTTGCCGCCATAAAATCTTTCGGTCGGTTGATACAATCTGCGGCCATTAAGCGTTTCGCCTTGAAATACCAGACGCTAAAGTTTTCTTCTTCTGGATTACCGCGAACTACGTAGTCGCTATAGCCCATATTAAAACCAGCTATTTGCAGTTTTACGTCATATTGGTCTGACCAAAACCAAGGGTGTTCGATATTTGGTAGGGGTTTATTGCATAGCGTAGACGCAATAATTCTTGCCGTGTCATTGGCGCTGGGTACCGACTCTAGGCGAACCTGGCTATTGAGCTTGGGGTGTGGGTATGAGCAGCAATCGCCGGCTGAGAATATGTCCATATCGCTGCTGCGGCCTTGCTCGTCAACAACGATACCGTTATCGATGCTTAAGCCTGCCGCTTCGGCGAGCTCGGTATTGGGTATAACGCCGATACCAATAATAACCATATCTGCTGGCAACTCTTGACCATCGGCGCAAAGTACAGCTTCGACTTTATGTTCGCCTTTGATGGATTCCAATTGAACTTTGCTGAGGACCTTCACGCCTTCTCGCTGGTGTTTGTTGCAATAAAAATCAGAAACTTCGCTAGCGGTAACACGTTGCAGAATTCGATCGCCCGCTTCCAATACGGTAACGTCGGCTCCGAGTTTGTTGAGTGAGGCGGCGGTTTCTAATCCTATATAGCCGCCACCGATGACGACTACGCGCATATTTTTCTTAAATTGCTTTTGTATGCATTTGCTGTCTTCTGCACTGCGCAAATAGTGTATTTCTGGAAGGTGAGCGCCACTTAATGGTAGCAGTCTAGGTCGAGCGCCGGTACATAGAACTAGCTTGTCGTAGTTTAGAAGCTCGCCATCGCTGAGCTCTAGTTTCTTGTGGTCGCGATCAATACTGATTGCTTGGCATCCAAGCCTCAGAGTCACATCTAGCTTTTCGTATGCGGACGCCGGACGAATCAGTAATTTGTCTTCTGCGAGCTCACCGCTTAAAAATGCTTTGGATAATGGCGGCCGTTGATAGGGAAGCAAGGCTTCTTCGCCGATAAGAGTTATAGGACCGGTCCAGCCAAGTTGTCTTAAGCTGGCGACTAGCTGCGCCGCAGCGTGAGAGGCGCCGACAATTACACAATGCATGCTAAAAATTCCGAGTGGGTTTTGATGTTTTCAGAGGGCTAGAGAGAAGCTAGCGAAGACGTAAATAGGCCGAGCAAAATAACCCGGCCTAGGTGTTTACTAAGAAACGGCTTTAATAACCTGGGAGAAGTTATCCAGCATTTCTAGTTCTTCTTCCTGCTCAAAGTAACCAACATGGTGCCAGCATACAAATTCTTCAGTGCCATACTTTTCTTTTAATGCACCAACTTGATCAATAACCTGGTTGACGGTGCCTTTCCAAACACGGCCCATTGGTACATTGTACGGTGGGGCATTGTAGGCAAAGTTAAACAACTCTTCGAAATCGCGATAGTGCTGTTCAGCTTGGGCTTCGTTTGAACCAATGGTTAAGTGACCCCCGAGCACCAAAGTGTTACCTACGGTGCACTCGGTGTGACCATGTCTATGGGCTTCCTCGATATACAGGTCCATGGTCATATCGATAAATTCTTCTTTGGCTACAAATGCAACCAGCTTGGCGCCTTCTTTGGCCCAGAACTTAGCGGTTTCCATTGACCACGAGAAAGGCACATACAACGGTGGGAAGTCACGGCCTTCACGAACCCGTGGGCGAGGTACGATGCCGGTCTTTTTCAGGCGGTCGTTCTCATCCAGTGCGTCTTCTCCGCCCCAGGCTTTGGTTGGTGGGAATGGCCAAGTGATGTCAGTTGGGGGGATGTCCCAGAACTCGCCATAGTGGTTAAAGGTTTTATTGGTCCAGGCTTTTTTGATCACCTGCCAAGACTCTTCCATCAAACGGCGATTTCGGGCATCTGCTTTTGAACGATCGGACTGGGTGGTAGTGATATCCAAGTACTGGGATAAATTGTTAAGCCAGCGCGGGGTGTTGCCACGCACGAAGCCACAGAATAGGCGACCATTAGTCATGTGGTCCAGCATGGCCAAGTCTTCTGCTAGGCGCATTGGGTGGTGGGCTGTCAGTGCCATGCCTACCTGGCCAACCATTAGGTTCTCAGTGTGTTGGGCAATGTGCAGGTTCCACAGTAATGGGTTGGTAGTGGTTTCAATACCCTCAACCTGAAAGTGGTGCTCGGTCATACAGAAGCCAGCAAAGCCATTTTGATCGGCGAATTGCATCTGTTCTGTGGTGCGCTGTAGCAGCGTTTCAAAGCGATCTGGGTCGCCACCAGGAAGCTCGACATCTTCACCTTTGCTGCGCATATAGGGCTGTACAAGTATATGGGCCTTCATTGCTAATCCTCTAATGGTATGAACGTTCGTTCGATTATAGGGTGGAAGTGAATATTTGTATAGATGTTGGCTGATGAAAGATCCCAAACCGGGGTCAGAACCCAAGGGTTCTGACCCTGCTTCGGAGCCGTGATGAATCTGCTGCGACGAGATTAGGAGGTTGCCCATGCGGGGCTTCGCCGCTCTTAGGTATTCACTTAAAAATCGTGCGGGCACATGGGGTCAGAACCCAAGGGTTCTGACCCCTCTCTCCGTTTGGGGGCTTAATCCATCAGCGGTTTGGCTCTTTCATCAACGATATGGCTATCGATCTTGGTATCGAATAGCCGCTCGGCTAGATAGTGGTGGAAGTCCACAACCACCTGCTCCAGCTCAACCAGTTTTCCTGGCTCACCGTGGCGGGATTTCATGGCTTTTTGGTTTCGTTCACAGATCCATTTGTCCTCTGCGAAAAAGGCCTCTACGAATTGCTGTTCACTAGTTCCTGGATTAATTTTGCTAGAAGAAATAGTGCCTGCTCGAATAATAGAGTTGTTGGCGTCGACAGGGATTACCGATAGATAGCCAAGACTGTCACCAAGCAAAATTCCAACAAAATTCGGCGGTAAGCTAAATAGCACATAATGTTCCCATAGGCGTTGCTGTGATTTGGGCATTAAGGCCATCATGGCGTTTTCTGTAAAGCTGCGACTTTCGCCGACTAAATTCCCGCCTGTTAAAGTCCAGTCCGGTTTGCCTTCGATGTAAAAAGCTTCACGTGTCGGAGTGTTAACTTCAAGGGTTTCTTGGTGAACTTTAAATAGGTGGTAGCTTTCAATGCCATTCTCTACGGCTAGCTTCCAATTGGTCTCCCAGTATTCATTTTCGCCGCCAACACCTTTATCAAAAGAACCAATATTGTAACGTTGCAAATACTTCTCTATACCAGAATAGCGCTCACTCAAGGCTTCGGCATTACCATTAATATTCACAAATACCAAACCATGCCAGCTTTCCAATTTGAAATGAGGTAGGCAGTGTTTTTCTTTGTCTACTGCAATAATTCCGGGGTGGGGTACGCCAATCAGCTTTCCTTGATCGGTATAGGTCCATGCATGATAAGGGCAAACCATACGGCCTTTATTGCCAAAACCTTCATCGTTTAGTGGCGTCCCGCGATGGCGGCATACATTGGACATGGCTCGTAGCTCGCCATCTCTACCGCGAATAATAATGATAGGTTCATCGGCAATGGTTAGGGCGTAGTAATCGCCAGGATTAGCAACTTCGCCCTCATTGCAGACGAATACCCAATCATTGCGATAAATCTTTTCCATTTCTAGTTGGTAAACTTCTTCATCTGAGTAGGCGGCAAATGGTAGGCCGGTGGCCTCCTCAATTTTTGCGCTGGCGACTTTTTTAATCGAATCCAGAACTGTCATTTTCATCTCCTTCAGAGCCGTATTGGCTAATCAATGTTTATTGTAATATGTTACAAACAACTATTTAAAAAAATACCTTTTGCCTCAGCTGCTAGATGAGGCAAAAGGTTGTGTTGTCATTAAGAGCTTGCTTTGGCTTCGGCTGCCGCCGCTTCTCGTTTGCGTTTTTGCTCTTGTTCCCAAGCCCAGATCGGCGGGCGAACCAGCAGCTGAAAACGATAAGACCAGCTTGGCGCTTCCCATAATTGCTTGCCCAGCTTGGTAAAGCCATGGAAGAACACAGTAAATGGATTTACGCTGTTAATACGGGGGTAAACACCAAACTTCACTTTCTCGTCTTCTTCGGCAAAGGTGCCAAACATGCGATCCCAGATGATAAAAATACCTGCGTAGTTTTTATCAATGTATTTACTGTTGGTGGCATGGTGAACACGATGATGTGAAGGCGTGTTCATGATGTACTCGATTGGGCGTGGTAATTTCTTAACCATTTGCGTATGTAGCGCTGTCTGGTATAGCTGCACCAGTGCTTCTGCTAAGAACACCATAAACGGATGGAAACCTAGCATGATTAGCGGCAAGTGGAAGAAGAACGGGAAGAAGCCATCCAGTGGACCAAAACGGTAGGCCACAGAAATATTAAAATGTGGCGAGCTGTGGTGAACCGTGTGGGTTGCCCAGCCCAAACCGCAAACATGCATAAAGCGATGTTCCCAGTAGTAGATGACATCCGCTAATAAAATACAGCCCAGCAGACTCATCCAAGTTAACGGTAGTTGAGTAATGCTGAAGTTTTCGTATACCCAAAAAAAGGCTGTTAGATAAAACAGGATATAAATAAGCCCGCCAATAAAGCGGTAGGCAAATAAGGTGATGAAGTTGGTGATGGAGTCACCAATTAGGTTCCAGGTCACGGCTTTCTTAAAGGCCATAACGATCAGCTCGAAGGCAAACAGGGCCATCATCGCTAGGAAGAACCAGTAGTTTATATACTCATCCCAGCCAAAAAGCTCGAGATCGGTAAGGCGTTGCTGTAAAAATTCCATCATGGCAAAGCTCTCTATTGATAAATCACGAATAAAGACGTCAGCTCGCTGTTTTGGGTGTAGTCGCGACGTTCCACTACCGCTTTAACAGCTTTGCTATAGTCGATATCCTGCCACGCATTAAGCAGCGCATTGTTTCCATAATTACTGGGTTTAAGAAGGGTCTCAATTTTGCCTTTTGGAATCAGTTGCTGCTCGCCTTTCATGCTTGGTTTGTCATAACCGATACTGATGGTGGCGCGGCTGTAATCACTATTGAAATCGCTGTATATGGCAAACACACTCACGGTATAGCTGTCTAGCTGGTCGCTAAGGGCGCTATTGCTAGCAAATTCCTGCCACACTTTCTCGACATTAATTAATTCGGTGCTGCGCTGTATGCCAATCACGGATTTGGGCCAGTCTTTTAGTGAAGGCTTTGCTTTAGGCTTGGCTGGGCGCTCGACTTGAGCCAGCTGCATCGTCGGTGCTTCCGCCTTGCTTGCTTGGGCTTCGCTGGCGGCTACTTGGGGGGCGTCGCTGGCGTTAAGCGCTTTGGCATGATCATTTTGCGCTAGCTGTACATATTCCTGATAATCCTTTAGCTCGAAATAATCTGCAGTAGATTCACGGCCAAAGGCGGCCATGGCGTAGCCAACTTCGCTCATGGTGGCGAAGTCCATGTTAGCACTGCTGTATTTTTCAAATTCAGTGGGCGGTTCGGCTTTTTGCAAGCTGAGGGCAAAGCCTACTACTAAGCCGAGTAAGATGGTGCTTAAGGCTGAGACAAAAAAGTTCATAGTTTTACCTGCTAATCACACTATTACACTTGGGAATAATTTTCATCATTAAGGGCTTCAGGGCCGTATTGCTCTTCGAGTTCACGATAAAACATCGGCAAGCGCTTAAAGACATAGGCGTAACAGCCTAAACAAATAGCCATAAAAAACGTTGCCAGAATCATTTTTCCGTCTTCGCTGAGCAAACCGTTGAACTGGGTGCCAAAGGTCATACCAACGACGGTGGCGGGTAGGAAGATGGCGGCAAAACGCCCGTCAATGCTGAACTCGCTGTATAGACCAAGTTGAAACGGCGTAAAGATTGCCCATGAAATCGAGTAGATAAGTACGGCAACGGTATAAATCCACTTATCTTCAGGACCAGTCGATAGGTAGAACATAAAATACACCATTAGGTGAATGCCGCCGGCGATTAGCATGGGGTAAGTACGCTCAAAACGGCTCGCTAAGTAGATGGCAATACCATTCCCCGTTAGGCTTGCCAAGTAACCTGCGGCAAAAATACTACTAATAAAAGTAGCAGATAAACCCATTTCCATCCCGCGATTTGCCGAGTCAGCCCAAAACAGTCCGAGTGCCGCGTACCAAATGATGGTGGTGCCAATAACAATGGCTTTTAAGCGCTTCAGTAAGGGACTTGCCTTGAAATCTTCGACTTCTTCTTCCTGTTGGTCGCCTTTGGGTGTCCATAAGGCCATTGGGATAATGGCGATCAAGCCACAGATCAATAAGAAGGAGAAAGAAAGTAAGGGCATACTTTCGCTCAAAGTAGGCATCGCAAAGGATGCCACGGCAGACCAAAGTACCTGTGAAAACAGCACCAGGGCAAAAAGAGCCTCTGGGTTTTTCTGGCTGCCAATAATAGAAAAAGCATGGGAAGTAACAATGCCCGCACCCAAGCCGCACATTAGCCTGGCAAATAGTGTCAGGTTGAAGTCACCATCGGCCGCCATGGTAATGGCATTACCGGCAATAAAAAGTAACAGGCCTAGCAAACAGCTCAGCTTTAGGTTTAAGCGTTTGCGCCAATAGTTGAAGCTAAGGCCGCTGACGCAAATACCGAATAGCTCGGCAGTGGTGAGGGTTGCAGTCGATTCGATATCGAAAACCAAGCTAAATGAAGAAAAGATAAAAGGCAGAATATTGGCAGCAGAGCCGCCAATCACGGCTAAAACCAGCAGAGCGCTGATCTGTCGTTTATTAAAACTAGATTGAATCATTATTCGCTTCTCGGCTAAAAATCGGCTTCCCGATTAAATTCTCATTGACAAAGGCTTATTGAAATTTGTAGTCTCGCCCATAATACGATCGAACGTTCGGTCATGCAATGGCTTGAGTGATTCGATTGTGGTGTATGCGGAGTGAATGCAAAGAATTTCTAAAACAATAAAGATCGAGAGGCTAGGAGAATGTCAGTGACTAGGAATTTCCCGGTAAAACCATTAGTAGCAGCGGTTGTAGTGGGTTCAACGTTGGCGGCTGATTGGGCGGCAGCGCAAATTGAAGAGGTGTTGGTAACGGCCCAGCGCCGCACGGAATCGGCTCAAGATGTGCCTGTATCCCTAACGGCTTACAGTGCAGAAGACCTGAAAATCGTGAATATTACCCGTAGCAGTGAGCTGGCTGCGCAAACCCCCAATATGGTGGCGGTTGATGGTAACTTTGGCCTGTCGGCGCCGATTATCAGTATGCGTGGGGTGAGTAATGTCGATTTCAGTGCGATATCCAATACCCCGATTGCTGTATACAGCGATGGGGTGATCTTAAACAATATTCAAACCCATGGCTTCGCCATGTTCGATCTTGATCAGGTTGAAATCTTGCGTGGTCCTCAGGGCACGCTATTTGGCAGAAACTCCACAACGGGCGCGATGCAGGTTTTTTCTGCCAGACCGACGGAGGAGTTCAGTGCTGGTATTGAGGCTACCTTTGGGCGTTTTGATCGCTCTCGTCAGGAGGCTTTCGTTTCTGGTGCTTTGACCGAAGATGTTCGCGGGCGCTTGGCCTATGTAAGCAACCGCTCTTCCGGTTATGTGAAAGATCAGTTAGGCCGTGATGCTCAAAACGAAGACGTGCAAGCGGCACGCTTGAGTGTTGACTGGGATGTAAATAAAGACATCGTCGTTGAGTGGCGCCTAGCTCACCAGCAAATCGACAATAAGCCAGTGGTTTTCCATAACCAGCTGCCAGCGAATGCTTTTGATCCAAGCTCGCCAGGTGGTGGCGCCTCGGATTATCGTAGAGTTACGCTCAGCCCTGATTATGAGCGAAATGAAAAGGGCGAGACTATCATGAGCTCCTTAACTTTTGATTGGGATCTGGGTGATGTTAACTTGGTTTCGGTAACGGGCTTTGTTGATCATGATTTCCTTTACCAAAACGATGAGGATGCCAGCACGCAGCCAATCGGGCATAGCCAAGCTTTTACTGGGCAGCGTCAGTTTACCCAGGAATTTCGCTTGCAAGGTGAAACCGAAAAGCTAGATTGGGTGGCCGGTGCGTTCTTTATGGATGAAGATGTGGAGTCACAAGCCAGTTATGACATCAATGGTGTGTTGGCGGCAATTCCCCACGGCTTTGTACCAGGTAGCGATGGCTCGGTGGGTGGCTTTGATGCAGCTCTAGGTCTGAATGGTGCATGGGTTGCATCGGCAGCCGCCGCAGGTTTTGCGCCGACGGACTTTTTGAATGTCGCGCAGGCCTATAATGTTCTGCAGGCAATTGGCCGAATCCCGGCGGGCAATGTTTCTACTCGTGCCAATAAGCACAAGCAAAACTTAGAGAGTATGGCTCTATTCTCCCATTTAAAATATCGCATCAATGATTATTGGGGGGCTACCGTAGGCTTGCGCTGGAGTCGAGATGAAAAAGATCTATCTGGTCAGTACTTGGGTTGTTATGTGGGGCAAAACCCAAATGCCGGACAAGGACGCTTTGATCAGTTGCAAGGTATTGGTGTTGATCCTAATGCGCCCTTTGGCTTTGATATTGCCGGCTTAGTAATGGATCCGGAGATTTGCGGTGTAAACAATGGCGCGCCAGAAAGTTTTGCTCGCGATGCAAGTTGGGACTCACTAAGCGGTAAGGTTTCATTCGAGTATACGCCCGACGAGGAATCCCTATACTACTTCGGTATCTCTCGTGGCTTTAAGGGTGGCAGCTTTAACGGTACTTATTACAATCGTCTAGTTGAAGTTGATCCTGAAAAGCTGACCTCAATTGAACTGGGTACTAAGCACTATCTATTGGACCGCCGCATGACTTTAAATGCTGCATTGTTCCAGTATGACTACACGGATTTCCAAGCTGTTATCGCCGTGACTCTGCCTTCACAACTGCAAGGCACTACCGTGGTTAATGAATTGGCTAATGTGCCAGATTCAACTATTCGCGGTGCAGAAGTTGAGATGGCTTACAACCCGGTCACCAACCTGGTATTAACTTTGGGCGCCTCTTGGTTGGATTCGGAAGTGGATAAGCAGCCAACAGTTGCCGCTGGTGCGATCCCAGATATTCGTGGCAATGCTTTTCGCTATGCGCCAGAGTTTACCTTTAATGGTGTGTTGAGCTATACCTTTGAGTTAGGCGAGATGGGCTTTATTACTCCGCAATTGGATTGGTCGTACACCGATGAGTACTTCACGGATATTGCCAATAACCCATTGGGTAAGACGGAAGATAATTGGATGACTAATGCTCGTATCAGCTGGACTAGCACCGATGAAAGCCTCAATGCTACTTTCTTTGTTGAGAACTTAACGGATGAGGTTTACAACAGCTCAAACACTCGTGAATTTACAGAGTCGTTTGGTTCCACCTTTTCAACTTACAGTAAACCTCGCACGGTTGGTTTGACGGTGGCCTATCGCTTATAGCTGTTTAGCGACGGTTAGGTGAGATCCTCACCACATTGCTTGGGGCCACATTGTGGCCTTTTTTTGTGCGCTGCAGCTGTTTTTAGAATTTTAAGTTGCTGCGGCTTTGAATTAGCTAGGCTTCTCTTAATTCGTAAAACCTTTCACAGTTTTGGCTGGCTTTGGCCCATTCTGAAGCCTTGCTCCTTTGTTGGTGGAAATCAAAAGCCCTCTGGTCAATGAATTCTTCGTAGACCCAGAAAATTTCTTTTCTTTCGCTGTCCTGATTCACCCTAAAGCAAATGCAGCCGGGTTCTTGTTGGGTAGCAGCTATATGCTGCTGTAGGGCGTTCTTGAACAGCGAGAGTTCATGTATCGGTACTTGAATATAACCTTCTAAAATAATCATAAGGGGGATTTGAGTCGGGCTTAAGCTGCTTGAGTGTGTGATCATAGCTTAAGTCTGCTAGTGCAGAAATAGTAGTTACAAAGCTTACTCTGTGTAGAGCTCTATTATTTTCGCAAGCAGTTGCTAAAATACTTCCCCAATCAGCAGGGGTAAATATGGCAAGACCAAGTGTAAAAGAGGAGAGAGCGGCGGCTATTTTGGCAGCCTTTGAGCGCTGTGTGGCGCGCTACGGGGTCGAAGGGGCGACTTTGGAGCGTATATCACAAGAGTCCGGCCTGCATCGCAGTTTGCTGCGTCACCATGTGGGGAATCGTGAGGCCTTGCTTGAGCGTCTGCTTGAGCGTTGTGTGGGCACCGAGCAGGATGATATTCAGCGCTTGTTTGATGATCTTCATTCTGGTGATTCCTCTGTTGAGCAAAATGAAGAGCTTATTATTGCCTATCTATTTGGCGAAATGCCGGAGCAAGAGCAATTGCGAATGCGGGTGGCGCTGGCATTGCTGGCAGCGGTAGAAAATTATCCCAGTATCAAAAGACGCCTTAGCCAATGGAATAATGACTTTATTGCTAACCTTCAAAGCTTGTTGCAGCAGGTTTATCCAAAGTCCCAGGCTGAACAATGTGCTGCGGTTGCTTGGGGATTGGCGAGTATTTCGCTCAGTCATCTTTCTATGGCGCCTCTAGGTTCCGCAAAACTCTATCAACGTAGTGGTCTGCAGGCGGCAAAAACCCTATTGCAAAGTTTGCGGGGATGATTAACTGTGCTGGGGGCAAGGGGTCAGGCCCCGTTTCTAAAAAGTGTACGGTGTAGCAGACTTAGACAAACTTAAAAAGAGTGGGGTCTGACCCCTATAAAAAGTATTTTGCAGTTGGAGGTGTAGGGGCCCGGCGCGCCGGGGTCAGACCCCGTTTCCAAAAAGTACGCGGTATAGCAAGCTAAGGTTAACTTAATAAATGTGGGGTCTGACCCCTAAAAAAGTATTTGCAGTTGGAGGTGTCGGGGCTCGGCGCGCCGGGGTCAGACCCCGTTTCTAAAAAATGCGCGGTTTAGCAGGCTTAGGCAAACTTAAAAAGGGTGGGTCTGACCCCTATAATCTGGCTGGCGCTCTTTTTCAAATCGGAAACGCTCTCTGCTCTGGTCGAATATTTTCATACTGCTTGGCTAGCTGCAGTACACCAAAATCATCAAACCTTGGTCCAACAATTTGCAAGCCTATTGGCAAGCCTTTACTACTGTAACCGCAGTTAATGGAAGCCGCAGGCTGCTCGCTGATATTGAATAAAAAATTATTACACCAAGGGTCAAATAGTTTGTCGGCATCATCGGCTGGAAGCTCAGCGGGAAATGCAGGACGCGGAGTTGATGGTAATAACAAATAATCTACTTGCGAACACATCTCCAAGGTTTGTACCCCAAGCTTGCGCATTTGCATGGTGGCCTCAAATAAATCCGACGCAGAAACTTCTTCACAGTGTTCGGTAAATTTCCAGATGTACGGACTTTGGCGGCGCTTTTCTTCGTTGTATTGCTTAAACTCATTGTGGCAGCGCTGTTGATAATAGAGTTCAGCGCAATCTTCATCGCCGCTTTTAAAAGGCGATTCGATCGGAATAATTCTATGCCCAAGATCTTCAAGTTGCTTGGCGGCTTGGCTGACGGCGGCTAGGGTTTCTGGGGCGGGGCTTGTCCCAAAACCAATATCTAATAGCAGGCCCAGACGTAAAGAAGGGCGGGCAGATTGCAGCCCATGAGTAAAATCAAAATCTTGCCAGGCAAGAGAGCGAGCATCGCGCCGATCTGGGCGGCTCAAGATATTTAAATAGACGGCCGAGTCCATAACGCTGCGAGACATTGGCCCTGCTACTAAGGTGTCAGCATTGCTTGGGTAGTAAGGAACCCTGCCTTGACTAGGCTTGAGCCCAAATAATCCGGTATAGGAAGCTGGTAGTCGTATGGAGCCAACAATATCGGTGCCGGCTGCAACGGTATTGAAGCCGGCTGTTATTGCGGCAGCCGTGCCTGAGCTGCTGCCGCCGGTAGTCACGCTGCTATCCCATGGGTTGCGAGTAATTCCATGGTATGAGCTGTAGCCGGAAGCCAATATGCCAAAATCTGGCATGGTAGTTTTACCTAATGAAATCATTCCAGCTTCTTTTTGGCGTGCAACGAGAGGGCAGTCTTCGTTCCAGTCGATATCGTCAGCATTATTGGCGGTTGATCCGCGGTAACTTTTTTGATCGCGACTTAATAGTGCATCTTTTACGCTTGTGGGGGTGCCGTCTAAAACACTGTTGGGTTCACCATTAAACCAACGCTGTTCGGATTTTTGGGCCTCGCGACGGGCGCCTTCATAGTCAATTTCGTAAAAGGCGTTGTATTTGGAGTTTAGCGCTTCGAGGCGCTGCAATTGAGTGTCGATAACTTCCTTTGGGCTTAGCGCTTTGTTTTGATAAAGACGGCTGAGTTCCAGTGCGCTTAAGTTAGAAATGTCACTCATGAAGCGTTCCCTAGTAGGCTGGCTTGATTGTTAATGGTTTCATGGATCAGTGGGTACTTTTCTTCGCCACTCTGGCTACTTTTGTGATCGATAAAGAATTGCTGTAAGGCAGCAGCGATACTTGGGTAAGCGAGCTGTGACCAAGGGATCTCGTTTTGCTTAAAAAGCTGAGCTTCTAAGGTTTCTAGGCCAGCTTCTACCTTTGGGCTCAACAGCTTGGCTCGGTAGTACATATAGGTTTGATTGATATGGGGTAGGTTGTACACCGCATACAACGATTGGATCTCAAGCTCCGCACAGGTTTCTTCTTTAGCTTCGCGCATGGCGCCTTCATCGCTGGACTCGCCGTTTTCCATAAAGCCGGCCGGCAGACACCAGAGACCTTTTTGTGGCTCAATACCTCGTCGGCAAAGCAATACCTGGTCTTGCCAATGAGCTATGACGCCAACGACTAGGTTGGGGTTTTGGTAGTGAATACGACCGCAGTGACTGCAAATAAAGCGCTCGCGCAAATCGCCCGCAGGTATTGCGAGTATTAAACTGTGCCCGCAGTCGCTACAAAATTTCATGCTAAAAGCCCGGCAAATTTGCCTCGGTAAAACGCCAGTGCTTCACCGTCATTGTGTTGTAGTTTCTCTACTTTGCCGATCAGTAAGCGATGGTCGCCGCCGTCGTGATTAGCGTTTAAGGAGCATTCAAATCGAACTAGGCAATCTTCCATGGCTGGGGCGCTCTGTTCGCCTTGAGCAAGCTTAACGCCGGCAAATCGGTCGCCGTCTTTACTGGCAAATTGGTAGGCTAAGTCGCCCTGGCTGTGCTTAAGGATATGGATGTTGAAGTGGCTGCAACTATTAAAGGCCTCGAAGTTGCTACTGCCTTTGCCGATGCTCCATAGCACTAGTGCTGGCTCTAGCGATAATGAGTTGAAGCTGCTGGCTGTCATGCCAACTGGCTTACCGTGTTGATCAAAGCAAGTGATCACTGTAACCCCGGTGGCAAATTGGCCTAGGGCATCTCTGAGCTCTCTGGGGTCTATCGGCTTGTTGCTGTGCTTTTCTTCCACGGTACCACTCTCACAAATTCAATTTCTGTCTGATATGTGCCCATCGTCTTCAAATCTGCTCAATGGACAGCGAACGAACGTTCGATAATATTATGTTCGAGAGCTATTTAAGTCAAATTTTAGTCGATCAAATGGGTTTAATTTGATCTTGACATGATCGTTCGTTCGGTTAAAAGTATATTAAGTAATTATTAGACTTAGAAAATACTATTTGATTGGCATTTTCAGCGCAGTTTGGCCAAAAGTGCCAATTGTGTTCCTGGCGTCTCGTAAGGCTCGCCAGTCTGTCGCAGATACAAAAACGATGAGGTAATTAAAAGCCGATGGTGGAGCAATCACTGAGTGGTCATGGCCCTTGGGCCGAGTATCAAGCGCGCTTGAATGCGGGGCAGTTTTGCATTCAGCAAGGGGGCGATGGTCAGTTTTTCTTTTATCCCCGCGTTATTGCGCCCGGCAGTGGCATCAATGATTGGCAGTGGGTGGCTGCCAGTGGTGCAGCCAGTATTTATTCGCTGAGTCGAATTCCGCAGCGGCCAGAGCGCGGCGGTGACTATTACGTAGCGATTGTAGAGCTTAAAGAGGGGCCGAGAATGATGACTCAATTGCGCCTGCAATCGGATGAGTTGCCAAAAATCGGCGATGCAGTTGAGGCTTTTATCGAGCTGCAAGAAGGCGCTGATGCGCTATTGCTTTTTAAGCACGGTTTGCAGGAAGGGGCGCGCTAATGTCAGCTGAAAGTTTACGTGGAAAGGCTGCGGTTGTTGGCGTAGCGCAAGCAGGTATTGGAAATTACGAAGGCTGGCAACCATTAGAGTTAATGGGAGTCGCCGTGCAGCGTGCCCTGGAAGATGCGGGCATAGGGCTGCACGAAATTGATGGGCTTTGTGCGACTACAGGCTCCCATTATTTTGCCAACCTTAGTGCTGCTGAATATCTAGGTATTCAGCCAAGTTTTACTAGTTGCGATATGAATGGCGGCTCATCGTTTATGTCTCAGCTTTTGCAGGGCGTAATGGCGATTGAGTCTGGCTTGTGCAAAACCGTGCTCATTGCCTACGGCAGTAATGCGCGCAGCAATGGCGGTAATCATGCGGGGTTAATTGAAACCCCTGAATGGGAGCAGCTCTATCGCCCACGCATTCCCGTCACCGGTTACGCACTGGCTGCAGCAAGACATATGCATGAATACGGAACAACTAGAGAGCAGTTGGCTGAGGTGGTGGTGGCGGCTCGTGCTTGGGGCGCGATGAACCCAGAAGCTTTTGTTCAAGAAAAAGTTGATTTAGAAACGGTACTTGCCGCGAAGATGGTTTCTGATCCGCTATCGGTAATGGATTGTTGTTTGGTAACGGATGGCGCCGCAGCGATGGTTTTAGTTGCTAAAGATCGCGCCAAAGAATATGGCAAGCAAGCCGCTTATGTCCTAGGGGCATCTTCGGCAACAACTCATCGACAAATAGATCAGATGCCTGATTTGACAACAACGGCCGCAGTACAAAGCGGCAGTCGTGCCTATCAAATGGCTGGCGTCCAAGCCAGTGATATCGATGTTATCCAGCTGTATGACGCATTTTCCATTAACGTCATTTTATTCTTAGAAGATCTTGGTTTTTGCGCTAAAGGTGAAGGCGGTGCTTTCGTTTCTGCTGGGCGAATTGCGCCTGGTGGTGAGCGTCCAGTCAATACCAATGGGGGTGGTATCTCCTGTGTGCATCCCGGCATGTACGGTTTGTTTTGCATGATCGAAGCTGTCCGTCAGTTACGCGGTGAATGTGGCGATCGACAAATACCATCGGCCGAGCTTGCTTTGGCACATGGTAACGGCGGCACGCTGTCTAGTCAGGCAACGACGATCTTTGGCACAGAAGCTTGTTTATAGGAGTTAAAAATGCTCGGAAAAATGATGGATTTTCAGCTCACCATTCCTGCGGTTATGCGTCATGCCGCAAGAATCCATGGTGATACCGAAATTGTTTCTAAATTGGCGGATGGCAGTTTGCATCGCTACCGCTATGCGGATGCATTTAAACGCGCTGCAAAGTTGGCGGGCGCTTTAGAAAAACTTGGTGTTAAACAAGGTGATGTGATCGGAACCCTGGCGTGGAATAGTTATCGTCACTTTGAATTGTATTATGGGATCCCAGGAGTAGGAGCGCTATGCCATACCATCAACCCGCGTCTATCCGATGAACAGTTTGATTTTGTATTAAACGATGCTGCAGACCAGTGGGTATTTGTGGATCCAGACTTTTTACCTTTGATGACTCGTCTGGCCGACAAATTTAAAACGGTTAAAGGCTATGTGGTTCTTTGTGATGAGGAGGCAATGCCGGCTCACGAACTACCTAATGTTTACTGCTATGAGACACTTTTAGCCGAGCAAAGTGGTGAATTTGATTGGCCAGAGCTCGAAGAAAATCAGGCCTGTGGTATTTGCTATACCTCGGGTACTACCGGTAATCCAAAGGGTGTTGTTTACAGTCATCGTTCAACTGTTTTGATCAGTTTGACTGCAAATACTAGTTCTTCCGTTGGCATGCTGCCAGAAGATTCCTTGTTGGCGGTTGTGCCTATGTTTCACGTAAACGCTTGGAATATTCCATACGCTGGTGCAATGGCGGGTGCCAAAATGGTTTTTCCTGGACGCTTTATGGGTGACGGCCAAGCACTAGCCGAGTTAATGAACGCTGAGCGCGTTCGCTTTGCTTCGGGTGTGCCCACGGTTTGGCTGGCCTTGTTGCAGTATTTGCGCGAAAGCAATACCAAGTTGGAAACTGTTGAGCGTTTGATGGTAGGTGGCGCTGCAACGCCTCTTGCATTGATGCAGGCCTTCGAAGAAGAGCAGGGCATTTTTATGCAGCAGGGTTGGGGGATGACGGAAACTAGCCCTTTAGGCACGATGAATATGCCAACGCCAAGCATGATGGCAATGGAAAAAGACGAGCAATTTGCACTGCGCAAAACTGTAGGTCGCCCAACTTTTGGTATTGAGGTGCGCATTGTTGATGATGCTCTAAATGAAATGCCTTGGGATGGTAAAAGCCCTGGCTCTTTCCAAGTGCGTGGCCCCTGGGTGTGCTCGCAATATCTAGGTATAGAGAAGGCCGATGCCCATACTGAAGATGGGTGGTTTGATACTGGCGATATTGCCGTAATCGATTCTAAGGGCTATGTCTCCATCACCGATCGCAGCAAAGACGTTATCAAGTCCGGTGGCGAGTGGATCAGTTCTGCTGATCTCGAAAACGCTGTGATGGCTCATGACAAAGTTTTGGAGGCCGCCGCAATTGGTGTTTACCATCCCAAATGGTCTGAACGCCCCCTCTTAATTGTTGTTAGCAAACCCGGTGAAGAAGTGAGTGAGCAGGAATTAAAAGACTTCCTGGAAACTCAGGTAACGCGCTGGTGGATACCGGAATCCATTTTGTTTACGACTGAGCTACCGCACACCGCAACGGGGAAAGTCAGCAAAAAAGACTTGCGTGAGCAATACCGTGATTTTTCCTACGAGGGATAAAGTTTGATGTCTGAATTTAATCAATATGTGAATTATTCTGTTCAGGGTGATTTGGCGACACTGAGCATGTGCCATGCGCCAGTGAATACCTTGAGCTATGAGCTTCGTTGCGCGATCGATCATTACCTGGATGCGGCTGAACGGGATGAGCAGGTTAAGGCTGTACTAATTTGTTCAAGTCTTAAAGCATTTTCGGCAGGTGCAGATATTACTGAGTTTGGCAGCGAAAAATCTTTTGCTGAACCAAGTCTGCCGTCTTTATGTAATCGTATAGACAGTTTTCCGAAGTGGGTGATTGCGCAGGTTTCAGCTTATGCCTTAGGTGGTGGCTTGGAGCTGGCTCTTGCAGCGGATCAGCGTATTGCTGAAGCGGGCAGCCGCTTGGGATTGCCGGAAGTCAATTTAGGTATTCTGCCTGGGGCCGGTGGTACCCAAAGATTACCAAGAATAATACCTATGGCGACTGCAGCAAAAATGATGTGCGACGGTAAGCCGATTTCTGCGGAGCAGGCTTTAGAATTGGGCTTGATTAAAGCCGTTTTTGAAAGCCAAGAGCAAGCTAATGAAGCTGTTTTGACCTTAGCAGAATCCTCCAAAAACCTTGAGCCTATCAATATGTTTGAGCAGAGCTTCACGGTAAGTGAGGATGATGAGCAAGCCTTGCGAGCTTATCAAGAGCAGCAGTCTCGCCGCTGGTATGGTCAAAAATCCCCTGCTGCTATTGTTGAGGCGGTGCGCGAGGGTATGAAGCTAAGCTTGCAGGCGGGCCTTGCCTTAGAGCGAAAACTCTTTGATGAATGCGCTAATAGCTTCCAGGCTCGTGCTTTGCAGCATGCTTTTTTTGCAGAGAAAGAAGCTTTGAAAGTACCTGGTATTAGCTCAGCTGATGCTTCTTTGGAAATCAACGAAGTAGCCATTGTCGGTTCCGGTTTAATGGGCTGTGGCATTGCTATCAACTTCTTATTGGCTGGCATTAAAACTCGTTTGTTAGATGTAAATGCAGAGGCATTAAAGAAAGCCCGCGCTTACATTACTAAAACTATTGAATCAAATCGCGATAAGGGTCGCATCAGTGCTGCTAAATGCGAAGCATCTTTAGCGGCTCTTGCCACAGTAAGTGACTATCGAGAATTGGCAAATACCGATCTGGTTATCGAGGCGGTATTTGAAGATATGTCAGTGAAAAAGTCGGTATTTGCTGAGCTGGACCGCCACTGTAAGCCCAGCGCGATTCTCGCCAGTAATACTTCCACCCTCGATCTGAATGAAATTGCCGAGGTTTGCTCTCGCCCAGAGAACGTTATCGGTCTGCACTTCTTTAGCCCGGCCAATATTATGAAGCTGCTTGAAGTGGTGCGTACCGAGCGTACCTCGGCTTCGGTTTTGGCAAGTTGTTTGCGATTAGCAAAAACTATAAAGAAAACTGCGGTGACCGTGGGTGTGTGCTACGGCTTTGTGGGAAATCGCATGGTAGCCCCCTATTCGCGTGAAGCGTTTCGTATGGTGCTTGAAGGTGCGAAGCCAAGTGAGGTTGATTCTGCATTGCGGGAATTTGGCATGGCAATGGGCCCAATTGAAATGGCTGATATGGCGGGCATTGATGTCGGCTGTATGGCAGCTTTGGCCAACCAAAATGAGTGGCAGGGTGAGGAAAGTTATCAGGCTTTACAGTTTGCCCTGCGTGAGCAAGGCCGCTTAGGACAAAAAACGGGTGCCGGGGTTTATCAATATCCGGAAGGTAAAAAACAAGAAGATCCACAAGTATTGGCTCTGGCTACTGAGATTGCTGTAAATCTCAGCATTAAACAGCGAGAGATCTCAAAAGAAGAAATTGTTCAACGTTGCATCCTCAGTATGGCCAACGAAGGTATGCGTATTCTTGAAGAAGGCATTGCCTTGCGCTCCGGCGACATTGATGTGATTTATCTCAATGGCTATGGCTTTCCGCGCTGGCGTGGCGGCCCTATGCAATATATCGATGAGTTGGGCTTGGAGAATGTTCAGGAAAGCTTAGCTCAATTGCAAAGGAGCCTAGGTGAATATGGTGAGCGTTGGTTTAAACCAGCTGCTCTGCTGAGTGAGCTGACTGAAAGTCAGAGCAACCTTAAGGCCTATAGAAAATCATAAAGGCTAAGTGTCTAGCCTAAAGCGATTACAAATTTTTTGGAGTTATCTTATGAGTCAACGTCAAGCCCTTATTGTATCAACCGCACGTACGCCAATTGCTAAAGCCTTTCGCGGTGCTTTCAATATTACTAAATCACCCACCTTGTCTTCTTATTCTATTAAAGCGGCGGTAGAGCGTAGCGGTTTGGCCACTGATCACTTTGATGATTTAGTAATGGGGACTTCATTGCAGGCCGGTACGGCGGGCATGAACTTAGGTCGTATGGCGGCTTTAGCTTCAGGCTTGCCTTTGACGGTTTCCGGTCAGTCGATCGATCGTCAATGTTCTTCTGGCCTAATGTCGGTGGCAACAGCGGCAAAGCAAATTATGGTTGATCGTATGGATGCCGTCGTGGCAGCAGGGCATGAGCATATCTCCATGGTGCAAACGCCGGCCTTCGATTGGATTATGAAGGAAAAAGACGAAACGGTTTTGGCCAATTCCGATACAGCCTATATGCCAATGCTGCAGACCGCTGAGAATATTTGTAAGAAGTACGATATCTCTCGCGAGTCGCAAGATGAATACGCTTTGTTATCCCAGCAGCGTACAGCGGCTGCACAAGAGTCGGGTGCCTTTGATGATGAAATTATCTCAGTAACTACCACCAAAGCGGTTTTCAATAAAGAAACCAAAGAAACTACTTTTGAAGAGGTAACCCTTGCGAAAGATGAAGGTAATCGCCCGCAAACCACTTTAGAAAGTTTACAGTCGCTCAACCCAGTAATCGAAGGTGGCTATATTACCGCGGGTAATGCTTCTCAACTTTCAGATGGCTCGGCGGCTTGTGTCTTGGTTTCTGATGAATTGGCCACGCGTGAAAACTTACAGCCGCTAGGTGCCTATAAAGGCATGATGGTAGCGGGACTAGAGCCCGAGGAAATGGGTATTGGTCCTATCTATGCTGTACCAAAGTTGCTCAAAGCTCATGGCTTAACTGTTGATGATATTGGCCTTTGGGAATTAAACGAAGCTTTTGCTTGCCAAGTGATCTACAGCGCTGAAAAGCTAGGTATTCCAATGGATAAGCTGAATGTAAATGGCGGTGGTATTTCGATTGGTCACCCTTATGGCATGACAGGCACTCGCTTAGTGGGGCATGCCCTAATCGAAGGTAAGCGCCGTGGTGCGCGTTATGTTGTCGTCACTATGTGTGTGGGCGGCGGTATGGGTGCTGCAGGTTTGTTTGAGGTTCTGTAAGGCAGCAAGAAATATCTGCTAGCTTATTTAACACCGTATTAATTCGAGAGAAAGTATTGTGACCCAGTATCACGTTCCCTACGAGAGCATTCGTTTTGCTTTCGAGCAAGTAATAGAGGTCCCCGCGGCCTATACAAAAAATAATCCCGATTTGGATATGGATTTTGTATCGGCGATTTGGGCAGAAGCCGGCCGCTTTGTCGAGGAGCAGTTGGCTCCTTTAAATCAAGGCGGCGACGAAGGCTGTCAATGGCAAGATGGCGAGGTGACTACGCCCACAGGTTTTAAAGCGGCCTACCAGCAATTTGTGGAAAATGGCTGGCCCGCCCTTGCTCAACCGGAAGAGCTGGGTGGCCAAGGCTTACCGATGAGCTTACAGTTTTCAATTTATGAGATGCTGGTGAGCGCAAACTTGGCTTGGACACTGTACCCAACCATTACTTGGGGTGCGGTTACTACCTTAAAAACCCACGGTACTGAGGAACAAAAGGCCGATTATTTACCTGGCCTAGTGAGCGGGCAATCACAGGGGACTATGTGTTTAACCGAAGCGCATTGTGGCTCTGATTTAGGTTTGTTAAAAACCAAAGCAACGCCCAATGAAGATGGCAGCTACGTGATTAGTGGTAGCAAAATTTTCATTTCTTCGGGTGAGCACGATATGGTCGACAATGTGGTACACATCACTCTGGCCCGTATTGAAGGTGCACCTGAAGGCGTGCGGGGAATTTCTTTGTTTCTAGTGCCCAAGTTTCTACCCAATGGGCAAGGTGAGTTTAATCAGCGTAACACTGTGGCCTGCGGTTCTATCGAACACAAGATGGGGATTCACGGTAACGCGACCTGTGTTATCAACTTTGATGGTGCAAAAGGCTTTTTAATTGGTGAGCCCAATCGTGGTTTAGCTAATATGTTTACCTTTATCAATGAATCACGTGTCGATGTTTGCTTGCAGGCCCAGGGGCAAATAGAGAAGTCATTTCAAAATGCCTTAGCTTACGCTAAAGAGCGTTTACAAATGAAGGCGAGTCCTCGCTTTGCTGCAGATAAAGCGGCAGATCCAATTATTGCTCACCCAGAAATACGTCGCTTACTGCTTACTCAGCAGGCCTTCTCCGAAGCTTCACGAATGATGTCCTATGAGCTAGCAGAAAAGGTTGATCGTCTGCACGATGGCGGCGAAGTGGCAGCTGAGGCTCAGGCAGTGCTGGCCTTCTTAACGCCAATTGCTAAGGGCTTTATTACTGAAGCTGCTATGGAAGCCACCAGTCATGGTGTGCAGATTTTAGGTGGCCATGGCTTTATTTCTGAATACGGGATGGAGCAGTTATATCGTGATGTACGTATCACGGCGATATATGAAGGCACTACGGCAATCCAAGGTATCGACCTTATTAGTCGTAAAATTATTGCCGATGACCAGCGACAGCTAAATGCCTTTATTGCTCAAGTCAGTGCAGCTTGCGAAGAAGCTAAAGCCAGTGATTCGCCCGATCTTAATCAGTGCGCCGATGCTTTGTCGGATGTTGTGGCTGACTGGCAAAACCTGAATGCGAGCTGCTTGGCGAAATTTGCAGAAAACCCTGCGGAGGTTAATGCGGCTGCCAGCGATTATCTGATGTTCTGTGGTTACATTGTGGCGGCGTATTATCTATTGCGTGCTGCAAATAAAGCCAATGCCTATCAGGGCAGTGATTACAGTTCTGAGTTTCTTGAGCAAAGGCAAGCTTTGTTAAATTTCTATATTGCACGTATTTTGCCGCGCACCCAAGCGCTGGCGGCGGCTATTAGTGCGGGTAATGATTCCATTGCTGACTATTGGTTAAAAGAGCCATTCTAGGTTTCTTGCTGGCTAGGTTGATTGTATGAGTAAAAGAAAACTATCACATACTCGCAATATCCAGGTGCAAGCCTATGAGCGCGAAGATGGTTTGTGGGATATCGAGGCACATTTAACCGATAAGAAGCACTTTAGTTTGGGCACTCCAGATCGAGAGTTGATCACAAGTGACGATTATCTTCACGATATGTGTTTTCGGATCGCTTTAGATTTGGATATGACTATTCAAGAAGTGGAAGCCACGATGAGTGATACCCCTTATCTACGTTGCCCTGACATTTTACCGAACTATCAACGTTTATTAGGCGTGGTAATAGGCCCAGGTTGGCAGCGTGAGATTAAACAGCGGCTTGGTGCAACGGAAGGCTGCACTCATTTGAGAGAGCTACTTGGCCCTATGGCCACGGTCGCTTACCAAGCCATTACAGATGCGGTTTATCGCCCGATAGACTACACCGAAAACCCACAAATATTTAAACCTCTGGTCGATAGTTGCTACGGCTTAGATGCTGCTGGTGATGTTATCCCAAGACTTTGGCCAGAGTTTGTTGAAATAAAAACGAATTAGAGTAATGAGGATACTATGAGTGAATCTCTACAGGCGACTCGCCTACAGTTATTAAAAGATTTTGCCCAAGCTTGGAATGATCATGATATTGATGCTCTCATGGCTTGTATGTCAGAAGATTGCCGTTTCGATAGCTCGGCAGGTGCGGATATATTCGGTAATCGCGCTGAAGGTTTGGCCGCTGTTAGGGAAAGTTATCTAACTATTTTTAAGGTCTTCCCTGATGCGAAGTGGAACGAAGACACTCACTTTGTTGCGGGTGATCGTGGTGTATCCGAGTGGCGTTTTACGGGCACCAAGGCTGATGGCAGTAGTGTCAACTTGATGGGCTGCGATCTATTTGAATTTGCTGGCGATAAAATCAAGGTTAAAGATTCTTATCGCAAAAACCCAGCTTAACTATCTACTTGAAAACCGATGGAGTCATTTATGAGCGCTATTGATAAAGAAGCTATTGAGGCGGTTTATAAAACCTTGGTCAAATCTTTGCTGAAAAAAGACTACGCTACTGCAAGGGCTTTGTATGTTGAGCAGGGTGCTTATGTCAAAGCAGACGGTGAGTTAACTCAAAACGAGACCGAGCTTAATGCTGAGCTTGAGCGTTTCACGGATATTATCGCCAATATGGCCTTGGTAAGGCGCAGTATTCATATTGTTGAAAATACGGCTTTGGTAGTTGTTGCTTGGCATTGGGCGGATGATAAATCTGATTCACCTGAGCTTCACAAGGCTATTGATGTTTTACAGAAGAATGCTGACGGTGAGTGGCAATTTATAATTGATAATCCGATGGGCTTGTAGTCTGTATATCCTGCAGTGTGGAGGCTGAACGAATATCTTGGGCGGGTAGTGCTATGACGGGGTCGCAAAAAGCGGCGTCCATGCCAGCTCACCTCCTCCTCCAAGTCGGAGATGCCCCGTCATAGCACTACCCGCCCAAGACATTCTGCATCGTAAATTTTTTGAGTATGCGTAAAGGGTGTAGGGCGCCATGCATTTTATGCAGGGTTAATCTTCAATTGCAGCAAGTCATGGGTAGGGCGCACTTTGCAGGGCCGTTTCCGACTTGACCAAATCTCTAGGAGAGATTTTGGGCTTGGCCGAAGGCTGAGCACCCGGATGGTGCGAATCCAAGAGGAAGCGAGCTTGGATGGACCCAGCTTTTTGCGTGTCCGGCAAAGTGTGCCCTATCCATGGCATGCGGTCAGTTCGGTAAAAAGTTATGTGCGGCTCTCTTGTTGCATACGAGAAATACTAAATTTCCAATATAGAAGAATCGCCACGATCAACGTAAAGCCTTCTGCCAAGGTAATGCTCAACACCGGCGAGTACTCGGGTAAAAAGTTGATGAACAAGGCAATAAACAACAGCGGTAAAATTAAACTTCGGCTTAGAGCGATTAGAGACGAAGCAGCGGCCTTATGTAGCGCCGTTAAATAGGCTGAAAGGGTAATGTTCAAGCCATTTAAAATAAACACCGGCCACAAAATACTGGCAAATAACATGGCTTGCTCAAGTAGCTCGGGGTTTTGGCCTTTAATAAATACCGCCATAATCGAATCGGCCGACCTGAGTAGAAGAATACTAAAAGCGATACCGACAGAGATGCTGCTAGCTAACGCTATGAATAAAAAACGGCGGAGCTGGTCCCATTGCTTGGCCCCATAACACTGGCTGCTTAGTGCTTGCAGGCAATCGGCAATACTGAAGCTGACCAAAAGGCCAATAAACATCGTGTAATTAACCAGACTGAAAGCCGCTAAGCCTTGAGTGCCCAATTGTTTGATAATGAGTAAGTTAATAATAAAAGCGACAGTGCCAGCCGACATCTCATTGATAAACTCAGAAAGCCCATTAAAAGCGCTTGCAGCAAGGCTGCTCCAGTTCTTTTGACGAATACCGAATTGTAGGATTTTATCTTTCTGAAAAAAGTATAACAGTAAGACCAGTAAAGCTGACAACTGAGAAAGCCCAGTAGCAAGGGCCGCGCCGTATAGTCCTAGATCGAGTTTCGCGATAAATAGATAATCCAAGGCAATATTTAAAACGGCAGCGGCTATCAAGGCCGCAGATGCGAGAGTGGGTTTGCCGGCAATGCGCACGAAGAAGTATAGGCCTACGCTTAAAGCTTGAATGGGTAAAAATGGCAGTAAGGTTTTGAAATAATCGTTAAGCAGCTCTTTCAGTGAGTCTTGCGCGCCCAGTAGGCCATAAAGGGTATCAGCCAGCAGAGTGCTACTGCCGGCAAAGAGTATTGATATCAGCGCTAGTGCGATTAGGGTTTTGCTGAAAATCGCTGAGCTATCGTCAAGATTTTGCTCACCAATCCACTTACCGGCTGATACCGAGCCGCCGACGGCCAGCATATAAAAAAGCCCGGCATACATCGAAAAAATAGGGATCAGCAGATTGATGGCTGCAAGAGCGGTTTCACCTTCATAGCGGCCGATAAAAATGCCGTCCACGATAGATGCCGAGGAGATGGCTAGTAGACCGATAAGTGAGGGCAGCAAGTATTTTAAGAAGGTGCGACCCGCCGGAGCATGGCTGACAGAAGTACTGTTATGCATAGGGTTAATTGTAAGTGGCGATAAACAATAATTGTATAATAATGCATTCTTTATTCAATGGATTTGCTACAATTGGGCAAAATTTGGGGGACCCAATGGCCGAAGACAAACAAACTGCAGATAAAAGCCTCGAGCATAAGCTTAATAAAATAGAAAGCAGCTACAGTATTCGTAAACGCGCGAATGAAAAGGGCGTTTGCATTGAATCGGATCTAACCAAGGAAGATGTCGGTAATCATGCATGGGTACTGGATGATGCCTGCGCCCGTATGGCTTGGGTTGCTGCCCATGAATTATTACGCAGCCAAGAAAAGCACCGCCTTTTACGTATTGAAAACACCCACCTAAATGCCTTCGCCCAAGGTGAGGGGGCTTGCTTACAAGCTGTCGCCGAAGTGATTTTCAAAAATAGCGAACGTTGCGCTATACGCGTACAGCTGTTTCGCGGTGCTGCAGAACATAAGACGAGCCCTGAAACGCTAATTGCCGAATATAACTTGCAAGGCCTTTGGTACGATATTGGTGAAGCCGCGGCAAAAGCCGAAGAAATTGTCGCTGCCCGCAGTGAGCAGCAGCCAGTTGCTAGTAAGAGTGCCCCCCTGAGTGCCAAAGAGCAGGCCATCGAAGACAAGAAGCGTCGTATCTTTGAAGGTGCCTGTGAAGTGATTGGTCGAGAAGGCTATGCGGCCACTACCATCCGTAAAGTGGCTAAGGCAGCTGGTTTGCCAATTTCTACCATGTACCAGTACATCGAGAGTAAAGAAGATCTGCTCTTTATGATCACCAGTGGCTGCATGGAAGAGATCTTCGATTATATGTATGAAGAGATGAGTACCGATCATCCTCCAGTGCAAAAGCTAGAAGAAGCCGTCTCGGCTTATATGAAGTACATTTCAAAAAATCGTCGCTATATTAACTTGGTCTATCGTGAAACTCGTGCACTGAGCCGCCATAATCGCGAGAAGGTTTTTGATATCGAGCGCAAGTTTACCCAGCTTTGGGAAGCTATCATTATTGAAGGCAACAAAGAAGGCGTTTTCGATGCCCCGAAGTCGCGCTTAGCGGCTAATATGGTGTATTTCTTCTGTAATGTTTGGTCGCTGCGCTATTGGAGTGTGCAGGATTACACTGAAGATGAAGTTAAAGAATATCTAATGCGCTTTATTCGTCAGGGTTTGAATTAGCCAGTTAAGGTGTTTACCAAATCTAGGGCTTGATTGAGTAGCTGTGCAAGTAAAAAAGGAAGGTGTAAAAGTGAAGTTTATGAATACGGTCTTGCTGGCATCGCTTCTGAGCTTAAGTGTATTGGACAGCGCCATGGCTGGCCCTGAGGCTTTTACACCTGGCCCGCAGATTAAGAATTTTGGCGAAAATGCCAAAGTTAATCAGAGCAAGGCGGTCAGCCCAAATGCTAAATTTAAAGTGGCTTTTGATGTTGGAAAGCCTGCCGAGGAAGGCAAGTTAAATCGTAGTTTTAACTCGCTGGCTCGTTTTATCAATATGCATGTGGCCGCGGGTGTAAAAGCTGAAAATATAGAGCTCGCCCTTGTCGTCCACGGTAAGGCGGCTAATGATTTACTGCACAATAAGGCTCGTGCGAAAAAAGAGTTGGCGGAAAATCCTAATTTACTTCTGTTACAAGCACTGCTAGATAACAATACCCAAGTCTTCCTGTGTGGCCAAACAGCGGCCTATTACGGTATCAAGAACGAAGATCTTTACCAAGGTGTGCAAATGTCGCTTTCTGCAATGACGGCTCATGCCCTATTGCAGCAGGACGGGTTTACGGTTAATCCGTTTTAATTTGTAGAGCCACGAGCACTATGGATTTTAATCCAGGTTTTCGATTTTCAGTTTTCGATGGGGTAATTATTGCCACCGCCCTGCTTGGGGCGTGGTATTTGCTTCCATACTCCTGGCTTTTGTCGGTTATCGTTTTGTTTGTAGTCGCTCACTTCTTTCTATTCTGTAATATTGTTCGGATGTCTCGAATACCTGAGCTGATATGGGCTTCGATTTTTGTGCTTTTGACCATAGCCTCGATAAGCTTGAATCTTATCAGCTGGCACATTGCAGCTTCTTTAAGCTTGCTCAGCACTGCTGTGCTGGTGCTTCGAGAGATAAGGCAGCCTTTCTACCATGGTGTTCTTTGGCAGCGTTTAAATCCGGACTTACCAGATTGGTTCGAGGCCAACTCTAAGAGCTGCAAAGCTTAACAAGCCTCTAGCTTCGTGGGCGCGCGCTATATCATTGTCTTGCTTTACTACTTCCTAAGTCTTATAGTCATAGTTACATTGGTCGATGATCCTAAATCTCTAGCAATACGTAGAAAATAATTAAAAGCGAGGGCCTTATGGCGAAGTATATGCGGGCGTTGAAATTCTTATTGGTGATCGCAGTGGTTGCGACAGGTTTGGGCTATGCGGGCAGTAGTCATAGTTTGCAGGCTTTTGATTGGCCGATTTTTGCTATTTGCATGGCGGTAGCTTTCGCCGTGCAGTGGCTGATGTTTATTCCCGCTTATATCTGGCAAACCGAGCGTTACTTTGATCTAACAGGCAGCCTTACCTATATCAGTGCGACCTTGCTGGCCTTTTTCTTGGCGGCCAAAGAGGATACCCGCAGCATTGTATTGCTGGCGATGGTGCTGGTTTGGGCACTGCGTTTGGGTAGCTTTCTGTTTACCCGTATTTTGCAAGATGGCTCGGATCATCGCTTCGATGAGATAAAGCCTAATTTTGCTCGCTTCTTTGTGGTCTGGACACTGCAAGGCCTGTGGGTTTCCTTTACCGCCGCTGCGGCACTTGCGGCTATCAGTAGTGAAACCACCTTGGAGCTGCAGCTGTGGGATGGCTTTGCGATTGGCCTATGGCTATTGGGCTTTGCCTTTGAAGCTATTTCAGATCGCCAAAAGCGTATTTTCCGTGCCGATCCTGCCAACAAAGGCCGCTATATTGATAGTGGCTTATGGGCCCATTCTCGCCACCCGAATTATTTCGGTGAGATCTGCTTATGGATTGGTGTGGCGATTCTAGCGCTGCCCGTTCTTCAAGGTTGGCAATATGCGGCCCTGTTGAGCCCGCTATTTGTTATCGTATTGTTAACCCGTATTTCTGGTATTCCAGGCCTTGAGGCTGGCGCGGATAAGCGCTGGGGCGAGGAGGCGGGGTATCAAGCTTATAAGCAAAATACACCGGTGTTGATTCCGAAGTTGAAGCGCTAGTCAGAAGGCTTGGGGAATAGAGTGAGTAGCAAAAACTCGCTCTATTCTCGGTATAGTTTTTCTAGCCCTTTATAGTCTTTTTCTAAAAACAATTCGATCGCTTCGCGTGCCTTAGCTTTGTTGAGGCAATCAGAATATAAAGAGATTGTTCCTTGGCTTTTGTATAGACCAAACAGCCTCTTCACTTCCCCAGGAAAACAACACTCTGAAATAAATGCGGAGCACTTGTGTGAGCCGACGCCCGATACCCAAATCATTTCAGAGCTGCCGTTAACTAGAATGCTTAGGGTGGGTGAGCAGTTGTTAAGCTGATTGGCTTTCTCTACTTCGCCGTCCCAGTCGAATTGGTCAAAGGCATTGAGAGCATTTTCTTTGCTGATATTGTGCGTAGTGTCCGATTCATTGCTTTGGTGGTGGGCATACTGAAAATTCAAATCCATTTACAAGCGTTCCTTATTATTCGCTGGAGTTGTTGCTTCGGCGGGTTAAAGCCGTTTTAGTGACACCGTGATCCGGTACCCATTGTTTAAATTTAACAAAGCCATATTTCTCATAGAGCTGGATAGCAGGCTTATTCGCGGTTGCAGTTTCTACCACAGCTTCATCGTGGTCAAACTGAGTAAGCACATACGTGATCAGCTTTCCGGCAATACCTTTTCTAAAGTGCTCTGGTGATACGACCAAGCTATTAATATCTAGTCGATTTTCAAGTCGTTCGACTTCAATGACTCCTGCCAACTCGCTTTCGTCATAGTAGCCGTAAAATACGTTTTTCGAGCGAGAGATATCTTTCACACTTCTCGACAAGGGTGGGAAGTTATCTGTTCCAATTATTGCTGCTTCGACTTTATAGGAGGCTTGAAAGACCTGGTATATAGCTTGTGCGGCTTCGATAGATTGCGGTTTAAGGTGGTTTATCATCTACTTGCTTGTTTTCTGTTCTTATCTTATGTATCTATCTTATGTACTTCTCTTCTCAGCTCGGTACTACTTGTACTGCTGGCGCTTCCGGTTAATATCCTAATCTAATAGCCCGATACTTTATCGGTAAAACCCTTGATGCAAAAGAGTTGTCTTGATGTTAAACATACTTAAACAGTCAATTTTACTTCTTATCACTACACTCTCTGTCGTCCATGTCAGTGCTGAGCAACAGAAGCTGCTGGCCTATGACGGCAAGCCAGGTGATTCTTTTGCATTTAGCGTGGCGATTGATGGCGATACCGCATTAGTTGGCGCTTTCAATGCTGATTTAGAAACTAAACTAGGCACTGTGAAGGATGCAGGCGCTGCTTATGTTTATAAACAGAGCCCAGAAGGGTGGCGTTTGGATAGTAAATTGCTTGCTAGGCAAGCAAAAACCGGTGATACCTTGGGGGGCAATGTGGCTCTAAAAGGTAGCACTGCAGTATTGGGTGTATCAAGGCGGGATGATGTTGCTGAGGATGCCGGCGCAGTGCTGATATTTGAACAGCAGGGCAAAGAATGGCAGGAGAAAGCTTGGCTTGCAGCGACTGACGGCAAGGCTGGTGATGCGTTTGGACAGAGTATTGCTCTTACAGAAAGCTTTATGGTCATCGGTGCACCCCATAGCGATGCTGTGGCAAAAGATTCCGGCTCTGCCTATGTTTATCGACGCCAGCACGGAGGGTGGCAATTTCAAAGCAAGTTAACAGCAGGCGATGGTGCCGAGGGTGATCTCTTTGGCATCAGCGTAGCCATTGATGGGAATACAATATTGGTGGGTGCTGACCTAAATGATGAAAAAGCAGAAAAGGCCGGCGCAGTTTATGCTTTTGTGCTTGAAGATGGAAAATGGCAGCAGCAAGCTAAGTTAATGGCGGCAGATGGTGGGCATACAGATATCTTTGGTGTGCGAGTTGCTCTATCAGGCGATACCGCCTTGATTTCGGCTAGAAGAGATGATGTTGAAGGAATCGGTGTTGATGCCGGTTCGGCCTATATTTTCGAGCGATCACGAGGTAAGTGGGAGCAAGTGGCTAAGTTGATTTCACCTGATGGTAAGGCTGATGATCGCTTTGGCCGTGGAGTTTCATTGCTAAACGCTACCGCTATTATCAGTGCGATGAATAACGATGCGAACGGCAATGATGCTGGCGCGATTTACGTTTATAAAAAGCGTGAAGGGCGCTGGCTATACAACTCAAAAATAGTGGCTGAAGACGGTCGAGATGGCGATCGTTTCGGTTGGAATGTGGCGCTTAGCCAAACTGCGCCCAATCATGAAACCCCTAGGAAGCCCTCTATATTTGCAATTATTGCAACGCCAAACCGTGCTGATAATGGTAAAAAATCTGGCGCTGCTTATATACAGACTATCGACGAATAATATCAATTATCTTCGTTGTTTCTGGATAGAATTTGCTGTCTTATCCAGTGGTGTGCTTTATCTTTATTGCGGCTAAGATGCCAGGCAATACTGCTATTGATTTCTGGCTGCTCGATGGGCAATGCCCGGTGCGTTCCGCCTGTGTGCCCTTGTACAAAGCGCTCTGGTAGAACAGTTAGTAGCTTGAGGCTCAAGGCAAGGTCGATAGCGCTAGAGAAGTTAGACACTCTATGCTTTATCGTGCGTTGCAACTCCAGCTTAGCAAGCGCTTTATCGACAAAGCTTAAGCCTTTTCCAGTTGGCGAAACCAGTACTTGCTCAAAGCTGGCAAAAGCTTTTGTAGTTAAGCTTTTTCTCGTCATTGCTGGGTGATCTTTGGGGCCAAATATTACGTAGCGATCATTAAGAAGTGGCCTGATAATCAAATCTTGAAACAATGACGTTTGCGGGGCACTGGCTATTATTTCGTTGGGGCCTAGCAGTAAGTCGATTTGCCCCTTTGCTAAGCTTTCCAAAGCATTCTGATCCAGCGGGCGCCAGCTCGATTTAATATTGGGGGCAAAGGGTGCTATTTTATCGCGCCAGATATCGATGGCGACCTTGCTTAGATAATCGTTGCAGGCGATGACTATAGTTTGCTTGCTTTCGGCAGGTTTAAACTGCGGGCTTTGTTGAGTAATTAATCGCAGCTTACTAACCGCAGCGGCTAGATCATCCTGTAAACCCATGGCCATCTGCGATGGGATCAAATTACGCCCTGATCTTATGAGCAGTTCATCTCCAAAATCTAAACGTAAACGTTGCAAGGCTCTGCTGGCGGCAGGTTGTGATAATCCCACCCGCATCGCCGCGCGGGTAACGCTGCGTTCTTCGAGTAACCAATGAAGCAAAAGCAGCAAGTTTAAGTCTAAATCTTCAAGATTTTTCATATACCAATTATGCATCACAAATATGTATTGGATGCATTTTACATATGATTTGGGCGCTTGCAATAATCCTCTTATCCGTAGGAGGTGTCTTATGAATGTGACTTTTAAATTCTTGTTATCCCTTGTCGTCTCAGTCTTTTGCCTAAGCTTAAGCTCATGCGAGTTGCTACAGCCGGTGGGAAATATCAATATTAAACCGATAGCTTTGTTGGGCGAGGGCAGGGGTAAGGCCTCTTTATCAAGCCATGGCGGAGTGCGGATTACCGCTTATGTCACCGGGTGGGTTAAAGCTCCGGCTAAAATACTTATCGATCAGAGCTACCCCAATCTCCCCGGCAAACTTCAAAATGCAAAGTGGGTTCCTTCAATTGCCTATGCTATTCATCATCCTGAGTATGGTGTTGTCATCATGGACGCCGGCCTCCAAAAAGGAGAATGTGATTATGGCTTACGGCCATTTTACTGGGTGCCATGTCGAAACGATGCTGGTACGGATTTGGTATCTCAGTTAATCAGATCTAAGGTCGCGGGCGAGGATATTATTCACATTATTCCATCCCACTTTCATGGCGATCATATCAGCGGCTTAGGCGCTTTATTGGCCTATAGTGATGCAGATGTGCTTCTAACTCAAGCAAGTTTGGATGAGCTCAGCTCGCCATTACGCGCATTTTCGGGAGTGCCATCTAAGATGATAAGGAAAGACATGAAAGTGTCTGTCATCGATTCGAAAATGCTTGAAGATCCGATTCTAGGTCCAAGCTTTGATGTTTTTTCTGATGGTTCTCTCTTGCTGTTCGCTACTCCGGGGCATAGTGCTGGGCATTTGTCAGCCTTGGTAAAGACTAATAAAAATCAATTTCTACTGAGTTTTGATGCGAGTCATATTAAAGAAAATATACAATTAGGAATTCCCTCTGGTGCTAGCAGCTCGCCGGAACAGGCGCGAGATAGCTTGCAAAAACTTAGAGCGATTATGGAAAGATTCGATGGGGTAAAAATTATATACGGCCATGAGCCTTCGCAGTGGGCTTGTGTGAATCAGTCTATAGATTTGGATATCTTACCGGCAACTTGCTAATGCCTGTTCATGAACTTGCGCCAAACCGGCTTGTATGAAGAAAGGTTTGGCGCGGCTCATAAGCCTTCTTTTACTAAGGGGCAAAGACAAAATCGCTTAATCTGAAAATACTATTTTATTATTATCTAAATCCCTAACGTAGGCTGAGAAACGCGGGCCCCGCTGATTAGGTTCGCCTTCGCAGCGGCCGCCTAGCTCCAGTGCTTTATGGTACAGCTTCGATACTTCCTCGCTAGAATCAAGGCTAAAACCTACCATGGTGCCATTGCCATTTGTTGCGGGCTCCTCATTATAAGGAATGGCTACAGCAAATGCTGAACCACTGTCTTCGCCCTGCCAATAAGTCATTCTGTCGGTCGCGAATGTCTGCTTATAGTCGGTCGGCTCGAAGAGCGCGTCATAGAATTTAATGGCTGCGGCCATATTATTGGTGCCTAGAACAAAGTAATTCATCTTCATTTTGTTTGCCCTGTTTTGGTATTAAGCTATTTAAGTTTTGAGCTTAATTCAAGGGCCTGACAGGGGCTGTCAGCACGTTGTGATGATAACTACTTTGAGAGTAGTTGCTCCGCTTGCGGTGCTTCATTGCAGTGCCCGCAAACCAGCTGCTGCTGTAAACTTGCCCCACAAGTCTTGTGGATCAATTGGCTGCTAATGGCTTTGCCTTGTTCCTCGCCGGCCAATATCCATTGGCGTAATTCACTGATAAAGCGCCCGGCCATTAAGCCTTTCTTGCTGAGCTGGTAATTAAAGCGCGGTGGATTATCTTGGTATTGTTGCTTTGCCATCAAGCCCTGTTCTTGAAATAGCTTTAGGCGTGCATTTAAGGTGCTGGGCGCGATATTGAGCAGTTTTAGGAAATCATCAAAGCGCTCTACCTTGAGTAGGTTGGCGATAATAATGAGTAGGCACCAACGATCGCCAATAATATTGGCGACGATGCTCTGTTTATTGTCGCTTGCGCTGTTTTTAAATACCGCGCTTTCCCTAGGGCGCTTGCCTTGGCCTTTTATGCTCAAGGCTTGCAGTTGGTTTAGTTCTTGTAACTCGTCACGGCCATGAGTCAGCTGCTGCCAGGTAATATCTTTATCGTGCAGCTCTTCTTTACAATGCTGGCAAATCAGCTTGGCATGAAACGCATGGCCGCAGCTAGTGTGTTTCAAAGGTCTGGGGGGCTGGCCGCTCCAAGCCGCCTCTAATTCGCGGGCGAGCAAGGAGGCATTTAATAGCCCAAGGCCGCGTTCACTAAAAACATATAAAAAGCGACGCGGATGATCACTGGGGGTTTTGATCAATATTTTGTTTAGCGTCAGCTCTTCTAAACGTCGACTTAGGGTGGCTCGGCTAATGCCTGTTTGACTTAGGAAGTCGTCAAAGCGACAGCAGCCCTGAAAAGCCGCTTGCAGAATGCTGAGTGTCCAGCGATTGGCAATCAAATCCAATCCATCGGCGATGGTTTGCAATATATGGCTGGGCGCTTTCATTAATTCTCTGTACTTTTTTCTGTGTAGTTTTCTTCTTAAGGTTTACGGTTAGCTGTCATTAGTGCTTTTGCTCAGCAGTGTTATCTTCTGTGGCCGTTTGTGGCTTTGGCTGTGAAAATAAATGGCCAATGGCTTGGCTTAAAGTTTCAGAGCGATCAGGAGAGCGAATGAAGCGCAGTAAAGCTTCGCGTAACGGCGCTTGGAATAAAAGCTCTTGCACTACGGCGGCGAAAACGTCATTGCCAGCGGCCGCTAGATGCTCTAAAAATACTAGGGCGTATTTATCGCTTACCAGTTGCTTGCTGCAGCGACTGCTAAGGCTAACCAGCATTTCGACATCCATGATTACCGGGCTCGATAATACAAGGTTTAACGCCTTTTCGATTCGTGTAGCATCTTGGCAAAAGCTGATGCCGCGCATAAGGGCAATTTGCTTGGCTTTTGCATTGCCATCTTCAATCGTATTTTCTAAGCGCAAAAGTAGGGCGTCGGCGACTAAGCCGTTAATGGCATGGTGTTCTAGGCAGTGGCAAAAGCTGCATAGGACCGGGCTTGGTAAATTTGTAATGGCCGCACAAATTTCGTTTTGATAGTCCTGCCAGCGGCAGGCCAGGTCGGCCAAGCCTTGAATGCCTAATTGTTGCCAGTCATCACCTTCTGGCTTAGCGAAATACTCCAGCACGGTACTCATAAAAGCGCTATGGGGCTGCTTTAATTGTTGGCTAACAATCGCATGCAGGTTAGCCTGCTTTTCTTCGCTGGGTTTGAAAACGTAAGGGTTGCCCTCTAGTACTGCCGTGAGTTGTTCGTCTTTTTTGGCGGCTTCTAAATTGCTGCTTAGGGCAACTAATAAGTGTTTCAAAAATTGATCGCGGCTGGCTAGGTCTAGTTTTCCCTGCTCGTCTAAAGGAAAGCGCAAGCACCACAGTTGCACCTGTTGCTTGCGCTGATCATCTTCTGGCCAAAAAGCTAGGCCAAGGTAAGCTTGTTTTAGGTAAGGGTGAGGGTAGGCGATTTGCCCCTCTTCAAATTGCTGCCATTGGCTTTGGCTTAGCTTACTAATGCGGTGGCCGGCATCAAACCAGCGACAGTTCACCTGCATATTTTCTAATAATTGGTAGAGGGTGCTGATTGCAGCGCTCATGATAAAAGTCCTATACAGATCAGGCGCAGCAGCGCTTAAATTTCAAGCCGCTACCGCAGGGGCAGGGATCGTTACGCCCAGTTTTTTTCGGCGCCTTTTGTGGTGTGCTGCCTTCAACATAGAGCCAGCGGCCATCAATTTTACTAAAGCTGGATAGCTCGTGATGGGCCAAGCGCTCGCTGCTGCCTTTGGGGCGATAGTAGGCGATAAACTCTACTGTGCCTTCGTTTTGCTGGCTGCCACCTTTGCGACACTGCAATACTTGCAGCCCCAGCCAATCGTGGGCTTCTACCCAAGCTCGGGTGTCTTCTGCTTGGCCGGCGCTATGCTGCCAAGTGGCCATCAGGTAATCGATATCGCCCAAGACATGAGCTGTGTAGCGCGAGCGCATTAGGGCTTCGGCAGTGGCAGCTGCTTTGCCCGCCAGTATAGCTTGGCAACAATCTTCAAAACTGGCTTGGCTTTGGCAATAGCAATTGCTGGCGGAGAGCTTAGCGGACATAGCGGCCCATGATAGTTATCCCTATTAAAAAGTCGCGATCTTAACACGAGAGGCGAGTCCAACCCTAGCTGGAGCCCCAGTTGTTATAGGCATGTTATACGCATTATAAATCTTGAACTTATAGCTTTTAGGGGCTGTTTTCGGTATGTTGGCAGGTTTTGGTCAGGCCATAATAACAACAGCTCGACCGCTTATTTTGCTGCAGGAAGACTATGAGCAAGTTTGACGATATCCGTCCCTATAATGATGCCGAAGTTCGGCCCACACTGGACAAGATTCTAGAAGATCCAGAGTTGCTACAAGCAGTAGCGGCCTTTCGCTTTCCACGCTTAAATGGCCTTATGGGCGGCCTGCTGCGCCCTATTATTAAGTTTGCCCTTAAGCGTCGCCTAGCCAATGTGCAAAGCGTTGAAGACCTGCAAACCGTCGTAAAATCCTATATGGATAAAATGATTGCCGGTACTTCGCGTGGGCTTAGCGTTTCGGGCCTTGAAAAGCTCGATCCAACTAAGGCTTATCTATTTATTAGTAATCACCGTGATATCGCTATGGACCCAGCTTTTGTTGGGCTATCGCTGTTTGAAAATGGCTTTGATACCGTGCGCATAGCGATCGGTGATAACTTGTTGACCAAGCCTTATGTATCCGATTTGATGCGTCTGAATAAGAGCTTTATCGTTAATCGCTCGGCGACGGCTCCGCGTGAAAAGCTAAAGGCCGCCAAGCACCTTTCCAGCTATATTCACCACTCTATCAATGAAGAGAATGCCAATATTTGGATTGCTCATCGGGAAGGGCGCGCCAAAGATGGCTTGGATATTACCAATCCGGCGGTGATCAGTATGATTGCCTTGAGTAAGGGCAAGCAGCGCAGTCTTAGCGAGTATATTAATGAGCTGCATATCGTGCCGGTTGCTATTTCTTATGAACTAGACCCCTGCGATAGCATAAAAACCAACGAGTTATACAGGCAGGCTAAAGACGGCGCTTACGAGAAAGACGAGCATGAAGATATTGCCAGTATTGCCCAGGGCATCACGGGCGATAAAGGTCGAGTGCATGTGGCCTTTGGTGAGGTGCTCCGCGGTGAGTTTGAGAATACTGATGATGTGGCTGCCGAAATTGATCGCCAGATTCGTCTAGAATACCGCCTATTCCCCAGCAACTGCTTCGCCTATGAAAAGCTCAACGGCAAGTGGCCTATGGTTAAAGTGGGTGCTAGTGCTAAGGACTTTAAAGCGGAAGCTTATACGAAAGAGCAGGCCGAGTTTGAATCTCGATTGGCTGAAGTGCCCGAAGCGCAGCGGGACATCTATTTGGCGATGTACGCTAATACGGTGAGTAATAAGCTGTCGAAATAGGCCGGTCACCGTTGAAAGTAGAACTTTAAGAAGCCCTGGCTCCTTAGCCGGGGTTTTTTATGGCCAGCTCTCACCATCCGATCATGCGGCTATTCTCCAAGTCCCAAAAAGGGTAGAATCCTCTACCTGATATTTATCCAGTAGTTTCACGCACATTCATGCTAAATAACGACCTCAAGCGCCAAATCCAAGGTGCTTACAGCAAATTCCTAGAAGCCAAAGGCTTGCGACCTCGATATGGGCAGAAGTTGATGATTGCCGATATCGCGCGCACTCTGGGTGGTATTGTCTTGGATGACCAAGATCAGCGCCATAATGAAGGGCATATTTGCGTGGTTGAGGCTGGCACAGGTACCGGTAAGACGGTTGCTTATTTGCTGGCGGCACTGCCGATTGCTAAGGCCTTGGGTAAAAAGTTGGTGGTTTCAACAGCTACCGTTGCGCTGCAAGAGCAGATTGTGAATAAAGATCTGCCCGATGTGCGCAACAATAGCGGCATGCAATTTAGTTTTGCTCTGGCTAAGGGGCGCGGTCGTTATTTGTGTCTCAGTAAATTGGATAACCTGCTGCAGAGCGCTGATGAGCCGGTGCCGGTGGATCCTACCCAAGCGCTTTATGAAGAGTACGCCAGTGGTGTTGATGAGCAGAGCATCAAGATTTACCAAAATATGGTGGATGCTTTAGCGGCGAACGAGTGGGATGGTGATAAAGACGGTTGGGCTGATGGTGTCGAAGACGATGTTTGGCGCCGAGTAACTACCGATCACCGTCAGTGCACGGGTAGACGTTGCTCAAACGTCAGCAGCTGCAGCTTTTTAAAAGCGCGCGATAATATTGGTAATGTGGATTGTATTGTTACCAACCACGACTTGGTGCTGGCCGATTTGGCATTAGGCGGAGGTGCAATTTTACCCGCGCCAGAGGATGCTATTTATATTTTTGACGAAGGTCATCATCTACCCGATAAGGCCTTGGGCCACTTTGCTCATCATAGCCGCATGTTATCGACATCAAAGTGGTTGGAGCAAAGCAATAAACAATTAGCCGCCATGTTGGGGCACATTTCTGGAGCCGGCAATATTGATCGTTTTGCCGAGCAACTGCCTGCGGCCATGCTAGATGCTCGCCAGCAGCTCGATAAAATTTATCCGGCGTTCCAAGCATTAACCGATACCATTGAAGACGATGAGCGCCATTTGCGTTATCGTTTTGAGGGTGGTGTTATTCCTACCGAGCAGCGCGAGCAGTGCGATGAAATTTATCGCGCCTTTGATCGTTTGCAGGATCTACTTGGCAAGATATCCCGTGAGCTAGAAGAAGCTATGGAAGATAGCTATTGCGAAGTACCCAAGGTCGATTTAGAAAACTGGTATCCGCTGGTGGGCAGTTGGCAGGCAAGGGCCGAGGCCAATGCGGCTCTCTGGGAAACCTTTGCTACCCCAGATAAAGAAGGTGTACCACCAACGGCGCGCTGGATTACCGTGGTGGAAATCAGCGGCTATATCGATCTAGAAGTATGCTCTAGCCCAATACTGGCATCGGGCACCTTGGCTTATGGTTTATGGAGCCGATGCTGTGGTGCAGTGGTAACTTCCGCCACTTTAACCGCACTGCAAAAATTTGATCGTTTTCGTATGCGAGCCGGTACGCCTGTTGATAGCTGTTACAACTCAGTGCCCAGCCCCTTCGATTATCAAGGCAATGGCACGCTGGCGATCCCTAAAGAGGCCGCCGATGCTGGCAATGCCATGGCTCATTCCGACAGTATTATCGAGCTACTGCCTAAATTACTAAAAGACGAATTAGGCAGCCTGGTATTATTTTCCTCCCGCCGGCAAATGCGCGAAGTATTTGAAGGGCTGCCTATGTCTTGGCAGGGTCGGATCCTAATGCAGGGCGATAAATCCAAGCAGGAAATAATCACCGCCCATAGAAAAGCGGTTGATCGTGAAATGCAAAGCGTCATTTTTGGTTTGGCCAGCTTTGCTGAAGGAATCGATTTACCTGGCCCTTATTGCAGCCATGTGGTGATCGCAAAGATACCTTTTGCAGTGCCTGATGATCCAGTAGAGGCATCGCTTTCAGAATGGATTGAGGCGCGCGGTGGCAATCCTTTTATGGAGATTACCGTCCCCGATGCCTGCGTAAGGTTGATTCAGGCCAGTGGTCGCCTATTACGAACCGAAAGCGATACCGGTCAAGTAACCTTGCTCGATAATCGTTTGCTAAGCCGCCGCTATGGTCAGGCGATATTAAATTCACTGCCGCCCTTTGCTCGCCAGTTCTAAGCTCAGTCAGCAAAGAGTAGGAGCTCGAAATGTCCGATAGAAAGCTCAATCAGGCCGAGCAAATGGCTGCTCTGCTCATCGATTTAGAAGCTGCTCTGCGAAAAACGGGGCAGTGGCAAAGTACAGCGCCAAGTGCTGAGGCACTTGCCAGTACCCAGCCCTTTTGCGTTGATACTTTAGATTTTTGCCAGTGGTTGCAGTTTATTTTTATTCCGCGCATACAGTTTATGCTAGAGCAAAAAATTGACCTGCCCGCAGTAAGTGGCATCGCCGCAATGGCCGAAGAAGTTTACAAAGCGGATGCTCATATCCTTAATAGTGTAGTGCCTACTCTAAAGGCAATTGATCAATGCTTGGGTGGAGACTGCAGCGTATCGATACCTAAGACCAGGCAGTAGGGTTGTAAAACAGTAAATATACCCTTCAAGTAAAGACCTCAATAAGTCGAGAATGTAATGAGTAATAGCGCAGCGCAAATAAATACCCAGGGCACCGGCTGGCGCTCCCCCTATGCGTTGCTAGCCATCATGACGGTCGCCATGCCTTTGGCTTTCTCTACCTGGTATGCCTTGCTCAATAACTTCGTAGTAGAGCGAGCACAGTTTAACGGCGCCGATATTGGTTTATTGCAAAGCGTTAGAGAAATTCCGGGCTTTCTAGCATTTACCGCAGTATTTATTCTATTGTTCCTGCGCGAGCAACGCTTCGCCATTCTGTCCTTGTTTACCCTTGGCTTGGGGGTGTCATTAACAGGCTTGCTGCCCAGTAGCGTAGGCCTGCTGTGTACCACATTCATTATGTCGGTGGGCTTTCATTATTTTGAAACCCTTAAAAAATCACTCACACTTCAATGGCTACCCAAAGATCAAGCGCCAGCCTTAATGGGTAAGCTACTCGGTATTGGCTCGGCAAGCTCCATGGTGGTTTACGCCTTTATTATCTGGCAGCCGTTCGGATATGAAACCACCTATATGCTGGGCGGGGGCTTATGCATACTGCTCGCGTTATTTATGTTTCTGGCCTACCCGCTATTCCCAGAGAAAGAACCCCAGCATAAAAAACTTTTCCTCCGTAGGCGCTACTGGCTCTACTATGCCCTTGTCTTTATGAGTGGCGCACGCCGACAAATCTTTATGGTATTTGCCGGCTTTATGATGGTAGAAAAATTCCACTACGACGTCAGCGACATAGCTACCCTCTACCTAATCAATCACGCGATCAATAGCGTTATCGCTGCCCCGATAGGGCGCTGGATAAACCGAGTAGGCGAGCGCACTGCATTAAGCTTGGAATACATTGGCTTAATCTTAGTATTTGTCAGCTACGCCTTCGTAAATGATGCTAAACTAGCCGCCGGCCTATATATCATCGATCACCTGTTTTTCTCAATGGCTATCGCCATTAACAGCTACTTCCAAAAAATTGCCGATCCAAAAGACATCGCTGCAACCTCGGGAGTAAGCTTTACCATCAATCATATAGCCGCTGTCGTTATCCCAGTAAGTTTTGGTTTACTCTGGATGACATCCAGCGCTGCGGTGTTTCTATTAGGCGCCGCCATGGCATTAGTATCATTCATACTAGCCAGAAAAATCCCCTGCGATCCAAGTGCGGGGAATGAAGTTAGGTAATAGGTTGATTTTAAGCCTCTTACCTTTTGAATTTTAGTTGCACGGGCTTCCAAGATTGAACTGTGCAGCGAGTAAGCCCTAGATAGGTTCGCCAGAAACCGTAAAGCGACATGGACGTCGCGACCCGAGCGCCCGGGATGGCTTGAGCGCGTTTCTGGCGAACCTATCTAGGGCTTGCTTGCGGTCAAGTTTCTCAACTGCTTGATCGCGAAGAAACTTATTCTAGGAGTCAATGTTGTTTAAGTCCCCTACAAAGCCCTTAGCGCTACCCGAATTTATCGCCCTCATGGCACTCATGACCGCCTTGGTCGCCCTAGCCATCGACGCCATGCTGCCAGCACTGGCCGAAATCGGCCAAGAGCTAAAAGTCGAAAACCCTAATCATGTTCAACTTATTATCGGGTACCTATTTCTAGGTTTGGGCGTAGGCCAAATCGGCTTCGGCCCACTATCCGATAGCATAGGCCGCAAGCCCACCATCTACATTGGCTTAATAATATATTTGTTCGGTAGCCTCATGGCCATGTTCGCCAAAGACTTCGACACCATGTTAATGGGAAGATTGCTTCAAGGCCTAGGCTTGGCGGGCCCCCGAGTCGTCACCATGGCAATTGTTCGCGACCTTTATAAAGGTCGAGAAATGGCCAGAGTCATGTCCTTTATGATGACAATATTTATCCTAGTGCCAGCGCTTGCACCAAGCTTAGGCCAGCTGATCTTATTTGTTGCCGACTGGCGCATGATCTTTAGCTCATTTGTATTGTTGGGGCTTGTGGTTTGGGCCTGGTTAGGACTACGCCAACCTGAAACACTAAGCAAGGAAAATCGACGACGCTTCCATATTGTCGATATCGCAAAAGGCTTTGCCTATGTATTAAAACACCCAACCGCGATTGGCTACACCGTAGCGGCCGGAAGCATCTCCGGAGCCTTCGTGGCGTTTTTATCAACCTCACAACAAATTTTAGAAATCCAGCTTGGGGGTGGAAAATACTTCCCGCTATTGTTTGCTTGTTTGGCACTGTGTTTAGGTGCTGCATCGGTAGTTAATGCCCGGATCGTGGTGCGCTATGGCATGCGAGCAATCAGCCGCAACGCCATGTTGTGCATCATGCTGGCGGGTAGCCTTTACTCCGCAGCGGTTTATATTCTAGGAGAGCCAAGCCTATTGTGGTTTATGCTATTTCTGGGATTTTTGCTATTCTGTGTAGGTATGGTGTTTGGAAATATGAGTTCCGTCGCCATGGAGCCACTAGGAAAACTAGCCGGAATTGGCGCTGCAGTAGTGGGTTCTGTCTCAACACTAATCTCCTTTGCCTTAGGGGCATGGATAGGCAGTTTCTACAACGGTAGCGTATTTCCCCTAGTGTTAAGCTTTGCTATGTGTTCCGCCTTGGCCTTGCTAATTATTACAATTGCCGATAGGCTGGAACCACCTCAGGAAGCTCAGCATTAGAGCGAGAAGACGTAAACGAGTATATATTTTAAAAAATTAATTTAAAAAAATAGCCTATAAGTTTCAACCGTCTGTCATATTGATCGCTCATGCTAGCTCCGTATAAAAAGGAGAAAAACGTATGAGTGATAAAATAAAGTACGCCAGTGTCAGGCCGACACGAAGCATGAATCTACTTTCCCATCGCGAAATTGAAAGCTTGATGGATTCCCACCCCGAGGTGCACCGTTTATTTAGAGAGTGTGCCTTGGCGGTCTTAAACGCTGGATCAGAAGATGATGATCCAGAACTATTACTAAATAGTTTTAAAGATTTCTCTATCGAACTCTCACCGCAATCGCGCGGGGTAAAGCTGGAGGTTCGCAACGCCCCGGCGACCGCCTTTGTAGATGGTGTGATGATTCGAGGTCTACAAGATCAGCTATTCGATGTATTACGGGATATCGTGTTTACCCATAATAAAATGAGTGAGCGCGGCAACTTTGATCTTAGTAATGCTGAAGGTATTAGCGATGCGGTATTCCGTATTTTACGCAACGCCGGCGTGGTAAAACCCGAGCGTATGCCCAATCTAGTCATTTGCTGGGGTGGCCATTCTATTGATCGAGTGGAATACGATTACAGCAAAAAGGTTGGCTATCAAATGGGCTTGCGCGGCCTTGATGTTGGCACCGGTTGCGGTATTGGCGCCATGAAAGGCCCCATGAAGGGGGCAGCCGTAGGCCATGCCAAACAGCAGATACATAATGGCCGCTATGTGGGTATTACCGAACCTGGCATTATTGCGTCGGAATCGCCCAATCCTATTGTCAACGAACTAGTGATTCTTCCCGATATTGAAAAGCGTTTAGAAGCCTTTGTGCGTATGGCGCACTGCATTATTGTTTTTCCTGGTGGTGCTGGTACCGCTGAAGAAGTCATGTACTTGCTTGGGATTTTAATGCATCCGGATAACCGCGATATTGAAGTGCCATTAATCTTTGCTGCACCCGAAGAAAAGCCTGAGTATTTTGATGATCTTGATCGCTTTATTCGCTTTAGTTTGGGTGATGATGCGGCGCAATATTATGAGACTATCGTAGGGCAGCCGGAGCAAGTTGCACGCTTGGCCAAGAAGGGTGTCGAGAAGGTAAAGCGCCAACGTCGTAAGTCGCATGAGTCTTATGTGTACAACTGGCAGCTAATGATTCCAGAATCACTACAGCAGCCATTTATTCCAAGCCATGAGAATATGGCGGCTCTAGAGCTCAATAAGAATGTTCCAGCCCACGAATTGGTTGCCAATATGCGCAGCGCATTCTCGGGCATCGTGGCCGGCAATGTTAAACCTTTTGGGATCGAGCAAATTCGAAACCATGGCCCGTATAAATTAAATGGCGATGCCGATATTATGCAGGCTATGGACTCTTTACTGCGTAGTTTTGTGAGTGCGGGCAGGATGAAGCTTAAAGGTGAATACACCCCTTGTTATGAATTAAGTCATTAGCTGCTTGGTGTATAACCATCGGGGTCAGATCCCGTTTTTAAAAAGAAACGGGACTTTTTATCTACATTGTTTTAAAAAAGAATGGGATCTGACCCCTAAAGTTGCTAGTCGATTATATAAAGCTGGCTCCAATAACCATCGGGGTCAGATCCCGTTTTTAAAAAGAAACGGGGCTTTTTGTCTGCATTGTTTTAATAAGAATGGGATCTGACCCCTAAAGCTGCTAGTTGATATTATAAAGCTGGCCCGATAACCATCGGGGTTAGATCCCGTTTTTAAAAAGAAGCGGGGCTATTTGTCTACACTGTTTTAAAAAAGAATGGGATCTGACCCCTAAAGCTGCTAGTTGATTATATAAAGCTGGCTCCGATAACCACCAGGGTCAGATCCCGTTTTTAAAAAGAAACAGGGCTTTTTGTCTGCATTGTTTTAAATAAGAATGGGATCTGACCCCTAAAGTTGCTAGTTGATTATATAAAGATGGCTCCGATAAACACCGGGGTCAGATCCCGTTTTTAAAAAGAAACGGGGCTTTTTGTCTGCATTGTTTTAAATAAGGGTGGGATCTGACCCCTAAATTGTAACGAGATCGACTCGTTACAATTTATTATCCAACGCCAAAGAATCATCTTCCTTGTAGAGCAACATAATCAAGGTCGCGAAAAAAACGGTTGTCGATGGGAAAAATAATGGCTTTGGATCGCTGGCTAAATACAGACCTAGCGGATCTAAAATATACTGCCAAATGGCAAATAAACCGAAGCCTAGAATCACTGCCTGGGCAGGGTAAACATATTTTCGAAACAAACCTAAAACTACCAAAGCGCCAATGGCAATTTGAGCAACGCCCATCAGCAAAACGATCTCGTCGGCACTGACCAAACCGCCATAGTACTTTTCAGAAACACCCTTGGCCTTGTCTGGCGCAGCAATTTTAATAGCTCCCCACAACACCAAAAGCAGCCCCGTTGAAACGCGAGTGAAGAGTAGAGTCCAAGCTTTCATAAATTATCCCGCTCAAAATTATCGTTGTGATTATGTTCAAACGCGGGAAGTTTTGCTGAGCGAGAGATCGCTTGCAAGGCTTTGTTTAGATTCAAAATGAATGAGCTTATGGTAAAAAACAGCGACGAGAAGGGATGAGGAAATTGTGATATTTGCGTGAGGAATGAACAGCTTGAGCAGGGTCAAATGGAACTGCTCAAGCCGATGGGATGCCGCCCTTCATACCCCAAGGTAGCTATAAAGCCCCCTTCCTGCTTTATAGCACCCATCGGTTTTGAGCGACTTTTTTCTACATGCTCCTTTAGCCCTGCAGAGCGTTTAGGCGCGCCAGGGCTGCTTTGTATTCAGCGCCTAATTTGGCAATAAAGTCTCCAGCAGGCTGGACTTCTTTTACCGCACCAATACCTTGGCCGCAGCCCCAGATATCTTTCCAAGCTTTAGTCTTCTGGTTGCCGCCAGAACCAAAGTTCATCTTAGACGGGTCACTTTCAGGCAGAGCATTCGGGTCCATACCAGCAGCCTCAATAGAAGGCTTTAAGTAGTTGCCGTGAACACCGGTAAATAGATTACTGTAAACAATATCTTCTGCGCCGCAGTCGGTAATCATCTGCTTATAGCGCTCATCAGCGTTGGCTTCGGTGGTGGCGATAAAGCCAGAACCGATGTATCCCAAATCTGCCCCCATTGCCTGTGCAGCCAATATGGAATCGCCAGAAGCGATGGAGCCAGAAAGCAATAATGGGCCGTCGAACCATTCACGAATTTCTTGAATTAGGGCAAGAGGTGACTGCACTCCAGCGTGGCCGCCGGCACCGGCAGCAACCGCGATTAGGCCATCAGCACCTTTTTCAATCGCCTTTTTAGCAAAGGTGTTATTGATAATGTCGTGCAGCGTAATGCCGCCATAAGAATGGATAGCTTCGTTTAGCTCTACGCGGGCACCCAATGAGGTGATGACAATAGGCACCTCATATTTCACGCATAGCTCTAAATCTTCGTCTAGACGGTTATTAGAGCGATGCACGATTTGGTTGACTGCATAAGGGGCAGCAGGCTTATCTGGGTTTGCCTGATTGTAACGATCGAGCTCTTCATTAATATGAATTAGCCACTTTTCAAACTCACCTTCGCCGCGGGCGTTCAGTGATGGAAAGGAGCCCACCACGCCAGCCTTACACTGTGCGAGAACCAGCTCTGGGTTGGAAATAATAAACATCGGCGACGCCACTGCAGGGACAGATAGACGGCCTTTTAGAATCTCAGGTAATGCCATGGGGTGTTTCCTTTGCCAAATTTCAAGACACAAAATGTACCAGCGTCTATAAGACCCCAGATGAGATTCGCTCGCAATGGCCAGATATGCCATTGCATTGGCAAAAAATAATGAAAATGGTCAAAAGTGCTATCTGAGTGGTCTGCTGGGATTCGCCAGCTGAGTAACTGAGCTCGATAATGCAGGCTAGGGAGAGCCTGCGAGCTATTTGCGATATAGCAGAGCAAAACGAACGCCATATGCTAGATTTATAGTAAGAACAAAGTAGCAGGGTCGCATTACAAGAATTCTCTATGAATAGTCAGCAGGAATTTCAGCTAGACAACCTTACCCCCCTCTATACCAGTCAGCGGACACGGATATCCAAGGCCCACGATAGGCTAAGTGGAGAGTCCTTGGTGGTAAAGCAGTCTATATCATTGGATTTGGATTTTTCCCGCTATGGTGAGTGCAAAGAGTGGGTGCTGGGAAGAGGTTTGGACCCGAGCTATGTCAGCTGCCCAATCGCGATCCTACAGTTAGATCGCCGTCCCGCGCTTGTCTTTGTCGAGGAGGGCTTACGCTCATTGGCTGAGCTGGCGCCAGCGGAAGGTATGAACTTACACAGCTGGCTAGATTTAGCCATTGAGATCTGTCGCTGTATTGAGTCTATTCACAGTGCAGGCGTAATACATCGTGATATTAACCCGGCCAATATTGTCAGTCGGGCTGATTTCAGTTCAGTCAAGTTGATAGACTTTGAGCACGCCAGCGCGCTGCAAGAGCATTCGGTAGAATTCACGTCAGCTAAACAGCTTGCAGGTACACTAGCTTATATCTCGCCAGAGCAAACTGGCCGGGTAAACCTACCCATCGATCAACGTAGCGATCTCTACTCACTGGGCTGTACTTTATTTTATCTTGCTAGTGGCCAAACTTTGTTTCAAAGCAAGGAGTCGGCCGAGCTGATATACGCCCATATCGCTCAAGCGCCAACAGCGCTTGATAGCGTTTTACCCCGCTGGCCCAAAGTTATTGCCCGTGTTATCGATCGGCTTCTTAAAAAAGACCCCAAGCTAAGATATCAAAGCATTACTGCCGTTCAGCAAGATCTTGAACACATCCGAAAAGCACTGGGGCAAAATAAATCTCTAGATAACTTCAATGTTGGTTTGGGTGATGCCAGCACCGCTATTCAATTGAGCCAAAAATTGTTTGGTCGTGATCAGCAAAAGGCCGAGCTATTAAAATCCTTAGAGGAAGCTCGTGAGCAAGCCTGCCTACTGTCTGTATGTGGCCCATCTGGTATTGGAAAGAGTGCTTTAATTCGAGAACTTTTTGCCGAAATTAGTCGCACAAATGGCATCTATATCTCTGGAAAGTTTGATCAGTTTGAAAAGGGGCATGCCTATACGGCGATCTGCTCGGCCTTAGAAGATTTTATTGATCAGGCGCTTGCAGATGACAAGGTTTCGTGGCGCGAAGTCATTACTCAGTCGGCGGCATCGGCGCTTCCCTTGCTCTTGGAAATGATGCCAAAGTTTTCTCTGCTGCTGGGTGATCCAGCAAAGCTTGAGGGTCAATTTAGTAAGCACGAGGTTAGAACTCAGCGCAACAGGTTATTTTCGGAGTTGTTCTTCGCAATATGCGAGCAGTTGCATAGTCGTGGCCGAGAATTGGTGATGTTTATCGACGACTTGCAGTGGGCCGATGCTGCTAGCATCGAGTTGATGGAAAAGATATTACAAAGAAAACCAAATGGTTTGCTTATTTTACTGAGTTATCGTGACGACGAAGTTGAAGAGAATTACCACGCCAGCCAACTTCTCAAGATCGTTGAGAGATCAGAGTATCGCTTTAAGAAACTGCAACTACCGACTTTGGAACAAGAGCATCTGCTGGATTGGTTGCAGGCGGACCTCCACCTCAATCGAGATGTAGCTTCCAAGCTGGCTGAGCAACTGATGATTAGAACAGCAGGGAATCCTTATCATGTGCGCTCCCTGCTAGAGAGCATTCTTTCCTTAGGGATTGTGTTTGTAGAAGGGGCAAAGGTTAAGATAGATTGGGATTCAATGCTGGCATTGCCCATTCTAAGCCCTACGGAACACATAAAGGATAAATTGCAGGGGCTGGGTGAGGAGTCCAGGAATCTGCTTGCCCAGCTTTCTATATTAGGGAATAAATTCAGCATCTCTCAGATGTGTGACCTTCTCGATGTAAGAAGGTTTGAATTGGCCGAAAAAATACGCGATCTCATCAAGATCAATGCTTTGTTTAAAGCGGGTGAATATATACATTTTTGTCATGACAGTGTGCAGAAAGCCGCTTTTGAGCTGCTGCCCGAGGCGCAGGTTCAGAGATTGTGCCTCGCTTTAGCTGACAAGCTACAAGCAAAGCAAATCGATACCTGCACGCCACCTGACTACGCCCAATTTCTTCACCTATACAATCGAGCTCTATGGCTTCTGGACAAAGCTCAGTTGGATGAATTGGTCAGTATGAACCTTGAGTTTTCACGCGAGCTAATGGCGCAAGCGGCCTTTGCTTCAGCTTTGGAGTTTTTATCAGTTGCAGAGAAAATTCTGTTAGAAAAACATGCGGGCAGTTACAGTCAAAGCCTTGGAGAAGTGCGCACCGCAATGGGTGAGGCCAATATTGGTCTGTGTAACTTCGATGATGGTTTAGCCAAGCTTAACTGGGTGATAAGCCAGGCCCGCAAAGATAAAGAAAAAATACCCGCTTTGGTCTCCAAGCTAAACTATTTCTCCGCAGGTCATCTTAACTCTGAAGCAGCGGGCGTGTTAAAAGAACTACTTGGCGCAATGCATATAGGAATGCCTCAGCGTGTTGGGGTAATGCGTCAGGTCTTGGGATTTTTCAGTTTAATGCGCCATTCTGCAGTTCGAAACCCGGAGAAAATACTTGAATTACCAGAGCTTAGAAACGAGGACGTAAAACAGCAAATAAAATTACTGTCTGCTTGTCTTGTGGCGGCTTATCTTTGCGAGTCGGATTATTTTGGCCTGATTGTCATGCATATGATCAAGTTAACCCTAAGGCATGGCGTTTTTGATCAGAGCGCAAGCCCTATGATTTGCTTTTCGGTGGTTTGTATGGCTTTTGGGCGTTGGGACTTGGCTCGGCGCTTTGCAAAGTCCGCGCTGGCCCTGCTAGAAAGATACGACAATAAATCGACCGAGGCCTTTGTTTATCTTAATTACGGCGCCTTGGTTAATCATTGGTTTAATCGCCCAATTTCTGAAAATGAAAGCTATGTAAAAATGGCCTTGGAAAGTGCAGAGGCCTGCGGTGAGTTTGAAGTGGCCAGTTTGGGTATTGCCATTCTAACCGGTCAACGTTATTTGCGTGGTTTACCATTGCCGTCCTTGATCGAAATTCAACTCAAGGCTCGCGAGTATATTGAACAATTTGAGAAGGACCTGTCTCTTCAACACAGTGATTTTACTATCGAGCTGTTTAGAGCCGCTTCTCTAAATGAAAGCGACGGGGTGACGATTTCTGGCCCTTTCTTCAATGAAGAGGACATGTTGAGCCTTGAGGCTGATCAAGGCGAGAGCATATTCGTCTCTGGACTTTATGCTGATAAAGCCTTTCTGTGTATTTTGCAAAAAGACTACAAGCTGGCATTTGATAATTTTAGTCGTGCATTTAACGGCAAAATTATGGAAGCTGCGGGGAGTTATTATCATCCCTTTATTTTCATGGTTGGAGTGGTTGCGGCCGTCAATTGTCTGGATCTCAATTATCGGCCGTTTAAAGCTCGCTATTATATCTGGGCCTTATTGCGCCGTTTAAAAGCTTTATCAAAGCAAAGCCCGGTTAACTTTAGGCCGTATTACTTACTGGCAAGAGCTAGCTTCCTTGCACATAAAGGGTCCTTTGAGAGCGGTATGCAGGCCTACCAGGAAGCCCTAGATTCTGTCGCTAGAGATGGGGTTTTACAGACTAAAGCTTTGGCTCACGAATTATTCGCACGATTTCTACTGGCAAAAAACTTTATCGGCTTGGCAAATACCCAGATACGTTTAGCCTATGAGTTTTATCAGCAGTGGGGTGCTCAGCCAAAGTTACGCTCCTTGCGTGAAGAGTTTGCATTTTTGCAAGATCGTTATGCAGCTTCCGATAGTATTTTAGGGACTACTACCCGCACCGTGAGTGCGGATCTTGACTTTAAGGCGCTTTCGCGAAGTATTGAGCTTTTAGGGAGCAGTTTGGATAAGCACCAGCTGCTTTCTGGGCTGATGGATGCGCTGCTGCTGAATTCCGGGGCTAATCGAGTAGCTTATGTGGAAAACTTCTCTGGCAGCTTAAATCTACTGGCACTTAAAAGCGGTGCTTCAGATTGCCCAATTCTTGAAGAGGGTGAATCCAACTTACACGAACATCAGTTGCAGCTATCCTTGCTTCACAAGGCAAGAGATAGCAAGGGCAAGGTACTGCTAGAAAACTGCGAGCTTAATGGTGCCAGTCTAAGTGTTTTGGTTATTCCTATTTATCGCAAAGCTAGGCTGCAAGGTTTGGTTTATCTCGAAAACTCACTCTTTGCCGACGCATTCAGGCCAGACAATGTTGATGTTTTACGTTTGCTAGCATTGCAAGCGGGTATGGCGCTAGAGAATGCCGGTGTTTTTGAGCATGCTGAGCGAGAGCGAAAAAACGTCGAAAATATAATTGATGCTGCGCCACTATTGGTATTTGAGGTATCAGTTGATGCTCGGATACTGTACGTCAACCCCGAAGCTTGTCGGCTCACTGGCTATAGCAAAGAAGAGATGATTGATGCCAATTGGTGGCATTTGCTTCTGCATGAAGAAAACTCAGCTAACTTTAGAGATGTGCGTCGCGCCGTTATAAAGGGCGAATTGAATAACTTCGAGTTTTCTATCCAAACTAAGGATAACGAAGAGCGCATTGTGTTATGGAGTAATGTTATCCGCCAAGCGGAGAAAGGGCGTCGTAGAATTTTGATCTTTGGTGTTGATGCCACTGAGGAGATTGTCGCTAAGCGAAAAATGTTAGGCTTTAATCAGGAGTTGCAAGAGCGGGTTGCTTCAAGAACACATGACTTGGAGGTTTCTTTGCAGAGCTTGAAAGAGGCACAAAGCAAGCTGGTCGAATCTGAAAAGGCCGCCGCCCTTAGTGGGCTGGTTGCCGGTGTTGCTCACGAAATCAATACGCCCATTGGCATTGGCGTCACTGGTGCTACCCAGTTTATAGACAGTACCAAGCGAATTGTTAGGGATTACGAGTCCGGCTCTATGAGCCAACAAGGCCTAGAGGGCTATTTCAAAAACAGTATGTCGATTGCTGAGCTGCTGCATAATAATTTACATCGGGCGGCAGAGTTGGTGAAGAGTTTTAAACAGATATCAGTTGATCAAACAAGTGAGGCTCGCCGACGTTTCTATTTAACCGAGTATTTGCAAGATGCTTTGTTGAGTTTGCATAGTCAGTATGCACATCGCGATATCACTGTTGACCTAGAGGGACCAGAGCTACTTGAAATCGATTCATACCCTGGCTTTTATTCGCAGGTGCTGACGAATCTGCTAATGAACTCATTGTCCCATGCTTATGAGGAAGATGATTCTGGTCAGATTAAAATTCAAGTATCCATTGATGATAGCGAAATCAACATAAGCTATTGCGATGATGGCAAGGGCATTAGCGCCGATAATCTTTCGAAAATATTCGACCCATTTTTTACCACAAACTCCCAAGGTGGGGGCACGGGCTTGGGGCTCAATATTCTTTATAATCTGATTACTCAGAATCTAAAGGGCGAGATTCGTTGCGAGAGCGATTTGGGGGTAGGGGTTTGCTTTTATATCAAGTTGCCTAGAGAGCTGGCGAGGGAAGAGATAAGTTTGCTTCGTTGACGGGCTTAAAAGCTGACCACCGTAGTGGTCAGCTGTGACGTAGAAGACTTACATCTTCTCCATAGTCTCAATGCCTAATAGATCCAGGCCTGTGCGCAAAACGGTGGCGGTAGCCGCACATAGCTGCAGGCGGCTCATTTTGTCAGCTTCACTTACGCCTTCTTTTAGAATTGGGCAGGCCTCATAAAACTTCATGTATAGGCTAGCCGTCTCGTATAGGTAGGTGCAAAGAACATGTGGGAAGGCTTCTTTGGCGACCTGCTCTAGAGCCTCATCAAAGCGCAATAGTTTTAAGGCTAGTGCTTGTTCTTCTGTTGCGGCAAGATTCAAATCCGCATTTAAATCATCGGCTTGAATTTCAGCGCGGCGGAAAATACTCTGGATGCGAGCATAGGCATACTGCAAATATGGTGCAGTATTACCCTCGAAGCTCAACATGGATTCCCAGCTGAAGATGTAATCATTGGTGCGGGTTTTTGAAAGGTCAGCATATTTAACCGCGCCAATACCTACTTTGCGAGCCACCTCTGCACGTTCTTCCGCGCTAAGTTCTGGATTTTTGGCTTCCACCAATGCATTGGCACGCTCCACCGCTTCGGTCGTTAAATCTGCCAGTTTTACCGTGCCGCCGCTGCGGGTTTTAAACGGTGTGCCATCTTCGCCCATCATGGTACCAAAAGCATGGTGCTCCAAGCTTACTGCCTCAGAAACAAAGCCGGCTTTATGAGCCAAGGTAAATACCTGCTTCATATGCAGTGATTGGCGCGCATCGATAAAATACATAATACGATCAGCTTTAAGCTCGCCCACACGGTGGCGCATAGCGGCTAGATCGGTGGTGGCATAAAGGTAACCGCCGCCTTTCTTCTGAATGATGACTACCGAAGGATTACCTTCTTTATCGGCAAGCTCTTCCAAGAAAACTACGATTGCGCCGTCATCTTCAACGGCTAGGCCTTGCTCTTTAAGCTCGCTAACCACCTTGGCCAAATCGTCATTGTAAAAGCTTTCACCTTTAACATCACTGCGCTTTAGGGTAACGCCCAAAGCTTGGTATAGCTCTTCACCGTGCTCTAGAGATACATCGCGGAATTTCTCCCATAGCTCTAATAGCTTGGCATCGCCACCTTGTAGCTTCACGACGTAATCGCGAGCCTTGTCGGCAAAAGTAGGGTCATCGTCGAAGTGTTTTTTCGCTTGCTGGTAAAACTGCTCTAGGTCTTTAAGTGCCATGCTGGCAGCTTGATTTTGCCCAAGCTGCTCTTCTAGTTCTGCGGTGAGCATGCCAAATTGGGTGCCCCAGTCGCCTACGTGGTTCTGGCGAATTACCTTATGTCCCATAAACTCCAATACACGAGCCAAGCTATCACCGATAATTGTGGAGCGTAGATGGCCTACATGCATCTCCTTGGCTAGGTTGGGAGAGGAGTAATCAATAACGATAGTTTGTGGGCTTTCATTGCTCTGAGTCTGACAATTCTGCTGCTTTAGCTGCTCGGCGAGCCAGTCAGAACGCAAATGCACATTAATAAAGCCTGGGCCGGCAATCTCGGTTTTGTCGGCTAAGTCATCAAGCTCAACCTTGTCGAGAATCTCTTGGGCGATATCGCGAGGTTTGCGGCCCACGGCTTTGGCGGCGCCCATAGCGCCATTGGCTTGGTAGTCACCAAACTGTGGGTTTTTGCTGGGGGCCACATGAGGGGCACATTCAGCAGGGATGCCAGCGGCAGCCATAGCCTGGCTAAAGCGCTGGGTAAGCAAATCACGGATATTCATAGCTCTTCCAAGAGGGCAAAAAACAAAGGCGAGATTGTAACTTGCAGCGTTTGAGATGCAAGCTGTGCCATGGATTTTGTCAAGCAGCCTCCAATTCTAAAGCATGTGCGAATATGCATTCATAAAATGCATAAATATGCGGCCAAATGCGGCTATTTTCTTAATCTTTGCTAAAATTAGGACGTTTTGTGGGGCTTTACATTTATTGGCTTGCAGTATTACCTGTCGGCGCTAAATTACTAGCCTCGAAAATACCCTTCTTTTTTATATTGATGCTCTTGGTTCGTGGTTCATTATGCAGAGTTTAAATTCCTTGTGGGAAAGTAAAAATTATCGCATCGCTTTTGTTATTGCTTTGTGTTCCATTCTTTGGATGCTATCGGGTTTAGTCGTTAGCTCCGACAGTGAGGAGGCAAGTAATGAGGTAAAGGCTGAGGATAAGCTGACTACCGTTCAGGTACAGCGACTCAAGAGTGAGCCATATGCCCTACAGGTTCGGGTAAGGGCGCGTACCCAAGCACACCGCATGGTGGATGTTCGAGCCGAAGTGGAAGGACGTGTCGCTCGTCAGCCAGTCGATAAGGGCGCTAAGGTTAAAATTGGCGACACCATGTGCGAAATCGCCATGGAAGATCGCAAGTTGCGTCTAGACGAAGCCAAGGCTGCCGTTCAACAAGCTCAATTGGAATACGATGGCGCTCTACGATTGAAGTCTGGTGGTTACCAATCTAAAACCGCCATTGCCGGTGCCAAGGCACGCTTGCAAACCGCCAAGGCAAATTTGCAACGCAGCGAGTTGGACTTAGCTAATCTAAATGTCCGCGCACCCTTCGATGGGGTAGTCGATCTACGTCCAGTTGAGCTGGGTGACTATATGCGCAAAGGTGATACCTGCGCTCGAGTTATCGATTTGGATCCTATTGTCTTAGCGGGCCAGGTTTCTGAAACCGAGGTAGCTCGATTGGCCGTTGGTGGCGAGGCGCACGCTAAGTTACGCACCGGTGAAGAGCTTACAGGTCGTATTCGATATATTGGTCGTGAATCCAACAGTGTGACTCGCACCTTCCCTATCGAGGTTGAAGTAGACAATGCCGACGGAAAATTGTTGGCAGGTATCACCAGCAAATTAGTGATACCTGTAGGCGCCGTAGATGCCTTTCATATTCCAGCTTCGCTTTTGACTTTGGATGACGATGGCAAGGTCGGTGTGCGAGTGGTTGATGAAACCAAAGTAGTACAGTTTCACCTTGTAGATATTATTGGCAATGACGACGACGGTGTTTGGGTTTTGGGTATTCCAGAGTCCTCTCTATTGATCACTGTAGGCCAAGAATACGTCGCTAAAGGTGAAAAGGTCGCTTACAAATTCGCGGGCAATAAAAACGCGGAGCAGGCAGCCAGTCTATGAAGTTTTTAGAAGTCGCGGTCAGTCGCTCCCGTAGTACCTTAAGTATTCTGTTCCTCATCGTCATGGTGGGCTTGTTTTCCCGTGAAAAAATGGCTGTTGAGATGCAGCCTGATGTTAGCTTGCCATTTGTTATCGTGTCGGTTTTCCAAGAGGGGATTTCTCCTGAAGATGGAGCTCGCTTATTGTTGCGTCCGCTTGAGCAGGAGCTGCGAACCTTGGAAGGTTTGGAAGAGCTCAATGGCACAGCGCGTGAGTCTACTGCTTATATCTTAGTAGAGTTTGAATCTGATAAAGAGATTAAGCAGGCTGTTACCGAGGTGCGCGAAGCCGTTGATCGTGCAAAAGCAAAACTGCCACAGGAAGCCGAAGAGCCCGTTGTTGAAGAGGCTTCTGCCAGTGATTTCCCAGCTATCGTAGTGACCTTTCGCGGTGAGGTATCTGAGCGAACGCTATTTAAAACAGCGCAAGCTTTAAAGCGTCAGTTTGAAGGTGTGCCGGACATTCTAGAAGCCAATATGGTTGGCCATCGTGAAGAAGTGGTTGAGGTTATTATCAACCCTGACCAATTAGAGCACTATGGTATTACCAGTAATGAGCTGATTAATGCTGTACTTGGCAATAACTTATTGGTACCAGCTGGTGAACTAGACAGCAGTCAGGGCCGCTTTGCGATTAAAGTTCCAGGTTTGATTGAGACCGCCCAAGACGTTTACGGCATCCCGATTAAGTCTACCGCCGACGGCGTGGTGACCTTAGGCGAAGTGACTGATATTCGACGAACCTTTAAAGACCCGAGCCGCTTTACTAGTGTAAATGGTGAAAGTGCGATTGCGGTTGAGGTGACTAAGCGTCGTGACGCGAATCAGATTGAAGTGACTCGCAAAGTTCAGGCCATTGTTAACCAAAACGCTGGCAATATTCCTAAAGGCGTTACGGTTGAATACATCCTGGACCAATCAGGGTTTGCCCTCGGCATGATCAGCGAGATGGAAGGTAATATCGTTACCGCTATGTTGTTGGTGATGGTGATTGTTGTAGCGGCCTTGGGCTTTAGATCAGGTTTATTGGTTGGCTTAGGTATTCCTTTTTCTTTGTTGTTTGCCATCATTATTATTTCCTATATGGGCTACACCTTTAACTTTATGGTGATGTTCGGCATGTTGCTGGCCCTTGGTATGCTCATTGATGGGGCGATTGTAATTACCGAATTTGCCGACCGGAAAATGGCGGAAGGCTTAAGTGCTCGAGGGGCTTATCAGATCTCCGTTAAGCGCATGTTTTGGCCGGTGGTTGCTTCAACGGCAACAACATTAGCGGCCTTTTTACCGCTAATGTTCTGGCCAGGTGTGGCCGGTGAATTTATGGGGTATTTGCCAACTACCGTATTTGCAGTGCTGACTGGCTCCCTGCTGTACGCCTTGCTATTCGCGCCTGTCTTGGGCTCCTTGATGGGGCGTAGTGAAATGGACTTGGAAGTACAGCAGTATCTGCGCAAACTGGAAACTGAGTCTCCCACTAAGGTTAAAGGTGTTACGGGCGCTTATGCGCGTTTGCTAACGACGCTATTGCGACGCCCTGTAGTGATGTTTGGAGTAAGTATCTTTACCCTGGTTGCGATCTTTATGGCCTACGGTGCTGGTAATGCTGGCCTTGAATTCTTTACCGAGACCGAAGAGAAGTATGGTCAAGTAGGTGTTCGTGCACAGGGGAACTTATCGGTCGAAGAAACGCGCGATATCGTTCAGGAAGTTGAGCGACGAGTGATTGCCACAGACGGTGTGGTTTCAACTTACTCAGCCAGTGGTAGTGGCGGAACCCAAGGTGGCGGTGCTCGCCCACCTGAAAAAGATCAGGTTGGTTCAATACTGGTAGAGCTGGATGATCCGCAAAAGTTGACGATGCGAACCCGCGAAGTTTTCGCTCTTATCAATGAGAACACGAAAGATATTCCTGGTGTCATTGTCAGCGCCAATGCTTTTGAAGGTGGCCCGCCGGTAGGTAAGCCGATTCAAATTCAAATCGCGTCTCATAATCACGATAAACTAATCGCTACAGCGCGCCGAATTCATCACGCTCTAGATACTGAATTCGAAGGCTTGCGAGATATTACCGATACCACGCCATTACCAGGTATCGAGTGGGAGTTAAAAGTTGATCGCTCTCTTGCCGCGCAAATGGGCGCAAATATTGTTGAAGTCGGACGCTCCGTACAATTGGTTACCAATGGCGTAAAAGTGGGTGAGTATCGCCCTGATGATGCCGATGAAGAAGTGGATATTCGAGTGCGTTACCCAGATGCCGAGCGCGGTATGATGGCCTTGGATGATCTGCGTGTTAATACCAATGCGGGTTCAACACCGATTTCAAGCTTTGTAAATCGTCAAGCACAGCCTAAGGTCGATAAGATCAAGCGTGTTGATGGTATTGAAATTATGATGGTGCGCGCTGATGTGCAACCAGGGGTTCTTGCCGATACTAAGGTAAAGGAAATTGAAGCTTGGTTAGCCGAGCAGCCGAAGGATTCTGAGGTAACGGTAGAATTCCGTGGTGCAAACGAAGAGCAAAATAATTCAGCGGCTTTCCTTTCGGTAGCCTTTTCGCTGGCATTATTCTTGATGTTTGTATTGTTGGTGACCCAATTCAATAGCTTTTATCAAGGCGTATTGATTCTATCGGCGGTGATCATGTCTACAGCGGGCGTTATGTTAGGCCTGTTGATCACTCAGCAGACCTTTAGTGTGATCCTTACTGGTGTCGGAATTGTCGCCCTTGCGGGTATCGTAGTGAACAATAATATTGTTTTGATCGACACCTATAACCATGTTCGTTCTCAGGATTCGGAGCTAACACCAGCTGAGGCCGTAGTGCGAGCCTGTGCTCAGCGCTTACGTCCGGTATTCCTAACTACGGTAACAACCGTATTAGGCTTGCTGCCAATTGCGCTTGGTATGAGTGTCGACTTTGTGGGGCGTGAAGTGGTATCTGGCGGGGTAATCGCATCCTTCTTCGTACCTCTGGCCAGTGCAGTGGTCTATGGATTGGTGTTCTCTACTATTCTTACCTTGATTGTTACGCCGGTGCTGCTGGTCTTGCCTCAGCGTATTAGCTACCTGTTCTTCCGTTATATTTGGACGAAAAAGGCGACCGAACAGTCGGTATAGCACACTTATCTTGAGGGTCAGATCCCCTGGGATCTGACCCTGATCTCCTTTTAAACTCAAGCAAATTCTGAATTTTCCGCTATAACTATAATGGAAGAGTTTATGGAATTTGCTATGCCTGCCCGCCGCTTTTTATCTGGTCTATTCGTGTTCTTTATATCCGCTGTAAGTTGGGCTGCTGAGCCCTATTTATGGCTGCCGACGACTTATAAAGAGAAGCTGCCAGAGCTAAAACAAGCTGTTGAAGTAGCCCGTACTAACCCTCGCTGCAGCAAAGTTTTAAAAGGCACGGTGAATGTTGATCTAAGCAGCCTGCAGGTGCCGGTTTTTAAAATCCTATGCCGTGACGATGAGCGTAAAACCTTCTCCCTTCTGCTCGATGGCAGTAGCTTCACCACCTATGATCGCACCAAGTCCCGTTTTCATACTGGCCCTAGCGAACGCTCTATGCGAGAGTATTGGACGGCCTGTAAAAAGGCGGTGAATGATATGTACGAGGACTTCCGTACCATTCGAGTGCTTACTCGCAAACGCCCAGAACCTACCTTGTATAAAGATGCGACGGTGGGTATTGCCATTGATTTTGATGCTGTTAGCTTAATTGGCGAGCCGCTAGCGTTTAGGGCCGAGTGTATCTTCACCAGTGGTACCAGTTACCGTTTAAAGCTAACTGGCCGAGAAGATGAATAGTAAATTTCGACTTGAAATTTGGGCATAAAAAATAAAACAGGAGGCATGGCCTCCTGTTTTCGTTTTTGGTTTGAATAGGGCTTAGATACAACCCTTTTCTTTCAAGGCCTCAAGCTCCTCTTCGCCTAAACCTAGAAGATCCGATAAAATCGTTTCAGTGTCGTCGCCAAGCAGTGGCGGGGCTTTGCTGATTTCGACTTTTGTACGGCTGTACTTAATTGGACTATTGCATAAGGAAATACTGCCGGATAAAGGATGCTCCACTTCGATTTGCATTTGGCGATGCTGAATCTGCGGGTTGGCAAAGACCTGCTCAATATTATTAATGGGGCCGCAAGGTACACCGCGAACAGATAATTCTTCCAGCCAGTAATCACGGCTTTCTTGCACCATAATATTGGCCACCTCTTCGCAAACGATCTCGCGGTTTTGTACTCGGGCGGGGTTGGTAGCGAAGCGTTCATCTTGCATTAGCTCTTCGCGCCCAGCCAGCTGTAATAATTTTTCGAATTGGCCATCATTACCAACAGCAAGAATGATAAAGCCATCGTTGGTAGCAAAGGCTTGGTAAGGCACGATATTGGGGTGCGCGTTACCCATGCGCTGGGGCACTACGCCACCCACCAAATAATTACTCGCTTGATTGGCCAGTACAGCCGCTTGCACATCGAGTAATGCCATATCGATATGTTGGCCAAGGCCCGAACGATGACGTTCCAAAAGAGCGCCCTGAATAGCAATGGTGGCATACAGCCCGGTAAATAAATCAGTAACCGCGACGCCAACTTTTTGTGGGCCAGCACCGGCAACACCATCTTTTTCACCGGTAATGCTCATCAGGCCACCCATGCCCTGAATCATAAAATCATAACCGGCTCGTTGAGCATAGGGGCCGTCTTGCCCAAAACCCGTAATCGAGCAGTACACTAAAGCTGGGTTGATCTCTTTTAGTGACTCATAATCCAGGCCGTATTTTTTTAAGCCGCCAACTTTATAGTTTTCGATTAATACATCACTTTCTTTGGCCAGTTTTTTAATAATCTCCTGGCCTACGGCTTGGGTAATATCTACCGTAATTGAATCTTTGCCACGATTGGCCGCAGTATAGTAAGCCGCTTCAGCTGTGTCTTGGCCATCGCTATCTTTTAAATAAGGAGGTCCCCAGCGACGAGTGTCATCACCCACTTTAGGGCGCTCGACTTTGATAACCTGTGCTCCAAGATCGGCGAGGGTTTGTGCGCTCCAAGGGCCAGCAAGAATTCGGCTCATATCAAGAACACGAAAACCGCTGAGAGGGCCGGATTGATTGGCGCTATTAGCCTGGCTGGACATGACTGCTCCAAATATAAAATTAAAAGTGAAGAAGAAAAAAGGGCCGTGGTATCGGCCCTTTAAACGGTATTGAAACCGTATCTTTAACAGCGTTTGCTAAAACTTAGAAAAACGCTTGTAGGCCAGTTTGAGCACGGCCAAGAATTAATGCGTGAATATCTTGCGTACCTTCGTAGGTATTAACTACCTCTAAGTTACACATATGACGCATTACTGGGTACTCATCAGAAATACCGTTACCACCGTGCATATCACGAGCTTCGCGGGCAATTTCCAGAGCTTTCACACAGTTGTTACGCTTCATCATAGAAATCAGCTCAGGCGCTAATTGGCCGGCGTCTTTCAACTGAGATGCACGCAAGCTGCCCATTAAACCAAGGCTGATATCGGTTTGCATCACCGCTAGTTTCTTTTGGATCAACTGGGTTTGTGCCAATGGGCGACCAAATTGTTTACGATCCATGGTGTATTCACGAGCAGAGTACCAGCAAGCTTCTGCTGCACCTAAAGCACCCCAAGAAATACCCAAGCGTGCAGAGTTCAGGCAGCCGAATGGACCTTTCAAGCCTTGTACACCTGGCATTAGGTTTTCTTCAGGAACAAATACATTGTCCATAACAATTTCACCCGTGATAGAAGCACGCAATGCTAGCTTGCCTTCAATCTTCGGTGCGCTTAAACCTTCCCAGCCTTTTTCTAGAATAAAGCCGCGAATAACATCATCTTCGGTTTTGGCCCAAACCACAAAAACATCTGCGATAGGTGAGTTGGTGATCCACATTTTGGCGCCAGTCAGGCGATAGCCGCCATCTACTTTCTTCGCGCGAGTGATCATTGAGCCTGGGTCAGAACCGTGATCGGGCTCAGTTAGACCGAAACAACCAATGTATTCACCGCTGGCTAGTTTAGGTAGATACTTTTCTTTTTGCTCTTCACTGCCGTAGCTCCAAATAGGGAACATTACCAAGCTAGACTGAACAGACATCATTGAACGGTAGCCGGAGTCTACACGCTCAACTTCACGAGCAATCAAACCGTAAGCTACATAGCTAACGCCAGGACAGCCGTAACCTTCTAGAGGCGCGCCTAACAAGCCCATCTCGCCCATTTCGCGGAAGATGTTGATATCGGTTTCTTCTTTTTGATAAGCCTCACGTACGCGCGGCAACAGCTGCTCTTGGGCATACTGATGAGCAGAATCACGCACCATGCGTTCTTCTTCGGTCAACATTGAATCCATCAAGAAAGGGTCTTGCCAGTTAAAGCTGGCCCAAGGGGACTTCGCCATGGTGTACTCCGGTTGATTGTTGTTTCGCTAATCTTAGTTTGCAGCTCAAAAAGCCAAAACTTCACATGTAATCTAATTATACTCTAGCTGGGTGCATATATAAAATATATCGTTTATATTGTTGGCATATATTTTATATATGGGATGTGCCCTCTATATGGAATATGTCTTCTATATAGGTAGTGTCTTATATAGCTACCCTTTTAGATAAGCAGCCCGTAGCAAGTCCTCAAGCAAAGGTCTCGAATGGATAAGCGTCAATTACAGATATTTCGTCAGGTAGCCATCAGCCAGAGTTTCACCAAAGCAGCCTTAGAGCTACATATGGCACAGCCCGCGGTGAGTATTGCAGTGAAAAAGCTCGAAGAAGAGTTGAGCACAAGATTATTTAATCGTATTGATCGACGCATTGAGTTAACCGCGGCCGGTGAAAAGCTGCTGCATCGTGCCGAACGAATTTTGGTTGAGTTTCAGCAAGCTAAAGATGAGCTTAAGGAGCTAGAAGCCTTAAAGAGTGGCCAAGTAAGATTGGATACACCCGCAATGTTAGGCTCATATTTTTTGCCAGAGCAGCTGATCGCCTTTCGCCGAGCTTATCCTGGCATCGATTTGCATATTACTGCCGAGGGTACTCAGCGTGCCGAACAAATGCTGCTCGACGGCTCAACGGATATGGCGATTGTTAATGTTCAACAGCACTCTGAGCAGATTGAATCTCGTTATCTATTAAAAGAAGAGGTGGTTCTTTGTATGGCGAGCGACCACCCCTTAGCAGATCGAACCGCTGTCGACTTCCTTGATATAAAAGAGGAGCCCTTATTGGTATATCACCAGGGTTATCACTTGCGGCAAATTCTAAACCGTTTAGAGTTGCAGGCTGCTCATAAGGCGAACATTATTATTGAGACGGATATCTTGCGTTTAATGGTCAGTATGGTGGCCTCGGGTGAGGGCATGTGTTTGTGCTTAAGACGTCTGGTGGATGCAGAGAAAGACTTGGTTTCCGTTTCCTTTAAGGAGCCGCAATATATAGAGCTGGGCATTGGCTGGAAAAAGGGGGGCTATCTGTCACCCGCGAACCGGGCATTTATCGATTATTTGATTCAATCTGCGGCGGAAATTGCTCGATAGGAGCTTTTGACAATATTGTAGGCAAAAAAAACGGCGCCGAAGCGCCGTTTTTGCAAAGAATGCTGTAATTACTTCTTAGCAGCTTTCTTGGCAGGGCGACCGCGACGGGTAGCTTTCTTAGCAGCTGGCTTCTTAGCAGCAGCTTTTTTGGCCGCTGGTTTCTTAGCCGCTGGCTTTTTCTTAGCGGTTTTCTTCTTGGCAGCAGCTTTAGCTTTAGCGGCAGCTTTCTTTTCAGCAGCTTTTTGCTTAGCAGCAGCTTTCTTAGCAGCAGCTTTAGCTTTAGCAGCGGCTTTCTTCTCAGCGGCTTTAGCCTTAGCAGCGGCTTTCTTCTCAGCAGCTTTAGCTTTAGCAGCGGCTTTCTTCTCAGCAGTTTTAGCTTTAGCAGCAGCTTTCTTCTCGGCAGCTTTAGCTTTAGCAGCTTTCTTCTTAGCAGCAGCCTTTTCGCGGGTAGCTTTGGCTTTAGCAGCAGCTTTAGCTTTAGCAGCAGCTTTCTTAGCAGCTAGCTTTTCACGCTCAGCTTTCTTCTTGGCAGCTACTTTAGCGCGAGCAGCGGCTTTCTTGGCAGCGGCTTTAGCTTTAGCAGCAGCTTTCTTGTCAGCAGCTTTTTGCTTCTTAGCAAGAGCAGCTTCAGCCTTAGCGATAGCTTTAGCTTGGTCGTTAGCGCTCTTGTTAGCAGCTTTAATAGCTTTTAGTTCAGCTTTGGCCGCAGAAGCGGTAGCTTTAGCGTCAGCAGCAGCTTTCTTATCAGCAGCAGCGGCTTTAGTCGCAGCAGCCAATTGCTTAGCTTGAGCAGCAGACTTCTTCTTCTTACGGATAGCTGCAACCTTGTTACCAGAAGCTTTCGCTTTGGCAGCGGCTTTAGCAGCGGCTTTTTCTAGTTTAGTGGTCTCTTTACCCAAGTCGGCTTCTTGCTTAGCGCGAGCTTTAACCAATTGGGCTTGGATTTTGGCCAGTTCTGCTTCTAATTTAGCGACTGGATCGTTAGCTTTACGAGCTGCCATCTTATTTTCCTTTGAATGTAATTAATCTAGCACTGAAACTTCTTTTTAGTGGCTGTCCAGCCCGCTTATGGCGCGGATCTGAGAGTAAAAATAACCAGCCGACTACGACGCGTGTATAAGGTACGTCTTTACTGACAAAATTCAAGAGTTTATGGTCAAAAAAATAGCAATTTTTGGTATTTATTGGCCGTTTTTCTTGAATTCACATTAATTTTAGAAAAAAAACAGAAAATTTCATTTTTATAGGGGGCCATTTGGCAAAAAACGGTTATCGCTATTGGCTTTAATCCAAAGCAACATTTCCCTTTTTAGAGGCATTTTGTTTTGTCGCATAAATTTAACAATATATATCACTGGGGAGTCTTCACCGGCGTGCCAGCTAGCAATTTGCTTTTCCGCTAGGGTCAGAAACTCGATCAAACTCAGTAATTGGGCCTCATTAAAATCTGTAACGGCGGAAAGCCAATTTTCTCTACTCTGTTTCATCATGGCGCTATGCTTTTGCAGCTCGTCAGCGTCAAAATAATCAGCAATCGGCTTTTCATCGCTATTTTGTCGTTGGCTGATAATATTCAGCAGGACGTCATGTTCCAATGCATAGCTTTTTTCTTGCTCGCTGGCATTTGGGTCCCAGGATTCTACGCTCATAATTGAGTCTCTTTGGTATCTACTTTGATCGGCTAGCTAAATCTGTCTAAATCCGACACTGCCTGAGTGTTACAATAAACTATCAAGCGACGGATTCATTATATTATATACCCGTCTATCCATAAGTAGCCCAGAATCTTACGACTTTTAAAGCTTATATGAGTCCAGAGCGCCATATCATCCACTGCGATGCCGATTGCTTTTATGCTTCGGTAGAAATGCGAGACGATCCCAGCTTAATCGGCAGGCCTTTGGCCATTGGTGGTGAAGCAAAAGGTCGAGGTGTGGTTGCGACCTGTAATTATGAGGCTCGAAAATTTGGTGTGCGCTCGGCCATGCCGATGGCCTATGCCCGCAGACTTTGTCCTGGTATTTTGTCAATGCGACCAAATATGGAAAAGTACCGGGAAGTTTCTCGCCAAATGCAGGATATTTTTTATCGCTACACCGATGTAATTGAGCCATTGTCTCTTGATGAGGCATTTTTGGATGTTTCAGAGCAAGTAAACCAAGGTGCCTATGACAGTGCCGCGACCATTGCTGAATTAATTCGTCAAGAAATTGAGGCTGAATTGGGAATTACAGTTTCAGCTGGGGTGGCCCACAATAAATTTATAGCCAAAGTGGCAAGTGATTGGAAAAAACCTAACGGTTTAACGGTTATTTCTCGGGCTGAGCAAGGTGACTTTGTGGCAGCTCTTGGGGTTAATAAAATTTACGGTGTCGGTAAGGTTACCGAGCAAAAACTGCTGTCGATGGGCATAACGCATTGCTACCAGCTACAAAAATATGATTTAGAATTTTTACAGGCCAAATTTGGCAGCTTTGGGCGGCGTCTTTACGAGCTGTGTCGAGGTAATGATTATCGCCCGGTTGAACGAAGTCGTCGGCGAAAATCGCTCAGTGTAGAGCATACCTTTGCTAGTGATTTGCCTGATTTAGAAGCCTGTTTTGAGCAAATTCCGGGGCTGCTGGAGAGCTTACACAAGCGTTTATCGGTCCTCGATGACAGTTATGTCATCAGTAAGCCATTTGTGAAGCTAAAATTTCATGACTTTTCATCCACAACTGTGGAAAAACAATCTGCACATTACTCTTTAGAGGCCTATCAGCAGCTGATTTCCGAGGCCTTTGAGCGCTCTTTTCAGCCTGTGCGCCTGCTCGGTTTGGGGGTGCGTTTTCAAGAGCCGCAAACTGAAGACCCACAGAGCGACCTTTTTGCCTAAAAAAGCATCAGCTTCAGTTTTTGCTAATGCAAATGCCCAATAACTGGGCATGGCCAGCAGCAGGAATCCCCGATTATTTATCCTGCTTTAGTTAATCCTAGTTTTTTCTTCAGTGGCGCTACAAATTCCCGCCGAACTCATTATAATCGCCACCCTTTTTGAGTGGCCCCTTTGGGGTATCGGTGTTATTTAAGCCGGGGAGCGTTTGTGTTTGTTTTTACCGTAAGCTGTGATGTTAGCCAAGATGTGTACGTAGGCTCAGCCAAGGAATCTATTGAAGCGCAGTGGGCTTCAATTGTAGCCGCAGCGGATGAGGGGCAAGAGGGTGCTTTGCAAGCGGCAATTCGCTTGCATGGTGTAGAAAATTTCTCTGTTGAAGAGTGGGCGTTTGCGGAAAACAGCCGTGAATTGCGCGAATTACTGAGTGAGGCCAAAGAAACCTTAGGCGCCAAGTCTATCAAGCTAGGCCGCGTTAGTGAGGGTGCCAGTAAGCGCAGTGGCGCAACGCAAGTGAGTAGCGATATTCGAGAGCTGTTTTCGATGGCAAAAGCCGAATACGAAAGCGAGTTGGTCGAAGAACTTATTCCAGCCGAAGGCTTGGAAAGAAAAGCTAAAACTGCAGTAGCTGACGAAAAAAATACTTCGAGTACCGGTCAGAGTGCTCGAATGCCGCGCGCTGCAGAGAAAGAAGAGTTGCCGGCTAGTGAAAAAGTGGCCAATGGACGTAGCGGCTCGGCTAGTAAAGAAAAGCGTATTAAAGAGGCAATTACGGCCGAGCGTGAGCAACGTGCGGTTTTAAGGCAGCAGCAAGCAAGTATGGAAGCTAAAGAAATGCAGGCTGTGTTATTGCAAATCGAACAACGTCGATTGGCGCAAAAGAAAAAGCCCACTGCCAGCAAAAGCAGTAAGTCGAAAACCTCATTGCGCAGTGCGCTTAGCAGTAAGCCGCCGAAGAGTTCGGCAAGCAGCAGTACTGCTAAAACAGCTGTTAAAGCACCAGCAAAAGTCGCCGTGGCTAAAGGGCGTACCGGTTCGAGCTTAAAAGAAAAGCGAATTAAAGAGGCAATTGCGCAAGAGAAAGCCTCTATCGAAGCAGCCAAGCGCCAGCAGGCTGAATCACAAGCTGATGAAATGGCCGCAATTCTTAATCGCTTAGATGAGCGAAATAAAGCAGCTGCAACCTACAAGCGTAAGCTATAAGGTTTACGGAATAAAAAGGGCCTTTAAGGCCCTTTTTTAATTCTGGATTAAGTCGCGCAAGGCTATCGCTTACCCAGCATCATACGCAGCATAAAGTCCATGGTTTTGCCAAAGGGGGCAACCATGTACTTAGTACCTGGGCTCGGAGCCTGCTGGAAAATAGGCCTTAATTTGGAAAACTCAATAAAACCTTCTTTGCCATGATAGTGGCCCATACCACTATTTCCGACGCCTCCAAACGGAATATCGTGCTGCGCTACGTGCATCATGACGTCGTTCAAGCTTACGCCGCCAGAAATTGTATTCTTAATCACTCTGTCCTGCAGTGGCTTATCTTTACTGAATAGATAAAGTGCCAAGGGGCGCTCACGAACATTAATAAATTCGATGACTTCGTTGATATCGCGATAGGTCTTCACCGGCATAATCGGGCCAAAGATCTCTTCTTGCATAACGGTCATTTCAGTCGTGCTATCGAGAATCAAAGTCGGCGGGATCTTTTCTAAGTCATCGCTAGGTTCCACATCACCAAGCAGATTGACAACTTGGGCACCTTTTTCTTTGGCATCATCTAAAGTCTGCAGCAAACGAGAGTAGGCTCGCTTGTCGATGATGGCGGTGAAATCCTTGGTTTCTAGATTAGGATAGCGTTGGGGAACGATTTTTTTCGCATGCTCAATAAAAGCATCCGCTTTGCTTTCGGGTAAGAAGACATAGTCTGGGGCAACACAGGTTTGACCTGCGTTATACAGTTTACCTTGTAAAATACGCTCACAAGCGAGTTCGATGTCATAGTCTTCGGCAACAATACACGGTGACTTGCCCCCAAGTTCTAGGGTAACTGGGGTTAGGTGCTTAGAGGCTTTTTCCATCACCTGACGCCCAACATTTGGAGAGCCGGTAAATACCAAATGGTCATAAGGCATGTCGGTGAAATCTGAAGCACTTACACCCGGTAAAATTGCTAAGGTGTCTTCACCAAACTCTTTGTTGACTAGGTCGGCTAACAAACGACATAAATTCTGCGAGTTGGCGGCCATTTTGATCATGGCGCGGTTGCCAGCTGCGAGCACATTGGCCAGCGGGCTCATGCAAAGGAACAGCGGATAGTTCCACGGTACCACAATACCTACGACACCTTTTGGTTGTGGTAGCACCTTATTCTTGCCGCCAAAAAACCATATAGAAGTGTGGCGCTTCTGCGGTTTCATCCAGCTTTTCAGTTGCTTGCGGCAATACTTGATGCCATCAATTGAACCAAATAGCTCAAGAAACTCTGTCTCATGAATAGAGCGGTTGCCATAGTCTTTATTGATTGCCTCGGTAATGGCAACGCGGTTGTTCTTTAGAATGTTTTCTAACTTTTGCAGATTGGCTAGGCGCTCTTCATACTCTGGGTATGGATTTGCCAGGTAAGCCTGACGCTGCTTTTCGTATGTTTCTTGTACACGTTGAGCAGAGGCTTCAACGTTTAAATTAGGGCTGGCCGCTTGGTTCATGGTGCGGGTCTCCTGCTGTGTCGGATTTCGTTGTTAATATTATCTGGTATTTAGAGCGCCGCTTAATATGGGGTGATCTAGGCGATAAGCCAGGAACCCCAATGACAGCAGTTGGCACATTAGCAAAATATTGCACAAATGTACTAATGCGCGCTCCTTGAGCAGAGGCTTTGGCGTGATTGGGTAAAAATAGAGCGCTGAAGTGCTCTATATAGGGCTCGGAATTACGGGCGGCTGCAGCATAAAGCTCAACACCATGCAGATTATGGTGACTTGCCACTTGGCCTGTGCAAGTAAAACCGCTAACATGTCATCCTTGCTGGCACTAGCTGCCCAAGGCGATGATAAAATAGCAGGTTCCCAATCTGAACAAAAAACACACTATTAGTGTGGCAAAGCTTAAATAGCTAAGCTTTACCTCACCGGCTAGTGGTTTGCTCAGGACATTGGAGATACCAGCAGAGTAAATCAAGACTAGAATAACGGAGCAATAATGAGCCGTCGTAAGAAGAACAAAGTTGAAGTTGAAGAAAAAGCTGATATTGACCTAACGCCCATGCTGGACGTTGTATTCATCATGCTGATCTTCTTTATTGTAACGGCCTCTTTTGTGAAGGAAGTGGGTATCGGCGTGAACATTCCGCCTGAAAATGATAATCCTCCGCCACCAGATGCCCCACAAAACATCCTAGTAGAAGTAACTGCTACTGACGAAATTTGGATGGAAGGTCGTCGCGTAGATGTTCGTGCGGTACGCGCAAACATTGAGCGTATGAGCGCAGAGAACCCTAAAGCTTCTGTAATTATCAAGGCTGACGGTAAAGCGAGTGCTGAAAAGTACATTGCAATTGCTGACGCGGCACGTGAAGCAAACGTTTATAACGTATCTTTGGCACCAGACATCAAGAAGCGCTAAGCTTTAATATCTAACGGTGCAATAAAACAGGAGCTTAGGCTCCTGTTTTTGTTTCTGACACTGCCTTTTGCTACACAGAGGGAAATACAGTGGACAACTCTCATTTTCAGTTTCAAACCTCAACGCCAGCGTTACTTATTATTGACTGGCAGCAGGCTATCGATCATTTCGGTGACTTGTCTCGCAGTCATCCTGAGGCAGAATCGGCTTGCGCAGAGCTGCTGGCCTACTGGCGAGCGCAACAACGACCGGTGATTCATATTCGCCATTCATCGAGATTTCCAGATTCTCCGTATCATCAATCATCGCCTTGGTTTGATTTTAAAGCCGAGCTGGAGCCGATGGTAGGTGAGCTAGTGCTAAGCAAGGGTGAGAATTGTGCCTTTGCGCAAACTGAACTGGAAGAGATACTTAGGGCTCGTGGTATTGAAGAGCTTATCTTTACAGGGGTGCTGTTAAATAACTCTGTGGATGCGACGCTTAGAATGGCAGCTGGGCTTGGTTTTAAAAATTATCTCGTGCCGGAATGCTGCCCTGCTCAAGCAATAGATAGTTTATCGGGGGCTCATTTTAGCGCTGAGCAAGTGCACGATATCTTTTTAAGTAATTTAGCTGGTGAGTATTGTCAGCTTCTCAGTGGTGAACAAGCCATGGGGGCTTAGCCACCACCGAGTTTTATCGTTTCGATCAGTTTTCAGTTAAAAGCTTAAGGTTTGCTATAGCGCTGCACACCGCCGATAACAGTTTCTATCACTTGTGTATTGCGTAGCTCTTCTGGGCTTGCCAGCGGGTCTCTATCTAAGACGATAAAATCGGCTAACTTCCCAGCTTCTAATGAACCTAGCTCTTGTTCGGCAAATATCTGCCAAGCAGCATCGATGGTGATAGCCCTTAAGGCTTCCATGGCGCTAATAGCTTGCTCAGGGCCTAAGACATCACCGCTGGATGTCTCGCGGGTGACTGCAGACCAAGCTGCTAAGAATGGTGTCATTGGCACAATGGGTGTATCTAGGTGTAAGGTGAAAGGTACGTTTCTCGCTTTAGCGCCCGCCATCGGGCTCATTCTTGCTGCACGCTCCGGCCCCATAAATAATGCTTTGTGACGATCGCCCCAGTAGTAAACATGGCTATTAAAAAAACTTGGGCTCATACCGAGTTCTGCAAATTGATCTAATTGATCATCACGGGTCATTTGAGCGTGAATAATAATCGGGCGGGCATCTTCTCTTGGATGGGCTTTTTGGGCCTCGCGAAAGGCTTCAATAATCAGGTCGATAGCAGCGTCGCCATTGCCGTGTAGGGCTATTTGCCAGCCCGCTTTATGGAACTCTGCAACGCTGGCAAACAACTCTTCTTTGTTCATGGTTGGGTAGCCACGATAGTCATCGTCTTTGCCTTCGGCCGGCACATGGTAAGGGTGGCCTAGGAAGCCGGTATAGCCTTGAATGGAACCATCGGTAATTAACTTTAGGGCACCAACTTTTACCCTGTCGCTTTCAATATTATTAACGCTAAGCTCTCCTGCTTGAATTGCTCTGGCAGCTTCTAAATCGGGCCACATGACGACGCGCTGTGGATAAATGCCAAGCTTGCCAAAAGCCGAAATTGGGGTGATGAATTTTTTGCTGGCCAAGCCGACCTGGGCAGAGGTTACCCCTTCTTGCAGGTAATTTTCACTGGCGAAGCGGGACATGGCATAAAACTGTTTTAGGCCAAGATCTAGAGCTTTCATTACCAATGGATATTGAGCATTTTCCTCTACCAAACCTGCCAGCTCACCGTCTTCGCTGCGTACTATAACGCCGCCTTCAGGGTCTTTGGTATTTTTATCGTAACCCACCGAAGCAAAAGCCATGCTGTTGGCCATGCCCATATGCCCGGATATATGGTTTACATAAATGTTGTGCTCGGTAGAAATGCTGTCCAGCTCAAGGCGCGTTAAAAACCGCTGTTCGGCAATTTGTGTATCATCATAGCCGTACGCATACACCCAGCTGCCTTTAGGGCTTTTTTCAACCTGTGCACGCAGCCGAGCAAGCGCATCGGCAACCGTCTTTACTTCGTTAATTGGCGGGCTATTTAAATCGGCTGCCACGGCCGCCAAGCCTGAACCGGGAAAATGACCATGGGCATCGATAATACCTGGCATGATGGTTTTGCCTGCCATATCTCGAGCAAGTGATGGGTTTTTAAGTAGCTTTTTGATCTCTTCATTGCTGCCAACAGCGACAATCTTGTCGCGCTTTACGTACATCGCTTCGGCAACTTCATCATTGCTGTTCATGGTCAAAATTCGGGCATTGATGAAGGCTTGCTCGTCTTCTGGCTGTGGATTGAAATGCATATAAACGGCAACTACGACGATTGTCAGTAGCAATGCAAGCCCGGTTAAGGCCTTGATTAAGGTTTTTAATAGCGACATGTGCGCCTCTAATTATTGTTGATTGGCTGAAATTGTTCAGGCTATCAAATTTTGGCCCGCGCTACTTGGCCAAAAGTGACAGTTGTTGGCCTCGCCGAATAGAAAAGCCTGCTTTGGCCCTAGCAGTCGATAGAAAAGACGTTTTTGGCATAGACAAACGCCATTTGCGCGTTAAGGTAGTGTCAAACAGCTGAAGGTTGATTGTCGTAGTCTCCAACTAGCTAAAAAGTCAGTAGGTTTAAAGAAGGATAGGTCCAAGGCATGAGTATTACCCCCCAGGAAACAGATTTATTTTCTTTGCTAGAGCACCGCTACAGTGTGCGCGGTTTTACCGATCAGGTAATTGAGAAGCCAGTTCTGCAGGAAATTTTTCAAAAGTCCCAGCAAGCTCCTTCCAACTGTAATACTCAGCCTTGGCAGGCCTACGTTATTTCAGGTGAGCGCTGCCGTCAGTTTGCCAAAAGCCTGGCTGAGGCCATTGTTGGTGGTGCGCCTTCCAAGCCCGATTTCGATGTGACATTAGGTTTCTTCGATGAATATCGCCAGCGTCAGGTAGATTGCGCTTATGCGTTATACGGTTCCATGGGTATCGAGCGTGGTGACAAAGCTGGTCGTGGCGCGGCCATGTTGCGTAACTATGATTTCTTTGGTGCGCCACATGTTGCCTTTATCGCAATGCCAAAGAGCTTCGGTATTGTGAATGCCTTAGATGTGGGCATTTATTTACAGACTTTAAATCTTGTTATGGAGTCTTACGGTGTGGGTAGTTGCATTCAAGGTGCATTGGCTTATTACCCCGATCTGGTTCGTAAAGAGCTGGGTTTGCCTGAAGATGACAGCATGCAAATCCTTTGTGGTATTTCATTCGGTTACGAGGATAAAAGCCACGCCGCCAATAACACCCGAACTGTTCGCGCCGACTTAGGTGAAAACGTAAGCTTCTACGAATAGGTACACTTGGCATGATTATTAAGCACGCAGATAAGATCGCTTCGCCAGAAGTTTTGCAAGAAGCATTTGAAAAGCGTGGATACATTTGTAGCGACCCAATCGCTACAGCTGTGTATCTAGCTTGCCATTTACAAAAACCTATTCTCGTTGAAGGCCCTCCTGGTGTTGGTAAAACAGAGCTGGCGAAGGTAACGGCTGAGTATTTAGCTGCGCCACTGATTCGTATGCAGTGTTATGAAGGTTTAGATGAGGCCAAAGCACTATATGAATGGAAGTACGGCAAGCAGCTGCTTTATACCCAGGTATTAAAAGATCAGCTGGGCGATGTAATGCGTGGTGCTAGAGGTTTGGATGAATCGGTTGAGCGACTGCACTCCTTTGGCGATATCTTTTACTCAGAGCAGTTTTTAGAAACCCGACCATTGCTGCAAGCTTTACGAGAGCCAGATGGCGCGGTCTTATTGATCGATGAAATTGATAAGTCCGATCAAGAGTTTGAAGCTTTTCTATTGGAACTGCTGTCAGATTACCAGGTATCAATTCCAGAAATTGGAACGGTAAAAGCCAAAAGCAAACCAATTGTTTTTCTTACCAGTAATAATACGCGTGAGCTTGGAGATGCACTGAAGCGTCGCTGTTTGCATCTTCATATCCCATTCCCGGAGACGGCATTGGAAAATCAAATTATCGCCAGCCAAGTTCCTGATATGGATGGCAGCTTGCGAGACCAGCTGGTCGCTTTTGTGCACGAGTTGCGCCAGATGGCTTTAAAGAAAGTGCCGGCGATTAGTGAGTCTATCGATTGGGCGCGTGCTTTATTACTGTTAAATGTTGATAGCCTTGATGAAAAGTGGGTGAGAGATACCCTGAGCCTATTGTTGAAATATCAGGATGATATTGAAATTGTGGAGCCTGAGCTTCGCAAAATAATGGGGCAAATTACCCCCAAATAATTTGTTTTAAAAAATGTACTGTATTAATAAATAGGTTAGTCAAAGTGCAGAAAGTCTTTGCCGATTTTATCCATACTCTGCGTCAGCAGGGGGTGCCTATATCCCCTGCGGAGACTCTAGATGCCTTAAAAACAGCTGAGCTGTTGGGCTTGCAAGGAAAGTCTCGCCTGCGTCAGGGCCTTGGCTTAGTGTTGGCAAAGAATGAACAGGATAAGCAAACTTACGAACACTATTTTGATGAATTTTTTAAGTTTGCAGAGCCTGCTTCGTCCTCAGGTTCTGAGGCGCTTGAAGATGGCGATGATTTAGAGCAACAGAATGAACAGAGTTCTGATGAGTCGCCATCAAATGATGGCGCAAGTGAGGTGTCCAGCAATTCTGGGCAAGGTGGGGGCGAATCTGAAGACAATGAGCAAGATGAGTCTTCGGAGAACTCCGCTACAGAAGTTTCCGCCAGCTCCCCCTTGGGAAAAATGCTGCAAGCGGCAGACCCAGCGGCCATTGCAATGGCGATAGCCAAAGCTGGACAGCAAGAATCGGTTCAAAATATTCAGTTATTTACCCAAAAGCCCTTATTTAGTTATCGCATGATGAATCGCATGGGTAACGAAGCCTTAAATCAAGAGCTGCTGGCTCTAGACGCAAGTAATGAACTGGCTCAGCAGCGTTTGGCCAATCGACTCAGATCTGCCCAGGCCCAGCTGCAAGAGCAGGTTAAAGATTATGTTGAGCAGCAATATCTACTTTATGCCGAGGCAAAGGGGCAGCAGCTGCGAGAAACTACTCTGCAGAAAGTAAAGCTTACCAATATCGATAACCATTATATGCAGCAAATGGCTGATCTGGTGCGCAAGGCTGCCAAGCGTCTGGCTAGTCTTCATAGCCGCAAGAGGAAGTTGCGCAAACGTGGCCTGTTAGATGTGCGCAAAACCATAGCGGCCAATGCTGCCTATGATGGGGTCCTGTTCCACACTCGCTGGAAAACTACCGTAGTTGATCGACCCAAAGTAATGGTGATTTGCGATGTTAGCGGTTCGGTAAGCCGAGTGGCGCGCTTTTTATTGTTATTTGTGCACAGCCTGCAAGAAGTGTTGCCTCGCAGTCGTTCTTTTGTGTTTTCTTCTGATATGGGAGAAGTAACCGACCTGTTTAAGGAAAATAAATTAGAAGAGGCACTTGCTGAAATAATGTCGAAGTGGGCAAATCAGTCTACCAGTTATGATAAGGCCTTGGCGGATTTTTCCGAAAATACACTGAAGGATGTTGATCAAAAGACCACGGTTATCATGTTGGGTGATGCTCGCAATAATAATGGCAATGGCCGTGCGGATATTTGGCAGAAGGTTTATCTTCAGGCGGGGCGGGTTCTCTGGCTAAACCCTGAGCATATCAATAGCTGGGATACTGGCGATTCTATTATGGCCTCATATCGGCCTTATTGTTCAGAGGTGCATTGCTGCAACTCACTAAGGGATCTTGAGCGTATCCTAGGCAATCTTTTAAAGCACAGTTAATATAGAGCCATTGGTTTCCAGCGCGGTGGTGGGTGAGTATTGAAAAAGTTTATATTTGTAGCAATTTTACTTGTGCTGTTTCAGTTCCGCGACGAGCTGTTTAGCTTTCATAGCCCAGCCCCCGAATATGCCGCCCAGCATGAAGAAAGAGTTATTCTATACGCCACCCAATGGTGCGCTTATTGTAAAAAAACACGCAAGTTCCTAGAGCAGAATAATATTCCCTATTATGAGTATAATGTCGAAAGCTCAAGCAAGGGGTATGATCAATTCAAGGCGCTTGGTGGTCGTGGTGTCCCTTTGTTGCTGGTAAACGGCAAGGTAATAAAGGGTTTTGATACAAAGCGCATTTTAAAATATCTGGAAGGCTAACAATTGCAGCGGCATAGGCAAAAGCAGGCTTTTATGCTGCAAGCGTTGGCTTTATCTCGACAAGCTCTACCAGCTTGCTTACCAAATCCGCCTGTGGCCTGTTTGCTAGTAAAGCATGACCTTGTTGTCGCTCGTGGCTTTACTCAAGCCATTGGCGGCAATCACGCAGAGGTTCAGGCGCTCAATGCCTGTAATTGCGATAGTGCTGATCTCACAGCCTATGTAACCTTGGAGCCATGTTCATTTGTAGGTCGCACACCATCTTGTGCACAAACTTTAATTGATTCTGGCATCAGGCATGTTGTGGTAGCGATGTTAGATCCCGATCCTCGCAATAATGGCCGGGGAATTAAAATGCTGCGTGATGCTGGAGTTGTTGTGGAGCTCGGGTGTTGTGAGGCGGAAGTGGGTAAGTTTTTAAGCCCTTATCTTAGTCATTCCTAAACTGCTAAGTAATCTTGAGTTATTCACTTTCAGTATTCTGTGAATTTTGGTTTTTTGTGTAGCTAAAAGTTCGGAAGTGTAAGCTTTATTAAGGTTTATTGCTTCGTTTTTAAGCATTGGGCAAGCTCAAGAAAACATCCGATTGAAGCGCTACTTAAGTGAAAGTTGTGTGGGTTTCTAGCGTTCTTAGTTGAGTTTTGCAACAAGATTATTTTCTCAAGGCCAAGCGAATTATGTCTGATATTAATGCGAATCAATTTTCCAGTATCGAGCAAATGAGGGCTGATTTTGAACGGCGCAGTCAGAGATCTATTTCCATGCCATTGGCCGGCATGCTGGTTTGGCTGTTCATTGCTGTTATCAGCTTTTTTCTGGATTCGAAATTAGCGATTTATGTTTTACTGTTTTCGAGTGGGGTTATTTTTCCATTGGCCTTATTAATTGCCAAGTTCAGACAAGAAGATTTGATGTCACGCACTAACCCTTTGTCTGCCTTAATGGGGTACTGTGTGTTAATGGTGAATTTGCTTTGGGCGGTGCACATTCCTTTGTTGTTTGTAGAACCAAAATTGCTACCACTTAGCTTGGCAATTGCTTTGGGTTTGCACTGGGTGGTCTATTCTTGGATTATTCAACACCCCTTAGGAATTATTCATGCCGTTCTCCGAACATTAATGGTAGTGTCTGCGTTTTGTTTATTTCCTAAAAATAGCTTGAGTGCAATTGCGTTGGCAGTGGTGTTCGCTTATATGATTAGTTTGTGGATGATGTTGCGCCGAGAAATAGCTTGGAAAGCATAGTGGAAGTTAGTTTGAAAGGCCTTTGAAGTTGAGAGCAGTTTGAACTCTTAGTAGAGAAGCTGCCCAACTCTATCCATTTAATAGATAGAGTGGGGCAGTGGGAAGTTAGTAAAAGGTAGAGCTAAATTACCAACCGCACTGACGGCCTTTGTTTTGCTCGTCTAACCAAACTTTTAATGGCGCAAAGTAATCTATGATCGCCGAAGCATCCAGCTCGCGCTGGCCAGTTACCGCTTCCATAGCGTCTTGCCAAGGGCGACTGGAGCCCATGGCCATCATGGTCTTTAAGCTCTCGCCGACTTCTTTATTATTGTAAATAGAGCAGCGATGCAGTGGGCCTTGATAGCCAGCTTTTTCACACAGTGCACGATGGAATTGAAACTGCTGAATAAAGGCCAGGAAGTAGCGAGTGTAAGGTGTGTTGCCGGGCACGTGGTATTTGGCACCGGGATCAAAATTAGCTTCACTACGTGCTAGCGGCGGAGTAATACCTTGATATTTTTCACGCAGCTCCCACCAACCTTTGTTGTAATCCGCAGGCTGTAGGTCGCCGTTGAATACTTGCCAGCGCCACTTATCTACGAGTAAGCCAAATGGCAAGAAGGCAATTTTATCCAAAGCTTGCTGCATCAAGAAGCCAAGATCTTCGGAGGCTGGGGGCTCTTTATCCAACAAGCCAATTTGAACCAAGTAGCTTGGAGTGATTGATAGGCCGACAACGTCACCCAAGGCTTCGTGGAAACCGTCGTTTGCGCTTTCACGGAACAACATTGGTTGTTGATTGTAGGCGCGCTGATAATAGTTGTGACCCAGCTCATGATGAATGGTCTGGAAGTCTTCACCGTTCTTTTGAATACACATTTTAATGCGTAAATCTTCGATATTGTCGATATCCCAAGCGCTGGCATGGCAGACAACATCGCGATCTTGTGGCTTAGTAAGCTGTGAGCGCTCCCAAAAAGTTTCCGGTAATTCTTTAAAGCCTAAAGAGCTAAAGAAAGCTTCACCCGTTTTTACCATGTCCATTTCACTCATGCCTGATTTTTCAATCAGCTGAGTGAGATTGTAGCTTTGTTCAACGCCTTCAGGTTTAACTAGATCGTAAACATTGCCCCAGGTCTGAGCCCACATATTGCCGAGTAGATGCGCTGGGATTTTTCCGGTCGCCGGTGCAACATCGTCGCCGTAGTGCTCGTTTAGTTTGGCGCGCACATGGCATTGTAGTGAATCATAGAGTGGTTTCACTTTTTGCCATTGGGCGTCGGCATCGGCGGCAAATGCATCTGGATCCATATCGTACTTGGAGCGCCACAGAACACTCAGGTTTTCAAAGCCTAGGTCTTTGGCGCCTTTGTTAGCAATACTAACTTGCTCTTCATACAATGGGCGCATTGGCGGTGAAACTTGGCGCCAGCCAGCCCACAACTCTTTTAAAAGCTCTGGGTCTCGACTATTGGCGAAAACCGCGCTCATTTCACCAAGGTTGTAGCAGCGCTCGTCATTACAGTACTTGCCTTTGCCATACATGCCCTGCATCTTGGAGCCAATCTCCGCTAGGCGTTTAGCTTGTGCTGGATCATTCGGGGCTGGAAAGCTTAAGGTTTTCTTTAGGGCGTTCATCTGGCGGCGGCTAGATGCGTCAAGTTGCACTTGGTCATATTTGGCCGCTTCTTTCGCCAGCTTCACACTCAGCAAACTGAACTCGGTTGCCGCTTTGGCCTCTAGGTACTGGGAATCGAAGTTGATATAGGTCGCGGCTATCCATGAGGCGCGGCCATAATCTTCCAGAGATTGTGCCAGTTCATCGTTGGCTTTTTTAAGGAATGCAGCAGCTTGTTCGGCGTTTGGCGCAGAGGCTTGTGCATTTGCTTGCGCGGCAGCTTGATTCTGGCTTGCAGCTGTTTGATTTTGCTCATTGCAGCCAAATAAGGCCAGCGCCGAAACGCATGTCGCGAGGGCTAGGGGTTTCATCGTCATCTCCAGTTCTAGTTGTTATGACACTGAAGATTAGACGAACAAGATTAGCTGGTGCTCAAGCGGCAAACTCGCTATTTTGCTCTAAAACGAGCAGCTAAGCCCAGAAGAGCGCCAAACAAGATAAATTGCATGGGGGTGGGTAAGCTAGGCACGGCGTGGCTGCTACTACCCGCCATCATCGGGTTTCGCATTAACAGTATTTGTCGCTGGCCACTGGGGTTAGCCGTGGGGGTAATATTGCTGGCGGCTGAGCCAAAGGCAATAAACTGCCCGTTTCCTGAGATATCCGTTTGGGAGCTTGTGCCATCAGCTTCCTGGCCGCTGCTGCTAAGGTTGATGCGAAAGGTGTTTTGATTCTCCCTGTCGTATAAAAAGGCATCACGACTGGCGTTAGTATCATTGTCTACCAGGTTGCTAGCGTCCGACCAAAAACTGATAAAGCGCCCGTCCTCACTAATTGCTGAGCCAGCACTATTGTGATTGCCAAGGCTTCCATTGCTGTGTTGACTAACAGCCGTATTTTGGCCGTTGCTATTATCGTGAATAATGATATCTCGTCGGCCGTTGCTATCACTGGGCAGCATTTGACTGGAGGGGTGAATCATTGCACTGATGCGGCCATTGGCGGCAATGATGGGGCGAAAGTTTGACGCTAGGTCAGTGATTTCGCTACCGCCTACTGTAAGGCTGACTCGGCTCATGGTTCCGCTACTAACTTCGCAGCTAAAAATATCGCCTATGCCATTGCTGTCGCCAGCTACGAGGTTGCTGGCTTCAGAGATGAAAATGATGTGATTACCTGAGCCTTCAATATACGGCCGCCTTGAGGCGCCATTGCCCTCTGTTCCAGAAGCTTGGCTTACCAGAGTGGTTTGACCTGTGCTGCGGTTGTGTAGGTAGACATGTTCATTGTTTGCTGCGGCGGGTGTAGCTAGGTCGCCGCCGCCTATAAAAGTAAGGAGTTGGCCGTCATCGGAAATTGATACTTGATCTCCGGTATCTTGGCTACCTTCGTTGCCATCGCTACGAACGCTAACTCTAACGAGGCTGTTATTTATTCGGTCGTATACAAAGGCATCTTTACTGGCGTTGCTATCGCTTGCGACTAGATTAGAGGCTAGCGATGTAAAAGCGATAAAGCGTCCGTCAGGAGTGATTGCTGGGCGCGTGGAATCTCCGTTACTTGGGCTGTTTGCAAGGCCTTGGCTAATGCGGATGGTGCTGTTGTTTTGACGATCTCTGAGGTAGATGTCGGTAAAGCCGCCGTGGCCCGCGGCTAAGTTTGTTGCGGCCGATTGAAAGGCTATAAATCGACCGTTGTCGGAAATGGCAGGGTTGTCAGCGTGGTTGTCAGCAATATCGCCAGCATCATTCAGGCTGACAATATCCAAGTCATTGGGAATTAAATCTTGAGCTACAGAGGGACGGGAGCAGATGCCCAGAGCCATTAGGGCAATTACTAGCTTTTTCACTACAACTAAATCCTTTAGTGCTTAGGCAATTAATTAAAAATAGCACTAAAGGACTAGCTTTCCAGTGAAGGGGAAGATTACTTGCTGTGTAGCTCTTTCATGGCTTCATTCCATTGGCCGGCTGCCGCTGTAGGTAACACCTTGCTGGCTTCATAAATGGCATCATCGATCGCTTGTTTATCGCTACCAGATGGACGCTTTAAAACATAGTTAGCCACTTCTTTTGCATTGCCTGGGTGGCCAATACCGATGCGCAGGCGAGCGAAGTTATTGTTGTTGCCAAGGGCTTTGATGATATCCCGTAAGCCATTGTGGCCGCCGTGGCCGCCACCTATTTTGAGTTTGGCGACGCCCGGGTCCATATCGAGTTCGTCGTGGGCGACTAGGATTTCTTCCGGAGCAATTTTAAAGAACTTTGCCATCGCGCTTACGGACTGGCCGCTTCTATTCATAAAGGTTGTTGGCTTTAATAAGCGAATGTCTTTGCCTCCGACATTAATGCGGCCAGCTTCGCCGTAAAACTTACTTTCGGGGCTAAGTTGTCCAGCGTATTGGCGAGCCAGTTCGTCAACAAAATCGGCGCCGGCATTGTGGCGGGTGCCATCATATTCAGTGCCGGGATTGCAAAGGCCGACAATCATACGAATAGGGTTGTTCATAATATTCCTTGAGCTGGTTAAACGGACCACCAGCGGTAAATCATTAAAATCACTAATAATAAAGAAACGAGGCTGGCCGGATAAGCTTTATGCCCAATATCTTTGCCTTTTCGGATCATATGAACTGAATAGGCAATGGCGGCATTACTTACTGCGAACATCAAGCTTAGAAACACGGCGGTCTCAGTCTTGCTATTTCCGCCAAAGCCCGCGAGTGCGGCAATGGCTACCAATATTCCAGCGGCAGAGGCTACTAGGGCCAGGTAGAAAATAATCGTTTTCATAGGCTATTTGTGCTGTTTAATTTTAGCGACTACTTCGCCAGCTAATGCATTGGGGATTGGAAAGGCGAGATTATACTGCCTGAATTTCCAGCTTTCTTGTTCCCCTTCCTTTTCAAGGCTGAGTACACCTGAGCCACGCACTAAACCATATTTTTTATTCCATAGTAGCTCATCAAACCAAGCCATTTTACCATCCTTGCTGATAATGATATGGCGTTCTTTTGCGGTATACAGCCAACCTCGGCCCTTGTTGAAATAAGGTAATGCGTAGCCTTTAAAATCGTCTTTGCTCCAGCGCTCGCTAGCATCGGTGCCAAGGTAAACCATGTCTTCGCTCATTAGTTCAAAGTAGGCTTTACCATTTGCCTCGGCGGCATATTGGTGGAATCTGTCTAAGGTGTTATTGACCGCTTCTTTGGCGTCTGCATAAGAGTTTGCGGCTGCAAAACAGCAGCAAAGAAGAATTATTCTAATCATCGGGGGTTCCCAGCCTTGAAAAGAGCCAGTCTATAAGAAAGTAGCTGTGCGCGATAGTTGCAGCTGGAATGCTTGGTATGTCAGGGGCCAAAGCTATAGGCGTAAAAAAGCCGGCATAAGCCGGCTTTTTTGGAGAGAGAAGAGTGTCGATTACTCGGCAGCTTCTTCACCGCCTTCTTCTTCACTTTCTTCAGCAGCAGCGCCTTTAGGCTTGTTTACGATCGCAACAGTTAGATCGTGGTCAGCGCCGTGGCTTAGAGCTACAGACTCAACACCCTTAGGTAGAGTCAAATCAGAAATGTGGATTACCGCACCGGCTTCTACGCCAGCGAAATCAACTTCGATGAACTCAGGTAGGTTGGCTGGCAAGCAAGTGATTTCAAGTTCAGTCATGCTGTGAGCAATGGTGCAGCCCTGTAGCTTAACAGCTTCACAAGTATTTTCGTTGATGAAGTGTAGAGGTACAGTAGTCTTGAACTTCTTGGTCTTAGAAACGCGCAAGAAATCAGCGTGCATAACCAAGGCTTTGGCTGGGTGACGCTGCAAGTCTTTTAGAATTACGTTCTCAGTTTTGCCATCGATGTCTAGCTCGATGATGTGAGAGTAAAACGCTTCGTTTTCTAAGTGCTTAATCAACTCGTTGTGAGCAACGGTGATGTTGGTAGGCTTCTTCTTACCACCGTAAACGATAGCAGGAACTTTACCTTCCAGACGACGCAGGCGGCGGCTCGCACCTTTTCCCTGCACGTCACGGGCTTGGGCATTCAATTTAAAATCTTCAGACATGATATTTCCTCAATCTGTCTACCACTGCTCTCCGCGACCAGAATTGCAGTGGGCTTATGAAATCCCGGCTTTATAGCTGGGAGTGGTAATGCAAGGCTCGAAAGCTTTGCGTTTTTGCTTGCGTGCTAAATGCTCGCAAGCAAATCTTTTCCTGCTGGCCTGTTAGCGAAACATGGCGCTCAGCGACTCTTCATTGGCCAGGCGGCGCATAGCTTCGGCTAGCATGCCTGAAAGAGTCAGCTGACGAACAGTGCCCAGCTTTTCAATGTCTTTATTCAGAGGGATAGAGTCGGCGACAACCATCTCATCCAAAATAGAGTTGCTTAAATTCTTTAGTGCATTGCCAGACAGTACTGGGTGAGTACAGTAGGCAACCACTTTAGTTGCGCCTTGCTCTTTAAGCGCGGCAGCGGCATTACAAAGTGTTCCCGCCGTATCAACCATATCGTCAACGAGCAAACAGGTACGGCCATCTACTTCACCAATCAGGTTCATCACCTCGGCCACATTGGCGCTTGGGCGACGCTTATCGATGATCGCTAGGTCGACATCCAGTTGCTTGGCAACGGCACGGGCGCGAACTACACCGCCGATATCTGGTGATACAACCACCAAGTTTTCATACTTCTGACGATTAATGTCGTCTAGCAATACTGGTGATGCGTAGACGTTATCCACTGGTACGTCGAAGAAGCCCTGAATCTGCTCGGCATGAAGGTCAACCGTCAATACGCGGTCTACCCCAACGCCTACCATCATATCGGCCACTACCTTGGCGCTAATAGGTACTCGAGAAGAACGTACGCGACGATCTTGGCGAGCATAGCCGAAGTAAGGTACAACGGCGGTAATTCGACCTGCGGACGCTCGACGTAAGGCATCAACCATTACGATCAGTTCCATCAGGTTATCGTTGGTTGGTGCGCAAGTGGACTGCACCACGAAAACATCGCGACCACGCACGTTTTCATTAATTTCTACCGCAATCTCGCCATCGGAGAACTGGCTTACTGTCGCGTCACCTAGAGGGATGCCTAGACGGCTAACAATCTTCTTTGCTAATTCCGGGTTTGCGTTCCCGGTAAAAACCATTAAATCGGCCACGGTAATTCCTTAGCGTTGGAGTTCACGGTTAATCAGCCTGGCTTGTGGCAACAGGCGAAATCAGGGGCGCGCATTCTACCGTGTTTTAAAGGGGGATAAAAGAGATAATTGTTGGATTAATTAGCGTTTATCAGAAGAAAAGATGGCTGGGGTGGAAGGATTCGAACCTTCGCATGACGGGATCAAAACCCGCTGCCTTACCGCTTGGCTACACCCCAGTAAAGGTGTTGAGCATCATATAAATGCTAGGATAGGTGACTCTTGAATACCTTTGGCAATAAAACCTTCTAGGTGTTCTGGTCGTTGCTTGAATATGGACTCAGCTGATGATTGATCATCGAAGCTGGCAAATACACAAGCACCTGTTCCTGTCATTTTAGCTGGTGCAAACTGACTAAGCCAGTTGAGTGCTTCAGCCACTTCTGGATAGAGTGAACTGACCAGCTGCTGGCAATCGTTTCGACCACCCTGCTCAAGAAAGGCCGCTACTGTAATGGCCGAACTGTCTCTTGTCAAACATTTATTTGAAAAAATTTCAGCGGTAGAAACATGGCAGTTTGGTGCAAGCACTAAATACCATTTCTCTTCTAATTCAAGGGCTTGCAATTGTTCGCCGACACCTTCGGCCCATGCCGTTTGGCCGTTAATGAAGACTGGAACGTCCGCCCCGAGGCTTAGGCCAAGCTCGCAAAGCTGTTTTTTATTGAGCCCGCATTGCCACAAATAATTCAGTCCGACTAGAGTGCTGGCGGCGTCGCTACTGCCTCCGCCGATGCCTCCGCCGGCCGGTAATATCTTGTGTAAATAGATGTCGGCACCTTGTTTTTGCAGGCAATGGCTCTGCAGCAATTTGGCCGCTTTAAATACTAGATTGTCCTGTACGGCGAGCCCTGGGATTGCGGGCTCTACGTTAATCTCATTGTCTTGGCGCAGCGTTAAATCTAGCCGATCACCATGATCCAGCAGCTGAAAGGCAGTTTGTAGTTCATGGTAGCCATCGGCTCTTTGTCCAAGAATATGCAAGAAGAGATTGAGTTTGGCGGGCGCGGCCAAGCTAATGTGTTGCTCTTGCATTACTGCCACCGCTTAACCACAAGGGTCAGTTGAATGTCGCCGCGCTTTAATTTGATCTTTTCGGGCAGGGGAATGCGGTGACGGCTATAGCGCAGGTATTCGATATCCCAGCCGCCTTGCTGTAATTTTTGCAATAAGCCTTCTGACCACTCGCTTTGGCTGCCTGTATTGGGGGCGGCTAAGCCGCGAACCCAGTATGGCATTTGTTGTTGTGGTAATGGCCAGCCTAAAGCTTGCTCGGCTTGCGCTTGAGGGTTGTTGATAATCTCTTCGTCTTGGATGCTGAGTTCATGCTTGTTGCCGGCTATTACCGTGCTGCCTTGGCCCAGTGGGCCGCTAACCTGTAGGCGAAATTGCTCGCCATCTTGTTGCCAGTCGATAAAGCCTGAGCCGTTTTGCTGGGGGCTGCGCAGGCCAATTTTTCCTCGCATGCGCCATTTGCTTAAAGGGCTGAGCAATGCCTGGCGCGCCTCTTGCTCTGCACTGCTATTGGCAAAGCTTGGGCTTTGATTGTTATTACTTGGCTGTTGGCTGATATTGCTACAAGCCGATAGAAACAAGGCAAGCAGCAATAGCTTCGCCGCGCTATAAAGTTTTGTCATTTATTCGCTCTTAGGGCTGCGGCATTTTGGCGTTTAGGCGTTGGATAGTTTCTTGCAGAATTTCACTGCCAGGGTGCAGTTTGAAGCCCTGTTGCCAAATGTTTTGGGCTTCTTCCGAGCGGCCGAGCTGCCATAAGACTTCACCTAAATGGGCCGCTATCTCATGGTCGGGGTAGGCATTCATTGCTTGGCGTAAAAATCCTAGCGCGCTTTCAAGGTTGCCGCGCAGATATTCAATCCAGCCCATGCTGTCGATAATGGCTGGATCTTTAGGGTTTAGTTTAAAGGCTTTGCTTATCAGTTCAAAAGCTTCGTCCTGTCGATCGCTGCGGGTTGCGAGGGTGTAGCCCAGTGCATTTAATACGCTGGCGTTATCGGGTTTGTTTTGCAGTATTGCGCGCAGGTCGGCTTCCATCGCAGCAATATTATCTTGCTTTTCAAAGCTCATGGCGCGGCCGTATAACAAGTGGCGATTTTGCGGATCGCTGGCAAGTGCTTGGTTGAGCATTTCAACAGACAGCTCGCTTTGGCCGTATTTATTCAGGGATTCTACGGTTACCAGTAAAAAGCGTTGCGCTAATTTTGGAAACTGTCTGGCGGAGCTTTGCAGCAATTTGATAGCGGCTTCGCTTTGTCCTTGTTCGATCAGTATATCGCTACGGAAGACCCAAGCTGGCAGGAAGTTAGGGTCGCCAGGTTGAACCTCATCAAAATAACCCATTGCTACATGGGGTTGCTGGCGATTCATGGCAATTCGGCCTAAATAATAGTTCGCCATGGAATAGCTTTGTTCGTAATCCAAAAGCAAGCTGAATTGCTCTTCGGCGGCATCGGTCTTGCCTTGCTCATAAAGCACCAGGGCATAAGCCAGTTGTAACTCGGTATCTTTGGGGTAGTCTCGGTGTAGGGCGGCAAACTCTTGTTCGGAAGAGGGTAAGTCGATGTTCGCCATTAGGCGAGCATATTGTACTCGTAGGCGCTTATTGTTGGGTTGCTGTTCTAGCAATTCGCCTAAGCGCTTTTGAGCTTGCTCAAGCTGGTTTAATCGCTGTAGCGATTTCACCTCAACCATGGCGGCGCTGGTATAGTCTGGATCGATTGCTAGCGCGCGTTTGGCAAGCTTCATGGATTCTTCGGGGGCTTGCTGTTGCAGTAATATGGCGAGCGCCGTTAAAAGCTCTTTGTCATCGCCATCTTCGTCTAGCCACATCTGTAGCTGCTCGGCCATGATGCCGATCTGTGCGCCTTCGCTGTTACTGGCTTGACTGGCAACCGTCAGGTGTAGAGCTTGGTTGCCACGTAATTCCAGTTTTCTCGAATATTCTAAGGCCTCAACAAAGCGTCGGGCATTGATTAGCTCGGTGGTTGCAATAAACAAAGCCTCTTCGCTGCTGGGCTCAAGTTGGCTCCATAAAAGAGCCGCCTCTAAGCTGGCTTTGCTTTTGCGTAGCTGGCGTGCAATTTGTGTACTGTGCTTGGCCAGGCCGATATCGCGCGTTTGTTGCGCTTGTTCTAGGTAGTTATCGAGAGCGATATCGGTATTACCGCGACGGCCTGCGAATTCTGCAACTAATAGCGAGTACAGGGTATCTTGGGCAAAAGGCTTTGCTGGCAATTCGGGAGCGGCTGCGGGTTCAGCCACTGGGCTGACTGGGATATGCTCCGGCTGAGGTTGCTGGCTGCAGGCGCTTAGGCCGAGGCTGATAAGGCCGGCGATTACTATATGTCTTTTGCTCACTACTTATGCTCGTGTTCGGCTAGGGCCCAATAAGGCCAATATTCTACTATAGGCCTTACTATAGCAACTTAGTGCCCTTGAGCACTAATCGCTTTGATTTTAGAGGCTTATTGTTATCCGCTGAGCTGGCCTTGGGGCTGGCTTTAGGGGACAATAGCGGGCTGTTTTCAAGTCTCTGCTGTAGTAAAAGGTCGTCATGCTCATCGCATTAGGCATCAATCATAACACCGCCCCGGTAGATATCCGTGAGCGAGTGGCCTTTGCCCCTGGCAATATCGCAGGGGCGCTTAAGTCTATGTGCGACAGCTTGGCAATCGAAGAGGCGGCCATTTTGTCGACCTGTAATCGCACCGAATTATACGCTTGGGGTGAATTGCTTGGTGCTGATGTGTTGCAGTGGCTGGGTGATTATCATGAGCTGGCTCGAGCTTCTTTAGAGCCCTATCACTATGTGTTACAAGATGCTGAAGCTATTGAGCATATGATGCGAGTAGCCGCAGGTTTGGATTCTTTGGTCTTGGGTGAGCCGCAAATTTTGGGGCAGATGAAATCTGCTTATGCTGATGCAACCGAGGCGGGTTCGGTGGGCCGAGGTTTGCACTATGGTTTTCAGCAAATCTTTAATATCGCTAAGCGGGTGCGCAGCGAAACTGAAATTGGTGCGAACCCTGTTTCGGTCGCGTTTGCGGCAGTTAGTCTGGCTCAGCAAATTTTCTCCGACCTGAAAGAAGATACCGCCCTATTGATTGGCGCCGGGGAAACTATCGAATTGGTTGCTCGGCACCTGCATAATAATGGCATCAAAAAACTGATCGTTGCCAACCGCACCTTGGAGCGCGCCAAGGGGCTGGCTGAAGAGCTGGGCGCAGAAGCGATTTTATTGGCTGATATTCCCGAGCAATTGCATCGAGCGGATATTGTTATTTCCTCAACGGCCAGTCAGCTGCCTTTGCTTGGAAAGGGCGCCGTAGAAACGGCCTTGAAAAAGCGTCGGCACAAACCCATGTTTATGGTAGACATCGCGGTGCCGAGAGACATTGAGGCTCAGGTTGATGAGCTTGATGATGTCTATTTGTACACCGTTGATGATCTGCGCGCGGTAATCGATGAGAACCGCAAGTCCCGTGAGCATGAGGCGAAAAAAGCTGAACTAATCGTCGCTGAAGGGGTTGCCCAGTATCAAGCTGAGATGCGTGCCTTACAGGCAGTGTCGACTATTAAAGCTTACCGACAGCAAGCCGAGCAGTTGCGAGATAAAGAACTGGAAAAAGCCTTGCGGGCTTTAGAGTCGGGTACGGATGCTGCGCAAGCAATGACACAACTTGCGCGCTCGTTAACAAACAAACTTATTCATTCGCCAACAACTAAATTAAAACAGGCCAGTGCTGATGGTCGTGCTGAAGTGATCGATATTTCGCAAGAGTTGTTGGGTATAGATATATCAAAAGAATCATCTAAATAGCGCCTTGCGCTATTGGTGAGCTGAAAGCTCGCCGATAAATTTCTGAGAGTTTAGCTGAATTATGAAACAGTCCATTTTAGATAAATTAGACCATTTGCAAGATCGCTACGAAGAAGTGGGTGCTCTGCTCAGTGATGGTGATGTGATTGCGGATCAAAATCGCTTTCGTGAATTATCTAAGGAATACGCCGAAATTGAGCCGGTCGTAAAATGTTATGAGCGCTACACCACCATTTTGGAAGATATTGAAGAAGCCAAAATGTTGTTGAAAGATGGTGATGCGGATATGCGCGAGATGGCGCAGGAAGAGCTAAAAGAAGCTGAGTCTCAGTTGGAGCCAATGGAGCTTGAGTTGCAAAAGCTTTTGCTGCCGAAGGATCCAAATGACGATAAAAACGTGTTCTTGGAAATTCGCGCAGGAACTGGTGGTGATGAGGCAGCTATTTTTTCTGGCGACTTGTACCGTATGTATAGTAAGTATGCCGAAACCCGAGGCTGGCGAGTAGAAATCATGAGCCAGAATGAAGGCGATCATGGTGGCTTTAAAGAAATTATTACCCGGGTTTCAGGTCAAGGCGTTTATTCTCAGTTAAAGTTTGAATCTGGCGCTCACCGAGTTCAGCGTGTGCCGGAAACGGAATCGCAGGGGCGTGTGCACACTTCGGCTTGTACTGTGGCGGTAATGCCCGAAGCCGATGAGACCGAAGAGGTTAATATCAATAAGGGCGATTTGCGTATCGATACTTTCCGGGCCTCCGGTGCGGGCGGTCAGCACGTGAACAAAACCGATTCGGCTATTCGCATCACCCACATTCCAACCGGCGTAGTCGTGGAGTGTCAGGATGAGCGTTCTCAGCATAAAAATAAGGCGCGGGCCATGTCTTTGTTGGCGGCACGTTTAAACAATGCCCAAGCTGAGAAAGCTGCCCAAGAAATCGCCGATGAGCGCCGTAACTTGGTAGGCAGTGGTGATCGTTCAGAACGAATTCGCACCTATAACTACCCACAAGGCCGAGTGACTGATCATCGTATTAATCTGACTCTGTACAAGTTGGCAGAGGTTATGGAGGGGCGCTTGGATGATGTGGTTCAGCCTCTGGTGAATGAATACCAGGCCGATCAGTTAGCGGCTTTGGCCGAATAACTTTTGTTTAGCAAATCCTAAGCGAGGCTGATTTTGAACAGCATTGCTGAACTGCTGGGTCGAGCTCGCCAGCAGTTGCCCAATAGCGATACGGCTCAGCTCGATGTGGAGCTGCTCTTATGCCATTGCCTGGACTGTGAGCGCAGTTATTTATTTACTTGGCCTGAAAAGCAGCTCAGTGAAGAGCAGCTAAAGCACTTCCAAGAGGCGCTGGAGCGCCGCATAAACGGTGAGCCAGTCGCTCATATTATTGCAAAGCGAGATTTTTGGGATCTTACTCTCGAGGTAAACAGCAGTACCTTAATTCCAAGGCCTGATACTGAAACTCTGGTAGAGCAGGCTTTAGATTGTTTTCCTAGTGGCGCCGATTACGCACTGGATTTGGGGACAGGGACAGGAGCAATTGCCTTGGCCTTGGCGAGCGAGTGGGCATCTTGCCAATTATTAGCGGTAGATCTGAGCGTTGATGCGGTGGCTTTGGCCGAGCGAAATCGAATCGCAAACAATATTCAAAATGTACGGTTTCTGCAGAGCTCTTGGTTTTCTGCAATAGACACGGATTCGAGCTTTGATTTAATTGTTAGTAATCCGCCATATATTGATCCTATTGACCCTCACCTGCAGGAAGGTGATGTTCGATTTGAGCCATTATCGGCTTTGATTGCAGATGATGAGGGCATGGCGGATCTCAAACTCATTATTCAGCAGGCCCCATCTTACTTAAACTCGAGTGGCTATCTATTATTAGAGCACGGGTATCAGCAAGCGGCTTTGGTGCGTGAGCTGTTGTCTCAGCGGGGTTTTGTGGATGTTGCCAGTCGTGAAGATATTGCAGGGCATGAACGAATCAGTTTTGCGCGTTGGCCTTAGAGCTTGCTCGTTCAGGCTATAGAATGAAAATTCTGTTTTCGGTATAAGCTTTGTTGTGCGATTTGAGTTCGTGAGCGTAAAGTTAATATGACTATCAACGGTAGAAGCCAATGAACGATGAGCAGTTGCTGCGTTACAGCCGCCATATTCTATTGCCTGAGATTGATATCGCAGGCCAGCAAAAATTATTGGCATCACATGTCGCCATTGTCGGCTTAGGTGGTTTGGGCTCGCCTGTGGCGATGTACTTGGCGGCGGCGGGTGTCGGGCAGTTAAGTTTGTTTGACTTTGATGTTGTAGAGCTAAGTAACTTGCAACGTCAAATTGCTCATCGCTTTAGTAGCATTGGTAAAGCCAAGGTTTCTTCTGCTGCTGCAACTATTCGTGATTTAAATGCCGATGTTCAAGTGCATGAAATCAATGCCAGTCTCTCAGCCGAATCTTTTGCTGAACATTTTGCTGCGGTGGATGTGGTGTTGGATTGCACGGATCGATTTTCTTCTCGCTTTGCGATAAACCAAGCTTGTGTGAAAACGAAAAAGCCCTGGGTTTCAGCTTCGGCTATTGCTATGGATGGTCAATTGCTGGCCTTTGATCCCGCACAGGAAAGTTCACCTTGTTACGCCTGTCTTTACGACGATGATGGTGATGAGGGGCGACGTTGTGCAGAAGAGGGGGTGTTATCACCCTTATTGGGGGTGATTGGTAGCATGCAAGCCTTAATGGCATTGCGAAGTTTACTGGAGGGACCGCTTGCTGTTGGGGAAATGAAGCGATTTGATGCTAGAGATCTAAGTTGGCAAAGTTTGCGCCTGCCTAAAAAAGCAGATTGCCCTGTTTGCTCAGTTTAAATTTTCCAGACTTGTTTTATAGGATTGGTTTATAGGCCTGGTTTATAGGTTTAGTTCGCGGCCTTAAACAGCGAGCTTGCGAATTTCGTCGAGATGATGAATCAATAATCTTCCGCTGCTGCGTCCGATCCAGCCCTGATCTCGCCAAGGTTTTAACTCTCGTTGAACGCTTTGCCGAGTGGCGCCAAGCATATTGCCAATATCGGTTTGCGATAGTGGGATATTAATGCTGATGCCGTCTTTTTCTTCTTTGCCGTGGCGCTCTGCTGCATCAACAATTAAATTAGCGAGGCGCTGCTTTAGACTGGCTTGGGACAGCGATTCAACTTGATTCAATAAGCTAGTAATAATTTCGCAAAGTTTTTGGGTGAGCTGGGGAAAAATTTCTGGGTGCTGTTGGCTCAGTTCGTAAAAGTCGCTTTGGCTGAGACTGAGTAATACTGTATTGCCGCGAGCTACTGCGTTAAAACCGCGTTTTGATTCTTTGGCGAGCAGAGGGATTTCACCAAAACATTCGCCAGGGCCGTGAAAGGTTGCGAGGTATTCTTCACCTTCTTTATTGCTGCGCTTTAGAACGATTAAGCCGCTTTCTACCTGGAATAGAGCCTGTGCTTGATCGCCAGGTTGGTAGAGAGGCTGCCCGCTTTCTAGCTCGCGCCGCTGCATACGCTGTCGAATTTTCTCTTGTGCGGCAAGCGGCAGCTCTTCAATCCAGTCGTGTCCGCGATGAAAGTGAGACATGATTAGTTATCGTCAGGGCGAAGTAAGCCAACCTGCAATACGGTTCTCATTGCTTGCCCTTGTCGAATGAAATCGATATTGATCAAG